>JBILLT010000010.1:0-72510 GCA_044375925.1 Chthoniobacteraceae bacterium | reverse complement strand
ACACCGCGGGCGCAGACATCGAAGTCAGGGTGCATCCGACGCTTGTTCCTGAGTCTCATGTTCTGGCCTCCGTGAATGGCGTTTTCAATGCGCTCGCAGTGCGCGGGGACGTGGTGGGCGAGACGCTATTCTACGGAAGAGGGGCGGGACAGGATCCGACCGCGAGTTCAATCCTGAGCGACATCGCGGAAGCCGCAGACGCCATCGTCAGACCGAGACGCAACCTTGGCTTCATGCCTCACGGTCTGTACGGATCACCAAAGCAGATTTCGGAGACCCTGTCCGAATACTACGTGCAACTTTGCGTTGCAGATAAACCCGGCGTGATCGCGCAGATTTCCGGGATTCTAGGCGATCTAAACATCGGAATATCGTCCATCCTGCAGCCCGAATCCGAGAACGACAGCTCGACCGTGCCGCTCGTGATGATGATTCATACGGCAACCAACGGACAAATATCAGAGGCGCTTCAAAAGATCAGCGCGTTAGATTGCGTGCATAAGCAGCCAAGGATGATCCGCGTCGAAAGTTTTGTATGAGTTTCAAAACACTCCATGACCAGGGCATTATCGCGCGTTACCGCCAGTATCTGCCGATTGGCGCGTCGACTCCTGTGATCTCACTCAACGAGGGATCGACTCCTTTGATACACTCGCCAAAACTCAGCGACAAAGTGGGGCGGGATTGCGAGGTTTTCATCAAGTACGAGGGCCTGAATCCGACGGGCTCATTCAAAGACCGCGGCATGACCATGGCGATTTCAAAGGCCGTCGAAAACGGGGCGACCGCGGTCATCTGCGCTTCCACCGGGAACACCAGTGCCGCGGCGGCGGCGTACGCAGCCAGAGCCAGCATCGCATCCATCGTCTTGCTGCCGGCTGGAAAAATTTCTTTCGGAAAGCTGGCTCAGGCGTTTGTGTACGGCTCAAAAGTTGTGGCGATTGAAGGCAACTTCGATGACGCGTTGAGATTGGTGCGCGAAATCGGCGAGACGGAGCCGATTGCCGTGGTGAACTCAATCAACCCCGACAGACTCGAGGGACAGAAGACGGCGAGCTTTGAAATTATCGACGAACTAGGGGACGCGCCCGATGTGCATATTTTGCCGGTCGGCAATGCCGGGAACATCAGCGCGTACTGGATGGGATACGAGGAGTTTTTAAGGATCGGGAAATCGACGAAAAACCCGGCAATGATTGGCTTTCAAGCCGCGAATTCCGCCCCCATTTTCTACAACAAGGTCATCGAGAAGCCCGAGACCTACGCGACCGCGATCCGCATTGGAAATCCGGCCAGCTGGGACAAAGCGGTGAACGCGATCAACTCCAGCGGCGGCGCCATTGACATTGTGAGCGATGAGGAGATCTTCGCCGCGCAGATGTGGCTTGCATCAAATGAAGGCATTTTCGTCGAACCCGCAAGCGCGGCCAGCATCGCGGGTCTTTTCAAGACGCTCAATCCCGCGTCGGGACGTGCTTATGATCCCGGAAAAATTCGGGACGGAGCGCGTATTGTTTGCACCGTCACAGGGCACGGATTGAAAGACGTGGATGTTGCAAAGGACCGTTGCAGCGGGGTCATCAACGCGAAAGCGGACAGGAAGGAAATCCTTCACAAAATCGGCCTTTAGCGACTTGTCGCATTTTACATGAAAGCTGTCGCATGAAATTGGCGCTTTTCGGATAGCATCGCCCGTATGCCGAACCCGACTGCTCCAAGCCCGAGCGAAGAGTCTGCGCTCAAAAGCACCAATGAAGAGCGTTTTATCGCCATCGAAATCGGCGGAACAAAATTGCAGTTGGTTGCAGGCACCTCAACGGGCGGCATTCTCGCGAGGCGCAGATTCCAAGTCGACCGCGCCCGCGGCGCGGAGGGGATCAGGGAAGTCATCGCCGCCGAAATTCCGCAGCTTTGCCAGTCACACCATCCCCGCGCCATCGGCGTTGGCTACGGCGGACCGGTACACTGGCGCACCGGTCAAATTGCGAAATCGTACCATGTTGCCGGATGGAGCGACTTCCCACTCGGGGCGTGGCTTCATGATATGAGCAGACTACCCGTCTTTGTTGAGAACGATGCTAACGCAGCGGCCCTCGGCGAAGCGATATATGGAGCCGGGGCCGGATGCGATCCGGTACTTTGGATGAATGCGGGAAGCGGCGTGGGCGGCGGGCTTGTGGTGAACGGCTCGATCTACCATGGCGCGCCTCCCGGTGAGATGGAACTGGGGCATCTGCGATTGGACCGCGATGGCACAATTACGGAGGATCTCTGCTCGGGTTGGAGTGTTGATAAGGAGGTGAGGGAAACCGCAAGACGCAACCCGAACGGTAGGCTTGCCTTTCACCTGCGTGAGTCTGGACTCACTGCCGGGGAAGCACGCATTTTAAAACCAGCTTTGGCTGAGGGAGATCCGGATGCCGATTTGATTCTCAATAGAACTGCCGCCAGCCTCGCGTACGCTCTATCCCATGCAATCCATCTGTTGCACCCAGAGGCCATCGTTCTGGGAGGCGGTCTAGCCATGCTCGGCGAGCCTCTCAGAGCACGCGTTGAATCTGCGGTTCCCCGGTGGGTGATGGACGTGTTCATTCCCCCGCCGTCCATCCGGCTCGCGGCACTCATGGAGGATGCAGTTCTGGTGGGAGCACTCACTTTGGCCGCGCAACGCTCGAGAAACCTGAATTAAAACCCGACTTTCTCGGACTAAAAGAAAAACACTTTCACTCAGACCACTCCGCCACCATCCTCACCCGAAGATTTTTCCCGATTTTTTCCCGATGCAAACTTGGATCCATAACTACATCACGGCCCAACACAAAGCTCTCGATTCAATTTCAACCCCGAAGTTGGAAGCTTTGATTCATGTGCTCAAAGAGGTTTGGAAAAGTGAGAAACAGGTCTTCGTCATTGGCAACGGCGGCAGCGCATCCAATGCCTCCCATTTCGCCACTGATCTTGGGAAAGGATCATCCGACAAACTGGGAAAACGGTTCCGCGTGCTCTCTTTGACAGACAATATTTCATGGATCACAGCGCTCGGAAATGACTACGCTTACGAGGATATTTTCGTACGCCAACTTGAGAACTACGCGAAGCCCGGCGACTTGCTCATCAGCGTGAGCGTCAGCGGGAATTCGCCGAATCTTGTGAAGGCCTCCGAGTGGGCTCGCAACCGGGGACTGACCACGGCGGCGTTGGTCGGCGCGAAGCGTGGGAAGCTCTCTGAGATTTGCGAGCACGTGCTGGTGACGGAGGACACCCATTACGGGCGCGTCGAAGACGTACAAATGCATATCCTCCACATGCTTTGCTACGTTTTCATGGAAGTGCCCGAAATCACCGCACCCTGACCCTCAATCCTGCGCGGAAAAGCTCGGTTGATCCCCGTCGGGCGCATTCCCCCTGGCGCATTCCTTTCACGCGCCCTTCGCACGGGCCGACCACACCCGCCATTTTCCCTCCTGTGCGGCTACTCCGCCGGCTTGGTGCCTGCCCCTCCGCGCATCAAACGAACCGCGTTCGCCATGTCGGGCGCATTGAAAAGCGCGGTGCCAGCCACCAAAGTATCAACACCCGCAGCAATGCTTTCCCCCGCAGTTTCCTGATTGATACCCCCGTCCACCTGGATCCGAAAACTCAGCCGATTGTCAGCCCTGAGAGCGTGAGCCTTCCTGACCTTCTCAAGCATCTCACTCATGAAAGACTGCCCCCCGAAACCCGGCTCGACCGTCATCACCAGAAGCAAGTCGATCTTCTCCAAATAAGGCTCCACCATCTCGAAAGGGGTCGCGGGCCTCAGGGATAAGCCGCAGGTGCAGCCCGCCTTGCGGATTTCCGCCAGAGTAGACTCCACGTCGCACAAGGACTCTACGTGGATTGTAATATTCGCGGAACTCTCAACGAACCGTGGAAAATAGTGGTCGGGCCGCGATACCATCAAGTGCGTGTCGACCGGAATCTTTGCAGCGGAGGCGGCAGCCGACACAAAGGCCGGGCCGAAGGAAATATTGTCCACAAAATGACCATCCATCACGTCCAGATGCAGCCAGTCAGCCCCAGCATTTTGGGCGCGAAGAACTTCCTCGTTCAGCTTGCCAAAGTTGCAGGCCAGTAGGGAGGGGGCGATCAGGATCGGGAACATGCGGTTACACTGGAACTGGGCCTCTTTTGAGACGAGCGAAAAAATCCAAAAATAAGTTGCATTTCGGCGGTTCCTTGGTTTGACTTGGCTTACCTCCAGAACTTGTTTCCCCCTCGAAACAGTGTCTCCCCAGACAAACGAGAACGCCTCTCCCGCGAACGCTGGAGAGGCGTTCTTCATTTCGGCGGCACCCCCCTTTTGAAATCAAGACCCTCTCTTGAAATGAAGAGGTCAACCGCTCACATCCCCCGTGCTGCTTGAGCAGGCACCATCCACGGAACCAGGTAAGCCTGCAACCAAACGAGAACTCCAACGAGGAGCGCGAGAACAAGGCTGTGGAAAAAAACCGACCTCAAAATCGTACCGGCGTCAACCTCACGCCCGGGGCCACTGGTGGCCGTACCCGCAACAACGATGCTTTGTGCATCGATCATTTTACCCATCACTCCCCCGGACGTGTTCGCCGCGCAGGTGAGAATCGGAGAAACATCGATCTGCTGGGCCGTGGTTTTTTGGAGGTTGCCAAAAAGCACGTTCGAAGAAGTGTCGCTGCCTGTCAGCGCAACCCCCAACCATCCGAGCAGCGGGGAAAAAAATGGGAACCATTTGCCGGTCTCGGCAAACGCCAGTCCGATCACCGTGTCCGTCCCCGAGTATCGCGTTGTGAATCCCAACGCGAGCATGAGAACAATGGTCAGCAGCGACACGCGGAGGCGAATCCATGTCCTCAGGTAGATGAAGATCATTCCGCGGATGGATATTCCCAAGGCGCTCCCCGCGCAAAGGCCCGCCAAAAGCAGGGCGGTGCCGGTGGCGGAGAGCCAGTTGAAAACAAATTCGGCCTTTTCAGGCTCGGGCATTGCCGCAGCGGGCGGCATTTTTTGAACTCCGAGATGAAGCCACGGAACGGCGAACCGCGGCGAAGAAAGGCCGTTCAGCCAATTTCGCCAACCCGGTATACTCCATACAGCCACGAAGAGCGTAAGAAGGATCCATGGGACCCACGGCTTCAAAGTCTCCATCGAAAAACCGGGCACCGCATGCCCACCGTCAACCGGTTTTTTGGAGCCGCTGCCAGCGCCGAACTTCAACTGCATTCCCAAGGCGAACATCGCGCACAGAGCGCTCGCAGTGTCAACCAACCACGGACCGTGGTAATTGCTTACCGCGAACTGCGTCAGAGCGAAGCTCGCCCCGCAAGTCAAACACGCAGGCCAAACCTGTAGCATTCCACGAAACCCGGCCTTCACGGCCACCAGCCAGAACGGAATGAGCAAAGAGAAAACAGGCAATTGGCGGCCCGTCATCGCGCTCAGTTCATGCAGGTCAAGGCCGGTAATCGAGTGAAGGGTTGTGATCGGAATGCCGACCGAACCGAAAGCCACCGGCGCCGTGTTCCCGATCAAAGCAAGGGTGGCCGACTCGAGCGGCTTGAACCCCACACCCATGAGCATTGCCGCGGTGATCGCCACAGGCGCGCCGAAACCCGCGCATCCTTCGATGAAAGCCCCGAAGCAAAAAGCGATGATTAATGTTTGAATGCGTTGATCGTCCGAAATCCTCGCGATCTGCCTCTTGAGAGCCTCGAACTGACCCGTCTCGACGGAGATCTGGTAAATAAACATCGCGTTCAGGACGATCCACCCGATCGGAAACAATCCAAACAACGCGCCGAAACCCGCGGACGCGCAAGCAAGTGGCACCGGCATCCCGAACCCCGCGACCGCAAGCACTCCGGCTATGAAGAGCGAAATTGCAGACGCCTTGTGCGCCCTCATATTCAAAGCGCCCAACATGAGAAGCAGCGTGAGCACCGGGATGGCCGATAAGAGCGCCGAAGGGACAACTCCCGGCAAAGGGCTGTAGTTCTGCGACCACATGGATCAGTGACCTAACATATCTACTCCTTCATGCAGTCCACGAAAACAAACATGCTTCACCGATCAGCGAACGTCACGCACTCACGGATCCCAAACTTTGAGACCGCGTCAATTGTCCAGCTCCATTGATTCCTGTCTGCCCCAACAAACTTGATTGGCTGCCTGAATGCAGAGAGTGCGGCGGCTTGAGGGCAGTCAAGAAAGCGGAGAATATTCAAGTAAATCGGTCCTGACATATGGGTGCAGGAGGGGGCCGTCAACGTCATTTTGGATGCCGGCTCTACAAACAGCGAAGCGTACATCGCATTGACCGCCATCGCTTTTGCGGCGTGCAAATGAATCGGCGCGTCCCGCAACCCTTCCATCGAGCGAGCGGCCTCTAGCAGCGCGCAAATATCCCAGACATGAGAACTGTCCACGGTGGATCCAAGAAGAGCGAAACGTCTGCGGATGGAGGTGTCGCTGGGCTGCTTCCAGGCAAGAGGACCAATGCCACGAGGTACTCCGTACAACGAAATTCTTCGCTGGTTCGGCGCATCCGACTCCGACCCGGTTGCTGGCACGCTCGATGCACCGACATTTTCAATGTAGGGATCTCCCGTCTGCAGCAGCGCAGCCCGATGCGCTGTTTCGAAAGACTTCCACGTCTCTTCGTCCAGAATGTGAAGGTCCGCACCCTCCACCCGCGAGGGCGCTTCGGAGCCTCGCGGTACAAACGCGTACAGCCTCAGATCAAACGGATCTTCACCTATGACTGTGTAGGCATGAAGCATGCCAGCACCCTGCGGAGCCGACCCTATTTTTTCCGGAATCCGCTTCACCAACTCCGGCCACCCCGCGAAAACCTGAGAACGCAGCTGGCTCATCCAAACTTCCTGCATCGACTCCCACGCTTTCAGGCTCTGAGGTGGCTCTGGAATTTTCGCCGCCGGGACGAAGTCCATGTCGATGGTTGTGTTTTTTTCATCAGCTGGCTTTGAACGCAGCACACGCAGCTGCTCTGGTTGCAAAACTTTGACCGCCGCATCTGCGGTCGTTGCCATCGGGTCCGCCCCTTTCAGATGCCGCTCGAACCAGTGGAATGCGCCGGTGTTGAGAGGTTGCACATCCTTGTGAGGGCCTTCCGCAATCTGGAGCCCCAGAAACTTGGATGCACCCAACACGGAGTAGAGCGTGCGTACACTGCGGAAAACATCAACCACTCCATCCAGCGGAAAAATCGGGTCTTTGTCCGTGTTGCAAAGCAGCAAGGGACGCGGGGCGACCAAGGCTGCCACGCGGTCGAAATCCCACCTGCGGGTGTTGAAGAAAAACATGCAGTCGCAGTGCCCGTCAATGCAGTTGCCGACCAAGTGGTCCCGCAGATTGGTAATGCCCGCAGTCGGCGCTGCGGCGCGGACACGCTCGTCAAGGGCCGCAACCCACCAGGACGTCGCTCCGCCGCCACTCCTTCCTGTCACCCCAAAACGCGCAGGGTCCACCTCCGCGCGTGTCTCGAGATAATCCAGGGCTCGTATCCCGTTCCATGCCTCCACTCCCGCAGGCGTGTAGCCTCTGGCTTGCCACCACCACTTGCCCAGATGGTGCGTCCCGTGGTGTTCGCCCTCGATCTCACCGAGTTGAAGAGTGTCCACCATCAGGCAAACGTAACCGTGCCTCGCGAACCAGACCCCATGGTGATGATAGCCTGTCTTATTTCCAAAACTCACCCCTTCTTTCTTCATCACCGAGTGACCGCAGACGTACAGGATTGCAGGTGCCGGCGCTTTCAGCTCCGCAGGGAGATATAAATTCGCAGTCACGTAAAGTTTTGGCATCGATTCGAACACAATACGCTCGACCTTGAATCCCGCTTCCTCCAGCAAGCCCGTCTTTTGAGGATTGAGTGGCGTCCTCGGAGGCATCGGATCGAGCCCCATCATGCCGGTGAACTGGCGCCGGGCTTGATCCCGCTGCTCATTCCACTTTTTGGCTGAGTCGACGGACCCAAATGCGCTCTCCCGCTCAATTTTTGAAGTTTGAATTTCCCAGTAACGGGCCAGTTGCTCAGTGGGGTTCGGCGCAGATTGCAGCAGGACAGACGTACCACAAAATAATCCGGCGAGAGATGCGGCTGTTTTCATGAGGGGAACCCGAGCCTGACAGACAGAAGCCTTGAGAGGCGAGTGATTACTGCTTTTATGCGCCCGACGCTTGTCTCGCGGAAAACCATTCACAGAAATCGCTTAAAAGCATTCTTCAACGTGCTAAACTTAAAGCTTTGTTTCTGCCAGTTAGATCAATTTCGCGAGATGCTCCACTCCCTTCGTTCCGCTGTAGCCTGCCGTCTTCGCGCAGTTTTTTTTCAGTTGCTGGTCTTTGTCTGCTTGTCGGCGATCCTGCGCATGCTCCTGCAATCGGAATTCGGTCATAATTTAAGCCTCGACCACTCCGACCTCTTCAGGATCTACGGCGTCGGATTTTGCTTGGATATAATGGTGGGGCTCTTTGTTCTTTCCCCGGTCGCAATGCTTTCACTCAAGGCTGGCAAAGAGCCCTCCGAAGGAGGCACAGGCGTCTGGATTGGCCGCGCCGCGTCATGCATCTGGTGGAGCCTCCTTCTTTTCGTCCTGCAAGCGGAGTTTTACTTCTTCCACGAGTACGCATCACGCTTCAACACAGTCGCGATTGATTATCTCCACTACTGGACCGAGGTTTCCGCGAACATCAAGCAGATGTACCCCGTCAAGCGGATCCTGACGATCTGTGTTCTTGGATCCACCGCGATCGTTGCTGCCTCGGTGCGCTGGTTCCCGATGCGCCCCGGCGTCTCCGGCGCGGCAAAAATTCAGGGAGCTCTGTTTTGGATATTCCTCGCGCTCACAACCGTCGCCGGCTCAACCCGCATGCATTTTCAGTGGAGCCCCGAACGCCTCGTGAACAAACTCACCTCCAATGGATTAGTTTCAGGATCTGTCGCGCTCTGGACACGACATCTGTCGTATCCGGACTTTTTCATGACCCTTCCAAAGGAGGAGGCCTATGCGAGGGCTCATCAACTGCTCGACACGCCGAACGCCACATGGAGCAAGGACGTGTTTTCCATGCAGCGCCACATCGACGGGGATCCGAATAGACCCAGAAAAAATATTGTCGTTCTTTTGGAGGAGAGTTTCGGGAGCGAATTCTGGGGGGCTCTAAATGGAAAGAAAGGGTCTTCAGATTCCCTAACGCCTCGCTTAGACAGCCTTGTTGACGAAGGCCTCCTGTTTACAAACTTGTTCGCCGATGGAAACCGGACCATCCGCGGCATCGAGGGTGTTCTCGCTGCTTTTCCGCCTCTTCCCGGGGATAGTATCGTCGCGCAGACACTTTCCGACGGATGCGAGACGCTCGCGACCGTCCTCTCAAGGGACGGTTACCATACGCGTTTTATTTATCCGGGCCGGGGCGTTTTCGATGGATTGGGCCACTTTACCCTCGCAAATGGCTTCCAGCACTTCACAGAACAAAAGGATTTTAAATTGCCCGTCTTCACCAATGTCTGGGGCCACTGCAATGAAGACTTGTACGACCGCGTCCTCAGCGAGGCTCGGGAAGACCATGCGGCGGGAAAGCCTTTTTTGATCACTGCTTTGAGCGTGTCCAATCATCAACCGTTCACGTTTCCCGACGGTCGGATTCCAGAGCCAAGCCACCGCCGCAGCCGGACGTTCGCGGTGAGATATGTGGACTACGCGCTTGGCCGCTTCTTTGAGATGGCGAAAAAGGAAGCTTTTTGGAAAGACACGATTTTCATCGTGATCGCCGACCATGGAGCGCGAGTTTACGGAAGCGAAACGCTCCCCATTCGCAGCTACCAGATCCCATGCCTGATCATCGGGGACGGCGTCGCGGCAGGATCAACGAATAGTGAGCTGGGCTGCCAACTGGACGTGGCTCCGACAATCTTGGGATTGATCGGCCGCCCCTATGATTCGTTATTTTTCGGACGCGACATGCAACTTCCAGTGAAGCTCCCACGCCGGGCGGTATTGAATCACAATCGCAGCGTCGGAATTTATCGCGATAACCGATTGGTCGCGCTGTCGCTCAACCGCGTGGTTGAACAGTTCCGCGGTGATCCAAAGGGAAAACTTGAACGGGTTTCTCTCGACTCGGAGGGAGAGCAAATCGCGAAGGATGCGACCGCACTGCTGCAGGTGGCGGATGACCTTTACACGCACAGGCACTACCGTTGGGACCCAACGGGTGAATACTCCCATTGAGAGATGGCGCCCTCAGAATCTCCCGACGCAGCCCTGAAATTCGATGACCCTAAAATTCAGAGGTTTCGGACACTCGAATCCGAAGTTGGCCCCCTAAATTTCGCTCGTGGGATTTGACAATCCACCCGACGGTGGGGCAGTATTACCGACCCCCGAGTTTTTACCGTCCGCCCTGACACAGAAACACACTATGAACAGCCATCTCCTCGAAGAAGCTCTGAAGCATGTCCCTAACCAACAGGTGCTTGTCAACATTGTAAGCAAACGGGTCCGGCAACTCAACCAAGGCAGCCGTCCTTTAGTGGATGCACCGATCCGGGCGGGGTTCGCGGACATCGCTTTTCAGGAAGTCATCGAGGGCAAACTTGGGTTGACCTACCCGGCGCAACCGACCATCACAGCCTCCGTTTAAGGTGCTGTCGGGCGAGAGTCCCGACTCAAAACTGATCGAGACACCCGAGACACCGGTGGCGGAAGGGTTCTCGGGATTGAAACGCGGGTGTTGGGAGTTTCACAGCGGGGTTTGTAGTTTTAGGCGCAGCTTGTTGGGTTCAACTGGAGCAGGTGGTTATGGGGGTCGAAATTTCTGTTAATCGCAAAGCCCTAAGAGATTTCAACATCATCGACCGGATGGAAGCCGGGTTGGAGCTCAAAGGCACCGAGGTCAAAAGCATCCGGCAGGGCCATGCGAATCTTCTGGGCGCTTTCGCGCGGGTCGAGCAAGGTCAGGTATGGCTGTACGATCTCGAAATTAAAGCCTACGAAAGGGCGAGCCACACCCAGCACGAACCCAAAAGCCGCAGACGGCTTCTTCTCCACCGCCGCGAGATTCAAAAGCTTTTCGAGCTGACTCACATCAAGGGCCATTCTTTGGTCGGCCTCAAGCTGTATTGGAAAGCCCATCGGGTGAAGGTGGAGTTGGGTGTCGGCTCCGGGAAAAACAAGGCAGACCAGCGTATCGGGCTCAAAGAGCGAGCGGTGAAACGCGAAGTGGAGCGCGAGGTGTCGCTGTTTAACCGCAAGAGGGGTGTCTAGGAGGGTGGCCCCTTGGGTTCGATCGATTTTAGCCGGATTATCGACGAAAAAATGTTGCTTGGCTCGGGGTAAGGACTGTAGTTTTCGACCCCCGCCCGTCAGGCGGAATCTGTCATTCCTGGGTAGCTCAGTGGTAGAGCGATCGGCTGTTAACCGATTGGTCGTAGGTTCAAATCCTACCCCAGGAGCCAGGGCTGCAGCACTGGGATCGCTTCAAAATTGCCTCGGACCCCGGCACCGCAGAACCCGGCCCAAACACTGGGGCCGTCGGCGAAAATGCCGGCTGACTCCCCACCGGCGCCCTTTCTGGCTTTGAGTCGGCCTTTCGAGGGATCATCCTGAGGGCGTCATCCGACCACTCACCCCCACCCCCATGAAAATCAATCGCCGCCGCTTCTTCTCCACCAGCGCCACCGCAATCTCGGCCTCCGCGTTGATGCACCCCACCCAATCGATCGCCTCGAACGCAACACCCGCTGTTGGACTGCCCGATTCTGTGGATCCGGCCTATAAGATTCGTAATCGAGGGATCCGGCACACCCTGATGGGCTGGTGCTGGAAGCCCATGGACACTCTGGAGCTTGCGAAGCACGCAAAGGAAATTGGTCTGACTGGGATCGAAGGGATTGACCGGAAACATTACCCAGCGGTGAAAAGCTTGGGATTGGAAATTTCGCTGGTTGGCTCGCATGGATTCTCAAACGGCCCCTGCAACCCAAAGTTCCGCGATGAGGTTGTCGCAAAACTAACCGACGCGATTGACGTTGCTGCCGATGTGGGCTGCAAAAAAGTGATCACTTTCACCGGCATGCGCTTCGACGGGATGGATCCGGAAACGGCGGCGAAACAATGCGTGGAAACCTGGAAGAGCGTGCTGTCACATGCGGAAAAAAAGAATATCACGCTTGTCCTGGAACATCTGAATTCCCGTGACTCCTCGCACCCCATGAAGGGACATCCCGGATACTTTGGAGATAACGTGGACTTCTGCGTCGAACTGATCAACCGCGTGGGCAGCGCCAACTTCAAGCTGCTTTTCGACATCTACCACGTCAGCATCATGAACGGCGACGTGATCCGGCGATTCCGTGCGTACAAGGATATCATCGGGCATGTTCACACCGCGGGCAACCCCGGCAGGTGCGAGTTAGACAGCCATCAGGAAATTTGCTACCCGGCTGTCATGAAAGCCGTGACGGAAGCTGGCTACAACGACTTCGTAGCGCACGAGTTCATCCCCACATGGCCGGACCCGGTTCTTGCGCTCCGACATGCCGCCATGGTGTGCGACGTCTGAGCACTCATTGCGCCCACTCAAGTCACCCGGCTCAGTCGCGTCGAATCGGACCAAACCGCTTGTCCACTGCCTGACGCGCAAGATTGAGCGATGGATCCTTGATCTCCTCCATCTTTGCCAAAATCTGTTGAGCCAGCTCGCTCCTCGCTTTTGATGCAGCCGGGCCTGAATCCCCGATGAGGTTCTTTGTTTCCTCAGGGTCAACGGCCAAATTGAAAAGCTCGTCACGCCCCTCATTGAGGAAATCACAAATCAACTTCCACTGAGGAGTTCTGAAGACTCTCATCTGAGTCTTGGACTGGTGCTTCGTTGCATATTCAGCATAAAAATCCTCGTTCCACGCGGTGGCGCCACCGCGAAGCAGTGGTTCAATGTTCCGGCCCCGGACAGGTGAGTCGCCCGGAAGCTTTCCCTTCGCGATCGCGGTGAAAGTTGGCAGCCAGTCCAAATGAGAAATCGTGTGCTCATTCACCGAACCCGGCGCCACAACCCCCGGCCACCGCACAAGCATCGGAACGTGCAGAGAGGTCTCGAACATATTGGGACGCTGACCTGACGGAATATTCGGCGTAGCCGCAGGAAGCGCCTCTTTTTTCAAAAGCCAGTGCCCGTTCCCTTTGTGGTACACACCATGATGGCCCATGTTGTAGCCGTGGTCCGAAGTGAAAACCAGCAGCGTATCCTTGCTTAAATCCAGAGCGTCAAGCGTGTTCAAAATCCGCCCGACGTTCCGGTCCAAGGCAGCCACCGATGCGAGATATTCGCGTGTCATTTTCAAAGCCCGCTCCGAATCGAGCCAGGGGTAATCAGGGTTCGGAATCGTCAATGGAACATCCTTCATGACCGCCCAGTCCTCATCGGGGACGGGAAGATACGAGGCATGCGGTTCTCGAAAGTGCACACTCAGGGCGAACGGCTTGGACTCCTTACGCTGCTTCAACCAGTCGATAGCTTCCTGCGCGAACAGCTCCACGACGAATCCATTGCGCTTTTCGGTCTGGCCGTCCTTCTCGTAGGTCGGATTCAACGGGGTGGTTCCGCCCCCGATCAGCCCCACGAAAGAACCATAGCCTCGTTGTGTGGGATGCTGCTCGGGCAGATCGCCGAGGTGCCATTTGCCGACCAACGCGGTCTCATAGCCTGCCTCGCTGAGAATACGCGGCCACGTGGCATGACGCTGCGACAGACCCACACCTTTGTCTTCCTTCGGATGAATCCAGTCGGTAATGCCAAGCTCTGATCCGTACCGGCTCGTCATCAGGCTCGCACGCGAAGGGCTGCAGACGGGTGTCGGCGTGAACGCGTGGGTGAAGCGCATGCCCTCTCGGGCGAGTCGATCCAGATTAGGAGTATGAGCGTGCGGATAGCCCGATGCCCTGAGCGCCCACGGCGCCTGATCGTCCGCCATGATAAATAGGATGTTGGGACGCTTGTCTGCGCCGAGGGCAACGGAGCACGCGCAAAGAAATAATATCGACGTCAGGAGATGGAGAAGTTTCATCATTGGTCTCACAGGTGTTTGGGTGGATTCAACTAATCGACGATGGCACAAGATATCAACTCGAGCACCCGGCGGAGCCCGTCGTCCCCTCCGGCGCTGCCCTCGTTGAAAGGGGTTTTCTGCAGAGGCTGCCAGCCTTCCCTCGATTTGTCCGAGAAAGCGGGTTGAGGGAGTCCCGTCAAAGATGGTTCATACTGCCCGTCCTTACCGCCCAATTTGTAAATCACAAGATCGAGCGATGGGACGACGAAGAGTCCGAACCCGCCGGCACCGGACTTGAAGAAAGCATCCGTGGGTGCCGCCAGCACATGCCCGTCGGCATTGTTCTCAAATTGCAGCACAAAAGGGCAGTGCGGGTTGAAAGGAGAGGCCTGCTGGCAGAGTTTTACGTAAGCAGCCGGCACCAACTGTTTGCTCCCCCATCTTCCGCCCCTTGCAAGACAGTAGCCAAACCGCAGCGCATCCGTGGCGTGAACAGCAATGCTGCCGGCGCCGTTGGCATGAGGCATCAGAAAATCGCCACGCTGCAGGCAATAGCCCCACGACTCCCAGCCCATGGGCTCCGCAAGCCGCGTGCGAATGTAATCTTGGAGCTCCATCCCGGTGATGTTCCGGAGGACGATTGAGGCAATGTGGGGTGAAGGCGAAGAATAGGAATAACCTGTTCCCGGGTCCGTCCAAAGCGGCACACGCAGCGAAGATTGATCGAGCTCACGAATGTTTTGACCAGGAACCGGCGCCTGCGCCTGCGGCTTCCCGAGGATCAAACCGGAGGGAGTTTGACCCTCCCCCCAGAAACCGGCGGTCATGCACAACAATTGCCCAAGCGTGATATTCGCCTTACGTGGATCATCGAGCGGAAACGCCTGAGGGAGATATTTCTTCGAAAACACTTTCGTCTCCAGTCCGTCCGGAATTTTATCTTTGAATTCTTCCAGCATGACGCCGCACGCGATGCTCGTGTATGCCTTCCCGGTGGAAGCCATGTCTGGGTTCGCGTTCCGGCTGGCGCGTCCAAAGTATTTTTCAAAAACAAGGTAGCCCCGCCGCACAACCAACAATCCCCCGTTTGGCGTGCCCCGCTCGCAAACCTTGTAGGCGGTTTCCAACCTCTTCAAGTCGAGCCCGGCTTTCTCTCTGATTTCAACCGGACTCGATAAAACGCGCCACCCTCCTTTGCTATCCGGAGGCGGAAAGTAATCATCAACTTGGGCCCGGGTCACGGTTGCGCAAACCAACAACAAAACTGCAAACCAAAGCTTGTGAAACATAGGGTGTGACTCTTCTTCGCCGCCTTCTCCCGTTTGGAAACCGGCTCGTGTTGTTTAATCAGTTTGTTTGGACGGGCAATTCAAATTCTTCCGTTTCAGAACATCAGCGGGAGGGCTTGCGCATCACCCCGGCGCCTCGCTGGACTCGATTCCAACAACCGCCCGAATCCCTGCAGGACCAAAGGTGAAACGACCAAACCACGCCACTTTTCAAAATCCGATGCCGGGGCTACTGAGAGTTCGGTTTTGCCAGGACAGCGATTTCTTCGGGACTTAGCGCCCGGGTAAACACTGCGATTTCATCCAGGCGCCCCTCCCAGTTCGAATCATTGTCGCTTCGGCCCCCGAAAAAACACTGCTGAATGGGAACCGTTGGAGCGGCCGTGGAATCGTGTTCCAAATGCCCATTGAGGTATACCTTGAACCGGTTCTCATGACGGACGAAGGCGAGGTGCTGCCACGTCCATCGCGGAACCTCCGTTTTTCCGATCACCCGCGGCAATGGGTCGCCGGACTCAAGCAGAAGCAAGTGTCCCGGTTTTTCCGATGCACCCGAGATCCCAAGGTGGGTTCCGAATGCAGAAAGTCCCTGATCGTGATCGCGCGAAAAAAGCCATCCGCTCACGTCGCGCCCACCACTTGGCATCCCATTCCAAAACCAAAGCGAGACAGAGTAAGAATCCTTAAGTTCAGGAAGCCTCGCTCGAAGCCTGCCTCCGACAAAAAGCGAGGCCCTGTTCACCGAGGACTCAGAACAAAATTGGGCTGAGGCGGGGCCATCCAAGTAATAGGTGATCCCGGCCTCGTAGGTTGCATCCCGATGATTGCCACTCTCGTCTTCAGCATGAGGCCCGTTGAACTCGTTGAGACGCCAGAAGGCTGTAGGCTTCATCGCAAGAATCGCATGCGCCGCAGGTCCCATGGGAAGCTTCCAGGGCCTCCTGGCCCTACCCGTCACTTCTTCCAGCAATTCAATCGCCGCCTGCGATATCTTCGCCTCTGCAGACACCTCAAGCCCTGCGGAACGCGCAGGCCACGTGTTGTACCCGCCAAACGGATGCTGCTCAGGTGGCGGAATGTAGCCGTCTCCTCCGTTGGCAAGCTCGATAACCATCGTTTTTTGCAACGGACTGGCAGCTTTGATCTTTAACCCTGTCACCGCATAGGTCTCGTTCGGTGTGGTAGCCAACGCAATCGATCCGATGCTCAACGCCTGAACGACCACTTCCGTCTTCTGCAAATCATTGAGAATCATTTGCTCGCGCGCGTAAACTTCCGTCGGGGTTTTAAGTCCCCTTGCCTCCGCAGCTTCCACCGTGCGCTGTGACCACTCCAACAACTGCTTATTCGGCACACGGTACTTGAGCGGGATCCGTTTTTCCTGCATCCGGATCCTAGCATTCTTTTCGTATACAATTCCTTCGTACGCTCGCAGGGCGATTTTCAGCAACCCTTCCGTGTACTCCTGAATCGTAGGGTTGGATCGTTGACCTTCAGGAATTTTGTAATCCACACGGTAAATATCGCCGCTGCAGCCATGAGACATCATTCCTACAAACTCCTGCTTCCCGACGTCTCTTGTCGGTGCAATGCGGAGTTTGAGTCCTTCGCTGAAAAGGCCAAAGTAATCGGCGCTGATATCGCTATCGCCGAAATAGTGCATCGAAAAATTAGACAGCACGCAAATCGGACGCCCGTCCGTGCTTTGAACAGACAAAAGCAGCAGTTCGGGATCTTCAGGACCGGCTTCGCTGGTCACGTCATCCCAGTTACGTCCCGCGTGCATGTTGGCTCGCACCGTCTTGTTCCCGAATGGATCATCGGCGATCCTGTCAGGCCTTCGGATCCACTGGCGTAACGCCGTGAACTCGGCGGCATCCGCACGCGCAAATCCGATCTGCGCTGGCTCCAGATTCTTTGAGGCTTTGTCGACCGCATCAAGAATCCGCTCCTTCAAAAAAGGGACGTATTGCGGATCAGCCTCCGTTCCCAAACAGCCCATCGATGCAGGCGCGCTGTGACAGTGCGTTGCACAAATCAGAAGACGATCCTTGCGCAGACCCAGTCGCTTGGAGGCCTCGGCTTTGACTTCATCTAAAAACGATCTCCCCATCATGCAACTATCCACCACCACGATCGCAATCGTTTCGTCGTTGTCCGAAAATACAATGGCCCGCGCGTTGACAGGGGTCTTCACCTTGGCGAGCGAGCGGCTGAGCATGCCGCCGTTGACCAGCACAGGAAGTGTTTGGGGTGTGATGTCGACGACCGAGCAACCCGCGCGCAGCTCGGCCTTGAGCTCAGATTGGGCGGCGCCGATCATGCATACGAAGGCTAAAATCCAGTTGGGTCTGCTCATAATTCGAAGGGGGATAGAATTGGATTCAATTGAATTACAGCAAATTAAATTAGCAAATTAAATTCTCTTATCCGCCGGACTGCCTCGTCCTCCGCACCACGCTTTTCATCCGCCCCTCACTGCAACGCGCAGCAATCAAAGCGGCTTTTTAATTAGCACTCCCACCGTGTGAAGGTTTTGGGATCTGGATTTGTAATTCACCGCCTTTCAACTAGCGTTCTTCTTCTGAATTTATGTGCGGAATTGTAGGATACATCGGAAAACAGCAGGCCGTTCCTTTCCTGCTTGAGGGTCTCAGGCGGCTTGAATACCGGGGCTACGACAGCGCGGGCGTTGCAGTCCTCGGAAACAAGGGTCTCACCTTGCGCAAACGCACCGGCCGGATCGCAAACCTCGCGGAACTCATCGCAGCAGAGCCCGCCCCGGGAGTCGCCGGGATCTCGCACACACGCTGGGCCACGCACGGCAGCGTCACCGACGCAAACGCGCACCCCCACACAGACCAATCCGGCAAGCTTGCACTGGTCCATAACGGGGTGATTGAAAATTACGCGACTCTGCGCGAACAGCTTTTACGGGACGGGCATGCCTTTCTTTCCCAGACCGACACCGAAGTTCTGGCGCATTTGGTTGGCAAACAGCTGGACTCTCTTTTGCGAGGAGGATCACCCCTTTCGTCCGCCATACTAATCGAGGCCTTGCGGCTCGCCCTCAAGCAGGTTGTCGGCACTTATGGAATTGCCGTTGTTCACAAGGATCTCCCGGGCATTCTCTTGGGCGCTCGGCGGGGCAGCCCCCTTGTGCTTGGCATCGGAAAAGGCGAACACTTTCTGGCCAGCGATGTAAGCGCCATCGTGAACCACACGCGCGAGGTGGTTTACCTGAAGGATTTTGACCTTGCTGCACTGACGGCTGACGGCTTCGAGATCTCCACGCTGCTTGGCGGCAAGAGCGGTTATGAGATCACAGCGATCGAGTTCACGGAGCAGGACGTGGACAAGGGAGAATATCCCCACTTCATGCTGAAAGAGATTTTCGAGCAGCCTGACACAGTCCGGGATGCCATGCGCGGCAGGTTATCGCGCGAAGAAGCCACCGCGAAGCTCGGCGGCTTGAATATGTCCAACGCGGAACTGCGCGCAGTGGAGCGAGTCGTCCTGACCGGTTGTGGCACGGCGGCGCACGCGGCAATGGTCGGTGAATATCTCATCGAACAGCTCGCGCACCTTCCCGCTGAAGTCGAATTCGCATCGGAGTTCCGGTACCGCAACATGCCTCTCCCGAAGGACACACTCGTGTTCGCGCTCAGCCAAAGCGGTGAGACGGCCGATACGCTCGCGGCTCTGCGGGAAAGCCAGCGGAAGGGCAACCGGACCCTCGGGATCTGCAACAATGTCGCATCGACGATCGCCCGCGAGAGCGACGGCGGAGTCTACATGCATGCAGGTCTCGAAATCGGCGTGGCTGCGACCAAAAGCTTTACCAGCCAGTGCACCGTGCTCTCGCTGGTCGCTCTTTTAATGGGAAGAATGCGGCATCTGTCGACGACACAAGGACTGCAGATTCTTGACGAGCTCGAGGCGATTCCGCACAAAATTCGCTTCATTCTAAAGTTGGACGCCCACATCCGCGACATCGCCCGCAAGTACGCGCACTCGCAGGCGATGATGTTTCTTGGACGCCAATTCAACTATCCGGTGGCTCTTGAAGGCGCATTAAAGATGAAAGAGATTTCCTACATCCACGCCAGCGGACATCCCAGCGCGGAACTCAAGCACGGAATTATCGCACTCATCACACCAGAAGTGCCCTCGGTCTTCATCGCACCCAAGGATTCAGTGTTCGAGAAAAACATCAGCAACATCGAGGAGGTGAAGGCAAGAAAAGGACCAGTCATCGGGATTGGAACCGAAGGCTGCGACCGGCTCTCATCGGTGTGCGATGACACGATCCTAATCCCGGCGTGCCCTGACTTCCTGTCGCCGCTCTTGACATCTGTGCCGCTCCAACTGCTTGCGTATCACACGGCCGTCGCCCTTGGATGCGACGTGGACAAACCCAGAAACCTAGCCAAGAGCGTCACGGTGGAATAATCCACCCAAACCCGAGCCCGCGGTTACTTTCATAGCGATGAAGACTTTGCCCGCGCTTTGGTTCGATGCGTGCCCGTGGATTGACGGTAAATCCGAGCCCGGCTTGCCACCTGTCGAGATCCGCAACCCGGCAACCACCGAGCTGATCACGCGCGTCTCATTCGCTGACGAAACCTGCGTGTTGCGCGCGATCAGCGGAGCGGTGTCCGCACAGCAAGAATGGTCGCGGACCTCGCCCGCAGATCGCGGGACTGCTCTAAAGCGCATCGCAGAGGCACTCGTTGTTCGGAAAGATGAAATCGCGTGCCTTCTGACCGCCGAGCAAGGAAAGCCCTATGCCCAGGCTGTTGCGGAGGTCGAATACGCCGCCAGCTTTTTTCAATGGTTCGGGGAGGAATCTCGCCGCGTCTCCGGCCGGGTCGCTCCGCATCCTGAGGCAGATCGCGAATTTCTGATTCATCACAAGCCCGTCGGCGTCGCGGCGCTCATCACGCCTTGGAATTTCCCGCTCGCGCAGGGGGCAAAAAAGATGGCCGCCGCATTGGCCGCGGGCTGCGCCGTAGTTTGGAAACCCTCCGAACTGACGCCTCTGACTGCCCTCGCAATCGCTCCCCTGCTTCGCGAAGCCGGACTCCCGGACGGTGTGGTCCAGATTGTCCCGGGCGAGGGAGCTTCGCTTGGCACAACGCTGGCAGCACATCCAGCGGTCCGGGTACTCAGCGTCACTGGTTCAACTGCAACCGGATCGAGCGTCATGTCGGCGGCGGCGGCGGGAATCAAACGCGTTTCGCTCGAACTCGGAGGAAACGCACCCTTCATCATCCTTCCGGATGCTGACTTGGATTTTGTCGCAGACCAACTCACCCGTTTGAAACTGTTTGTCTCGGGTCAAGTCTGCGTCACGGCGAATCGAATTTTTGTGCCCGCCCAGCTTGAGAAGCAGCTCACGGATTTGCTTTGCAAGAAATTCGGGGACGCAAGGGTCGGCAACGGGCTTTTCCCGAACATCGACGCGGGGCCGCTGATTCATGCGCGAGCCTGCGCAAAGGTACGCCAGCTTGTGGAGGACGCAGTCAGCCAAGGGGCGCGCATCATATTTGAGAATTCGTCGTTCACGCGGGACCCCACTCTCGCGCGAGGCAGTTTTTTCCCGCCGACGATTCTAACGGGGGTGCACGATAACATGCGAGTCGCACGGGAGGAAATCTTCGGACCCGTGCTCCCGATTCTCACCTACACGAACGCATCCGATGCGGTGCGGCGCGCCAACGACACACCCTACGGCCTCGCCGCCTATGTGTATGGCACTGACCTCTCCCAATGCAGGGCGGTCGCATCCCGGTTGGAGGCGGGCATCGTCGCAGTCAATGAGTGGCGCCCCTTGAAAGCAGAGATTCCATTCGGTGGCATTAAACAAAGCGGCATCGGAGCGGAAGGCGGTCAGGAAGGAATTCGCGAATTTTTAGACACTCAAGTCATTTCCATTCCCATTCCGCGTTTCGAGCCACCCCAATAAATTTGGCGAACAATTTATTGCAGCAACCGATTGACCGTGTACGCCACCATCGGATGCCCCAGCGCCTCGCCTTTCGAAGCGATGCCCGAAAAAGTGATCCGATAAACCTTAGCCCGCGAAAGCGCATCATACACAAGCCGGACCCGCCTCCGATCGTCACTCCATTTCAAACTTTTCGGAACAACCCTGATCAACCCTTCCTCGGGACTACCGTAGCTTGATGAATACTTGTAACCGTACACCTCCGTGGGGAATGCTTCCACCGTATCACCCGACCCCACGTCCACCGAGTCCGTGAACTCGACTTCAAAACCATCTCTCTGGAGCCGCACGACAAGCGCTTCAAACACGCGGCCACCTTTGAATACGATCCTTTGAAGTCCCTCCATGGCTCCCGCCCATTCGCGCATTGTCTGACCCACATACAACTCTCCTCCCGAAGGTGAGAAAACCATCCGATTTGTCCCGTTGCGCAAGCCGTTGCTGGAGTAAAAATCGGCGCATGCGCCCTGCCATACCCCGTCGACTTTCTCGAGCATCACTCGAATGATCCGAGGCGCCGCAGCATCTCCGACCAACATCTGCCCGGTGAAAGGACCGAATTTGCCGCCGGTAAGCTCGAACACGGGCTCCGCGGGCGAACGCGAAAATCCGTAAGGAAAAGCAACCGCTTCCGGAGTGCGCATGGCATCCAGTTCCTCCATGGGTTGCTTGAGGGGGTCGCGCTTCGGATCGGCGCGCGTGTATTCAGGATCCCACACGAGGGAGGACGGATGCCCGTAAAACTTGTCTTTCTCGACGTGGTAAAGTGGGTTCGTGCTTCTAAAGTCGCCTTGGTTGTCGGTCACCCACACTTGCCCTGCGGGATCCACCGCAATCCCATTCGGAGAACGAAACCCCTTCGCCCACGGTGTCATCACACCCTGTGAATCAATATGAACCACCCAGCCCCGGTGTTCCACTGAGGCGAAATTCCGACCGCGACGACTCACCTCTGAAAACAGGCCGCGTGTGAATTCAAACGTGAAGCCTGAATGCGACGCGGTATTCAACGCGACATAATAGCCTCCCTTGCCATCCGGAGCCGGCCCGGCAGTCACTTCATGATAAGCGCCGCTCAAGTTGAATGCAGCAACCGTCTCGTATTCGTCCGCCACCCCGTCGTTATCGCGATCACGGATGCGCGTGAGCTCCGGCATTTGGCTGACCAAGATTTCACTTTCGGAAATTACATGAAGTCCGTTCGCATTGTGGAGCGATTGATCACAGAAAACCTTCCAATCGAACTTAGCGGGATCCGCACCAGGCGTGGCAAACAACACTCCAGACCGGCGCGTAACGACGACGAGTTTTCCGAGCGGAGTGAACCCCAAACCGCCGATTTCGGGAGCGATTCCCCTCGGGACGGATATTTCCTCAACCGCATACGCAGCTCCGGGAGCGGAGGCGTGCGAGGTTGGTGTGTGCGGCGTGGCAGATGGTTTTGCAGGATCAGCAGCGATCCCCGCAGAGCTGCAAAATAGACTGATGGCGAAAATGCAGAATCCGGACCCCACATTCCGCCGGATCACCGTACGCCACCAAGTGACTTCGGTAAGGACTGGCTTACGCATAAAATCTTTCATGTGTTCGATGTTCCTTTTCTAGCGTTGGGCTGACTTCTTCTTTCCAGAGGGTTCAAATGGCTCGTCCGGAAACGGGGGCTCCAAACGATCTTTCACGCGCACGCTGAATTCCCCTTGGCCCGGCTCAGCTTTCGAAACGCTGACAAATTCACTGTCGGCCGCTTCAATCTTCCAATCCCGTGGAACTCCCTCAACTTTCACGCGAATCTCAAAGCCGTCGGCCGCGGAAGGCACCACACGCTCTCTCACCGTGGAACCGCCGACGCGGTACCAAAACTCAGGCATGTTCTCAACCATCCGACAGCCTCCGAATTTTGGAGTTTCATGCACGCTGCCCGCGATGGGGTTTCTCCCGTTCGCCCTATAAACAACCGCACCCACCAGTTTCGGGAGATACACTTTGGGCCTGCCGCCGCCCGGTTCCTTTCCCCAGTACCAGTTCATGTCCATGAACCCCCCGCGCCATGCGTACATCAAGCGACACTCGGTGGAATCCCACACATACGAAAACTCTTTGCCGTGATTCACCGCAATGGCACCCGCAATCCCTGGAAGCATCGGAACGATGCTTGGCACCTCGACCGTTTCCCCCGTTGAGGGATCTTTCTTTTTCTCAAAAATATCCAGTCGGGTGTTCGGATCATAGCGCACCGCAGGCTTTGCTTTGGAGTGATTTGAAAACACGAGCGCATCAAGCCCGAGCGATGGCACAAAAGTGCGGATAACATACGGGTTTGCCATCGTTCCCATCGGCTTGTGCTTCATGCCGGAGTTCTGCAACGCGTCGGGAACCTGAGGTGCCGAAGACGATGTCTTCACCGCCCCTGAAAGCTTTTTACCAACCTCCAGGACGCGCATCACGCCCCGCATCGTGAACCAATGCCCCGGAAATGTGCATACGTAGGGATATTCGCCCGGTGCCTCTGGTGCCTTGAACTTCAAGGTCTCCTTTTTGCCCGGCTGAATAAGCTTCGTAGCAGCCACGATTCCGGGAACCTCTGGAACAAACTGTTTTTCCATCCCTTCAAGTCCCATCGCCCCCACAGCGGCTGTTAAGGGGGCCTCGGCCTCCGGCTTGACCAATACCAAGTTGTGCGGAAGCACGCAGGGATTCGAAAAACTCAACTCAACTTCGGAACCAACAGTGACATCAAACCGCGTGACGTCGAACTTCACCAAATTCGGCACCACATTTATGCTGATCCTTGTGGCGGCCGTTCGAGCCTCCCCCTGTGCCGCGGCGTGAGGCCCGCCCCAGAGCACCAGAGCAAGAGCCAGTACCGGAGCGATTTTTGGGTGTGTTGATTTCATGGGTGGAAAATTCAGTCGGTGACGGCGTTGACCTTGCGCAATGTAACACCCCGAGGCGAAGTTTAGTTTAAAGTATACTTTCCAACCGATCGTTTGCGTTGTACAAACGAAACTCCAGCGCATCGTGGCCAACAGACACTACTTTAAGGAGCTTCGGCTGCAGCAATTCCGAGGATTGCAGGCCATCATCCGGCTCGGCAGTTTTTCCGCCGCCGCGCGGCAGCTTGGGCTCACCAAGGCATCCGTCTGGCAGCAGGTACGCGCCTTGGAGGAAGAGTTCGGCTGCAAGCTGATCGAGGCCGTCGGCCGCCGGGCGCAGCCCACCACCGACGGCATGCGCCTTTCGCGCATGAGCTCTCCGCTCGTGGAAGGCTTTGACTCGATCAAATCCGCGTTTGAAGCCGAACGCGCGGCGATCGGTCCATCACTCGCGGTTGCCACAACCCCGAGCTGCCTCGCCCATGAACTTCGCCAAACCGTCCTGAAGCTGCGGACGGCATTTCCGGATGCGCAGCTGACCTTTCAGGATCGCAATTCCCCTGCCGCGATCGAGTTGCTCGAAAACAACGAGGCCGACGTCGCAGTCGCCGCGCGCTTCGAGGAATGGCCGCCGAAACCGAAGCTGGATTTTCTTTTGCTCACCGAGCATCCGTTCGCAGTCGTCGCCCCGGAGAGCCATCCGTTGATGAAATCCCGCAACCTGAAGCTTGCGGATCTCCGGAATCATCCGCTTCTTCTGCCGGGCCCCGCGGCCAACTGCAGGCCTCGTCTGGAGGCGGTGTTGCGGAGAAAGAGGATCTGGGACGATCTCAAAGTTGTCTTGGAATGCAATTTTCCAACCGGACTGTTGGAGTACGTGGACGCGCGCCTGGGCGTTGCAATCACACCGGTGCCAGCCTCGTTTTTGAGAGATGCGGGAGCGCATCCCGCACGCGTTCCGGGAAGACAAACCATGGTGCGTTCAATCAGCTCCCTTCTTGGCAGCGAGCCGGTGTATTTTATTCGGCGCACGGGATGGGTGGAGACACCTCTTGCGCGCTTTTTCCGGGAAACGCTGTTCGGGAAGGCGGCCAATCTACCGTAAACCGAAGATGGCGGGAGCTCCGTCGAGGTTAAAAGCGCTGATCCCGGAGGGATTCCCTCGGTGACACTCCACAAGATTGAAGACTTTTGCCTAAACTTAAGACATCCTCTTTCCTCCAAAAATCCCATTCACCCACTATGTCGACCTTACCTTCAGTCACCCGCATGGAGAAAATCGTAAGCCTGTGCAAACGCCGGGGGTTTGTCTTCCAATCCAGCGAAATCTACGGGGGTTTGAACGGATTCTGGGATTACGGACCGCTGGGGGCGGAGCTCAAACGAAACGTAAAGGATCTCTGGTGGCGCAGCATGACGCGCATGCGGGACGACGTTGTGGGCCTCGAAGCGACAATTATCATGCACCCGAAAATCTGGCAGGCTTCGGGGCACGTCGACACCTTCAGCGACCCGATGTCGACCTGCAAAGCCTGCAAAAAACTCGTCCGCTCCGATCAGGTTTGGGAAATGCTTGAAACCGCGCAATGGGCCGAACCGGTGCGAACCGCGTATTCACCTGCTGGAATAAACCAAGAGGCGCTCGCCAAATGGGCCAGAGGCAAAGCCCCCCGCACCGCACCGAATCTCGCACTTGCGAAAGAACCGGACTCCGTTCTCGCGCGCATCGCCGCACGCGCCGCCGAGGCAGCCGCTTCACTTCACACGCTTTTCCAACTTGCATGCACTGCGGCCGGTGAAGGGCCTCTCTCCACGCCTTGCCCGCACTGCGGAGGAGAACTGACTGATCCCCGCCCTTTCAACCTGATGTTCAAAACATATGTCGGCCCGGCTGCCACCGAGGAAGACATCGCATATCTGAGACCCGAGACCGCCCAGGCGATCTTTGTGCAGTTTAAAAACGTCCTCGAAACCAGCAGGGTGAAAGTGCCCTTCGGCATCTGCCAAATCGGAAAAGCGTTCCGCAACGAGGTTACGCCGCGCAATTTCACTTTCCGCTCGCGTGAATTCGAGCAAATGGAACTCGAGTTCTTCATCAAGCCGGATGAAGTTGTCCAAAGTCAAACAGGCGGCGTTGCGGTGCTCGCGGCTGAAACTTCAATAAGCGACCCGCAACCCAACTGGGGTTGGGAGTTGTGGCACAAGTACTGGGTTGAACAACGTCTGAGCTGGTACGAGTCCATCGGCCTAAAACGCTCGTCACTCGAGGAATACTGGCAGAAGCCGGATGAACTCGCCCATTACGCCCGGGCCACGGTTGATATCCTCTACAAATTCCCGTTTGGCACCCAGGAGCTTGAGGGCATCGCCGCCCGTGGAAACTTCGACCTGACACAACACCAACAACACTCCGGAAAATCCATGGAGGTGTTCGACCAAGAGGCGAACGCCAAGTATGTACCGCACGTCATCGAACCCTCGGCGGGCGTGGACCGGCTCATCCTCGCGCTGATTTGCGAGGCTTTCGAAGAAGAGAATGTCACGGATGACAAGGGACAGACCGAAGTCCGTACTGTTCTCCGCTTTCATCCGCGGGTCGCCCCGATCAAGGCGGGTATTTTCCCACTTTTGAAGAACAAGCCCGAACTAGTGAAAAAGGCACTTGAAATCCGCGATGCATTGAGGCCGCATATGAACGTGTTCTACGATGATGGCGGAGCAATCGGCCGACGCTACCGCAGACAAGACGAAGCCGGGACGCCGTACTGCGTCACTGTCGATTTTGACACCATCGGCGAAAACGGTGACGCAACCCGGGATACCGTCACATTACGCCACCGGGACTCCATGACTCAGGAGCGGATCCACATCTCGGAGTTGCTTGCTTTTTTATCCTCGAAAATCTGCTAGCACGATCCAACTGCCTGAACATTCCCGCTTCGAACCAAGCACTACCGTCAGTCATGCAGGAATTCGACTTTGTGGTGATCGGTGGTGGAAGCGCAGGGTATGCTGCCGCATCGCTTTGCGCGCGCGAAGGGTTGAAGACTGCGGTGATTGAGGGCGGCGCGGAGATCGGAGGCTTGTGCATCCTGCGAGGGTGCATGCCCAGCAAGGCGCTTTTGGCTACGTCCAACCGGGCCGCCGCTGTCCGCAAAGCGGCCGAATTCGGTGTTCTCGCTGAATTCAAGGGAGTGGACCCAGTCGCAATGCAGACACGGAAGAGGCTGCTTATAGCGGACTTTGCGGGGTATCGCTCCCAGCAACTGCAGTCGGGCAAATTTTCATTCATTCGAGGCAATGCGGCATTTGCAGATCCACACACCCTCCATGTTGATCTCATCACGGGCGAATCGGTCCAAATCCGATCAAACTATTTTTTGATCGCAACCGGCTCGTCGAAATTCGTGCCAAAAGTCCCCGGACTCATCGAGGCCGACCCGCTGGACAGCGACACTTTTCTTTCGAACGAAATCATTCCAGGTTCAATCGTGATTCTCGGCGGGGGAGCCATCGCCCTTGAGGCGGCAACCTTCTATGCGTCCGCCGGGTCGCAAGTCACGATCCTCCAACGCTCCGCGAGGATCCTCAAGGAGGCCGAACCGGAAGCGTCAGCGGCCATCGCCGCAGGATTGGTAAAGAACGGGGTAACAATCCACACGGATGCGAGCATCCAGCGGGTTCAAAAGATGCCGGACGGCAGCAAGTGCGTTGAATTTGAAACCTCAGGAGGACGGCATGCCGTTTCTGCGGATGAGCTTCTCCACGCGTTTGGACGAGTTCCCGCCACCGAACATCTCGGGCTGGAAAGAGCAAACGTCTCAAAAACCGGTGCGGCCGTATCCGTACTGCCGACCCAACAGACAACGCAGCCGCATATTTTTGCTGCGGGCGATGTGTGCAGTCCGCTGCAAGTGGTGCACATCGCCATCGCTCAAGCCGAGGTTTCGGCGCGCAACATCCTGCGGCTCGCAAAAAACACAACCGAACCTCTTGAGAATACCAACTACCGGTTGAAGCTTCTTGCGATTTTCAGCGAGCCAGGATTCGCATCGGTCGGATTTACCGAGCAAGAAGCAATAAAAGGCGGCCACGAGGTTTTATCCTCAGCCTACCCTTTCAACGACCACGGCAGATCCATGGTGGATGGATATCTTGATGGGTTCGTTAAGCTCGTTGCATGCGGGAACACGCGTGAGATTCTCGGCGCGACTGTTGTCGGTCCTCACGCCGCGGAGCTTATTCACGAAATCGTCGTAGCCATGCACTTCCGTGCAACCGCAGGTGATTTGGCGAGGATACCCCACTATCATCCGACTTTAAGCGAGATATGGACTTATCCGGCGGAAGATCTCGCCTGAAACTCCAGCCACAGAAAAGCAAGGCAACGAAAAATGGCGCTTTCAGATGCCCAAAATCCTCTGCGCAAGGGAACCGCACCCCCCTCTGAGAGCCCATTAAACTGCCTGCTGAACCCCCGATCCATCGCACTGATAGGCGCCTCAGACCGCGAAGGGAGCGTTGGAAATGCCCTCGCAAAAAACCTGAGCTCCTTCCAAGGAAAGCTTGTCTTCATAAACAAAAAACGAACCACAGTTCTTGGCATCCCGTGCAGCAGCGCACTGCCGCGCGCCAGCGAACCGCAAAATCGAATCGACCTTGCCATTATCGCAACACCGGCTCAGACAGCGCCGCGGTTAGTGGGCGAATGTGCTGAGGCGGGAATCAAGACGGTGATCGTGATTTCGGCCGGATTCAACGAAGCGGGGCCGGCCGGCCAAAGACTGCAATCCGAGCTTGCCGCCGAGGCACGGCGTCACGGTGTCAGGATCCTCGGACCAAACTGCCTCGGCCTGATATCTCCGCACATAGGATTGAATGCATCGTTTGCCGCGGGGCAGCCAAGCGCGGGGTCGCTCGCTTTCATCAGCCAGAGCGGGGCGCTCTGCACTGCCATGCTTGACTGGAGTCTAAAGGCGGGTGTTGGGTTTAGCGGGTTTGTATCGCTTGGCGCCATGGCTGATATCGGCTGGAGCGACTTGATCCGATATTTCCAGCACGACGAGAAAACGCGCAGCATTGTGATGTACATCGAGTCTTTAGGTGACCTCGCTGGTTTCATGAATGCAGCCATGGAAGCCTCTCTGGTGAAGCCGTTGTTCGCAATCAAAGTGGGACGCACAAATGCAGCTGCCGTAGCAGCCGCGACACATACCGGCTCCATGACGGGGAATGACGCCGTGATGGATGCTGTGCTTGAGAGTGCCGGCGTGATACGGCTGGATACAATCGGCGAGCTGTTTGACATCGCCTCACTTGCGTCGCGCGTTTCGCCGCCTGAAAAACATCACCTTGCAATCCTCACCAACGCCGGAGGGCCGGCCGCACTTGCTACTGATGTTTTAGTGGGATCCGGCGGGTCATTAAGCAAGCTCAGTCAAAACTCAGTTGATCAACTCAACGCCTGCCTTCCGCCCCATTGGAGCCACTCCAATCCAACGGACATTCTCGGAGACGCTGATGCGAAGCGATATGCTAATGCGCTTCGCGTGGTTCTTGAAGATCCAGACACTGACGGCGTGCTGGCGATTCTTACCCCGCAATACATGACGGAGCCGCTTGGAAGCGCAGAAGCACTCAAGGATGCAAGGACTTCGGCTAAAAAGCCGATCATCGCAAGTTGGATGGGGGGACCGATGATTGATGCCGCAAGGCTGGCTTTGAGTTCCGCTGGAATTCCAAATTACGAATACCCTGACCAAGCTGCGCTTGCCTGGCAGCGTTTGACGGCCTGGAAGAAGCGGCTTCCGCTCTTAGAGGAAAGACGCGCGGCGTGCGCCCAGCCTATCGATGCAATGCTCTCTGCCCGAAGAGCCTTGTTATCCTACATGAACGACTCGCCGCTCATTCTCTCGGAATCCCAGTCAAAATGCATCCTGGCTGAAGCTGGCATCGCTTCAGTTGAAACACGCATTGCTGACTCCGAGCAGAAGGCCGTCAGCGTGGCAAATCAACTTGGATTTCCGGTAGTCCTCAAACTTCACTCCGGAACTGTGACACACAAATCCGATGTTGGCGGAGTACACCTGAATCTTGCGGATGCTGCGGCCGTGGCACGGGCATGGAAAGCGATCAAATGCGGTGTGCGTGAGACGGATTTCGCAGGGGTCACGGTTCAACGGATGTTCCGCGGGCATTCCGTTGAAATTATCTGCGGTTTCAAGCAGGACGCTCAATCCGGGCCCGTGTTGATTTTTGGCGCGGGCGGCATCCTCACGGAGACCCTTCACGACACAGCAATCCTTCTGCCTCCCCTTTCCCAAAAACTAATCATCGACCGGATTCAACGGACCCGGATCTTCACTGCTTTAAAAGGGACGCGACACTTTCGGCCAGTCGATCTCCAAGCACTATGCGCCGTTCTGGTGCAGCTCGGAAAACTCGCTGTAGCAGCCCCTGCGATTGAAGAATGCGATATCAATCCCTTAGTGTTTTCGGACGGGATGCCGATTGTCCTCGACGCCCGAATGAAATGCAGGCCTCGTGATGCCAAGAATGCGCTCACCGAGGCTCGGGCGAAACAGTCAACCTAGAAAGTTCGACTCGACGAGTCGCTGACCACGCTATCCCTGCTGATGGCGTTCGAGCAGGGTCTTTTTGACATGCGTGCAATACCCCGCCGGATCCGAAGATTGAAGAATCCCGGACACGATCACCACCCGCCGGGCGCCGGCGTCCAAAACGCTTTCAAGATTTTCCATCTTAATCCCTCCGATACAAAAAACCGGGATACTGATGGATTCCTGAACTTCCCGGATCCCACCCAACCCAACTGCGGGGCGCCCGGGCTTGGTCGGGGTTGCAAAAAGAGGGCCAAATCCGATGTAGTCTGCGCCCTGCCCAACCGCGGCATGCGCCTGATCCACGCTGTGCGTCGACTTCCCGATCAAAGGCAACGCCACTTCCGACGCCAGCGCTCTGCCCGCCCGCCAGCGTGCATCGCTCACTTCGAAATCTTCCTGGCCGACATGCGCGCCCTGCGCTCCCACCGATGGAACCAATTCAGGGTGGTCGTTAATGATGAAAGGCACCCCGGCCCGCTCGGTGATGGTCACCAATCTTCGCGCGTGCGACTCGATCTCTTCCTCGGAAATGCCCTTGGCACGTAGTTGCAGCACATCGACTCCACCTTCAAGCATCTTTTCAACCACAGATTCCAAATGGTCCGGATTTAAATATCCGAGGTCCGCAATTCCATAAAGCAGCGCTTCAGAGAGACTTTTCATTGCCATCAAATTAGCATCAACCCGGTGTTCCAGTCACTTTCAATGCGCCCACCAGCTTGCCTCAAACTTCCCGGGCTCAGGAAAACGCACCAATCATCCCCCGATCCCTGATGAGGCAATCTCATCTGCATGTCCTGTCTTCCTCGCCGCAAACCAACCGTGCTCGGGACTTTCCCTCTGGACATTGATCGCGTAGTCTTGGCCGAACCCCTCCTATTCTTCGTGAACTCCGCCCGCCCTCACTCAACACTCCTATGGGCTGCGGTTGGCATCGCAGCTGTGATCGTCGGCGTCCCATTCGGACAGCAGTTGCGGAGCGTTTTTTCAGCAGCTCCATCCGGCGAATCGGAGAAGATTCGCACTCCGCGCGAGTTAACCTCCGGAGCCGCTCAGTCCAAGATTCCCGCAAACCCGACCGATCACTCGACAGAGGACTCCCTCAGTGACGATGCGATTGAGGCGGAGCTGTCGCGACTTCTTGGAGCATCCTCCCGCGCAGGCGGGTCACGCTCGACCATCGAGGTGATGGATGCCATCTCCGCTGCAAATCAGGAAAAGAGCGATCTCCGCCGCTATCTTCTCATCTATGAGGCAGTGAGTGAACTGGGCCGCAGCGACTTTGAGGCGGCCCTCATCCGCGCTCGCAAAGAAAACAATTCGATCGCACAGCGTGCCATTGAAAGACGCTGGGCAGAAGTGGATCCGCTGAGTGCCGCCAAAGCGTGGGCGGACGGATCCGAAAAGCTTGTCGGTGATTCCTTTTTCTCATCATGGGTAAAGATCAACCCATCCAGCGCCCTGACGTGGTTTTCGGGACTCGAAGAGGGCCCGCAAAGACAGAAAGCACGCGAGCTCATTTTGGAGCGCGTAGCTAAGTACGATCCCCAACGAGCGCTTGATTTTTCGAACCAGATCACGAACGAAAAAGACCGTAATGCTCTGGTCGCTCGCTCCCTCAAGACCGTTGCCGAATCCGACTTGCCCCAGGCGATCACACTCGCCCGATCACTGCCGGAGGGAACCACGCGCGACACTGCCTTGGATACCGTCATCACGCAGATCGCATCCACCGACCTAGCGTCGGCACAAAAACTGATTGCTGAAAATCCAAACGGCACTTTCTCGCGAGCATCGGCGAGTGTGGCTGCCGGCTTGCTCAAGCAGTCCCCAGTCCAAGCCGTGGCGTGGGCGGACTCGCTTCCAGAGGGAATCGCGAAAGAAGCTGCATACGCAGGAATCGCCCGGGAATGGTCGACTCGCGACATGGAGGCGGTGGCAGAGTGGCTGGACAAGCTCCCCGCGAGCGCGGCAAGGGACGCCGCCGTGGTTTCATTCGCCGGACGAAACGCGGCACGCGACCCGGAGGGAGCCACGCTCTGGGCCGCTACACTGCCCAACAGCGACTCCAAAAAAGGCCTTTTAATGATGACGGTTCGCAACTGGCAACGAACCAACCCAGAGGCGGCACAAAAATGGATCGATACGGCAGAAGGGCTCTCGGCAGCTGAAAAGGAATCCCTGTCAACTCTGCAATCCGTGTCAAAATCAGGGAAGGGCAACTCAAAAACACCCGACAAGCCTAAGAAAATCAACTGACGGGCTCATGATCACGCCAGCATTTGAGAGTAAGCTCTTGAGGCCCGATTTCTATTCGGGCGGCGCAATAGGATGCCTTGCTTTCAAGCCCGCCCTTGTGGAGGCTTGCCGGTCTTCATGGGCTCTGCGTTTCAGACCTTCATTTCACGCCTCACCAGCACCCTGGCACTCTGGGGGCTCTGCGGTGCCACTATCTATTACGCGTTTGAATGGGGGCTCTGGGCGCTCATCCACCTTCTCTCGCTCTGCGGACTCTACGAGTTTTATAAAATGCAGAGCGGTGCACAGGGCCCGATCTTTAAAAAAACCGGCCTGCTGCTCGGAGTTCTGATCACCACCGGAACACTTGCGACCGCGCGTTCAGGCGGATCAGACGCAGCGGTCACATTCGCATCCGCATCAGTTGCTTTGGCGGTGCTCGTCATTTTTACCCTTCAAGTCTTCACCAAACGCGACGGATCGCCTTCCATATCTGCAGTCAGCGCTACGCTCCTTGGCGTCTTTTACGTGCCTTTTTTGTCGGCGTTCATCTCCGCATTAATCTACCTCACGCCAAGAAACCCGCAGGGACTGCTCACCGGTCACTTTTACTTGCTGTACCTCGCGGCAGTTACGAAATTCTCGGATTGCGGCGCATACGTGGTTGGCTCTTTGATTGGGAAGCACCCCATGATTCCGCACATCTCGCCGAAAAAGACTTGGGAAGGCTTCGCGGGCGCGCTTTTGATTCCATCACTGATTTCATGGCTCATGTTCAAACTTCTGCCGGAACAGCTTTCGCTGATTGGCTCGAGTCAGCGTGCTGTGATGGTGGGTCTTTGTATTGCAGCGGTGGCAGTCGTAGGAGACCTTGCCGAGTCACTCGTAAAACGCGCGACCGGGACGAAGGATTCGGGCCGATTTATCCCCGGCATCGGAGGCGCACTTGACCTGGTTGACTCACTTTTGTTCACGGGTCCCCTCCTGTATTTGTACCTGCGGTACGCATCCGTTTTTGACTGATGAATCCCCCACCCCAATCGCTCGCGCCGCGCCGCAGGCGTGTGGTCATCCTTGGCTGCACCGGCTCGATCGGTCAGTCAGCTTTGAAAGTTGCGCGGGACATTCCAAGCCGCATGGAGGTGGTTGGTCTGGCAGCAGCCAGAAGCGTGACCCAGTTTGTTCAACAGGTCAGAGAATGGCGCCCGCTAGCCGCAGCACTTTTCGATAGAGACGCAGCGGCACAGGCAAGGGCGCAACTCTCCGAGGCTATCCACCAAGGGCACAGTGATGCCCACCGCCCTTTTCAACTCGAGGAAGGCGAGGAAGGCTTATGCGCACTTGCTTCGCTGCCGGAAGCCGACCTCGTGATCATCGCGATTGTTGGAACCGCTGGATTGAAACCTGCCCTCGCCGCTATCGAGGCGGGCAAGGACATCGCAGTCGCCTCAAAGGAGATCCTGGTGATGGCAGGTTCCGTCGTGATGGAGGCCGCACGCCGCAAAGGAGTACGGGTCCTCCCGATCGACAGCGAGCACAACGCTATTTTTCAGTGCTTGGAAGGCCGCCGCAACGAAGAGGTTTCACGCCTGCTGCTCACGGCGAGCGGGGGTCCTTTCCGAACCATGCCCGGCGCGTTGCTTCAGAAGGTCACGCCAGCGCAGGCATTGAAACACCCTACCTGGGATATGGGTCGCAAGATCTCCATAGATTCAGCCACATTGTTCAACAAAGGGCTTGAGATGATTGAAGCACGGTGGCTGTTCGATCTGCCAATCACCAAAGTAGACGTGATCGTGCATCCCCAAAGCATCATCCACTCGATGGTGGAGTTCGTTGACAGCTCGGTTCTCGCCCAACTGTCAAACACGGACATGTGTTTTCCAATCCAGTACGCAGTCACATGGCCCGAGAGGGTTCCTAACGGTCTCCCTTCCGTCGACTTTACAAAAATTGCGAAACTGGAATTCGAAGCGCCGCGACTGGATGATTTTCCTGCGCTTAACCTTGCCCGTTGGGCTGGAGAAACTGGCGGCAGTCTTCCCGCGATCATGAACGCCGCAAACGAAATTGCTGTTGCGGCATTTTTAGAGGGCCGATGCGCTTTTCCAGACATCTGGCACACGGTGGAGAAAGTGATGAAAGCGCACTCGCCAGAGTCCAATCCACCCTTGGAGAACATCTTGGAGGCGGACCGCTGGGCGCGCAGCGAAGCATCGCGCCTGCTCAGAGTATCCTGACGAATAATGACAAAACTTACTCAGAAATGACACTCGCAACCCAACTCACACCAAAGGGAGCTGATTTTTCAAAGGTCGTATTCGGAACCTGGCGTATCCTCGAGGACGCGCGCACTCAAACGCGCGAAGATTTGCTTTCCGTATTCCGAACTTGTCTCGAAGTAGGCATCACCACCATCGACACGGCTGAAATTTATGGTGGTTACCGTGCAGAGGAGGCTGTGGGAGCGGCCTTGAGCCTTGATAAATCAATGCGGCAGCACGTTCAGATCGTGACCAAATGCGGCATCTACGTGCCCAATGCATTTCATCCTGAGCGTAAAACGCCTTTCTACAACGCAACTGCAGACCGAATTGTGAAAAGCGCTGAGAAATCGCTGCGGTTTTTAAATACAGATCATATCGATCTTCTGCTGATCCACCGGCCCGACTGGCTCTCTCCGATCGACGAAACTGCAAAGGGACTCAACCAGTTGCTCGCGTCGGGAAAAATCAGGGCCGCCGGCGTCTCCAATTACAGTGCATCCCAGTTTGAGGCATTGAACTCGCGAATGGACCAACCGCTGGCAACCAATCAAATCGAGTTCAGCCTCCTGCACATGGACCCGATTTACGACGGTACGTTCGATCATGCACAGCAGCACCGATACAAGCCGATGGCTTGGAGCCCACTTGCAAGAGCGCTTCTGATGGATACAGCTCATGCTCCAAGCAAACGCATTCACCACGCTTGCGAGATACTTTCGTCAAAATACGACAACGCCTCGGTAGACCAGCTTGCCTACGCTTGGATCATGTCACACCCCAGTCAGCCGCTGCCAGTGATCGGCACCCACAATCCAGAGCGCATCCGCGCGGCAGCAGCAGCGGCACAGATCAAAATGGATCGAGAGGACTGGTACGCTTTGTGGACGGCAGCAAAGGGGCACTCGATTCCATAAGGTCCCGTTTCTCCACCCCGGATTTCCGCATGACAATTGCCGTGCGGCAACGCAAGGGCCTCACCTGAAAGACAACGCCTCCGCGGGAGTCAGCCGAGAGCTCCGGCAAATCCCACGGAAGCGTGTCCAAGGCCTTCCATCGGACTTCAACTTTGCGGCAGCAGCTTCTCGAGGAGCTGATTCAACCGGGCCAACATGGCACGCGGATCTTCGGTTAAACCCGCAGCAACCATCGCGTTCTCCAGCAACTGCACGCCAACCTGTTTGGCAAGATCCGCATCCGAGTGCCGCAACCCATCCAGTTTTCGGATGATCGGATGGTCGGGATTGATCTCAAAATCAGGCTTTGGTTCGGTCTGCGAAAGCTCCTCTTTGCCCATAAGTTTCATCATACGCCGCATGCTCGCATTCATGGCACCCTCAGGCTCACGAACTGCGACCGGGCTGCCAACCAACCGCTCGCTCGCGCGAACCTCGCCCACGCGGTCGGCAAACGTCTCCTTCAGAAACGCCGATAAATCCTTTACTGCATCCGCCCCGAGGCCAGGAGGCTTGTCCGATGGCCGCTCGAGTTTGACGTCTGCCTTTGCCGCCGAGACAAGATTTTTACCTTCAAACGCGTGCAGGTGCTCCAAAACAAACTCGTCCCTTGGATCTTCGAGAAAAACCACCTCCCAACCCTTTTCGCGAAACACCTCGTAATCGGGACTCGAAAGCGCCGCCTCTCGATCCGAGGCACTCAGGTAATAAATCTCCTTCTGCGCTTCCGGCATGCGCGAAATATAGTCCGCGAGCGAGGTTACTTTTCCCGCCTCGGTGAACGACGAGCTGAATCGCAGCAATTTGGCGATTGCCTCACGATGACTCCAATCCGTAGCGACGCCTTCTTTCAAGCAATGTCCGTGCTGCGCGAAAAATTTCGCGAATGCTTCGCCGTCTTGCGTCGCCTCCTCTTCAAGCCACTTCAATACACGCTTTGTCAGAACCTCGTTGAGCTTTCTCATCAGGGCACTGTCCTGCATCGTTTCCCTCGAAATGTTCAGGGGAAGATCCTCGCTGTCGACCACGCCCTTGAGGAAACGCAGCCACTCGGGCAACAATCCCTTTGCTTTTGGAGTAATCAGCACTCGCTTGCAATACAAGTGCACCTCTCCCTCCTGACGGGACATTGTCATCAACTCCGCGTTTCGCTCAGGCACGAACAAAACGGCGCGAATCGCAAGAGGCGCATCAGCGTTGAAATGCAGACGGTACCTCGGTGCATCCATGTCGTGCGCGATGTACTTGTAAAACTCATTGTAATCGTCGTTGCTGATCTCCGAACGGTTTTTGGTCCACAGTGGCTGTATCGTGTTGACCACTTTTCCGTTCAACTCGATGGGGAACGAAACAAAATTTGAGTAGCGCTTGATGATCTGCTCGATTTTATATCCGTTTGAGAAATCTTTTTCATCGTCGGACAACTGAAGGACGATTCTCGTGCCGCGCTCAAGGTCGGGTGCAGCTTCGAGTTCATATCCCGTTTTGCCGTCGCTTTTCCAAATCCACCCCTGCTCCTCGGGCCGGTAGGAGCGCGTGTAAACGGTCACCTGACTGGCGACCATGAACGCGGAATAAAAACCAACGCCGAACTGCCCGATCAAATGCGCGTCCCCTTGATGCTTCTTCATCTGCTCCAAGAACGCTTTCGAACCGGAGTGCGCGATTGTTCCGAGATTCTCCACCAATTCGGCCTGGGTCATCCCAATACCCGTGTCCGTGATGGTGATGGTTTTTGCCGAATCGTCGGTCGTCACACTGATTCCCAACGCCTTTTGCGGATCCAGAATCGAGGTCCCCGCGGTCTGCTGCAAAAACTGCAGTTTTTCGTTCGCATCCGCCGCGTTGGAGATGAGTTCACGGACAAATATTTCTTTGTCCGTGTAGAGGGAATGGATGACGATCTCTAGAAGTTGCGCGATCTCAGCCTGGAATTCGTGTTTCTCTGTTTTAGACATAGGTCCTCAAGATTACAGCATCCGGGCCACCCTCGGGAAGGGGTCTTCCCCAGACTAACGCCAAATTTTCCCCGATTCGATTGCTGGTGCTGCAGCCTCGCCAAGCCAAAGCCAAGAGCCCCCACGCCAAGAACGCTCTTTCAGAGCCGCCTAGTGCTCGATCACAACCGGTGTTCCAACCTCAACGTGTCGGAAGAAGGCCTCCGCCATGAAACGCGGCATCCGAATGCATCCGTGCGAAGCGGCGTATCCCGGCAAGAATCCCTCGTGCATCCCAACACCGTCTTTGATTCTCATAAAGTACGGCATTTTTGCACCGTCAAAACGGGCGCCATGTGGCATCGGATCCTTGGTGCGATCAATATCCTTCTGGATGATGCGTCCCTGCGAGTCGACGTAGTCGCCGTATTTGCCGGAGGCGTAATTCTTGTCCTTCTGCTGGATTTTAAATGAACCGGTGGGCGTGCCGAACCCTTCGCGGCCTGTGGAAATAGTCGCCACGCCGGCCAGTTCGCCGCCGATGTAGAAATAGGCCCGCTGCTCGCTGAGGCGTATCACAATGTTACGCGGCCCTGCCTTACCGTCTCCATCCCAGTAACTGTAATTGTCAAAATTGCCGCGGGCGTCGTCCCGAGCCGAAAATCCACCCAGATACACCGTGTCCCGTCGAAGCCTCGGATCCATACTCTGACAGCCCGTCAACAGTGCCATCGCGGTAAAAACCAGAAACAGAGGACTGAGAAGACGCCTGATGCTTAGCATGGGGTGGGTTAGTGGCTGAGGTCGAACGCTCAATAAAAAGGCAATCCAACGCGCCGTCAAGATTCCCCGAACAGACTTAAGATTTACAAGAAGTTCAAGTTCGGCGAGTGTCAAAGACGCCAAGTCAATCCCTCGAATGAGCTCCTCTCTAAAGCGCACTCCACTCGCGGCCACCCATGAATCTCTCGGGGCTCGAATGATGGAATTCGGTGGATGGCACATGCCCGTCCAGTACCACGGGATTCTTCAGGAGCACAAAGCAGTAAGGGAGGCGGCTGGGCTGTTTGACATCTCCCATATGGGTGAGGTTTTTGTGTCCGGTCGGGGCGCGGAACAGTTCTTGAACAAGTTGCTGACCAACGACGTTTCCAAACTCGCGATCGGAGGCGGTCAGTACACGCTGATGCTAAACGAAAATGGCGGAGTGTTGGACGACCTTCTATGCTACCGGCATGAGCGGGAGAGTTATCTCCTGATTGTAAACGCGTCACGCATCGAGGAGGATTTCACATGGATTGAGTCGCTCGCCTGCGGCTTCGAACCTTCCGTTACGGTGCAGAATCAGAGCCCTCTCTGGGCCGGATTAGCGCTGCAGGGACCGCGGAGCGCCGAGATTCTTGAGAACCTATTCCCGCAAAATTCGAGCGAGGGAACATCCCCGTTTTCACCCCTTCCCAAACGCAACACGATTGTCGCCGGGCCAGTCGCTAACGGTCCGCTTCTAGTCGCAAGGACCGGGTACACGGGTGAGGACGGTTTCGAGTGCTTTTGTCCATCGCAGAGCGCAGTTTTTTGGTGGGATCAAATCATGACCGCGGGACGCGGCGCGGGACTCGTCCCGTGCGGACTCGGAGCGCGGGACACACTTCGGCTGGAGGCGGGGTTTCCCCTCAACGGTTCGGATCTTTCTCCGGAGCGAACCCCGCTCGAGGCAGGATTGGGAATGTTCGTGAGCCTGGATAAAGGGCCTTTCACCGGCCGACAGGCTCTTCTTGCGCAGAAAGAATCCGGGATCCGGACAAAGCTCGTCGGGATCAGAATGGACGGACCAACCCCGCCGCCACGGGCGCACTATCCGGTTTTTGTCAACGGCGAGCGCGTCGGTGAAACATGCAGTGGTTCTCTCTCCCCCACATTCGGACTTGGGATTGCGCTTGCCTACCTTCCATCAGCTTTTGCTGCCACCGGTCAAAAGGTGTCCGTCGACATTCGAGGAAAGCATTTCCCTGCGACCGTGGCCCCGCGCTCTCTTCTTCGAAGCAACCCCTCAAACCAGGCGCCAGCCGTTTTCATCAAAAGCCCATGAACGTCCCTGCAGACTCCCTTTATGCAACCTCCCACGAATGGCTTCGCCGTGACGGCGACGTCGCCATCGTTGGCATCACAGACCACGCGCAACACGAACTGGCTGATGTCGTCTACGTGGAGTTGCCCGCGGTTGGAAGCCGCGTTTCCGCGGGACAGCAGATCTGCGTAGTCGAGTCCGTAAAAGCTGCGAGTGATATCTACAGTCCCGCATCCGGGACCGTCGAAGAAGTCAACACCGCCTTGTCCAGTACGCCCGAACTCATCAACACTGCACCCCATGGCGAGGGATGGATCTTCAAGCTGCGCCTCGATTCGGATGCAGACCTCTCCCACTTAAAGACGCCGGAGCAATACGCCGAACAATTAGGCCATGCTTAAGAGCGGGGCCAGTAAGGCGTAAATCATGGGAATTACTTCACCCATCATCGTCCTTGCGTCGAGTTCCCCAAGGCGTAGCGATCTTCTAAAAGCGCACGGAATCCCTTTCGAAATCGTACTCCCGGAAGTCGAAGAAATCTCTGATTCGTCAATCTCCCCCGTCGTACTGGTGCAAGAAAACGCCCGGATGAAGGCCCGGGATGTGGCGAACAGAATGCCAGATCGGATCGTTGTGGGCGCGGATACCGTGGTGGCGTTCGGGGGTCGTGTTTTCGGAAAACCAAGGACCTTGAACGAGGCCGAGGAGATGCTGGGCATTTTAAACGGTCAAACCCACGAGGTGCTTTCCGGTGTCTGCATCCATCAAGCGTCAACCGAAAGCGAAGTTTTATTCGCTGAGTCCACGCGAGTCACTTTTCACAAGCGGACGGCGGAAGAGAGGCGTGGCTACCTTGACCGCATTCACCCATTCGATAAAGCAGGCTCCTACTCAGCTCAATCCGACGAGGGTTTCATGATCAGAGAGGTCCGAGGCTTGCTGTCAAACGTCGTCGGACTCCCGGTGGAAAAACTACTTCTGAAGCTCGCGGATTTCACGAACAACTGAGCAAACTTAAGGTTTCTTGGAGGGATCGCTTTTCGGGGTCTCGAATTTGGTCGCGATCGGCTTACCGAATTCGTAATAACCAAACACCTTGTCACCTATTTTCACATCATTTGCCCACTTTTCGTACACTTTCACGTGCTGCGTAACCTTGGTGTCGTCCTTGTAATGCAAAACCCAACCGTGGTCGCCCTTGTTCTTTTCGTACTTTTTGTCCACCACGAAACCCTCGAAAGGAGTTCGCTCCCCCTGGATGACCGCGGGTCTTGCTTTAACCTTCTCCTTACAGGCAGAACACATCAACGCAAGCAGGATGAACACTATCTTCATACAGCGCTGGATGTTACTCTGATCAAAGTTAATTTCAAGCACCTCTTCCCGGGCCCGGAACCCCAACCGAAGCAATTTAAAGCATTCCTTTGCATATTTTTCCAACTTGGACGTCCCGCAGGCACACTGGAAACTGCATCCTGGGCGTTTGACAAAACCAGCGAGCATCATCCGCGCGCCTCTTAGTGGCAAAAGTGAGGCAAGGGGCAAAAGGGTGGCAAAGCGGCGCCCATATTCAGAACTTTGTGCTGGCAACAGTCTTCTGCCCGAAGGCAGATAGAGGCACACGCCTCTCCGGACTCACCGCGTACCGAACACCAACCTTCGCCTTTTATGCTGAAAGCCCTCCTGCAACTCCTGCCTGCCTCGTTCCTGGTGCTCACCAGCAGCTTCGCCGCCATCGCGCCGGACAGGCATCCGAACATTGTCTTTATCCTCACCGACGACCAAGGGTTCGGGGATATCTCCGCCCATGGGAACCCCGTGTTGAAGACACCAAACTTAGACAAGCTCCGGGGTGAAGGCAGGAGTTTTTCCGATTTCCATGTGAGTCCAACATGTTCACCGACCCGCAGCGCACTCATGACTGGCCGACATGAGTTCAAAAATGGCATCACACACACCATTCTCGAGAGAGAGCGGATGGCACTGAACGCTACAACCATTGCTCAACAGCTTAAGACCGCAGGGTATACCACCGGGATTTTCGGCAAATGGCACCTGGGCGACGAGGACGACTATCAACCCGGAAAGCGCGGCTTTGATGAAGTGTTCATCCACGGCGCCGGTGGCATCGGTCAGATATATCCGGGGTCGTGCGGGGACGCCCCTTCAAACAAATACTTCGATCCATTCATCTTTCACAACGGCAAGTTTGAGAAGACCTCTGGGTACTGCACCGATGTATTTTACCAACAAGCTACGAACTGGATAGAAGCGCAGCAGAAGGCAAAGAAACCGTTTTTCGCCTATATTCCGTCAAACGCACCGCACGGCCCCTACATTGCGCGTCCAGAGGATAAAGCGCTCTACGAAGGCAAAGGGTTGAAGCCGGAAGCCGAAAGTTTTTTTGGCATGATCCACAACATCGACCAGAATGTCGGCCGGCTCCTTTCGCAATTGGATGCATGGGGCATTGCAAAGGACACGCTCGTGATTTTCATGAACGACAATGGAGGCACGGCTGGAGTTCCCGTGTTCAACGCGGGCATGCACGGCTCCAAGGGCAGCGCATGGCTCGGAGGAACACGAGCCAGTTCATTCTGGCGTTGGCCGGGCTCCATCGAACCGGGCGACTGCAAGGCGCTTTGCGCCCACATTGATTTTTTCCCAACCATCGCCGAGCTGGCAGGCGTCGCACCCTCACCACAGGTGAAATCGCAGGTCGAAGGCCGAAGCTTGGTATCCCTGCTGAACGATCCGGATGCGAATTGGCGGGACCGCTATTTGTTTACCCACCAGGGCAGATGGCCTAAATCTTCCGATCCGAATCTAGCGAAGTACCACGTGGCCGCGGTGCGCAACACCCGCTGGTCGCTTGTGAGCGAAACAGGCGGGGCTGAGCCGAAATGGGAACTGTTCGATCTTTCGGAGGATTACGGTCAAAAAAACAACGTTGCTTCCGGCCATCCTGAGATCGTCCAGCAGCTTTCCTCGGTCTTTGAACGCTGGTGGGGCGAATGTCTGCCAATGATGGTCAACGAAAATGCACAGGGACCTCAAATCAACCCTTTCCAAGCTCGATACTATGCGCAGTTTGGCGGCTCACCAACCGCTGAAGATCTGGCCAAGATGGACCCGACGCGATCGATCGGGGCAGGTAAGAAACCGCAAAGAGCCAAAGCTCCCAACTAAGCATGCCGTATCGCCGTGACTCCGTCGGGTGAGACTAGAAACGCAGAGTTGCGGCCAGCTGAAAAAAATCGGCATCAGGCGCAGGGCCGGTTGAGTGCACAAAACGCCCGGGTATAAAGTGCGCGTATGCCCCGTCGATGTCGAAGTGTCTTGAGATTTGCCACACAATCCTCGCATCGAGCTCCTGTCCTACGAAAGAACCGCCTGCACCCGATGGATTCCGCCGATTTCCCCCGCGCGCCCACCCTTCTGACGCGCTTGCGAGCCAGTACGTGCGATACATCATCTCAAACCGGACCGGCTTCGCGAGTTGCAAAGCAAATCTCAACGACGGACTCAGCATGTTTTGCCAGTTGAAGTGCCCTGTGTACCCGTAAAACGTGTAGGTCGCCCCAAAAAACGGGTCGAAGCTTTGACTCATCCGGTCCTGCGAATCGCGGTCGCCACTCGCGTAATTCAACCAACCCGCGATTTGAGGCGAATAAGGCGCGCTGAATGTGTACCCGATTTCTCCATGTCCAGCCAAGGCGCGGTGCCTAAGGCCGCGCGCCTCGCCAAATTGGGCGGCTAGGCTTAAATCGTAGCTCCAAGACTGATTCAGGCCCCAATGTCCGTACGCATGGACGCCAAAAGTATGAATATCGCGCCGCTGAGCGAGCGCCGCAGCACCCCGCTGATCAAGCCACAGCCAGTAAGGCTCCAAAACGGCGCTGGGCGAATGCGGCCGCCAGTATCCCATGATTCCAAACAATGAGATGTCGTCAGCTGTTTCGTTCAGACGGTTGATTCCACTTTCCGTTCGCTGAGTTGGCCTCAGCGCAACGGAGTCAATCTCCCAAGGGAGCGTCTCATCGCCCAACCGCAGACGGAATCCGTCAAATGTATTTGTGGTGTTCCGATTCCGGTTCCGTGTGATCAAACGGCGGTCCACCGCATCGAAAGCCATCCGCCCAAAGCTCAACTTTACAGGCCATCCCGAAAGCGCCTCTGGAAAGTACAACTGAGCCATCGCCTGGATGGGTTCGACGTGATCCGACACCTTGGGGTCAGGCAAGCGCTCGCTCAAAAAGCGTCGAGAATCCTGCAACTCCAAAGCAAACCGCAACGGGTCAATCACCTCCCTCAATCCAAGGTAAAGAAGCGTTCGCGACACCACCGCATCATCCCCTTCGAGCACCCGAAAAGCATAATCGTTCCGTCGAAACTCATACCGCCACCTGGACTCGAGACCGAAGTCAATCGGATGGGAGTCGGATCCCTGCGGTCTGACATACTCGGGAATCTCCGCAACACGGTTTGCAGCCACGCTGCGCGTCACGACTGGTCTCGAGGTCGCATCAGCCCCCGATGCGAATGGAAACAAACCGGGAACAATCCCGCCCACCAAAACGAAGAGGGCCAGACGCCGATGAGACTTCCTATCCCTCACGCGCTTCACGAACGTCTTGAATTTTATGTCCGAGATTGAACCCGAGCTTTGCTTCTTGCGTTTGAGCGCAGGTGTCCGGCGGTGGTGCCGTTCAGCGGGATCCGTGTGATTTGTGGGTTGCGGCAGTGTGATCGGAAGTACTTTGTGGAACCGGATTCGCGCTCAGGAAAGCTTCTACGTCTTTGGTTACCACAATCGTTCCCCACATCAGCGCAGCATGCCCCGGAAAGGTGCATACGAACTCATAACTTCCCTCTTTGCTGATGGCATCGAGCCTCAACACCTGCTTTCCGCCTGGCTCTATCAGCTTGGTCGCGTCTATGAATGCATGCCCTTTCGGCAGGTACGTTCGCCCTTGCTTGTCCTTGTTGTCGTTAGGCCCCATAGTCGCTGCGGCCATCCCGATTTCCATATGCTTGCCAGGCGCAACGACCACCAAATTGTGCGGCATTACATCCGGGTTTTCAAAAATAATTTCGAATGGTTTCCCGCTCTCAACAACGACTCTCTGCACGTCGTAACGCATTTGCTCGGGCACGGTCTTAACGACAAAGACGGGAACGCCGAGTCCCCTTAGCTCCCTTCGCACATCCGTGTTTCCAACAAACGATGCGATCTCCACGGCAAACTGATTCAGCTCCACGAACGACTGCTTAGCACGCTCCTCCGCCGGCACAGTTTTCGCATAGGAAAGCACGGCTTCACTGACACCCGCAGCAGATTCCTTTTTCCAAGCAGAACGGGGGATCTGCATGATCGCGTTTGCGGCTGACGCTCTTTCCCTGCCCTCAATGACATGCTTCGCAAGAAGAGCAAAATTGCCCTCGGCATGCGCGGCCCCCATCAATGGGAGTGCGGACTGAACCGAACGCAGAATGCCACCGGTCGCGGACTGAGACAACTCGACCAGCTTTGGCTGAAAACGCGCGCGGATTTCAGGATCCATCACCACACCTATCGACTGGACCAACGCCTCGCGCGCGGAACCAGCCTTCGCTGCCTCCCATGCCCCTTCGATGCCTGAATCCGCAATGAGCACTGCTGCGTAAGCCAGCTTTCGAGTGACCCCCTGTGTGGCTTTTGAAGCCAAATCCAGGTAGGCAGCGCGATCTTTTGAAAAGGACTCCCTGCTGCTGGTTGCCACAATCCTGGCCAGCTCAGCTATTGCCCCCGAAACAGCCCCGCCTTTTGCATCCAGTCGCAAAAGGGCCGCCAAAAGTTCGTCCGCGCGGGTCTTTCCATGAAGTTTGGCAAGATCTGAGAGGACTCTTTCGCGGGTCGGCACATCGTAACTTTTTCGCTCAAGACGTGCGAACAAGACGGCCTCATTCGCGGGGCTGACGGCGAGCAACTCTCGGTCGTCAAGTTTCGATATATAAGCCGCAAGCAATGCGGGATCCGTCGGAATCACGCTTTCCGTCGTCAGTGACTGAAGCTGCTTGAGCGTCTCCTTGAAGCAGTAATCAATGTAGTAATCCGTTGGATTGCGCAGCACTTCCTGGACGATGGAGATTGCCTCAGCCACATCCTTGCCACGGAAAAAACTGCCTGCACGAACAGCCTCGAGCCTCACGCGCATGCTCTCATCCGCCACAGCGTTTCTGAGCAGGGCAAGCGCATTCGGAATCCGATTCCTCTGGTAACAGACCACACGAACCGCTTGGGCTCTTGCACGGTGGTCTGGTGATTTTAGCAACGCATTAATCAGTTCAATATTCACCACATTGTGCCATTGGTGGACCCATAACGCCTCCAGCAAATGGTGCGCGTCTGCCACGCTTCCGGGGTCGAACTGTTGAGCCCACCGCTTCACCGCAGCCACGACCTCGCCGGAATTGTGCTTTGAAAGCTCTATCTTCGCTCTCAACCGCACGTCGTTTTCGGGCTCCTTCAGCAGTTCAAGCAACGCCGCGATCGGCTCGCCGTAAATTTTCTTGGGCGTCAGAAGCGGCCTTTCCGGATACGTGATCCGGTAAATGCGTCCATGCTGATGGTCGCGGTTGGGATCACGGAGATGGTGTTGAAGGTGGCCGATAAGCATCTGCGACCAATCCATAAAGTAGATCGATCCGTCCGGCGCCACAGTCACCCCGGAGGGCCTGAAGTTGGGATTGGCAGAAATGTCGGTCTGAACCAGTGCGGGTTCGATGGTTTCCCCCTTCAGTCCAGACCCATCCTCTGAAATTTTCGCGCGGAAGATCCCCTGAAAACTGATCACGTTGGTGTTCAGAAACTCACCCTGCCATGCATCCGGAAAATGGCGGCTTGAGAGGATGTGCGTGCCGGGACACGGCCTCGAAGGCCGCACCCAGAACTGCTGATAGGAAGGGTGAGCCCCATTGTCAAGGAAGCCACTAAAACCCGGCCCGAAGTAATTAGCGTTCCCCGTGGCATCGGTGATGATGTCATTGCCCCACGAGTCGAAGACCCGACCGTGCGGGTTCGCAAAACCGTAGGGCACATAGCGCTCAAACTTGCTTGTGAGGGGCTCGAACCTGTAAATCGCGCCGTTCACGTTGCGCACCGGTCCGGACAGGGTCTCAACCGAGGTCCGGTGAAACACGCCGTCACTCAGATACAAGGCGCCCCCGGGTTCGTAGCAAATGGAGTTGGTCTCGTGATGCGAATCCGCCGCGTCGAGTCCATGGAGAATCCTCTCGGGTGGGTCATCGAGTGAATCAACCTTGCCATCCATGTTTGTGTCGCGCGCAAACCACAGGTCAGGGGATTGCATGACAATCACCCCGTCCTTGTAGAATTGAAAACCCGTTGGACAGTTGAGGCCATCAAGATACGTGGTGCATTTAGATGCCTTTCCAGTCTTGGGATCCAAGTCGAAGATAAGAAGCTTATCAAAGTTCGTCGTCGTTGGAGTGGTCTCGGGATAACTTGGCCAGGCGGCGACCCAGAGCCGTCCCTGCGTATCAAAATTCATTTGCACCGGATTCACCAACTCCGGGAACTGGGTTTCATCAGCGACAAGCTCTACCTTGCATCCTTCAGGCAAGCTGAGGTGCTTGATCGCCTCCTCTCCGCTCAAGTATGCAACGGGTTGCGGACGGTTCGCCGGGGTTTGAGAGACAGGCGGCAAATTGTCATCCTTCACCGCAGGCAGCACCCCGCCCTTCGCAACCGCCCAAACAGCCTGGTCACGGTTCGCAGTTTTCACGTCACGCTGCGCCATTTCTTCGCCCAGAATCGTGGCGTTATCAACACCCTCGTATTTGATCCTCGAGCGCCCGCCGTAGATGTTATACTGATCCACGGTGCGGTATCGATGGTGCCACTCGCGGTTTTTATCAAGCACCGCAGCCCGGATGCGCTGAACCTGCGGATCACTCGCGGAGGGAGGCTCCTTTGAAAACAGCGCTTTGAACTGGACTGCGGCAAGAGCCTGATCACCATGCGTATTAAGATGAACGCCGTTGATTGTGAGAGGCTCCTTGGCTGTCAGGTAGAGTCCCCGCGAAGCGGAAAAGAGGTCGACGAACTCGATTCCGTTCGCTTTTGCAACATCAGCCATCGACGAGGAGTAAGCGGCTAGATTCCTGTTGTTGGCCTCTCCGTCCCCAAAGTTCGGATTTCGCAAGTTTTCATGAGCAATCGGTGAGAACAAGACAACACGGGGGCGGCCCGACCCGAAATCGGCGGCCAGCAGACCCTTCAAATATTTATCCAGCTTGCTTTTGAAATCCTCGAGCCCCGACTCACCCTTGAAAGACTCATTGAACCCCCAGTAGGCGAAGATCACACCGGCATGGAATTCCGTACCGGCCTTGTAAATCACGTCCACGTTCCCCACCTGCCCGTTGGCGATCCCCTTTGCGGTCACATCCCCCTTCCTCATGTTGAGGAAATACTCGATTGGCGGAACCTCATCGGAGCGGGGATGCACATTAAATTCATCCCCCGCGAAGCCGAGGTTGCGGATGGTCAGATCCAGTTCCGGAAAAGCCCTGTGAATGAAAGCCTCCAACCAGCCGAAATGCTGCTGTCTGTCGGCCAACCCACCGCCGACGACGGCGACATGATCGCCTTTCCTGAGTTCCAAAGCATGCGTCGAGGAGGCCGCAAAAAAAACGAATGCAGGTGCCAGCAAATGTCTGAGGGATATTTTCATGTTTTAGTCGACTGTAAGCGTCCGGGTCCGGCGCCGGCTCAACCCCGCCGCACAGTTTCTGGCGATGGTTCTCTGAGACCAGAGCGGTGCCAGACTCTGCTACGGGCAAGTGATGATTGTGAAGCGATTTATGGGCGGCCCCTGATTTAACGATAATGCAGACGACAGAGGAGCCTTAGATGAAATGAGCGCGCCGACGGGAAATTAAAATCCCCTCAAAAAAGATTCTAAACTGTGGACATCAGGTCCGCTCCTTCGTTTGCTACAGGGGCATGCTCGGCAATCTACTAGGCCCGGAAATATCGGAACTGATCGAAACCAGAAATTTCGGTTCGATCAGGGGGCTTTTTGAAGGCATGCCTCCGGCGGATATCGGCGAAATCATCTCGGAGATTCCGGAGGAGAATCAGGCGATTGTCTTCCGTTTGCTTCCCCAGAGTAACGCGACCGAGGTACTGGAATACCTCGGGCCTGAGGAACAGGAACGCATTATCCGCAACCTTGGCAACGAAGAGGCGGCCCGGATTCTCAACGACATGTCGGACGACGACCGCACGGCGTTGCTCGAGGAGCTCCCGGCCGCGATTGTGACGCAGCTTTTGACGCTGCTCTCCCCGAAAGAGCAGCAGGTGGCGAGAACCCTTCTGGGTTATCCGGAAGGAAGCGTCGGCCGCCTGATGACGACGGAGTTCCTGACAGTCCGCCCGGACTGGACAATCGGGCAATCGCTTGAGCACATCCGGAATCACGGAAGCGACTCCGAGACTTTGAACGTGATTTACGTGACTGATTCGGCAGGGCGGTTGATCGACGATGTGTATATCCGCGAGTTTTTGGTTCGTCCCCTTGAGACGAAGGTGGACTCCATCCACGACAACCGGTTTCTTGCGCTGCGCGCCACCGACACCCAGGAGGTTGCACTGTCGCTCTTCAAAAAGTACGACCGCAACACTCTTCCAGTGGTGGATTCGGCCGACATGCTTCTTGGGATTGTCACAGTCGATGACATGCTCGACATTCAAGAGGAGGTGGCCACTGAGGAAATCCAGAAAATCGGCGGCATGGAGGCGCTCGACACGCCTTACATGGAAACCACTGTGGCAGAGATGATCCGCAAACGAGCGGTTTGGCTGGTTGTCCTCTTCGTCGGGGAGATGTTTACGGCGAGCGCGATCGGGTTTTTCGAGGACGAACTCAAAAAGGCGGTGGTGCTATCGCTTTTTGTTCCCCTGATCATGTCCAGCGGAGGCAACTCCGGTTCGCAGTCATCGACACTCATCATCCGCGCGCTCGCGCTCGGCGAGGTGGCCCTCCGCGACTGGTGGCGGATCATGCACCGCGAGTTGATCGCGGGCGCTGCGCTGGGCGGCATGCTTGGAATGCTAGGGTTTGCGAGAATCGCCATCTGGTCGCAGTTTACGGACGCATACGGGCCTCACTACCTGCTGCTTGGATTCGCCGTCGCAATCGCCGTGACTGGCGTAGTCATGTGGGGGACCCTCACGGGATCGATGCTGCCACTCATCCTTCGTCGCTTCGGACTTGATCCGGCCACCTCTTGCGCCCCTTTTGTGGCGACGCTTGTGGATGTCACCGGACTTCTTATTTACTTTAGTGCGGCGGTCCTACTGTTGCGCGGAACGATCATGTAGCCCGTAAACCATGCCACAATCCGATCCGATGAATTCGCCGAGGCTGCGCGCCTCGCTTGAGACACTCACTCTCGCAGTAACGGATAGCGATGAGCTGAAGACTTGGTTTTTAAAGTTGGGCGAGCTGCCTTCCAACCTCCGCATGAACGCGATTCTGCAAATCACGACCGAAATGCGCCATGCCGATGAAGACCCTGCGCTGATCGATGCAATCGCCGCTTTGTGCAATGCGGAACTTTACGACTCTGTGAAGGCCGTGATTCTCGACGAGGAGTGACACTCCCTTTTATGCCGATGCGATACCTTCGGATTTACAGCATGCTCATGCGCAATTCGATGATTCGTGAGATGAGCTTCAAGGCAAACTTCCTGCTCTGGACCGTGGTCGAACTCATGTGGTTTTCAGGACAGGTTCTTTTCGTCGACGTTTTATTTTCACACGTGGACCGAATTGGAGACTGGAGCAAGTGGCAGATGGTGGCGCTCATCAGCACTCACCAAATCATCGCCCAGCTTTTTCAGGGGTTTTTCTACATCAACGTCACCAACCTTCCCGAGCTTGTCCGCACCGGAAAACTCGACACTTATCTCACGCTCCCTGTGGACGCACAGTTCACGGTCTCAACAAAACAGTTCGGATTGGACAATCTCGCCAACGCGCTGATCGGGTGCGCCATTTTGCTTTACTCGATCAAACAGCTTCACGTGACTCCGAGCGTCGCGCAGATCGGCCTTTACCTTGCCGCCGTGATGCTCGGAGTCTGTATCCACTACAGCGTGATGTTTAGCCTATCGAGCTTGTGCTTCTGGATCATCAGAGCCCAAGGCCTTGTGTACGGCTACTTCAACCTGTTCAACATCGGCCGGTATCCCGACACGGTCTACAAAGGCGTCTTCAAGGCATTTTTCAGCTGGATCGTGCCGGTCATTATCGTCGCAAACATACCAGCCCGCATCATCACGAGGGCTGCGGACTCGGCCGCGATGGGAATGCTGCATCTGACGGCCGCCACAATGCTTGTGATGGTCTTTTGCAGGCTTATCTGGCTCCAGGGGCTGAAGCGGTACGCGAGCGCCAGTTCTTAGACGACAGCTCCGAAACCCTGCCCTCTCCCCAAACTAGATTGAAATATCGTCCTCGCCCCCGATTCCGATTCTTGGAATCACGAACTCGAGGACACGAGCAACCGACTCCTGAAGGGTTTCCCGATCCGTCCGCAGCGCAATTTCAGGATTCTCAGGGGTCTCGTAGGGCGCGCTGATTCCGGTGAATTCAGCGATCTCACCCGCCCTTGCACGCGAATAGAGCCCTTTGACATCCCGCTTCTCGCAAATCTCGATCGGTGCATCGACGAAAACCTCCACAAATTCGTGTCCTCCCTCGAGCACGATCTCACGCGCACGACGGCGATCCTGCCTGTACGGGGAAATGAACGCAGTGATGACAAGCAGCCCGGCGTCCGCCATGAGGCACGCAACTTCAGCAACCCTGCGGATGTTTTCAACACGATCCTCAGGTGCGAACCCGAGATTGGAGTTCAATCCGTGCCGGATGTTGTCGCCATCAAGCACGTAGACCTGACGACCCCCGTTGAAAAGCTCGCGCTCGACTTCGCGGGCGAGCGCGGACTTGCCCGAGCCGCTCAGTCCCGTCAGCCAGACCACTCCGCCGCGGTGGCCGTTACGAAGAGCGCGGTTCTTCGGCAGTACCACGCCCTCGGACCAGTAGATGTTCGAACTCTTGACCTTCGCACGATCGGCATAAACACCGCCGTGGATGATCCCACCGCCGGCCACCTGACGTTCATCCACGATAACGAAACGCCCCATGAACGGGTTCCTGTCATGATTGTCCATGACAAGCGCTCCCCTGGTTTGAATGGTGACTTCGGCAACATCATTTTTGGCGATGTGGCCGCGCACGCTTGAATCCACGGACTCGAGCGTTGAGGCGTCGATGATCTGCTCGATGGAGACGACTTCCGCGTCAAGCTCCTGCGTCGCGAGCTTCAGTCGGTACGGGCGCCGCTGCTCCAAATTCCGTTTGCCCATCCAAAACAAGCGCGCCTTGAAACGGTTGGATTCGATGGGAGCCGCATCTTCGCGCGCGGCAACGTGCCCGCGTTGGACAAATATCTGTTCCGCAAGAGTAATCGCAACCGACTCACCCGCCATCGCCTCGGATTTTAACGGACCGCTCCAGGTCTCGATTGAGGCGACGACGCTGGTCTTGTTGTTGGGAGAGAAGACCAGCGTGTCTCCTACCCGGAGCGTGCCTGACTCGATTCGACCCGCAATAATCCGGCGCTGGTCAAACCGGTAAACATCCTGAATGGGAAACCTCAGCGGCATCTGCACGAGCGGCGCCGGTGGATCAAAAGTGTCCAGCATCGAAAGAACCGTGGGCCCCTCGTACCACGGCATCGGATTTTTGGCACCTGCATCCACCGTGCGGCGCGCGACGTTCACTCCGTTGCGCGCGGAGATCGGAACAAACGCGCGGGCTTCCACTCCGATCTGATCAAGAAAGGCGCGATATTCGCTTTGAACTTTTTCAAAAACTTCCTCCGAAAAGCCGACCAAATCCATTTTATTCACCGCCACCACCACTTGCTGGATACCGAGCAAGCTCAGCAAATAGCCGTGGCGCCGGCTCTGCTCCTGAACACCCTCGTTGGCCGCGATCAAAAGCACGGCGGCATCGGCACTCGCTGCGCCGGTAATCATATTTTTTAGAAACTCCTTATGACCGGGAGCATCGATGATCACATAGGGACGCTTGTCGGTTCGAAACTGAATCTGCGTCGTGTCGATCGTAATATTCTGCTCTTGCTCCTCGAGGAGCGCATCAAGAAGAAACGCGTACTCAAACTCCATGCCCTCGGCTTCGCATGCCTTGCGAATCTGATCAACCTTGCCCTCAGGCAGCGAGTTTGTATCAAAGAAAATGCGTCCGATTAGCGTGGACTTGCCATGGTCTACATGGCCCACAAAGACAACGCGCATGCGGCTGCTCTGGCCGGGGGCAAGACGTTCCGGATTTGCCGCGGAAATAGATGAGGAGGACATTTTTAAGAGAAAGAATGGTTTTTTGAAGATTGGATTCGAAGGAGCGCGATACGGTTCCCCCGCGATTATACCCTCTACATGAAGCCTTTGGCGCGCAGCTTCTGCATCGCGTTCCGTTCGTGGTGGTCCTGCGCCCGACCGGCACGCTCGCTTGTCTTCGTGACCGCTAACTCGTCGATAATCTTGTCGATGGTGTCTGCCTCGCTCTCCACCGCACCAGTGATCGGCCAGCATCCGAGTGAACGAAACCTGTAGCGCTTGCCGTCGGAGGCAGTCCGAGCGAAGTACATGCTTGGGATCGGGATTCCCTCCCGCTGGATGTAGAGCCAAATATCACGTTCGCTCCAGTCCAAGAGAGCTTGCACGCGGACATGTTCGCCGGGAGCGCATGAAGTGGTAAACTGGTTCCAGAACTCCGGGGGTTGATCCTTGTAGTCCCATTCGAAGTCTTTGTTGCGCGGCGAAAAATACCGCTCCTTCGCACGTGTTGCGTCTTCATCGCGGCGGATTCCCGTCACCAACGCGCTCCACTGATGTTCCGCCATGACCTGTTGAAGTGCGGCTGTCTTCAATTCATGGGTGACCGTGACTGGATCCGCGGTGTCATATCCGATCGGGCCCCGCTCAGCGTATTCTCCAGAACCCGCCCGCGCGTCCTCGTTGATCTTCACGATCAAATCCAAACCGTAATTGCGCACCGCCCAGTCGCGGTAGTCGATCATCTCGGGGAACTCGTAGGTCGTGTCGATATGCAGCAACGGGTACGGGATGTGCCCGCAAAAAGCTTTCATGGAGAGCCATATCAACACATTCGAATCTTTCCCCATGCTCCATGGCATGCAGATGCTTTTGAAGTGATGGTAGGCCTCCCGGATTAAAAACACACTCTGCGCCTCTAATGCGTCCAGATGAGCGGCATCAGCGCGGGATATTTTTTGCGGGAAAAATGCGGGAAGCCCTCCAGCTTTCGGCGCAGGATATTTTTTCGCGTAAGCGGGATGCGCCGAGTAGTCGGGTAATCTGATCTCTTGTGTGCTCATTGAAACGGAAGTAGTCGTGAATTTTAAAAAGTGGGGTTAGTCAAGCAGCCGAAAGCCGAGCCTCCGTCTAGGCTTTCGCTCCCATGAATGTGTGAATTCCGCATTCGGTTTTATCGAAACCCGTCCAGCGTCCCGCGCGTTCCGACTGATCCGACGAGGTCGCGCTCGTGCAAGGCACGCAGCCGATCGACCGGTAACCGCGGTCATGAAGCGGATTGTACGGAATGCTGTGCTGCTTGATGTAATCCCACACGGCCTCCCGGCTCCAGTGCACCATCGGATTGAGCTTCAGAATGTACCGCTCGCGAATCGGGTCGAATAAATAGCGCTCCAAAATTTCCGCACCGCCGCGCGTGCTGCTTTGTTCCCTGCGCACGCCCGTGATCCAAACCGAAAGCGTCTGGAGCCTGCGCTGGAGCGGTTCAACCTTGCGGATTGAGCAGCAGAGGTCGGGCTTGCGCGCCCAAAGCGCTTCGTCGCGCTGCTCGATCGCCTGCTGCTGCAGAGTGACCTCTGGGACGACGCTTTCAATCCGGATGCCCCAAAACGACTCGAGACGCGTCTTCAGTTCCACGGTCTCAGGGAAGAGCAACCCGGTGTCGAGAGTGAAGACCGGCAGACGAAGCCCGCCTAGAAACGCATGATGCAGCATCACCAGACCCGCTCCTTGGAAAGAGGTGCCGACAGCCGCCTGATCGCCAAAACGGTCTGCCGCCCAGCGAAGGACATCCAGAAGAGGCGCGGCGGCCAAACGGCCGGCAAGCTCTGCAACCTCCTTGGGCTGAATATGGTTGGCCAAAATTGACATAAAGCACAGTAATCCGGTCGGGTTTAAAGGGTATAAAACAAATCTTCCTTTCGCAAGCGTTTTTGTTTTTTGCACCCCGTCCGCCTTCCTCGGACGCCTCACCACTGCTTCGGCCCAGCGGTTGCGCGCGCGCGCAACGCGCCCACCCTACTCGGACTTCTTCGGGAGGGATATATGGGGCAGCGCAGATGCGCCAAGTCGCGCGGCCTCGCGGTTCGCCTCGCGAATCTTCCGGTAGATCTCCTCACGGAAGACGGGAAGTTCTCGCGGCGCAGTGATGCCGAGGCGGACGACATCGTGCTCAATCCGGGCGACCCGGACCTCGATGTGGTCGCCGATCATCACGCTTTCCCCCTCGCGTCTGCTGAGTATCAACATGCTCGGATCACTTGGGGGAAACGTCCTGCCGACCGACCAGGACGTGTTCGGTTGAGTAAGACTTTGCGCCGGAAAGAATGACCTGCTGACCGAGGAGCGTTGATCGATTTACTACCAGAGGACCGGCGAGGTTCACCGTCACAAATGCGGGCTCCATGGAGTGGATCGTCACAATATTGAGAACCATGGCGTCTTCAGCGGAGCGGATCCCAAGCGCCTCGGACTCCTCATCGCTGAGAACGACCTCATAACCATCGATGAATCCGAGACACTCGAGCACCACGAATTCCACGGACTCATCGCCTTCGACGCGAAGGAGCGAGAAAGGAGGGCTATCGGGAGCCGCCTGCAATTGAAAGCGGGTGAATTGACGCATCCCAATCAGACCGAACGGAAGATAAAGTTTTGATACTCCGTGTGCGGGATGGGACGGATCGGATGGATCAGGCATGACTGGAGGGTGGAATAAAAGTCAGACGGGAACGGATCCTTGACCGGTTTTTATCTCAAGAGACTTTGGGTGAATCCGCCTGCAAACAAAAAGAAGACACCAACGTGTCTTCTTTTTGCAACCTGGTTCGATTATCAGCCACGCGGTGAGGCGTGTGCAAGGCTTTGAGAGTCGCCCCCCAAGGAGCGGGCAAGGAGCAGACGGCCTAGGCGGTCTTTTCCTCGATGTACTTCACCACGTCGCTGACAGTGAGAAGCTTTTCAGCATCTTCATCGGGGACCTCGACGCCGAACTCGTCTTCGAAAGCCATTACCAACTCGACGGTGTCGAGCGAGTCCGCCCCGAGGTCGCCGATGAATGCGGCGGATGCAGTGACTTGCTCGGGATTCACGCCAAGTTGCTCGACGATGATATCTTTAACTTTTTCTTCGATTGATTTTTCCGACATACAATAACAGTTAACAGTAGGTTATGGGTTTAAGGGAAGGTCTGCTTTAGGGGCCGATTAGGAAATATCGGGATCTGTATCTTTAAAAGACTTTTCAACACCGGCCCAAGGTTGGCAGGTGACCAGAATCGGCTAGCCGACCAAGTCACGCACCAAGTCCCGCTCTTCTTTCAGTTCTTGGACGGTCGCGTCAATCCGAGAACGCGAAAAGTCGCCGATTGGAACGTTTTTCACGACTTCAACCCCTCCCCCCGGAAGGGTTCGGATGGGGAAGGAGGCGATCAATCCTTTTTCAACGCCATAGTCGCCTTGGGAACAGATTGCCACGCTGTACCAGTCGCCGGCCGGGGTAGGCGTCTCGATGGAACGGACCGTGTCCACCACCGCGTTAGCGGCGGAAGCTGCGGAAGAGGCTCCGCGGGCCTTGATGATCGCGGCGCCGCGCTGCTGGACCGTGCGGATGAAGTCGGATTTCAACCAATCGTGGTCCGAAATCACTTCGGTGGCCGCGCGACCGTCGATCTTGGCATTGAAAAAGTCGGGGTACTGGGTCGCCGAGTGGTTGCCCCAAATCGCGAGATTGGTGACCTTTGCAACATCCACCCCAGCCTTGATTGCAAGCTGCGATTTGGCGCGGTTCTCGTCGAGCCGGGTCATCGCGAACCAGCGATCCGCGGGAATCTGCCGCGCGTTGTTCATTGCGATCAAGCAGTTGGTGTTGCATGGATTGCCCACCACCAGCACGCGCACGTTCGAGGCCGCGTTCCGCTCGATGGCCTGACCCTGGCCCGTGAAGATTTTGCCGTTGATCCCAAGCAAATCTTTGCGCTCCATATCCGCTTTGCGCGGAACAGAACCGACCAGAAGCGCCCAGTTCACGCCAGAAAAACCCGCTGCGAGGTCTGCGGTCGGCGTGACCTTCTTCAACAGCGGAAAGGCGCAGTCCTGCAGCTCCATCACCACGCCCTCGAGGGCGCCCAGCGCTCCGGGAACCTCGATCAAGTGGAGCTCCACGGGTTGGTCCGGGCCGAACATCGCGCCCGAGGCAATTCTGAACAACAAGGAGTAACCGATCTGACCGGCAGCGCCGGTCACAGCAATTCGAACAGGGGTCTTCATGTGATAAGTAAGAGGCCAGTCTGCCGGCACCGGCCGCAGTCAGGACTCCTTTTTCTAGCAATCCGCGCCCGATCGTCCAGCAAGCGTTTTTGCGCCCACCAAAAACGTGCGGAGCGGCGCCTTGCAAAGTACGGCTTTCTCTGAGAAGCATCCGGCACTCCCATGACACCTCCCCCAGTGAAAGAAGCCCAGTCCCTGAAGGAAATCTCCCCGATGCAATGGCGCACGGGGCTCGCATCCTGGCTGGGATGGTTTTTTGACGGACTCGAGATGCATCTTTACACGCTGGTGGCCGCTCCGTTCGTGATGCAGCTCGTCCACGCAAGCGCCGCTTCGGATCCTTTGGTAAAATCCCGTTCATCATGGATCCAGGCCGCCTTCCTCGTGGGCTGGGCTCTCGGCGGCGGCTTTTTCGGCAGGATCGGGGACCGCATCGGCCGCACACGCACGCTGGCCCTGACGGTTTTATTCTATGCGATTTTCACGGGTGCATCTTTTTTCGCGGACACCTGGTGGCAACTCATGATTTTCCGCTTTTTGTCCGCTCTGGGAATCGGCGGCGAGTGGGCAGTGGGCTCCTCACTGCTTTCCGAGACATGGCCCAGGCGCTGGAGACCATGGATTGCAGCGGTTCTTCAATCCGGGGTCAATCTGGGGGTTATCCTCGCGTGCGCAGTGGTTTGGATTTTCTCGAACTTTTCGGAAAACCTTCGTAGCGCCCTCAATCCCGTACTGCCGGGCGGTTGGGACATCTTTCCGAGATGCGTGTTCCTGGTGGGGGTGCTGCCGGCAGTGCTCGTCTGGTGGATTCGCCGACATGTTCCCGAGCCCGAGGAATGGACTGCGGCGAAGTCGAAGGCGGATGACGCCGAAAGGGGCAGCATCACCGCGCTTTTCAAGGCGCCGTTGCGGAAGATCACCCTCCTTTCGATGGTGGTTTGTGCATCGGGTCTCACCGGGTGGTGGGCTTTTATGTTCTGGCACAACCAGCACATCCGCAATCTTCCAGAGCTCGCGACGTGGCCGGCGGGCGAGCGTGAGAAAGCGCTTTCGATGGTGTTCGCAGGGGTCATCGGCCTTTCGGTGTTGGGGAATTTTTTCTGCGGCTGGCTCGCCCAACGATTCGGGTACCGGAAATCGATTTTCTGGATGTTCGCCGGCTTAGGCCTTTCATGCGCTGCCGCGCATCTGCCTGAATCCTCGTCCTTCGGAACGCTTTGGAAGTGGTACGTGACCATCGGATTTTTCTCGGGTGTCTTCGGTCTTTTCACCATGTACCTGCCGCCCCTCTTCCCGACCCTCCAACGCACGACCGGCGCCGGGTTCTGTTACAACATTGGGCGCATCGCGGCGGCGGCGGGCACCGTGTACTTCGGACTGTTCTCAAGCGTGGGGGACTTCCGGGGCACCCTTCTCGCCGTATCGGTGATTTTCATCCCCGGGATGGTCGCGGTTGTTTTCATGCCGGAGCCGACCGAGTAGGTTTGTAAAAATCCGCGCGGCCGCGCGGGCCATTTCGAGAATGCCGCAATCCACGCCAAGAGAAAACCCCGCAGAAGCCTTCATCCGTCTCTCCCATCTTGTCAGCGATGGACGCCGCGAGGAATCCCTTACTCTCGCCCACAAACTCAAATTCCTGCCCGGCCTCTCCCAAAAACAAAACGAGATCATCGGAGAGGCGTTTTCAAGCGCAGGCGAACATCAGGAAGGCGCAAATTTTCTCGCAAAAGCAGTCATCCTCCACCCGGACAGCGCCGTCATCCATCACACGCTGGGACTCTGCCTGAACGCTCGAAACAAAGCCGAGGAGGCGCTGAAGCACTTTCGAAGGGCGATAGAACTATGCCCTGACTCGGATGCAAGTCTTAGCCAGGCCGGATCAGCTCTTCGGAAGCTCGGACGAATAGACGAAGCTCTCGAATATCTCGGGGCGGCGATATGGTTCAAACCTGACTCAGCCGTCTCGCTTTACAACCTCGGTAACGCCCTTTTTTCATCCGGCAACTTTGATGGCGCCCTCACGGCGTTCCGTAAAGCGGTTTCAATCAAACCCGATTGGCCGGATCTCCTGAACAATCTCTCAATCACCTTGATGGAGATGGAGCAGTACGGTTCTGCCATTCCGGTTTTGCTGAAATTGATCCAGACTGATCCGGGGCACCATCATTACAGGGCACATGCAGCGAAATGCGTGGGACAGATAGAGGTGAGGAAAAAACAGGGACTGCCGCCCGATGCAGAGCCCAAGAACGACGCCAAAAAACAAGATGCGGTGGCGGCGCCGAAAGACGACACCTCTGAAAATTACAGCTTGCTGACGATCCCAGAGTTGCTGTCTCTCGCATCCAAAGCCGAAGTTCCGGAACCTGCGATTCTCGCCCTCGTGGACCGGATCAAGCTCGAAGCAGGCACGGGAAATTCATCGCTTCAACTTGTTGAAAACCTCTCCCTGAAAAGTCCAACCGTCTGGCAAACCCAGTTAATCTGCGCAGAGGCGCTCTGGCGTTTTGGGCATCACGACGCTGCTGCTGTTTGTTTTGAAAAGGCCGAGGCTCTTTGCCCGAAATCCGATGCAGACCTCTTCAGGGTCGCGTGTTGCTACCACCGGTTGAGTCGCACGGAAGACACCGTGCGCGTTTTGACACAAGTTTGTGCTCAGAGTGACAACTGTTCCGATGCACTCGAACTTCTCGGCAACCTCCAACTGGCACGCGACCAGATTACGGATGCGGAGACAAACATCCGAAAAGCAATCGCGCTCCGCCCCTCGCGCTGGCAGCTTTACATGCAGCTCGGGTGCATCCTCTACCGTCGCGGCCTGTTTATGGAGGCGGTTCGCGTCACCGAGCCAGTCGCGCGGATGTCAGACCACCCGATCCTGCAGTTCAACCTCTCCTCATTTTATGTCAAATGCGAGCGGTTCACCGACGCGCTTCATGCGATCGAGAGTTGTTTGAAGAATGACACAACCTCCGCGGTGGCCTACATGAGCTTGGGCACCATTCTCTCAAGACTTGGCCTTGGAGAGCGGTGCACACAGGCCTTTGAAAGAGCCCGAAAGCTCGACCCGAGCTCCCATATCATTGCCTCCTGCCACCTCCAGAGCATGAATTACCTGCCGAACGTTTCCCCCGAAGAGATCTTCGCAAAGCAGAGAGAGTTCGCCGAAACATTCGAAAGCCCTTTGATTGCTTCGCACACCCCCCACTCCAACACGCGAAACCCCAAAAAACGCCTCAGGATCGGCTACGTTTCAGGAGACCTTCGGGAACATTCCGTGGCGTATTTCATCTCGCCCATTTTAACCCACCACGACCCGGATCAATTTGAGGTTTGGGGCATTTCAACAGGGCCGTGGCACGATCACGTCACCGAACGCATGCGCCAGTACTGCCACGGGTGGATCAGTGCTTACGACATGTCGGACGCGCAGCTGGCTCAGACAATCCGGGATCATGCATTCGACATTCTGGTGGATCTTTCGTGCTACACCGAGGGCACGAGGCTCCTGACCTTCGCGCGCAAACCGTCGCCTGTTCAGATCACGATGATCGGCATGCAGCAATCCACGGGATTGTCCTCGATCGACTACCGTATTTCAGACGCCGTGATGGACCCACCCGGACTCACCGAACGGCTTCACTCGGAAACCCTGCTGCGCCTTGACTGCGCATTCTGCTTTGAGCCCCCCGCCGGCGCGCCGGAAGTATGCCCCCTGCCGGCCATCACGGGATGCGGAGTCACCTTCGGGTCGTTCAACAACGCGGCCAAAGTCCACCCTGAGGTTGTCCAAACATGGGCGGAGATCCTAAGCCGCGTTCCCGGATCAAGACTGATCGCGGTCGCGCCGGAAGGCAACGCACTCGAGTCCATGCTTTTGCAGGCAGGAGCAAATCCTGCTGATTTCTCCATCGTCCCCCTCCAACTCGGCAGCCGCTATTGGCAGCTCCTGAGTCGGGTGGACATCGCCCTCGACTCCTTCCCTTGCACGGGCCTCACGGTCTCGGCGATCGCCGCTTGGATGGGAATCCCCAGCGTCACGCTCGCGGGCGACTCCCCAATCTCCCGCGCTGGAACCGCCCTCGCACACGCCATCGGGCTGGAATCCTGGGTCGCCGAGGATCGCGAAGGGTACATCTCGATCGCGGCAGCCGCCGCGCGGGACCTTCAATCCCTCGCCTCCCTTCGTGCATCCATGCGGCAGCGGATGCAGCTCAAGCTCACGGATGGCGCACGATTCACCCGCTCGTATGAAAAGGCGCTCAGAAAAGCGTGGTCGCGCTGGTGCGAGACCCAATAAGCCGCCGGTCCATCCGAGCACTCGGCGGGTGCATCGCAGAGTCGGGCAGAAGCTTATTTAGAACAATTCTTGATAAGACTCCCGGGCCCCTGTAACGTGTTCCCAACGACGCACGCCATGCTCCCCCAATCAGAACCCGCTACACCGGAATTGTTTCCAGCCAACCAGGCTCATCCTTCCAAAAAAGGTCTCCGCCAGACCGAGCAGCGCAAAGCTGTTTACGAAGCCCTTATGGCGAAGACAGACCACCCCAGCGCCGTCGACGTCTTCATGCGGGTCAAGTCCAAGATGCCGTCCATTTCGCTTGCAACCGTTTACAACTGCCTGGACACCTTGACCTCGTCGGGGTTGGTTCGTGCGGTCAACCATGAACGGGAACCCTCCCGGTTCTGCGCCAACCGGCAGGACCACGCGCACCTCTTCTGCACCCGATGCAACTCGGTGACCGATCTTCCATTACGCAATCCGGTCGTTCCGTCTGAAATTTGGGAGTTGCCCGAGGGCATCCAGATCGCGGACCAGCAGGTCTCCTTCCGCGGGCTCTGCCCCGCCTGCGCGGAAAACAGCCATTCCCCCGCCCCACTCGCGCCAACGGCGCCAGCCGCAATCCCAGCATTTCAGCCAGAAGCCTAACATCACATGAGCCTCCTCATTACAGACCTCCACGCACGTGTCAGAGACGGCCAGGAAATCCTGCGCGGCCTGAATTTAGAAATCGAACAGGGCCGCGTACACGCCGTCATGGGGCCGAATGGTTCCGGAAAGAGCACCCTATCCAAAGTCATCGCCGGCCACCCGGACTACGAAATCACCGGAGGCGACATTTTGATGGACGGAAAGAGCATCCTCGCGATGGAAGCAGACGAGCGCTCGAGGGCAGGATTATTTCTGGCTTTCCAGTACCCGGTGGAAATTCCGGGCGTGAGCAACGCGAACTTTATCAGGGCCGCGCTTCAAGCCCGTCTTAAGCCCGGTGAAGAACTCGAGGCCACCGAGTACTACGCGGATCTTTATGAGGAAATGGACTCGCTCCAAATCGCCCGCTCCTTCACCGCGCGCTCGGTGAACGAGGGCTTTTCCGGAGGTGAAAAGAAGCGGAACGAGGTCCTTCAGATGAGGATGCTTAAACCATCCTACGCGATTTTGGATGAGACCGATTCGGGGCTGGACATCGACGCGCTGAAAGTCGTTGCCGACGGGGTGAACTCGCAACTCGGTCCAAAGCTGGGGGTCCTTTTGATCACGCATTACCAGCGTTTGCTGGACTACATCCGTCCCGACGTGGTCCACGTGCTCCTGGGAGGACGCATCGTGCGCACGGCGGGACCCGAACTGGCTTTGGAGCTTGAATCCAAGGGGTACGACTGGATCCGCGAAGAACTCGCAGAACCGGTTCCCGCCTAGCGCGGAAGACCATACCGCCCGAATTTCTCAATCAAACTCCTCTACAAGGGAAACCCAAATGTCCACGGAACTCATCAGCCAGATCGAAATCGACAGAACAAGGGGCGATTTCCATTACCCGGAACAACACACCTTCGACGCGGGAATCGGACTCTCGCACGCGACCATCGACTACATTGCGAACGTCAAGGGCGAGCCCGACTGGATCCGCGAGTTCAGGCACAAGGCGCTCGATGTATTTCTCTCCAAACCGATGCCCACGAACTGGGCCAGCGAGGATTTAAACAACATCATCTTCGACCAGATCCGCTACTATCTCGCCAACGCGCAGCGGCCCACGCGGTCGTGGGAGGAAGTGCCCGACGACGTCAAGCGCACCTTTGAACGTCTCGGGATTCCAGAGCAGGAACGCAAGTTTCTGGCCGGCGTGGAAGCGCAGTTTGACTCGGAGGCGGTGTACTCCAACATGAAAAAGGCGCTCGGTGATCAGGGCGTCATTTTCGTCGGATCCACGGAGGGCCTCAAAGAACACCCGGAAATATTCCGCAAATGGTTCGGAAAAGTCATCCCGACGGGTGACAACAAATTCAGCGCGCTGAATTCGGCGGTTTTCTCGGGAGGCTCATTCATCTACGTGCCGCCCGGGGTGAAGCTGAAGCATCCGCTTCAGGCTTACTTTCGGATCAACGCCGAGAACTTCGGCCAGTTCGAACGCACGTTGATCATCGCCGACGAAGGCTCGGAAGTGATGTACATGGAGGGTTGCACCGCCCCAAAATTTGAAACCGCCACACTCCATTCCGCGGTTGTTGAACTGGTCGCCCTCAAGGGCGCGAAAATCCAATATGTGACTGTTCAAAACTGGAGCGCCAACGTGTTCAATCTTGTCACCAAGCGTGCGGTGGCGCACGAGGAGGCCGAGGTGAAATGGATTGACTGCAACATCGGATCGCGGCTCACGATGAAATACCCCGGGGTGGTGCTCAAGGGGCGCAAAGCCAGGGGCGAAGTCATCTCCATCGCCCTTGCAAACAACGGCCAGCATCAGGACACCGGTGCGAAAATGATCCACGCCGCGGACGAGACGACCTCCAACATCGTTTCCAAATCGATTTCCATCGGCAAAGGCCGCGCGTCCTACCGGGGCCTGGTCCACATCCCGAAGCATCTGAAGGGTTGCAAGAACAACACGGAGTGCGATGCCCTGCTCATCAACTCCACGAGCCGCACCGACACCTATCCTGCCATCACCGTCCGCGGCTCCGGAAACTCCGTCCAGCACGAGGCCTCGGTGAGCCAGGTCAGCGCCGAACAGATTTTCTACATGATGCAGAGGGGGCTCACCGAGGCGCAGGCGATGAGCCTCAGCGTAAACGGATTCGTCAACGACCTCGTGCGCCAGTTTCCCATGGAATACTCGGTGGAACTCAAGCGCCTTATCGACCTCGAAATGGAAGGATCTGTCGGCTGACCGATCCACCGGTTCACCCTTCAACCCATTCCGACCAACCGGCACCGCACCCAACTCAACACCGCCCGAACGCCCACCCGCCCCGTCACTTTATGAGCACCGCTCTACTCCCAAACGCCAATCCCACGCCGGCCAAGGCGACTCCGGACTGGTTCGAAAAACTCCAGGCCGAGGCGGCTTTGGTTCAGGCGTCCGCCCCCGCCCCGAGCCTTCGCGACGAACGGTGGCGGTTCGCCAACATCAAGGCGGTGGACTTTTCGGCTTTCGTCCCTGCGACACCTGTCGCTGCCGATGTGTCCGACGACTTGATCGCACGTTCTCAAGGCCTTCCGTCCGCAGGCGGGGCGCTGGTTTTTGGCAATGACCGGCTGCTGAAATCGACCGCATCCGCTGAGGCGACATCCAAAGGCGCGGTATTTGTTCCGCTTGCCGATGCTCTGCGCAAGCACGGGGACTTGATCCGCTCCTACTTCATGCGCGAGACCAGCCCGCTCGGGGCGCCGAAATTCGCCGCCCTACACAAATCGCTGATGCGAAACGGAACTTTTTTGTTTGTGCCGAAAAACGTGAAACTGGAGCTGCCGCTGCAGGCGTTTCACTGGCTTGAAGGCACGCATCAGGCCGTCTTTCCCCACACTCTCGTGATTGCCGAGGAGGGCAGCGAAGTCACCCTTGTGGACTGGTTCCGCTCGGCGGACAACGCCCGCAGCATGGCATGCGGGTTCAGCGACATCTGGCTGGGAAGAGGCGCGGAAGTGCGCTACGTGGCCGTGCAGGACTGGAACCGCGATACCACTTCCATTCAAAGCTGCAACACCTTCGTCTCTTCGCAAGCCGCCGCAAAAACGCTGGGCTTGAACTTTGGGGGAAATTACAGCCGCACGGAGGGGTTGACGAGGCTGACGGGCGCCGGGGCGAAAAGCGAGATGCTGGGCCTCACCGTCGCAGATCGCACCCAGGAGTTCGACCAACGCACGCTGCAGGAGCATCAAAGCCCAGACACATTCAGCGATTTGCTTTTCAAGAACGCTCTTTACGACAAGGCGAAAACCATTTTTGCAGGCCTCATCCGGGTTGACCCGGATGCCCACCGAACGGACGCGTACCAGAAAGTTCGCAACCTGCTGTTGAGCGATCAGGCGGAGTCGAACTCATTGCCCGGACTTGAGATTCTCGCAGACCAAGTCCGCTGCTCCCACGGCGCCACGACCGGTGAAATCGAGCCCGGAGAACTTTTCTACCTCAACTCTCGCGGCATTCCCAAAAAGGACTCGCTGAGGCTGATCACCCACGGCTTCCTGAACGAAATTCTGGACAAATTGCCGGACGCTCAAATGCGTTCGCACTTCCAGACGCTGCTGACCTCCCGCCTGTTGGGCCACTAGCCACAGGGGCCCACAGGGTCCGACAGGGCGGGCCCGGTCCCAATCAGTTCTACCTGGCCCTCTGTCCGGGCATTCGGGTCTCCGGACCGGACGCGCGGTTTTGCAACGCGTCTCCCATCCGGGCGCGCGCTCCCTCCGCGAGGTTGTTGAGCCTGTGTAACACCTGTGGATCGCTCGTTTGCACGGAGGAATACAGATTGCGCGTCTCCGAAATGTCTTTGGACAAATCATACAGTTCCGGCTCGAGAATTTTGACGACCTCGTACTTCCGAGGAATCCCTCCGGTTGCCTTCGGTTGCGAACCCATGGAACGGCTTTGATGGGGAAACAACAGCTTCCAAGGCCAGGAGACAACCGCCTGCAACTGATTTTGAAGGTAGTAAAAGTAATACGCTTCATGCGGATTGGTCGCGCCCGCGCGCCCCTCGATCAACGGCCAGACATTCTTGCCGTCAATGGCGTCGGGGACATCCACTCCGGCGATCTGGGCAATTGTCGGAAGCACGTCGATGGTCATCAAAAACTCGTCACACACGCGTTTGGCAGGGAGCGTTCCGGGCCACGAGAAAATACAAGGCACCCGCACGCCGCCTTCATACACCGTCCCCTTGCCCTCCCTCAAGACCCCCGCAGAACCGCTGTGCTCACCGTACGAAAGCCACGGGCCGTTGTCTGACGAAAACATGACGATCGTGTCCTTTTCCAACCCGCAACTTTTGATCTCTCGCAGGATTTCGCCGACCGCCCAGTCGATTTCCTCAATCACGTCCCCGTAAAGTCCGGCAGCAGATTTTCCGCGATGCCTGTCACTCACGAAAAGCGGCACGTGCGGTTGGTTTGGAGCGACATAAAGAAAAAACGGCTGCGCTTTGTTTTCACGGATGAACTTGACCGCCCCCTGCGCGTAACGGGTGGTGAGCGTCTCCTGCGCCGCCGCGTCTAATCCCTCCTGGATCACCTTCCCGTTTTCAATGAGCGGCAACGGCGGATACGATCCAGGCCGCGCCTCCGGGTGATGGGGCCACATGTCCCCGGAGTACGGAATTCCAAAGGAAACATCAAATCCGTGCGCAGGCGGCAGAAATTCCGGGCTATCGCCGAGATGCCACTTCCCGAACTGAGCGGTCCGATACCCCTTGTTTTTGAGCAATCGGGCGATCGTGACCTCACTCGGATTCAAGCCAACCTTTGCACCCGGTCCCAGCGCGCCGTGAATACCGATTTTATTCGGATAACACCCCGTCAGGAGCGCTGCGCGCGACGCCGAGCAAACCGGTTGAGCGACGTGAAAATTGGTCAACCGCACCCCGGAGGCAGCCAAGGCATCAATGTTCGGAGTCTTTAAATTTGTCGCACCCTGGCATCCCAAATCCCCATAACCCTGGTCGTCCGTAAAAATGATCACGACATTCGGCCGCTTGCCTTCGACTGCGGATGCTGCTGCCGCAGCGCTGCAAAAAACCAAGATCGACGCGAAGGCATGTTTTAAAATTGTTTGCATACGGAAATTGGTGGCATGAGGTTGCCGAGCGGCCAGAGACCCCTTGATTTTAAAGGCCGTGCCAACCTCAACTCCACACCAATCAAGCGTCTCTTCCGAATCGATCAAACTCGACATTGGCGCCCACGCCCAATGTTACCGGGTAAGCCGTTTAATTGGCGGTACCCGCATTTGATTCCGCGAAGAATAGAGTTCCTCCGCTTGTAGTGACTCCGGACGAAATCGACAGTGTTCCGGTCCAGATTGCCGAACTGGTGCCGATAACGAGCGAACCGGCAACAAGACTGGTTCCTCCCATAAACATGTTGGTGCCGGTCAAGGTTAGTCCGCCAGAGCCGACTGTCAGCACTCCAGCGCCACTCCCGCGGCCAATCATATGGATAACGCTAGCGGTGGCGCGTTGCGAATCAGAGGAGAGGTGAAGAGTCGGCAAAGCTCCTGTCCAAGAGGCCGCGCCGGCGCTGATCACGCGCAAACCAGCGATAAAATTTGTTCCTCCCGCTTCCAAGTTGGGGCCGGTCAGTGTAAGGGTGCCTGACTCGGCTGCCAGCTCTCCAGCGCCGCTTCCGCTGCTGATCATACTAACCGCGGCGCGTTGCGAATCAGCGGGGAGGGTAGCCGTCAAGGTCGGCATGTTGAGCGGAGCCGCCCCCACCATTAAGGTGCGCGCGGGCAAACTCACTATTTGCGGCTCCAAAACCCTGCTTTCAGCAAATTCTGTTAAAAATGGCATCAAGCGAATGTCTGGAAGTCTTGTTGCCCGTGTTGGGGCCGAGAGTGTCATCAGAGATGCGGATACCGGCATGAGATTCTCAACCCCATAATCACCCATCGGCACCAGCAGGGATCCATCTAGAGAAAGCGTTAGGCGCGTCAGATCGAACCATTGGCTTGCCTTAAAGTCTTCAACGACTCCGTCAAGCCCAGGCCATGAAATCCTCATCAACTGATTGCCATATGCTCCAAAAACGCTGGTTCCCCGCATTTGAATTTCAGCAGGCGTCCAATTGGTTGTTGCGGAGCCTGTGTTCACGAAACTCGCCTCATCGGAGAGCGTGTAGCGGTCTATTCTGTTGGACGCCGAACAATAAACGTTACGCCCCTGTGCGGCGAGCTTCGCATCAAGCGCAACAGGAATAGAGGCGATCATTGAGGCTTGCGAGTCCGCAACAAGACTGGCTTGCACTTGGCGAGTCGGCTCTGCTGGAGTTGCGTACATCGCATTCGCGCTTTTGGGGTCTTTATCTGCAGGGGTTGATTCCGTTGAAACTGATTCGGTGAATGCCAGAAAGCCTGAGCGGGAAATGTCGGTGACAGCAAAAAGTTTACCTGGCAACAGCACGGGTGACCCTATAACAGGACGTCTGGGATTCGAAAGGTTGACCATGCCAACGCGGTTGAAGCAGGCAAGTGGTTGGTCGAGCTCTGAGGGCCAACCCCGCGGCCTCCAAGGTGAGGGTGACTCGCCGTAACCGAAAACAACAAGGCCATCGCCCGCGCCAGAGGCTGTAATGACGGTCGAGCTGGTTGCTGGCAGCGGCACGCCGGGAAGGGCTGTTGGTGTTTTCGGGTTGCGGACATCGAATGCCCTTATCACCCCGGCACGAAGACTGGGCTTTGTGTTGTCAGCTTCAGGGGCCATCGCTAGCGCGCTCGCGGACATCCTTCCGAGAGCGGCAAATGGAATGTCACCCCCTAACTGACCACAAATCATGGGATAAAAATAACCATACCAGGGACGGGCTTGGGTAATCACAACGGGAAGAGTGTCAGTAGCCCAAAGGAGGTTGCTCAAGGTGCAGTTCGTGTCTGCGTTCGTCATTGTTATCGCGGTGGAGCCCAAGCGAGGAAGGGCGGGAAGGGCGGATGCGTCGTAAATATCCAAAGCTAACTCAGGCTCGGAGGCACTCGGCGCGATGCTTCCCGGGCGCCGCACGAATCGTACCATTGGCGTGTAAGGTCCCCAGTTTTTGCGCAGCACATACAGCTTTGAATCCCGCAGGACCGCGTCTTGCACAGTGCCCGCTCCCAAGTCGAGATCCGCAAGGATTGCGTTCTCTGACGATACTTTTGAAATCCGCACGACGGCAGACTCACCGGACCAAACCGCGCTTGCGCCATCGCTGATTTGGAGAACGAAGGTTCCAGATTGAATCACCTGATTCACTGGCCAAGCGAGTGCGACCTCTGCGAGTACCGCAGGATTGTCTCGGTCATCGATATTCGCTGTGATCAGTTCTTTTTGTGAAATTGAGGTAAGGATTCCATTCACCAAAGCCGCACGACGCGGTTCGAAGTCGTGCTCGAGGCGACCACGTAACTGGAGGGTGCCGCCTTGTTGAAGACTGATGTCAACAAGTTGGACAAATGAAGGCCTTGTCGTTCGCGCGCCTGCGGATGAATTGAACATGTAACCCGATGTGAAAGGAATGAGTGCGAGCCCTTCCTCGGGCAGAACCTTCAAAGCTTTCTCGTTCCATACCGCTTCACTGTATCCCGAATTACTTTCGTCGAGCTCCACCCGGCTCACGCGGGTTGGATTGAACGGGTCATGCACGTCAAAAAGGGAGGCAACGACTGCCCCCTCGTTCAAGCCGACGGCAAACAGAAATTCACCTTTCTCTCCAATCGGCTCGAGATGAGTCGAGTACCCGGGGATCTCGAGTTTGCCGGAGATTACAGGATTTCGAACGTCGGTAAGATCAACCACCCAGAATGGGTCGGTTTGTCGAAAAGTGACGGCATACATCTTGCCCCCCGTAAACCTAGTCGCATAGAGCTGCTCGTCTCGCACGATTTCAAGCGACGCTAAAAGGTTTCCATTTACATCAAAGTTCTCAAGTTTCGTGACAGGAGACCACCCCCCCCCAGAGAGGGCGTCATTCGCGTATGAAACAGACACAACGCTGAGGCATTCATTTTCATAAAAAACTTTGAACTTGTCGTATATCCACCCGCTTGCCTTGATTGGTGCACTGCCGAGCGGCGAGGCGCCGGTTTCATTCAAACTGAAAAGATTGATTTGAGATGAGCCACCATTGCTTTCCCACTGGTGTGCGGAGACCGCGAGCCAATTATTTCCGGCAGCGATAAGAGCTGTTCCGGAAAAGAGCGGCAATGTGTGCTGCTTCTCCTGCACTTGAGAACCGTTTCCGAGAATCAGACACTGAGACAAGCTGGTGTTGCCCATCACTCCAGATTTCACGTCGGCGGCGTCGTAGTAAGCGCTCCAGTTGGTGGTAACTGTGTAGAGGCGATTGCCGAGCATTCTACTGTCACTGAGACTGCCGTTGAGGGAGGTTCTTGAAACCTCCCGCGCACTACCCTCCGCAATTTTCACAACCACCACGTCGGTTCTCGCCCATGAGTCGTAATTTCGAGCCAATAGAACCGCGAGTTTTTCCCCGGGACTCTCACCGGGGAGTATGTAAAGATCCTGTCCTGTCGCGGGCATCCTGAGAGATGCGGTCAATTTCGGATGACTCGGGTCGCTAACATCGATAACTTGCAGCCCCCGCAGTTGATTGAAGAAATACACGGTGCTTCCGTCTGTTTTCCAGATGTCAGCCTCAGTGATTTGGTTACTGCTTGCCGATGCTGATTTGTCCGCGGAGGAGTTAGTGGTGTCCACACTACTGCCAGTCGCTAATGTGGTGCCTAGGGCGGAACTCAACGATTTGATTTGGGATCTGAAGACTTTCGCCGACTGCGGCGTGAGCGGGTCCGAAATTGTGCTTGAAAACGCCTGATAGCCATTCGCTGGGATTCTACCGAACGCTCGCTTTCCTTGGTAAAAGGCATCCGGATACTTCTTTGACTGCGAGACGATCTTTGCCCTAGCCGGATCGATGGATCCGACGGCGCGCCATTCCTCGATTGCGAGTCCTCTCGGAGCAGGAACACTCACGCTGGTCGGCTTGCCGTTGAGCGAAAATGTGCGCCACCTCAAGAATTCCTTCCGATTTTTCAGGCGCATTTCGATGCGGCAACTGGTGCAACCGGAGGGGATCGCAACATCCACCGAAGACGCCGACACTTTTACAGGCAGTGCGCCGGTTGAGGGGCCCGGTGCACTGGATTTGAGCAAGGGGGCAACCATCGGCACTGCATCTGCCGGCAACATCAGCGCGGTTAAAACCGCGAAACTACCGAGAGTCAGCACCAAAATAGAACTAGCCCTGTTGATTCCCCTCATGTTGTTCAGACTTCTTCGGTAAGCTTAATTTGAGATTAATTTAAAATTAATTTAAATAAATTTGTTTTGGTTCAGTGTCAATTGGAGACTGCGAGCTGGAGGGTTACGGAGTGGGCGGGTTGGTTTTGTCGTTTGATTTTTCGTTGGTGCCTGGCCTGGGCGAGTTTTTGGTCACGGTCGGCAAAGATGGCCTTTTCTTTGCCGAGA
>JBILLT010000048.1:0-24025 GCA_044375925.1 Chthoniobacteraceae bacterium | reverse complement strand
GTCTTTGATCCGCCGAACCTCGCGACGCCTCGGGCTTTCGAGTGACTCAAGCTACCGGTTTGAGCGCGGAGTGGACATTGCCGGTGTGCTGCGGGGCGCGCAGCGTGCGCGGGACTTGCTCGAAGAACTTGCGAACGCAAATTCGGGCCCGTTGCAAACCAGCGCCGAAAACCACTCGGCGGACGTCGGCGCACTCCTGATGGGCCTTACACCGGTGTTGCAGGTGCCCCTGCGTTTTGATCGCATCGCGGCCTTGCTTGGATCAACGGTTGCGGAGGCCAAGGTTGACCAGATCTTGTCCGCGCTCGGGCTGAGTAAATCTTCGGGAGGCTGGGCGGCGCCGTCTTTCCGCCCGGACCTCACCCGCGAGGTGGATCTGATCGAGGAAATTGCAAGGGTCGTTGGAATCGGCCATTTTCCTGCGCGCACGCAGGCTTGGTTCAGCGAAAGCTCGAACACCGACCAGCTTTATGACCAGTTGATGGAATGGCGCAGGCGCGCTGCCGGACAGGGGTTGCACGAAGCACGCACGCTGACTCTGGTGTCCGAGCGCATGAGCCAAAGCCCGTTTGCAACGCGACCGATTCTCCGGGTGAAAAATCCTCTCAATGAGGACCAGGTGGTTCTTCGTCCCACGTTGATCCCGGGCCTTCTCGATGCCGCAGGCCGGAACGCGCGTGCCGGAATCAAATCGATACGCCTCTTTGAAATCGGAAGAGTGTTCGCAGCCCAAAATCCGGAAGAAGAAACCAGCTTCGGAATCGTGCTTTCAGGGCCGATTCAACCCGCCAGCTGGCGTTGCGAGTCGCAGCGCGACGTGGATTTGTTCGATCTGAAAGGCACGATTGCGAAAGTGTTGGGAGTTGAAGTGTCGTTCAAGCCGATCAATGCCAGCGGCTATCTGGGTCTCGCTGTCGAGATCGATCTTTGCGGAGTCGTTGTCGGCGTCGCCGGCCAGCTGCGCCCTTCGGAGGCGCGTCAAATCGACGTGACTGGAACAGTCGTCGCTGCGGAGATCAATCTCGGGCCGCTGCTGGCGAGACAAAAGCAAGCCTTACATTACAAGGCGCTGCCGAAGTTTCCTTCCGTGACACGCGACATTGCACTGATCGCACCCCGCGCGCTGGGCCACCACGAGGTGGAGCGAACGCTTCGCGCGGCGGGCGAGGCGCTTCTCGCCGACGTAGAGCTCTTCGACGTGTTTACTGATCCGCAAGGGGTGCGTGTGCCCGCAGATGCAAAGTCTCTCGCCTATTCATTGACATACCGAGCCGCAGACAGGACACTCACGGCGGATGAAGTGAACGCGGCGCACAGCCGCCTCAAGCAGAAAATTATTTCGGAGCTTGGGGTTTCCGCCCGCGAGTAACAGACAGTGGCTTTCGAGCGACTGGCATCCGAATGCTCTTTATTTTCGCGCTGATAAGAGCGGCAAATGTGCCGCTTAAAGCCGGCGTTACAAATTGCCCTGCGTTGTTCGAGTAAAGGTCGGCAATCCCGATCCGATATATTCAATTCAGGAGGTCAGGGTGGGCAGGTTGATGACACGCCTTCATTGGAAGTCTGATGCTCGCCCCAGGCCTCCCCCGTTAACCAACTGGGGAACGGGAGACCCGACTAGACGGCAAAGGTGGGGCAACCTTTTTCAAACGATTAACCTCACTCACAAAAACCGGTTTCCCGTTGAACCTCGGTTAAAAGAGTAGAGCCTGTTCGTAAATAACCTTTTTTCACCCACGCTGTAGTCTCTAGCTTTGGAGACCTCGTTTTTTCAGCTTTGGGCGCCTCTTTTAGGCCTCGAAATCCAGTGCGTGGCAAAAAGCCGGGGAAATCGGTTCTACGGAGGCAGGTTCATCCATTCTGCCTCAATGCAGTGGAGAAAAACCGCTGAAATTCGTGTTCAAGGTTCCGCTGAGTCGAGTTCCGCGTTCCATAAAATCCCTCTCGGAATTCCGCTGAAGCCAAGCCATAGCCTGCACAGCCTTCACAGCCAATCGGTGCCCATTTTCGCGCTTTTACCCGCGCGCGACTGTCAGCGCGCGCACGCTTCCGGGGTTGGATTCGAGCAGCGCCCGTGCGCATGCATCCAGCGTCGCGCCCGTGGTCAACACATCGTCCACAAGAACGAGGTGGCGCCCGGAGATCGAGGGAGCTTCGCCGGGTGCCGCTCCCCAGCCGGGTCGGAGCCGCTTGAGCTGGAACGCCCCCCTCAGGTTGCCGAGTCTCTCGTCCCTGCCGAGCTGCGCTTGGCTTCCCGTGCTTCGGACCCTCTCCAGCACATCCAAAACCTCCACCCCAGTGCGCCTCCCCAGTTCCGCAGCCAGCAGGCCCGCTTGATTGAATCCACGCGTGCGCAGCCGTGATCGGTGCAACGGCACGGGCACCCACGCGTCTACCGGCGGACTCCGCAGCCGCGGATCCGCAAGGCCCTCCTGCATCCAATCTGTCAGCACCCCGCACAGGTGCCGTCGTCCCTCGTACTTGAAAGCGTGCACCACTTCGCGCACGGCTCCCGCCGCCTTCACCGGCGCGACCGCGCAAACGAACGCCGGACGCAACCGAGCGCACTCGGCGCAGGGACCGCAGAATTCGCCGGGGGCCGCCTGCGCCCCCTCAAACAACCGAGAACAGCAAACGCACAGTGCGCCGCCCCCCGCGCCGTTTCCCCACGCGACATTGTCCCGCGCGGCATTCCCATCCCAATCTTGGCCCGTACCTTTGCAATTCCGTGCAATCGTGAAACCCGTGCCGGTCTTCACATCCACACCCACACGCGTTTGATCCCCCCCTCCCCCCTCCGCCCTCCCCCTCCCGATCCGCCCTCCGAGCTTTCGCATGTTCGGGTCCCCGCGGATCCCGCGAGCCCCGAGGGCGGACTCCCCGCCGCCCCCGCGGCGGAGGCGGATCACCCCGGCGGCACATCCAGCGCACAGACATTTTCCCTGAAGCGTCGCCGCTCCGCACACCGCGCACATGCACGGAAACCACGAATCCACCACCTCCACCCACAGCCCCGACAGCCACCCCTGCAAGGACGCGCCCCCCAACATTTCAACCAACCGTCTCACCGGCGCCGCACTCCGCTCCACAACGCATCCCACATCCGGGTCAGCCCCAGCGCCCGCATTTCCCCTAACGCTCCCGACGCCCCCGACGCCCTCACCCCTGCCGTCGAACCGAGCGCCTTGAACCTCGCGCCCTGGACCCGCCCCCTCCCTGCGCCCTTCCAGCTCGCCCCCGAGTCCTCCCTCCAGTCTTGTTTTGCACCCTGATGCACACCCCTGATTACGCGGCGAGGTGGCGTAAGGGGGGTGGAAAAATTCGGGAAATTAAAAAACCACCGCGCCCATTCGCCCCCCACCATTCGCAAGGCCAATCACTTTCCCCATGTACCTTCACCTCTCATCACTTTCCCAGTCCGCTCTCACGCCCGACTGCGCCTGACTTTCACCGAAACGTGAGCGGTGTCGGGCAGAATGTATTTGTACACCTCCACCTCCACCTCGCGAACCCCGAACTCCTCCAAACAACATACTGCGATCTCTTCGGCGAGCGTCTCAATCAGCCTTCGGGGTCTGGCGGCGGCCAAAAGCTGCACACGGCGCGTCAGCGAAAAATAGTCCACCGTGTTCGCCAAATTATCTGCGAGATTCCGAAAATCACGGTCCGGCACCAGCCGCAGATCCACCGTCAGACGCTGTGCTCGCTCCCTCTCTTCCTCGGGCACGCCAATGTGCGCCGAGAGCTCCAGCTTGCAGACGTGGATTGCGTCGGAAAATTCGCTCATGTCAATGTTGGGAATCGTGCGGGGTTTTCGGCGATCATGCCAGCGCCGAGCAATGCGCCGCGGCCGCGGAGGCGAGCCCCTCCAGATTGTATCCGCCCTCCAGAACGCTCACAATCCTGCCCGCCGCGAACTTGTCCGCAAGCTTGCGCATGAGCAACGTCAGATCGCGGAAATCCCCGTCCTTGAGGCGGAACTTCCCGAGCGGATCATTTTCACGTGAATCGAAGCCCGCGCTGATAAAAATGAGTTCCGGCTGAAATTCTTCCATCGCGGGCAGGAGCTTCTTTTCAAAACACGCGAAAACTTCCGTCCGACCGCTTCCGGCGACGAGGGGACAATTCAGAGTGGTTCCTTTGCCTTCGCCTTCGCCGGTTTCGGAAGCCATGCCCGTCCCCGGATACCACGGGGACTGGTGTGTGCTGAAGAAGAAGACGCCGCCATCCTCGTAAAAAATGTCCTGCGTGCCGTTACCATGATGCACATCCCAGTCGACGATCAGCGAGCGGCGGATGCCAAGGCGTTCTTTCGCATAGCGCGCCGCGACCGCGATGTTGTTGAGCACGCAAAACCCCATGCCCCTTGCTGCGCTCGCGTGATGGCCCGGCGGGCGCACAAGGCAGAACGCCGTGCCCGCATCGCCGCGCACAACCGCTTGCGTCGCCGCGACCGCGCAGCCAGCTGCTGCAAGCGCCGCGCTCCAAGAACTCAACCCAACGTTCGTGTCGCCGGTGCTCAGGTGGTCGTACCCACCTTTGATCTCGCGCTCGGCAAGCTCAAGGTAGGCGGGCGTGTGCGTCAGCGCGAGGTCCGCATGTGAAAGCGCCGCCGGCCCGATCACCGTGGCACTCGCAAAAAGTCCCGCCCACTCCAGCGCGTCGCGCACGGCCGAATACCGGGCGCGCTGTTCGGGATGTCCCTTGCCGGGATCGTGAGTTTCACAAATTGCGTCGGTTGCGAGAATCATGGATTCAATCGGTTGGGCAGCCCGCACAGGCGTTGCCGGTACACGGTTAGCGCCCATCCCGAAACAGCTGCGTGACACCGCTTGAGCAGCGTCAATTTACATTTCGCAGTGATCTCAGTTGAACGAACGCCGCCCATGCACCGAGTCTGCCGCATGGCAGCGTGAGGGGACAGCGCGTTTTTTGACGGCGGCAATGCGCGCCGGCCGGTCCTCATGGAGGCGTGCCCTCCGAGCCCTGATCCCGCAGGTGCCGTTCACGGCTGCTCGCCATTGCCGGCTTTGCGTTGTTCGGTGCGAAGGTCGATCTGAATGGCCCCGCCTTCCTCGGGAACAGACGCTCTCAAAGTCGCCTTGTAATTCCCGATTTCTATCATCGCTTCCTGCCCGTTGGACACCGTTACTCTGGGGCAATATAAAACATCGAATCCGCCATCCAATGTTTTGAGTGTTGAATCGAATTTACCGGTCTGCGCCGGATTCCAAACTTCGCCATGCTGGAGGGTGTTGTCGGCATTGGTTTGAAGAGAATCCAGCCCCAGCGAGGCAGCGTGCTCCTTTTGAACACGCATGACTTTGGCTTCCACCATGATGATTTGCTTGCCGTCCTGAGTCATCAGCGTCGGCTTGAACATGGTGTATTCAATGCCGCCTCCGGGTACCTCATAGCCCCCTGTAATCACCGTGTGCTCGGGTTCGACTTTAGTACGCAAGGCGGAGCTGAACATTTCCTGCTCAAGGGGCTTGAGCGCTTGAGCCAGCTTGCCTTGCGCGTCCCGAAGCGCTTGGTGCGCGCGCAATGCCGCCCGCTCAGCCTGGTCCGCCTGCGTTTTCAGATCCGTGACTTGACGCGACAAAAATTCCACCTGCCCCTTCAACGCGGCCTCGGATTGCGCTCCGGCCTTGCCTACTTGTGTGTCTCCGGCAGCCGCGCCGCCTTGCTCGGGCGGCGTGTGCTGCGATACGCGGCGGTTGCCCATGGAAGCGGTGTCCCGAGCGGTCGGCTTAAAATGCCATGCCAACCCGGCTGAAATCATGCCCGCGATCCACACCCACAGTCCCAAGCGTTTCAGCGGTTGTTTTGGCATCATCAGATTCCGCGCAGCGTTGCACTTTGAACCCCATGTGTCGGCAAGGCCCAATTCAATGCGGTGTATTTTTACGCTTCGTCCTTGTCGTGGCACATCTGGTCGATCGCTATCGCGCTCACCAGCACAAGGAGCGGATCCTGTCCTTCGGCAACGTCGACCGCGTAGGTGTCTCGCACCGTGAACCAGCGCTTCGAGACAATCGCCACTTCGTCGCCGCCGCGCGTGAAGGTGTACTCGTGGTCAAAAATGTTTCCCTGCGCTTCGAGGTCATCGGGGCCGGGTACGTCGACTGTAAAAGAGCACCGGAATAGCGTGAGCAAATCCTTGCTCACCGTCGCCACGTGCCTCCCGTGAATGTGGATCTCGTACGCCTTACGCAGCGAAATCAGCTTCTCGCGCAGAGAGCCGATCTCGCGCCCGGCAGCATCCTCGATCCCGAGCTTTTCGCGGAGGATGGTGAACGCACGCCCGTCTATTTTGTAGATTCTGCGGCCTGCTTCGTTTTCGATCCAAAAATCGTCTCCGAAGCACAGTAATTTTTCGCGGATCAAATAGCGCATTGCCGGGAAAAGGTATGCGATCCGCCGCTGCCGGGCGAGTCGCAAAACGAGTCAAACATCTCGTGCGTGGAAAATGAGGGGTAGCGCAAATTCATGCACGACATTCTCCGTTTGCGGATCCGACACCCATCCGATGCGCTGATCGAGAGTGGAATATAGCGTCTTTTGATTCATCCGCTGCGAAGAAAAGCGGACTCACTTGCCCGGCGGACGGTTACAGAACCCCTGATCAAATTCAGAGACGCGCGACATCCGGCATGAGTTGCGGTCGCTTGCGAAGCTTCGCGTACACCGCTGATTGCCAGCCGCCATGAACGCTCAGTTTTGCCCTGAAGACTGTACCAAACGGAACCCAATGTTATTACTGGCGTGAGATTTCGAGCCTGGATTTGCCACCACTGCGACGAGCGTCTGGCCATCGCGCCAACCGCAGCCTCGCAGGGAGTGCTGCATTTTATCTTTGTGGTAATCTAGCATCCACTCCATGGCGTTGCCCCCCAGATCATAGAAGCCCAGAGCATTCGGCTTGAACGATGCAACCGGGGCCGTTCCTTTGATTTGGTCGACACCCACCTTGAGCGGATCATCTTTGCCGTTTTCCAAATAGCAGAAGTTTCCATCATCCCAGTGCGGCGGAAAATAATCCCCCCACGGATATTTAAAGCGACCGACTGCTGCCTCCCACTCTGAAACTTTTGGAAGCCGCCATTCCTTTCCTGTTTTTGCGCTAAGCCAATCTGTAAATTTCGTGACGTCTTCCCAAGTCACCATCACCACGGGGTGCTCGTCTGTCTGGGTCCACTCCTTATCGGGCTGCGTCCACTCGGGCAGACCGGCCTCCTTCAAGTAGAGCTTCCACTCGCCGACGGTCAGCTCTGTTTTGCACATCAAAACCCCGGGTCCAGGCACAGGCAGAAGCTTGGCCTCCAGTCTACGGACCAGTTCCAAAACAGAATTTGCTCCGGCTGAAGAGGAGTTTTGGGCTGCGCTTTTGTCCGCGGTAAACGTTCCCCTCGACTTCAGAATCACAAAAGCCCCGAGTCCAACCGCGGCCGCTGCAGCGGCGGGAAGCAGCCACTTTGGAAGGCCTCGCTTCGCAGTTTTCACCTCGGAAGGCCCCCCGCCGTGAATGCCCGAATCCTGCGCGGCAGCTGCCGTGGGATCCGTGAGCGACGCATACGTCCTTTGCAGATCCGCTCCAAGATCCTCGTAACTCGCGTAGCGTTCCTCCGGAGCCTTCTGCATCATCCGTAAAATAACCGCCGCCAGATCTGCAGGAATGCTCGAATTCATCGCTCGAAGGTCCGGCACCGGCGCGCCCACGTGCTTCATCATCACGGAAATGGCGCTGTCCGCCGTGTAAGGCGGGACGCCTGCAATCAGGTGATACAAAGTGGCGCCCAAACTGTAAATGTCTGTGCGCAGATCGATGTTGCGCTTTCCCTCAGCCTGCTCGGGACTAATGTACAGAGGCGTCCCCATCGAAGCGCCCGTCATGGTGAGCCCCTGTTGCTGGTCCGAACTTTTCGCGAGCCCAAGATCCCCCAATTTCACCTCGCCGTCTTTTGAGAGAAAAATATTGTCCGGTTTAATATCCCGGTGAATGAGCTGGGCCTTGCGCCAGCCGTATTCGAGCCCCGCGCAAACATGCGTGCAGATGGCGACCGCCTCCGCAGGATCCAGTTTTCCAAGCCGCTTAAGGCGTGCATCAACGCTCTCTCCGTCCACAAATTCCATCGCGAACCAGTGGATACCCCCCGTTTGTCCGGCGGCGTAGACCTGCACCAAATTCGGGTGATTTAATCCGGCGGCAGCGACGGCCTCGTTGTGAAAGCGGGAGACAAACTCGGCATCCGAGGCCAACGAAGGTTGGAGCGTCTTGATCGCAACCAGACGCCGCAGAACCGTTTGACGCGCCTTAAAAACGGCTCCCATCCCGCCATGGCCAAGTTTGGCTACAATCTCAAAGTCCCCAAGCAGCTGTCCCTCTTCAAGCATATCGCAATGTTATGATTCAAACAACCAACGGCTATTTCATACGCATATATAACGATAGGTAAAAATAATAAGTTTTTTGGTTTGCGTGTTTCCGCAACTCGCGCGCGCGGTATCGTCGCGGGGCGCGATAAAGGGCGTTCTGCTCCGGTGACTTGTTAGACTCCTGGCGTGGGGAGCCTAGCAAGTCGGCGCGCCGGGTTGGCTGCAAGCTTCACTGCGGTTCTTGCCTCTTAACCTGCGAATAGAGAAGTGCGACTAGACGCGCGCGATCGACCTGACTATCATGCGGCCACCCGGCCACCCCATTTCCCCCGATCTGGGCAAAATCCAAACCGTATTTTTCTTATGCCGACAGAGAAGAAATCTGACAGGGTGAAAAAGGTCGTTGAATCGAAAGCCGCGTCCAAACAAAGCGCACCCAGGGAAACCAAATCCTCCTCCACAGCGGGACGCAAGACTACCATGCCGGAACGTGCCCCGAAACCGGCGCCGAAGCGCACGCGGGCGAAAAAGACTCCCGCCGCGATCGACGCCAGCGATGCGGAACCGCTCCAGGACTCCACACAGTCCGGCAACCACGCGACCGACCCGATTTCACACGAGCATATCTCGGTACGCGCCTACTACCTGTCCGAAGAACTCCGTGCATGCGGGGAGCAGTGGGACTCCGAAAAAATCTGGCTCGAGGCGGAGCGGCAAATCCGCGCGGAGCGAAAATAATCGGTGTCCCAGTCTGGCCACCCCGCTGCGACGGCGGATGTGAGCCCATCCGTCGGTTTCCCATCCTTCGAACGGAAGAAGTCGGTTCCTCGGCCGCAGAGCGCAGCGCCGAGATGGCTTTTTCAACCCAGAATCGCGGCGCGATATTGCTTGGGACTGCGTCCCTCAAGCTTTCTGAAACTACGGTTGAAATGCGTGATGGATTGAAACCCGGACTCGAAGGCCACCTCAGCGATGCGCGTGTGCGGGTTCTGTAAAAGATTCTTCGCTTTCGTCACGCGGACTTGGGTGAGGTACTCGGTGAAAGTAAGACCCGTCGCCTTGCGGAACACTTTGCAAAAATAAAAGACGCTCATGTTCAAGCGCCGAGCCACCTCGCCGACATGCAGGTCCTCCTGCTGGTGCTCACCGATGAACTTGCGCGCTTTTTGTATCACAGGCGCCTCCGCCTCAGACGGCGATTCCACCTCGCGCTCGAATACCACGCTCAGATGACGAGCGAACACCTCCAGAAGCTTGATAAAAGCGCCGTACTGCTGCGGGGTCAGGACTTTTGAATGGTACCATGCTTCCTCCATTTTTGAGAGGTCCGTCTCCAATCCCCATTGAACAAGAGCCTTTGCCACAGCAGAAAAAGAAGCCTTGTCCAGAGGGGCTAATGCGACCTGCCCAGTCCGCAAAAAGCCCGCAAGCTGCCCGTGCACAACCACCGGAACCGCTGTATCGGAAAGCTTGGCCAGACATGACTCAGTCCGTGTCTCCTTGGAATCCACTCTGGTGATCTTGCTGCCCACTTCACGGCACATCCGGCAACCCTCTTGGGTTTGGGAAATCAGCGCGCAGAACGGGTTCTCCCCCGGGAGCTGGTGGAACCTCATTGGGCCGGCTGCGGCTTGAGAGATACCTGCAGAGACGCCCTCAAACCTCACCGGCAAGCCGGAAGCGGATGCAAACGCTTTTTCATACTCAGCAAGAATTTGGGAACGCGAAATTTTCTGCGCAACAGCGCAATTCTGCTTCATGCGCTCAATCATCCAAAAGAGGTTCATCAAGCGCAAGGAGGCAAATCCCCGCCGTACCGCCCGAATCGATTCCGCCCTGTTCGGAGAATCACGCTTCCAGCGGCTCGACGAGGGCTGCCCGAAAATCAAACCTCCTCTACCGCACGAGCCCCTCGGTTTTGAACATATTCATCGCCACCACAACCCGGCGTCCGGGTGTTTTGGGGACCTCGTGGTTCAGAATTCCCGGAAACATGACCAGAAGATTCGGGACAGGCTGCACCTGGACGGACCCTTCAAAAATGATCGGCGCGCAGGCATCATCCGCCTCGAGATAAATCGCGCAGCTCAAGTCTGACGGGAAATGGTTATGCTTGATGGTGTAATCGGCCTCTTCATAAATAATTCCCCAACAGTCCTTCACGAAATAGTCTATGCCGGAGTGCTCTGAATTCGGATTGAGATAGCTCTGCGATGCCGTCCTCGCAACAGCGAGCACAAGTTCGCACAGCGGTGTCAAGCGGGCGTTCCGGTTATGGCTGTCCCAAGGGCTCACATACTGCGATTTCACGTTGGACTCTATCGACTTCGGGTCAGACGCGCGCAACTCATCGATTGCGTGGCGCGCGTGCCGCAGGGCTTCGCCGTGCGGGGCGAGATTGCAAGTGAACACCGGCATGTGCGCTGAGAACAACGTCTGCTGAACAAGAAGTGAACTAGGTGTGGACATGGATGAGAGAGGCCGTGCCGGCGTCACCCATCAATGCATCCTAAAATCCCAAATCCTTCTCTCCAAGGATTGGCGGATCCTCACCATCCTTTGTACATCCCTTGTACATCCCGCACTCCGACCCGGTCACCCACCCTTGGGATGATCAGGGCTTCAACATCCAAAAAGCCCGCGACTCAGGCTTAACGTGTTTCTTTGGCGTACGCCTCATACAATCCAGCGATTCCCGCCTGCTTCTCGTCGCCCTTGTGGAATACGAAGCGATGCCGCAACCGAAGCCTGTCTCCGGCAGGGATCACCGTGGGAGTCTCGGGAGACTCCTTGTCAAAAACTTTGGTACCGAATGGATTTACCGCAAAAAGCCCGTAGTTCCGAACATGCCAGCGATCCGGAAACTTGAAGGTCGACGGATGGCTCATCAAAGCAACTCCGAGCAGTTCGTCACCGACCGGTCCGTGATAATCACACCATTTTGCGGGCTTCCCCCAAGCCTCCTCGTTCACCAACCCATCGCTGGAAATGATCCGCCCGCCCTGCTTTGCTTCCACGGCAACCGATGCTGGAACCCTGATCGAGAGTCCGGAATCCTTCCGATCCTCGAAACGAATCAGACCATCGCTGGCGATGATGTCCTGATTGAAATCAATGGATCGCCATTGGTCAGCCGCTCTGAAAATGAAATGCCGCTCTTCGGTCATGAACCTCACCCCAGATGCGTCCACGTGTTCGCATACTTCGACGATCTCCACCTGGTTCGCATCACTTTTCCACACCTTGTAATCCTTGTGGACAATCCGAGCCAGACCCGCGACCCGTACCTTTCCGGCCCACTCGCTCTTCGGGTTTTTAAGAGAACTCTCGTAACTCTTCTGCTCTGTCCAGGAATCACCACCACCCTTTGCATTTTCAACCTGTCCTTCCTGTTCTCCCTTCTTGGCCGCAGTCCACCCCTCAAGACCCACGGCGTCATGGCCGAAGGTTATCCCGCGATGATGCGGGTGGTCCTGCTTCTCGCCGGCCACATCCTCGACCGGAAACGAACGCGTCATCAGCTTGCCCGTCGGTCCGTATACCGGCCAAAAGAAGGGTTTGTTTACCTCATGCACCACGTACGAAGCAAACGGCTGCCCCGCCACCTTCACGCTAAATCCGCCATGCTCGTCTTTAGAAACCTCGACCGGCAGCGAGGCATCTCCAGCTGAACACAGCGCCAGAAATCCAGATAAAACCCAGCGGAGAGTGGCGTAATTTTTCATGGGGGTAATGACGGGTAAACTGTGGAGTCTTGCTTGCTGAATTTTTGCGACGAAAAATCGAAACGAAGTTTTAGTGAGGGACCTTCAACATGCACGAACGAAAGCTCATTCGGTTTCGATCAGTTTTCCCGTGGTTCCGTTCCAAACAAACAACCGCCCCTCCGATGAACCCGCGGCAACTTCGGATCCGTCAGGTTTCGCCGATACGCATTGCAGTGAACCGTCCACCTTATCGAGCTTTTGCACCTTTGATGTCTCTGTGGTCTGAGCCCCCGAATGTTTTTGAATCGCAGAAAAAATTGAGCCGTTTCCCTTGTCCGTAACTCCCACAAGCTTGCTGCCATCCTTGGTCCAAGTCAGACAGGGGAAGACTTGGCGCTTGTCACCCAAGACGGCATCCTGTTCGCGGCTGTCGCGGTCCCAGACCTTGACCTCGCGATCAGCCCCTGCAGTCGCCAGACGCGGCGTAAGCGGGTCGAAGGTGACGGCCAGCACGTGGTTGGTATGCCCTTCATAAGTCGCCTCAAGCGCGTTGGTGACCGCATTCCACCGCCTCGCCGCACGATCAGCCCCCGCTGTTGCGATCCACTGCCCGTCGACAGAAACCGCAACCGCAAACACCGAGTCGTCGTGCGCCTTCCATGTTCTCGCGCGGGCCTTTTTCTCCAAATCAAGCTCGTGCATAAAGCCCCCGCGGCTAGCCAGCGAATCCGCAACCCAAAGTTTCCCGCCCGATGGCGCGAAAGCGACCGCGGTAACCGAACCCACCGCCCCCTGACTCCATTCCCAAGCAGGGGCACCGGTTGCGGCATCCCAGAAACCAACCCGGCGGAACCCCCCACTCACGAGCGTCGCGCCGTCCGCCGACCATGCCAGCGAAATGACCGCATCCGTGTGGGCGCTGAAAACGAACTGCACCGGATACTTGGGTTGCGTCGCGTCTCGCAGCTCAATTTTTCCACCTCGCGCCAAGGCAAGGCGCGTTCCATCCGGCGAAAACGCGATGGCGAGAACAGGTTCCACCGCCGCAGCTACGGGAGACAAAACAACAGGGGCGACTCGGGGCGGCTTGTCCATGGTGGATGCATCCCACGGCGCGCCCGCCGCAATCCATTCGCGAATCACTTCAAGATCCGCATCCTTGAGTTGCTTCTTCGGCGGCATGTGCGGGTCGCCATCCGCCGAGAGCACGGACAAAAGCAAACTCTTCTCCGGCTGACCCTCGACAATCGCCGGACCGGACTCTCCCCCTGCTCGCAAACGATCTTCCACGGCGAGAATCAACCCCCCCTTTGATTTTCCAGACCGATGACACGAAACACACTCGTCTCTTAAAATTTCGATCGCGCGCACTGCTTTTGAATGAATTTCGCCGGCATCATTGAGCTGAGTTGATTTCTCTGCACCCGTGCTTTCTGCAGGAGCAACTTTGACGCCATCAGAAGACTGCGCGCGCAAATCAACGCAGACGAAAAAAAGCAATACACACAGAATTTTGACGCACACATGGCCGCACTTCCGAAACATCAAGCGCCAAAGTCGAAACACGCGAGCGCGATCATCGTATGGGAACACGAGCGGTGAAAACTTGAAAAGCATAGCGCTAATACCCCTCACTTCTTTTCAGTGTCCCCCGCAGACGCGCTCCCCGGCGGCCCCACACTCACCCAAATCTCTCGCCTGAAATCAGTATCTGAATTGCCCCGCATCGTGTCTCCCCGCACGGGATACTGCGCGAAAGTAACCGACGGAGGTGACGTTTTGGTCCAAACAGACACGAACGCCGGCGCCGTTTCCTGACTTGCATTTGATGCAGCAGAAAGCACGACATCGAATTCACCGCCTTTCTCGGGCACAGGCGTCTCAGCTGCAAAAACGCCCTGAGGAAGCCCGTGCACACGCGCGACAAGCGCCTCCTTCCACCCATTCGCAAGAGCAACCTTCACCTTGAGAGTTGCGGTCTTCCCGTACTCCAACCGAACCGGTTTGCCATCAGCAACCGTGACCGCGAAAAAAGGGGAGGGCGCTGCCAATTCCAAAACGCACTCGCGTTCAGACTCGGCACCGTGAAACATCCCGGAGACGTTGAGCGTGTAAACCCCATCTTTCGCCGCTGACCACGACACCGAAGGCTCCGCAAAGACATCCGAGGGATAGTCGTTTGCGGCCACAGCTTGCCCATCGGGACCGGAAACGGACAGCTTCCCTTCCATTCCCAATCCGATGCTCTGCGACCAAAATCTGGCCTTCATTTTTTCGCCGGCCTTCATGGTCACCCTGAACCCGGCACTCGGGACGCCTTTCGCCAGGCGTGCACCAAGTACGCACGGCGTTTTCAAGTCGAAAACCGCCGATTCCGTCGAAGCTTCAAGCGCCTGAATCGGGTAACGCGCAATCACAACGCATAGCGGGCCTGAAGCCAACGCAGGAGTCACAAGTCCAATGTCCTCGGACCCGCCCGGAAGAAACGACGAGAGCTCAGCCTTCTTTTTCTCCCTCGGAATGCCGAATCCGCACAACTCGACACTCGTCTTTCCATTGGGCGCGACTGCAGCAGGAAAAACTCGATTGACTACCGGCGCCTCGGAGACGGTCAACTGATACGACCGCCCAGATCCTCCGGTGAAACCAACATCCGCGGTCGGAGGGTGCGGAAATCCGGCGACCCTAAGCATATAGGATCCATCCTCCGGCGGAGTGAACACGCATTCCGGATCCAAATTGCGCCCATCACTTGCCGTCATCAATGGAACCCCGTGAACATCCATGATTTGCACAAAACAATCCACCGGAGACCCCAGTGAATAAGCATCCAATCGAATGCAAACCGGATTCGCTTTTTTTAGTTTCAACAAATACCCATCCACGTCACCCGCTTTTTCCAACCCGCCGTGAATCCACGCCGGGAGCTTTTCAACAGCCTGAGGAGCGTCTACCGCATCATTGGGCTCTTTCTCGGCGAAGAGCGGCAAAGATCCGATGGAAAACCGGAGTGGAAGCGACGCGCCATCGTGATTAACGACACGCATCAAATGAATCCCATGTGCGGCAAGCGAACCCACCATGACCGTGCATTTCCCCGATAAATCAGGCTGCGAAAAAACAACCGCAGGATCATCAGTCCAGACCCTGCACCCCGCGCCATCAAGCTTGCCGCTGATTTTCACAGGAACACTCACTCCAAGATTAAAACCGTTTGGTGACAGCGTTGTCACCGAGGGCGGGGCAGCGCCAGCAGAGCCTGCCAGCACCCCCCCCAGCGCCAGCACAAAAGCGACAGTCGCTAAACGTCTCGATAGCAGGGCAAGTACCGGCACGCATCGACAGACCGTTGCGCGAACGCGCCGCTGCATCCTCATACAAACAATTCCTTGATGGGCCTTCCACCGTTCACCAACTGAACCGGGCGCCCGACCGCGGTGTGCAAAACCTGATGGGGATCCACCCCCAGTTTCTTGTACAACGAGACAGCGAAATCTTCCGGAGTGTACACATTCTCCGATGCGTAGTATCCCTTGGGATCAGTCGCACCCACCACCAGTCCGCCTGGAATTCCCGCTCCAGCCATAAGGACCGACATCGCACCCGGCCAATGGTCTCGCCCCGCGTCCTTGTTGACTTTCGGCGTGCGGCCAAACTCTCCCAAACACAACACAAGAGTGGAGTCCAACATGCCGCGCTGCGAGAGGTCCGTGATCAGACCGCTCAACCCTTGATCCAACTTCTGCGCTGTGCCCTCTCGGAATGTCTTGAACAATTTCCGATGATGATCCCATCCGCCGGAGTAAACCACGGTGAAAGAAACCCCGACCTCCGCCAGGCGACGCGCCAAAAGCAGCCGCTGTCCGAAATCATTTTCCCCATACAGTTTGCGAATAGATTCGGGTTCCTTCGAAATTTCAAACGCAGCCTGCGCTTCCCGAGACGCCAGCAAAGAGGCCCCCTGCCGGTAGGACTCATCGAAACCGATCAACGGATCCTCTGCTCCAGACTCGTGATGACGCACCATGCGATCCAACGATTGACGCAAAGCCGTGCGCGACAACGCGCGCCCCTCACTAACGTCCGCAGGAAGCGTCACATCGCGCACCCTGAACCCCGCCTGACTCGGATCCCCCGAAATTACAAAAGGAGAATGCTGCGCGCCCAAAAAGTTAGGCCCCCCCGATCGGGACATCGACGGAATGCTGGTGTAGGAGGGCAGACCTCCCCGTGTGCCACGCAGATGCGACACAACCGAACCAAACGACGGATGAAAACTCACAAAGGCACCGCATCCGACCGGAACGGGCGTTGGCGCGCCGGTCATCAGATAATGGTTTCCGCCGCCATGGTTGGGATCCTTGTGGCAGATGGAGCGAACCACCGCGAATTTGTCCGCGATTTTCGCCAGATTGGGAATCACCTCGCTGAAATGGACTCCCGGAACCGCAGTCGGGATGGACTTGAATTCGCCGCGGATATCGACGGGCGCGTCGGGCTTGGGATCAAAGGTCTCATAATGGGACGGCCCGCCATCAAGCCATACCAAGATACAGTTCACGTGGCTTCCGGAAACTCCCCTGGCCTGCGCGGCACTCGCGCGAAGGCTCAACAGTTGCGAAAATCCAAGACCGCCAATCGCACCGAACCCAAGCTGAATGAAATCACGACGCCCAACTCCGTTGCATTTCTTTGGTGTGTTCATGGCTTCAATGGTTAAAGACAAACTCAGCGGTGTTGACCAGAGCCCAAATCAAATCCTCAATGACGGCTTTCCGATCAGCTTCAGGTTTCAACATGTGGGCCAAAGCACTTCCTTTCTCCTCCTCCGTTGGCTCTCTTGAATAAGCGTGCAAATAAACCTCGCGTAAAATTTCCTCGGGCGGCTTCTGGCCCGCAAAATACTGGGCAACGCGGCCCTTTGACGACGCCAGTTTCGCTTGAAGACCGCTGGAGTTCATCAGGTGCAAAGACTGCACGACCGTAGGCTTTCTTTCGCGTTCGCAAGGACATTCCAAACTGGGATTCGGCCGTCCAAAGGCGTCAAGAAACTCCGAGCTGAGCTTGTGATTCCAGGTCTGCACAGCCCGTGATCCGGATGGCAGCCCGGCGAACTCGTCCCTCACCCCCGTCAAGTCCGCAACAGCGTCACTCAAAACTTCCGCAGGCAACCGACGGCGCATGAATCGAGCGAAGTTACGGTGCTCAGTCAGGTTCGACTCATTCGGCTCCGAGCTGCGCTGGTACGCGGCCGACTCCATGATCGTTGCCATCAAGTGCTTCAGATCATAGCCATGACTCACAAAGTCCGCGGCAAGCCACTCCAGCAGCTCCGGATTCGAAGGCGGATTCGACACGCGGAAGTCGTCAACAGGATCAACGATGCCCTTACCGAAGAATTCACCCCAAATCCGATTCACGATGGCTTTTGCGAAAAAAGGGTTTTCCCGACTCAGCATCCAGTCAAGCAACTGAGATCGGGGATCAACGTCCTTCTGGTAGGCAAACTCCGGCCCGTCTGGAGCCTTTGGAATCATCGGCGCATCGTTGATGGGATGCAGCACGCCCTTCCCTCCGGAATCGTACCACCAAACCTCCGGTTCGCCGGAAATGGGAGCCGAAATTCCCTGCCCGCGAGAACGCATTTTTCCGAAAAATCCGGCAAGCTGGTAGTAGTCCTCCTGCGTCCATTTCTCGCTTGGATGATGATGGCAGCGCGCGCACTCCATGCGGACGCCGAGAAAAATCTGGCTCACAAAACCGCTTGCATCCGCTGGGTCGCGTTTGTCACGCAGGACCGCGACAGGGCCGTACTGGTGGGAACTTCCTTCGGCCATCAACAATTCTCTCACCATCTTGTCATACGGCACATTGCGACGGAATACGTCGCGAAGCCACAGGTCCAACAAAAACACCGGCTTCACACCGACTCGGGACGGATTTGGGCGGATCAAGTCGCCCCATTTCACCGCCCAATGATCGGCGTAGTTTTTATCCGCCAGGAGCCTCTGAATCCACCGGCGTCGCTTCCCCTCGGATTGATCCGCATGAAAGGCATGCGCCTCACTCGTGGTGGGCAGCCTGCCGATGCAATCCAGCGCCGCGCGTCGTATGAACTGCGCGTCCGAACATTGTCCGGACGGCAGTACGCCGATCGATTGGAGGCGGTCGTAAACGAAGCGGTCGATCTCATTGTGAACGGGAAAATCTGCGAATGCGCGGGACGCCAGCTTTTTAGCCGGAGGCAACCGCGGTCGCGCCACAGCCACCGCACCCATGTAATTCACAACGATAACCGCTTCACCGGAACCCCGCGACGCAGTCAACCCGCCCGCCTCGTCCACTTCCACCAGTTCTTTTTCGTTGGACTGGTAGAGGGCGAGTTTAGTCACATCGCGCGTTGATGAATCGGAAAATGTCGCGGTGACCTTGAGCTGTCGAGCATCGCCCGGAGCGAGTTCAAACTGTTTTGGCTCGACGCTGATTTCCCTCAACCGTGGCACGCTGGGCGCGTCGAAAAACGCCCCCTGTCTGATCCAATCCAGCAAAACGCGGTATTGCGGCGAGTCGACGGGAATTCTCCCGCCTCCCTCGTGCGGAATCTGACCGGTTGCCTTAAGCAGGAGCAGGCTCTGCTCGGGAGCCGCTAAAAACACTCGGCGACTGCGCGCATCATTGACGATCTCATGGAAATCAAGCTTCGGATCATAACCAAAGACGGAGAGCTTGAAGTTATTCTGCCCCTCGGGCTTTGCGTGACACGCGCCGGAACTGCACCCGGCCTTCGCCAAGAGAGGCATGACTTCGTTGATGAAGCTCACCCCGGCAGGCCCGCTGCCCGCCGCAGAGGCCGTCAACCCCGAATCAGCAAACCATGCAAACAGACAGCACAGCCACAAGGGCAAGACCGCTTTAGCGCGCGTGATGGGGGTGCTCAAAGCCACGCTTGTAATGATCCAGAACCCAGCGCTTTGTTAGCATTCAGTATACGAAATCGAACTGAAAAACTAACGCCAGCGCCGTCGCTCGAACGGCTACTCTAAGTTGGCTGGGACTACTGCCCGGATTAGGAGTTCAACGCATTCCACTGGGCAGCCGTGAGAGCTGAGTTCGGGATCGCCGAGAAGGCGGCGGTCGCCGATGCCGCTCCCTGGAACGCCTGCAACTGGGCGGTCGAGAGCTTGGCCAACTGAGTGGCTACAATCGCACCCATCTGACTCGTGGTTATGCTCACAATTTGCGCAGTCTGAAGCGATGAGAACGCGCTCAAGCTCAGCTCGGGGATTTGATCCGTCGAGAACGCAGCGATAAGCGTCGTCGACAAATTCGTGATCTGCCTGCTGGTAAGCACCTTTACGTCGCGCAATTCAAACGAGGCCACCTGCGACTGCGTCATTGAGCCAAGCTGCAGGGTTGTGAGTTGCGGCACTTGAGCGGTGGTCAGTCCGATGATTTGGTCCGTCCCGAAGGCTCTAACCTGAGAGGTTGCCAAATTGGACAACTGCGCACCAGTCAGTGCGGCGACATCCGCGTCCTCAAGCACCAACACCTGACGGGTAGTCAAAGAGACGACCTGCAAAGTGGAGAGAGAAACAATCTGGGAGGTGGTGAGCGCAATCACCTGAGCGTCCGTGAGGGCCCCCAGCTGACGTGTTCCGAATAACGACAGCTGGGAAGCTCCGAGCATGATGACGTCGTCCACTTCGACCGCAGAGAGCTGCGCCTCCGACATACCCAGCAATTGGGCTGAAGTGAGCGCGGTGATCTGGGACGTGACGAATCCCGCGATCTGCGCTGTGGACATCACGGAGACTTGGGTGGGCAAGAAAAGCGACACCTGGGCCCCGCTCATGGAGCCGATCTGCTCCACATCGACTCCCGCGACCTGAGCGCTGGAAAGCGCGCGGATCTGGAGGGCTTGCAATGTACGGAGGTCATTAAATTCCAGAGCATTCAGCTGGCCGGTCAAGAGGGCTGGCACCTGAAGAGTTGTGAGGGCGGCAACCTGCCTCGTCGTCAGCGCCACAATCTGATCAGTAGAGAGCACCCGTAACTGTTCGCTACTCAGCGCGGCGAATTGGCTCGTCGCGATGGCCGCGATCTGGCCGTCGTTGATTGCAGCAACCTGCGCAGAATTCAGGACATTCAACTGTGCTCCTCTTAGGGCGGCAAAGTCACTGGTTTCCATTGCCGCCACCTGACCGGAATACAGTGCGGAAACTTGCGTTGTGACCAACGATTCGAACTGAGCCCCGGTGAAGCTCACCAGTTGTTCAGTGCTCAACTGGGTGAGTTGAGCGGTTCCGAATGCCAAGACTTGCGAAGTCGTGAACTGGGAGAGTTGCGCTGTTGCGAGTCCAACAAACTGTTCGGTCGAAAGCGCCCTGACTTGGTCAACGGTCAATGCCCGAACCTGAGTGCTCAAGAGCGAACTCAAATCCTCCGCATCAACTGCGGCCAACTGGCTCGTCGCAATCGCAGACACCTGCCCCACCAGCAGCGACGACAGCTGCGACGCCGTCAGCGCATCCACGCTTTCCGTGTTGAGTCGTACCAACTGCGAGGTCGACAGCGCCCTCAAATCCGCACTCTGCACACTCGCAATCTGCTCCGTCGTGAACCCGTTCAGCTGGGCCGTTGTTAGCGCGGCATACTGACCCGTCGTAAACGCAACAATCTGGTCCGTCCCAAGCGCCGCCAACCGATTTGTCGCAATCACAGACACCTGGCTGCCGGAAAGCACCGAGAGCTGTCCGGTGAGCAACGCTCCGGTCTGATCCACCGCCAGCGCACTTACCTGCGCACTCGTCAATACCTGCACCTGCGTGCTCAAGAGCGAACTCAAATCCTCCGCATCAATTGCAGCCAACTGGCTCGTTGCAATCGCAGACACTTGAGCGACCAACAACGACGACAGCTGCCACGTCGTCAGCGCATCCACGTTATCCGTGCTCAGACGCACCACCTGCGAGGTCGACAGCGCCCTCAAATCCGCACTCTGCACACTCGCAATCTGCTCCGTCGTAAACCCGTTCAACTGCGCCGTCGTCAGCGCCGCATACTGACCGGCGGTAAACGCGACGATCTGGTCCGTCCCAAGCGCAGCCAACCGATTTGTCGCAATCACAGACACCTGGCTGCCGGAAAGCACCGAGAGCTGTCCGGTGAGCAACGCTCCGGTCTGATCCACCGCCAGCGCACTCACCTGCGCGCTTGTCAATGCCTGCACCTGCGTGCTCAAGAGCGAACTCAAATCCTCCGCATCAATTGCGGCCAACTGGCTCGTTGCAATCGCAGACACTTGAGCGACCAACAACGACGACAGCTGTGACGCCGTCAGCGCATCCACGCTATCCGTGCTCAGACGCACCAACTGCGAGGTCGACAGCGCCCTCAAATCCGCACTCTGCACACTCGCAATCTGCTCCGTCGTAAACCCGTTCAACTGCGCCGTCGTCAGCGCCGCATACTGACCGGCGGTAAACGCGACGATCTGGTCCGTCCCAAGCGCAGCCAACCGATTTGTCGCAATCACAGACACCTGGCTGCCGGAAAGCACCGAGAGCTGTCCGGTGAGCAACGCTCCGGTCTGATCCACCGCCAGCGCACTCACCTGCGCGCTTGTCAATGCCTGCACCTGCGTGCTCAAGAGCGAACTCAAATCCTCCGCATCAATTGCGGCCAACTGGCTCGTTGCAATCGCAGACACTTGAGCGACCAACAGCGACGACAGCTGTGACGCCGTCAGTGCATCCACGTTATCCGTGCTCAGACGCACCACCTGCGAGGTCGACAGCGCCCTCAAATCCGCACTCTGCACACTCGCAATCTGCTCCGTCGTAAACCCGTTCAACTGCGCCGTCGTCAGCGCCGCATACTGACCGGCGGTAAACGCAACAATCTGGTCCGTCCCAAGCGCGGCCAACCGATTTGTCGCAATCACAGACACCTGGCTGCCGGAGAGCACCGAGAGCTGTCCGGTGAGCAACGCTCCGGTCTGATCCACCGCCAGCGCACTCACCTGCGCGCTCGTCAATGCCTGCACCTGCGTGCTCAAGAGCGAACTCAAATCCTCCACATCGATTGCAGCCAACTGGCTCGTTGCAATTGCAGACACTTGAGCCACCAACAGCGACGATAGCTGCCACGTCGTCAGCGCATCCACGCTATCCGTGCTCAGACGCACCAACTGCGAGGTCGACAGCGCCCTCAAATCCGCACTCTGTACGCTCGCAATCTGAGCCGTCGTAAACCCGTTCAACTGCGCCGTCGTCAGCGCCGCATACTGACCGGCGGTAAACGCCACGATCTGGTCCGTCCCAAGCGCAGCCAACCGATTTGTCGCAATCACAGACACCTGGCTGCCCGAAAGCACCGAGAGCTGTCCGGTGAGCAACGCTCCGGTCTGATCCACCGCCAGCGCACTCACCTGCGCGCTCGTCAATGCCTGCACCTGCGTGCTCAAGAGCGAACTCAAATCCTCCACATCGACCACAGCCAACTGGCTTGTTGCAATTGCAGACACTTGAGCCACCAACAGCGACGACAGCTGCCACGTTGTCAGCGCATCCACGCTATCCGTTCTCAAAAGTACCAACTGAGAGGTAGACAGCGCCCTCAAATCTGCACTCTGCACACTCGAAATCTGAGCCGTTGTAAACCCGTTCAGCTGCGCCGTCGTCAGCGCCGCATACTGGCCCGTCGTAAACGCAACAATCTGGTCCGTCCCAAGCGCAGCCAACCGATTTGTCGCAATCACAGACACCTGGCTGCCCGAAAGCACCGAGAGCTGTCCGGTGAGCAACGCTCCGGTCTGATCCACCGCCAGCGCACTTACCTGCGCGCCCGTCAATGCCTGCACCTGCGTGCTCAAGAGCGAACTCAAATCCTCCGCATCAATTGCAGCCAACTGGCTCGTTGCAATTGCAGACACTTGAGCCACCAACAGCGACGACAGCTGCCACGTTGTCAGCGCATCCACGCTATCCGTTCTCAAAAGTACCAACTGCGAAGTCGAGAGCGCCCTCAAATCCGCACTCTGCACACTCGAAATCTGAGCCGTCGTAAACCCGTTCAACTGCGCCGTCGTCAGCGCCGCATACTGACCCGTCGTAAACGCAACAATCTGGTCCGTCCCAAGCGCGGCCAAACGATTTGTCGCAATCACAGACACCTGGCTGCCCGAAAGTACCGAGAGCTGTCCGGTGAGCAACGCTCCGGTCTGATCCACCGCCAGCGCACTTACCTGCGCACTCGTCAATGCCTGCACCTGCGTGCTCAAGAGCGAACTCAAATCCTCCGCATCAATTGCGGCCAACTGGCTCGTTGCAATTGCAGACACTTGACCGACCAACAGCGACGGCAGTTGCCACGTTGTCAGCGCATCCACGCTATCCGTTCTCAAAAGTACCAACTGCGAGGTCGAGAGCGCCCTCAAATCCGCACTCTGCACACTCGCAACCTGAGCCGTCGTAAACCCGTTCAACTGCGCCGTCGTCAGCGCCGCATACTGACCCGTCGTAAACGCAACAATCTGGTCCGTCCCAAGCGCAGCCAACCGATTTGTCGCAATCGCAGACACCTGGCTGCCGGATAGCACCGAGAGCTGTCCGGTGAGCAGAGCCCGCGTCTGGTTAACATCCAGCGCTCCCACCTGCGCGCTCGTCAACGCGCTCACCTGAGTGCTTGCAAGCGAAGTAAAATCCGAAGAATTCACCACCAACAAGCGGCTTGTCCCGAGCGCGGAAACTTGGCCCGCCAACAGCGAAGAAAGCTGCGGAGCCGTCAAAGCACTTACCCTATCCGAACTCCACTGCGAAACTTGCGAGGTCGACAGCGCCCTCAAATCCGCACTCTGCACACTCGCAATCTGCTCCGTTGTAAACCCGTTCAACTGCGCCGTCGTCAGCGCCGCATACTGGCCCGTCGTAAACGCAACA
>JBILLT010000114.1:0-6231 GCA_044375925.1 Chthoniobacteraceae bacterium | reverse complement strand
ACGCAAAGTTCCCAGTGATCAAGACCCTGGATACATTTGATTTTAGCGGGCAGCCATCGATCAACGAAGCTCTTGTACGGGAACTGATCGTGGCAGGAGAGTATATGAGTCGCAGGGAGAACGTGCTAATGGTGGGCAACCCCGGAACAGGCAAGACGCATTTGGCGTTGGCGCTCGGGTTTGCGGCATGCGCGCAGGGAAAAAAGGTGCGGTTTAGCACTACGACGGCATTGGTAACACAGCTGCTTGAGACGAGGGAGAACCGGAGTCTGCAGCGCTACCTCAAGCAGTTGGAAAAGCTGGATTTGCTGATCCTCGATGAACTTGGATATGTGCCGTTTTCGAAAACGGGAGCGGAGTTGCTCTTTGAAGTAGTGAGTCGAGCGTATGAAAGGACGAGTGTAGTGGTGACTACAAATTTACCGTTTGAGAATTGGCCTGAAGTGTTGGGGAGCGAGCGTTTGACGGGAGCGATGCTGGATCGGTTCACGCATCGGGTGCATATCTTGGAGGCGAACGGAGAAAGTTACCGTCTTCGGAACGCGAAGAAACGTTTTTGAATACAAAGACTGGTACCGGTGGCGGGACTCGAACCCGCACGAGGATTGCTCCCCAACGGATTTTAAGTCCGTTGCGTCTGCCATTTCGCCACACCGGCGTATGTCTCCAAGCGGAGGCGCGCTTAGCCAGATCCGCACACTAACGCTCCAGCTTCACCTTGCGCAATCGCTCAGATTCAAAAAGTCGCGATAACCTTTTGCGTTAAAAGTTTTGACACCCAGAAGGGTTGTCTTTGAGCAGTGGAGAGGGGCGTTCATTCAAAAAGAGTGACAGATACCGGCAGGCAGTGCTGGGAGAGCACTGCATGCAGAAGTGGGAGTTCTGTCGAGACGAGTTTAACCGGCTGCCGGTCCGGCAAGAGGAGTAGTGAGATAAGCGGCCGTGCAAGGCAGCCAGGATGACTTGCTTCAAACATGTTGAGGCTTTCGATTATCCCCTGGCCGGGTATCCTTGACCTGGCATATTTCTCAACTTACGTTCGTGGTGGGTAAGATCTCCTGCAGGTCGTTTGTATCTGCACTCGTGAGGGAGGGTTTACTCTACACAAACCGTCTGGCTCAACGGTGTGGCAGCGCGTTTTCAATAATGCATCCCTCTTATTTTCATGTTCAGTTCAGTGTGCCGGCTCCAGTGCAGGATTGGCCGGACAAGTTCGCCATCTTGTCGGGGTACGCCACCACGGGTGAGGTGTGGACCGCGGAAAGAAACGCCGCAGCGGACCGTGCGCTGGGCGAGGCGATTTTCGTCATGGGTGCGTGGAGGGAACGGATCACGGGTTTTTTCGAGGAGACAGGGCACTCGGAGCCTGGATGGGCTGCTGAACTCGCTCTCGACGCTGCATGCGACTTGGGCCTGAAGTTTCTCCAAGACGCGATCTATTACGTGGAGGGGGACGAGTTGTCGGTGAGTCACTGCGATGAAAAGCGGGCGTTGGTGCGGGTCGGGCAGTTCCGGGAGCGTGTGCGGGTCGGTGCCCAAAGCTGAGTGCCTGCAGCGCACACCGCAAACCGACTTGATCCGTTTCGTGAGCGTCAGGGAACGCAGCCCGCGGCTCCGGCTTACTTCTGGAAGTTGTCTTTCACCCACGATTCCGCGTCGGCGGGCGTCTTCAACGCACCCTCGAGTTGCGCCGACTGCACTGCTTCCAAGATCGACTTGAAATTCGGCCCGGGCTGGTAGCCAAGGCGCATCAAGTCGTTTCCGCTCAGAAGCGGCGGCGGGATGAGCGGCTCATGCGAGAACTCATCCATCTTGCGTTTGAGAAACTCGTAGTTTGAGAGGTCGCCGTTGCTGGATTGGCAGTCGACCTTGTGCAGAGCGAGCTCATCGTTGATGGTCGGGCGCGCAAGGAAGCGCTTGAGCCGCGCGACCCTCATGTTCTGGACGTCTTTAAATGCCATGTGATTTGCGACGGCTTCCACAGTTTCGTCGATGGTTTTGCGCGGATAGCGCAGTCGGGTCAGGATGTGTTCCGTCATCTGCGCGCCGAGTTTTTCATGCCCCGAGAACCGGATGCGTTTCGCGGTTTCATCGTAGGAAAAGGTCGCCGGCTTGGCGATGTCGTGGAACAGCACGGCGAGCACAAGCGGCAGGGACACTTCCTCAGGGAGCAGGCTCAGCATGAGCCGGGTGTGGATCCAAACGTCACCTTCCGGATGAAACTGCGGCGGCTGCTCGCAGCCTTTCAGCGCCTCGATTTCAGGCAGGATCACCCGCATCAACCCGCTTTGATCCAGCAAATCGAAACCGCGCACCCTTCCGGGACTGAGCATGATCTTTGTGAACTCCTCACGGATGCGCTCAGCGCTGACTTCTCCAAGATTGGGCGCGTCTTTGCAGACAGCCGTCCACGTCGCGGCCTCGATCTCGAATCCGAGCGTGGCCGCAAATCGGACCGCCCGGAGCAGCCGTAGTTTGTCTTCGGCGAAGCGGTGTGCCGGGTTCCCAATCGCGCGAATCACTTTCGCGGCGAGATCCTCTTTCCCGCCGACAAAGTCGCTGACGGTCTGTGTGACGGGATTGTAAAAAAGCCCGTTGATCGTGAAGTCGCGCCGCATCGCGTCGTTTTTCGCATCCGAAAACGAGACGCTTTCCGGGTGCCGGCCGTCCGAGTACTCCCCATCCGAGCGGAACGTGGCGACCTGAATCTCGCAGGTTCCTTCCATCACGCACACGACTCCGAATTGCGCGCCGACGGCCACGGTCCGCCTGAAGAGCGACTGGACTTGTTCAGGTTTCGCCGAGGACGCGACGTCGTAGTCGTGGGGCGCTTTGCCCAGCAGCATGTCCCGAACGCAACCGCCTGCATAAACAGCTTCAAAACCCGCCTCCTGAAGCCGGGTCACCACCCTGCGCGCTGCTTGCTCCAGTGCGGATTGGTCCATGGAGGAGTCTTTTCCGATTTGTCCAACAGCTCAAGGTTCAAGCCGCGGGAAAGTCTCCCGCGGCTTGTGAACCGGCGCCTAGCGTTTCTTTGTCGCCGCCGTAAACCAATCAACGGCGGGCGCCGCGTTTCTGCGGTCCCGGTCATTGTACCGCTGGACGTCCCGCTGCGTGCCTTCGGTTTTGTTGGCGCCTTTCGGAGCGCGGGGACCAACCTCGGGGTTGGTTTTGAGCGAGAGCGAAATGCGTTTCCGTGGAAGGTCGACCTCCAGAACGGTCGCCTGCACGCGCTGACCGACTTTCACTACATCCGCAGGGTTTTTGACAAAATTGTCCGAGAGCTGGGAGATGTGCACCAGCCCGTCCTGATGGACCCCGACGTCCACAAACACGCCGAACGCGGTAACGTTGGTGACCACGCCGGGCAGTTTCATGCCGGGTTGCAGATCCTCAACCTTGTCGACGCCTTCCTTGAACGAAAAAGCCTCGAATTGCTGGCGGGGATCCCTTCCGGGTTTTGCCAACTCCGAAAGGATGTCCTGCAGCGTGGGCAGTCCCACGTCTTCGGACACGTATTTCTTCGCATCGATTTTGGAGCGCTTCGCAGAATCGCGCATGAGTTCATCAACCGTGCACCCGAGGTCCTTCGCCATTTGGTCGATCAGCGTGTAGCGTTCAGGATGCACGGAGCTGGCGTCCAAGGGATGCTCGCCTCCGCGGATTCGCAGGAATCCGGCGGCTTGCTCGAAGGACTTGGGGCCCAGCCCCGGCACTTTTTGAAGTTCTTTGCGCGACTTGAATGGCCCGTTTTCGTCGCGGTACCCCACGATGCTCGCCGCCGTCCGGGAGTTGAGCCCTGCGACGTAGGACAGGAGATGTTTGCTTGCGGTGTTTAGCTCCACCCCGACGCTGTTCACGCAGGAGACCACGACGTCATCCAGGGAGCGCTTGAGCGCCGACTGATCCACGTCGTGCTGGTACTGGCCGACGCCGATCGACTTCGGGTCCAGCTTCACCAGCTCCGCCAGCGGATCCATCAGCCGGCGTCCGATCGAAACCGCGCCGCGCACCGTGATGTCGTGGTTCGGGAACTCCTCGCGCGCCGCTTCGCTTGCCGAATAAATAGACGCGCCGCTCTCGTTGACCATCACGATGGGAATGGACGCGGGCAGCCCGAGTTTGCGGATGAATGCCTCGGTCTCGCGCGACGCCGTGCCGTTGCCAATCGCGATGGCCTCCACGTTGAACTTGGTGATGATCGTCTTCACCATCGTCGCCGCTTCCGCTTGTTCCCGCGCGCTTTTTTCCGGGTAAATCACGTCGTTACCAAGCAGCTTGCCCTGCCGGTCCAGCAGCACGACTTTGCAACCCGTGCGGAAACCCGGGTCGATCGCGAGCACGTTTTTTTGCCCGAGCGGCGCCGAGAGGAGCAGCTCGCGCAGATTCTCAGCGAACACTTTCACCGCCTCCTCGTCCGCGCGTTTTTTGAAGTGAACGCGCGCCTCACCTTCCATCGCGAAGCCGAGCAGGCGCTTGTAGCAGTCCTGAACCGCTGCGCGGACTTCCTGTCCGGCGGGCGAAGGGTTTTTGACGAACATGGACTCCAGCAGCGCCACCGCTTGGTCCTCCGGTGGAGTGAGTCGGGTGAACAGGAAGCCTTCCTCTTCGCCTCTGCGCATCGCCAGAATGCGGTGCGAGGGCGCGCTTGCCGCCGGTTCGGTCCAGTCGAAGTAATCCTTGAACTTCGCGCCTTCTTCTTCTTTGCCGGAAACCACCTTCGATTTGATGGTTCCTTGGCTGATGTAAAGTTCACGCAGCTTCGCTCTGGCGCCGGCATCGTCGTTGATTCTTTCCGCGATGATGTCCCGCGCGCCCGCGAGGGCCGCCGCCGCATCGGGGACTTCCTTGGCGCTGTCGATGAATGCAGCCGCCGCCGCTTTAGGGTCGGTGGAGGCGTCCTGAGCCCAGAGGATTTCCGAGAGGGGTTCGAGGCCTTTTTCCTTCGCGATGGTGGCGCGGGTGCGCTTTTTCGGCCGGAATGGCAGGTAGATGTCCTCAAGCGTGCTCATCGTTTCCGCCTGGTCGATCTTGAGTTGCAGGGTGTCGGTGAGCAGGTTGCGTTCCTTCAGGGAAGAGAGGATGGATTCGCGGCGTTTATCCAACTCTCCGAGCTGTTCGATCCGGTCCCGGATGGCCGTGATTTGAACCTCGTCCAGTTCGCCTGTTTTTTCTTTGCGGTAGCGCGCGATGAAGGGGACGGTGCCGCCCTCCTCCAAAAGGATGGCGGTTGCAGCCACCTGACGGGCTTGCAGGTTCAGTTCCTTGGTGATTTTGAGGATGTGCTTTTCGATCATTCGTAAAAGAGACGAGTGTAAATAGTCACGTTCGCGGGGGGGCGAGTCAAATGCAACGAGGCGCGTGGAAGGCGTCTTCGCGTATTTTTCAACCCGTCAAATTCCAAGCTTGCTATTGCGCAGCCTGGGCAGGCAGGCGTTGCACGCGAGAGCGTGGCTGCCGTCATGGATCAACAGCGGGACATCCGGGCTTGCGTGGGCATCGTGCGGGCGCCGGTTTATGGAAGATGCGGGAGGGATCTACCGGCTGGGCTGCTGGGGCAGTTGGCCGAGGATGGCGCTGGCAACCTGCTCCGCGAGGGCGTGTGAACCCGCCGGAGTGAAATGGACGTTGAGCGGGAGTTGGAGCTGGGCGAGTTGCGGTTGGCAGAAACTGAAAAGATCGTTGATGGACGCGCCTTGTTTCTTTGCGATCTCGACCGCAACCGCGTTGTAAGCTTTAGGGGCCTCGGGCTCGCGCAGGGGATTCACCGTTCCGGGTTGCACCGGGGTGGTCGTGGCGAAAATCAACTTCGCCGAAGTGGCCTTCAATTTCGCAACAATCTGTTCCAGGTTCTTGCCGTAGGTTTCGATGGACGCTTGGACGGGATCTGCCGGGTCGTCGGATTTGTCGTTGGATCCGGCCGTTTTGACATGCTTCAGGTCGTGGAGCCCCCAGTTGAAATGGATGACGTCCCATTTGCGGCCGGCAAGCCAACGGTCGATTTCGGTGACGCCGTACGTGGTGCCGCTGCAGTTCTGGGCCGCGTCGCCCCGCGTGTTGAGTGGGCGAAACACATTGGCTTTCCCTTCCAAAAGTTTGCGGACCTCGAGCGTGTACCCGATGGAGATTGAATCCCCGAGGATCAGCACGTTTGGCAGGGCGGGATCGGGGGTGAAACTCCAGTTGAGTTTTTTTGAAGACTCGGCCTTCGAGCCGGCCTCCGGCTTGGCT
>JBILLT010000009.1:0-73420 GCA_044375925.1 Chthoniobacteraceae bacterium | reverse complement strand
GAGGGGCGTCAACGGGCCCGCCGCGGCATCCCTCCGGATGAGGCCGCATGGCGCACCAGCCTTTCCCGCACCAGCCTTTACTCATGAACCCCCAGCACTACCTATGCGCCGATATCGGAGCGGAAAGCGGACGCCTCATGGGCGGCTCCTGGGATGGAAACAAACTCGCACTCTCGGAGATCCACCGCTTCCCGAATGCCGCCGTTCCGCTCGCGGGGTCGCTCCGGTGGGATCTTCTGGGGCTGTGGCGCGAAATCCGCGCCGGTCTGAGGCGCGCATCGCAACAGTTCGGCGGGCAGATCCGCTCCGTTGGCGTCGACACTTGGGGCTTGGACTACGTCCTTCAGGACGGGCACGGGGAATGGCTCGGACTGCCCTACTGTTACCGGGACGGCCGTACCAGCGGGCTGATTGAGGCGGCGACGGCGATTGTGCCGCGCGCGGAGATTTTCGCGTACTCGGGAGTCCAGTTCATGGAAATCAACACGCTCTATCAACTGCTGGCCGCCCGGCGCGCGCAGCCGCGGTTGCTCGAGGCCGCGCGGAAAATGCTGCTGATCCCGGATTGGATTCACTGGGCGCTTTGCGGTGCGCAGGTTTGCGAAGCCACGAATGCATCAACGACCCAGTTCCTGCACCCGAGCACCGGAATGTGGTCCGCGGAACTGCTGAACCGGCTTGCAATTCCGACGCATTTTATGCCGGAATTGGTGCGGCCCGGAACGGATCTCGGCGCGGTCCGCGGGGAGCTCGCCGGGGAATGCGGCCTCGCCGGGACGCGCGTGGTGGCTCCCGCCACGCACGACACAGGTTCGGCGGTCGTGGCGGTGCCGACGCGCGACACGGGGACGCCGAGCTGGGCGTACATCAGCTCGGGCACCTGGTCGCTCATGGGAATCGAGGTCCCCGAGGCCGTCCTCAATGACACGGTGCTGCGCCACAATTTCACCAACGAAGGCGGAGTGGACGGAACATACCGGCTGTTGAAAAACATCATGGGGCTCTGGCTCGTCCAGCAGCTCAGGCAAAGCTTTCTGAAGAAAAACGGAACCGCGGACTACGAGCAACTCGTGCACCTTGCGGAGCAGTCCCCCGCCCTGCGCTCCCTTGTGGATCCCGACGACATCCGTTTCCTGCGCCCGCCCGACATGGCCGCCGCGATCCAAGACGCCTGCCGCAACTCGCGTCAGCCCGTTCCCGAAACGGAGGGACAGCTCGTGCGCTGCGCGCTGGAGAGTCTCGCGCTGCGGTACCGGCAGGTCCTGGACACGCTCGAAGTCATCGCGGGAAGACGCATCGAAGTGCTGCACATCGTCGGTGGGGGCAGCCGCAACAGGCTTCTGAACCAATTCACCGCCGACGCATGCAACCGGACGGTGGTGGCGGGTCCGGTGGAGACCACAGCCATCGGGAATTTACTCTGGCAAACAACCGCTTCCGGCGAAATCGCTTCCCTTGCGGATGCCCGCGAAATCGTCCGGGATTCCTTCGGGAGCCAGATCCAAGAATTTCATCCCCGCTTAGAGAATCTTGCAGAGTGGGACGCCGCTAATGCACGATGGATAGGAAAGCTTCCTTAGGCGCGTCCGCAGGAAGGTGCGCGGCCGCGAAACGGCGGTGCTTCAGGAATTTAAACACAACAAAAACAACCAAATATGCCTCAGTTCCGCCACGTTAACTACCTCTGGGATGACGCCAAGGCCGCCTCCCTCTCGCCCTCGGACCGCCTCGTGTACCGCTCCAACCTCCTCGGAAGCGACCAAAGGATCACGAACACCGGCGGCGGCAACACGTCCTCGAAGCTCGCCGAAAAAGACCCGCTCTCCGGCAAGGACGTTGGAGTGCTTTGGGTCAAGGGATCCGGCGGCGACCTGCGCACCAGCACGCGGGAGAATTTTTCCTCACTTTACCAGCAGAAGCTCATCGATCTTCAGGGCGTCTACGCTGCGCGCAAAGACAAGGGCCTCAAATCCCAGGCCGAGGACGACATGGTCGGGATGTACACGCACACCACCTTCAACCTGAATCCGCGCGCCTCCTCGATCGACACGCCGCTGCACAGTTTTCTCCCGGGCAAACATGTGGACCACATGCACCCGAACGCGATCATCGCGGTGGCTGCTTCCAAAAACTGCCAGAAGCTGACGAGGGAAATTTTCGGCGACACCATGGACTACGTTCCGTGGATGCGCCCCGGGTTCGAGCTCGGGCTCGCGATGCAGGAAATCTCGCGCAAGAACCCGGCGGTGAAGGCCATCATGATGGGCCAGCACGGGTTTATTTCGTGGGATGACGATGAGAAGATCTGCTACACGCGGACGCTCGAGTTTATCGAAAAAGCAGCCCTCTACATCGAGTCGAAATACGAGGCGAAGGGCGGGCACGCGAAGGCGTTCGGCGGCCAGAAGTATCAGACGCTGCCCGAGGAAAAACGCCACGCGACACTGGCAGGCATCCTCCCATGGCTGAGGGGGCAGGTCAGCCAGCAGCGGCGCTTCATCGGCACGGTGCAGGAGGACGAAGCCATCCTGCGCTTTGTGAACTCCAACGATGCCGCCCGCCTGGCGGAGCTGGGGACGAGCTGCCCGGATCATTTTTTGAGAACAAAAATCAAGCCGCTGTACGTCGACTGGAATCCGGCCTCCGGCGATCTGGCGAGCCTGAAAGCGATGCTCAAGGAAGGGCTTGAAAAGTACCGGCAGGACTACACCGCGTACTACAACCGCTGCAAGCACGCAAACTCACCTGCCGTCCGCGACGCCAATCCAACGGTGATCCTCATCCCGGGCCTTGGCATGATCGCCTGGGGCAAGGACAAGAGCGAGTCGCGCGTGACCGCGGAATTCTACACCTGCGCGGTGGAAGTCATGCGCGGGGCGGAAGCCATCGACGAATACATCGCGCTCCCGCAGCAGGAGGCGTTTGACATCGAGTACTGGCTGCTGGAGGAAGCCAAACTCAAGCGGATGCCGGCCGAAAAAGAACTGGCGCGCCAAGTGATCGTGGTCATCGGAGCGGGCAGCGGCATCGGAAAGGAAACCGCGCACCGGATCATGAAGGAGGGAGCCCATGTGGTGTGCGTCGACCTCAAGGAAGAGTCCGCGGCTGCAACGGCGAAAGAGATCACGGACAAGTACGGCGTCGGCATCGGTGTCGCGGGAAGCGGTATCAGCGGCTGCGGCCCGGCGGTCGGTCTCGCGGCGGACATCACCAACCGTGCGAGCATCCGCGCGATGCTCGACAAGGTGGCCATCGCCTACGGGGGCTTTGATTCGATTTGCGTAACCGCCGGAATCTTCGTCCCGAGCGACACAAGCGGACACATTCCGGACAACGGCTGGGATCTGACCTTCAAGATCAACGTGAGCGGAAGCTACTACGTGGGCGACGAAGCCGCGAAGACGTGGAAGGAACAAGGGCTCCACGGCAGCCTGGTTCTCACCACCAGCGCCAACGCCGCGGTCGCGAAGAAAGGCAGCCTCGCCTACGACACTTCGAAAGCGGCTGCGAATCACCTTGTGCGCGAGCTCGCAATCGAACTCTCGCCGCTTGTGCGCGTGAACGGCGTGGCACCCGCCACCGTCGTCCAAGGCAGCGCCATGTTCCCCCGCGACCGGGTGATCGGTTCCCTTGCGAAGTACAACATCCCCTTCAAGGACGACGAAGCCACGGACTCCCTGGTGACGAAGCTGGCCCAATTCTACGCGGACCGCACTCTCACCAAGTCGCCCATCACGCCCGCGGATCAGGCCGAGGCTTACTTCCTCCTGATCTCCAAGCGGCTCAGCAAGACCACCGGACAAATCATCACGGTGGATGGCGGTCTGCACGAGGCGTTCCTGCGGTAACCGGCGGATGTTTCATGCAAAAAGCCGCGGGACCGCTGTCTCGCGGCTTTTTTTTGATAAAAAACCGACCGCTGCGGGCACAAACGAATGGCTGATTCACAAAACCAAGTACTGATCGTTGGCGGCGGGCTCGCGGGGCTTGCGTGCGCGATCCGTCTTCAGGAGCGCGGGCTGGCTCCCGTCGTATTTGAGGCTGGCGATTCGGTCGGCGGGAGGGTTCGCACGGATCTGGTAGAAGGATTCCGTCTGGACCGCGGGTTTCAGGTGTTCCTTGATTCCTACCCGTCGGCGGGATCGCTCTTGAATCTTCCGGAACTCAGATTGCGGCGATTCAAACCCGGAGCGCTGGTTTTCCTCGAGGGAAGATTGCACCGGGTGATGGATGTGTTCCGCGAACCCTGGTCTCTGCTGGAGAGCGCCTTTGCGCCCGTCGGATCGATGGCGGACAAAGTCCGAGTCGGCTTGCTTCGGTTCAAGCTGCGCGGCACGTCCGTCGCCGCGATTGAGAAAAAAACAGCCGTCTCAACCGAAGATTACCTCAGGCGCGCAGGGTTTTCGGCGCGGATGATTGATGTGTTTTTCAGATCGTTCTACGGTGGCATTTTTCTTGGGCGAGATCTGCTCACGTCCAGCAGGATGTTTGAGTTTACCTTCAAAATGTTCTCCGAGGGACACGCGACGCTCCCTGCCCTCGGCATGGGCGAAATTCCGCGCCAGCTGGCCGGCAAACTTGACCCGCAGGCGGTTCGGCTCAACGCGCGGGTGGCCCAAGTGCGCGGAAAAACGGTGCTGCTCGAGTCGGGCGAAAGCATCTCGGGAGACGCCGTTGTACTCGCGACCGAGGCGCCGGCCGCCGCCCGTTTGATGCCGGGATTGGAGGCCGCGAACAAGGAGTGGAGAGCCGTCACATGCCTGTATTTTGCAGCGGATCGCTCTCCGCTCAACGAGGCCATCATCGCCTTGAACGGAACGGGAACGGGTCTCGTAAACAACGTGTGCGTGCCATCCGACGTTTCTGCGGAGTACGCGCCTGAGGGAAAAGCGCTGATTTCGGTTTCGGTGCTGGGCACGCCGGACGCAGCGGATCTGGAAACCCGCGTGCTCACAGAGCTCGGTTCGTGGTTCGGCGGGCAAACACAGGGCTGGCGGCACCTGCGGACGGAGAGGATTGCGAGAGCGTTGCCGCTGCACGCTGCGGGACCGCAGACAGTCGCACCCACGGTCGACATGATCGAAAGGGGCGGAGTCGTGGCGTGCGGCGATTACTTTTCAAACGCCTCCATCGAGGGGGCGATTCTCTCGGGACAAAACGCTGCCGACGCCGTCTGCGCGGGAAGGCCGCACTAATCCAATCCGCATATGCCGTCCATTTTCCACTCGAGCGTCCATCTTCGGGCAGGCTGCGAAACCATGTTTGCGTTCCACAGCGATCCGAGCAACCTCACCAAAGTGATGCCGCCGACCCTCAAACTGGTGAGTTTGAAGACGGATGGTACGGCCCAAGAGGGGCGCCTGATCGAGATCCACTGCCGCGATTGGTGGATTCTCCCGATGCACTGGACCTGCCGTTGGAAAACCGTGCAACCGCCCCACCTGCTGGTTGACGAGATTCTGAAAGGGCCTTTCAAGATGTTCGTTCACGAGCACCGCTTCGAACCGCACCCCGACGGGTGCGTGATGCATGACACGGTGACCTACGCGTGGGGCAGCTCCTGGTGGGGCAGATTGGTCTCGGAAACGGCCGTCCGCGCCTATCTGGTGCTGCTCTTCAAGTTCCGCCACTCCCGGACAAAAAAGTGGGCTGCGATGAACCGGGCGTAAGCGCGCGCAGCGGCTTCGAGGTTTACGCATGCGCCCGGTTGTTCGCGCGGTTGCACGGACTACTTTTCGTTCTTCTGCGCGTTCTTCTTCAAAACGTCGCGGAATGACGCGCCGTCGAACTCAAGGTTGGTGAGAACAGATTCCCCGTTCAACACGCGCAGCTCGGCCACCACCGACTTTTTTCCACGGCTGCTTTCCCGCAGCCAAACATCCGCCTCGGGCGCGATTTTTTCATTCACGAAAAACCTGTCGAACGGCCACTCCACCCGGACCTTCGAAGCATCGGCACCGGGCTGAGCCACTCCGCCGGGACCGATCTTGGTGTGGGGGGCGCCCCGAGTAGTCAACGGAACATAGTCGCCGTGGTCCGGCTTCTGTTCCGTGATTTTTCCGAGATGATGCAAGCCGTCGGATCCTTTCTCGAGCTGCGCCCAAACCATACGGCCGGACTGGGGAGAGGCGGGCGCGGGATCGAGCGCAACCTCCGTTTCCACCGGCCGCAGACGCAGGTAGCGTCCCCGCAGCGGGTCGTACGGATCCGGGGCGGTGACTGCGATACGGACCTGTGTGCCGCGCTCGATCACTTCCTCATGCATCCGGATGGAAGCCAGAGGAACCGCCCACTGCGCCACGCATGCGGCGCCGAACAACAGAAATGGCAAAAGCGGCTTCATTCGACAAACCTCCCGTTCTGCTGATTTCGGCGCGCCATGAAGTGGTTGAATACGAGGAAAGCGATTCCAGTGCACACAAACACCGTGCCTTTGGTCACGAGAGAAAACTTGCTGTCAGCCATCCGAACAGAAATCAGCGCGCTCAAGAGCATTGCCCCCATCCGAGGTGCGGCGGGTTTTCCGTAAAAATCCAGAATGATCAAGACCACCCCGAGCACCCCCAGATGCAGGGTCGAGAGCAAGGAAAGGGGCGCGCCCGAACTCCAGGCAGCCAAGGGCAGCAATGGAATCACCACGAGTGCGAGCAGCGCAAACCTGCCCTGCCTCGCAGCGAGGCCAGAAAGGAGTACGAAAGCCAAGAACATCCCCCTGCCCCATGCGATTGAAAGCCCGTCAATCGCTCCTCTGCAGAATGCCTCGCCGCTTCCGATGAAAGTCGCCGCGAAGGCGTAGATGATCAGGAAAAACCCGGAAAGCTGCACCTGCGGCTTCCATGCGAGCGTTTCGTTGAGCGCGGCTTTGTTCACCGGAAAAAGACCCAGAACCGCCGCGCTCAGGATCAAAAGCCAAACCACGACCGCGCTCTCTCGCGCGGAGGCTCCCGCGGTGTTCAGCGCGCTTTTTGAAACAGCGTAGCAAGCAATGGCCGCAAGACCTGCTGCAGCGCTTAGTGCAAGCGCACGGCGCATGAGCAGGCCGGGCGCACGTTCAAACCTGAACCCCGGGCAATAAGGCCACACACCCAGCAGCAGCGCCGGATATATGAATGGAGACAAATGCCACGATTGGGCGCTTTGGACCTGTCCCAAAGCCCAGACTCCGATCCCAAGCAGATAAAACACCGCGACAAACCGCACCCTCAACGCCCACACCACGGGCAGAGACAAGAGACACCAGACCAGAAGGAACCGCGTCCATTCGCCCCCGATGTGGTAAATCTGCGACACAAGCCCGATGCAGGCGCCCACCGCCATGGTTTGCAGCAGGGCGGCGCTTTCCAGTTTCCAAACAGGCTCCAGAGGACCGCGGCGCGCGAGAAATCCAGTCCAGATCTGCGCTGCCAGCAGCGGCACAAACGCGCAGGCCAAACGCTGGATGCTTGAGAATTCATCCCAGTTGTGGCTGATCAGCACGATCAATCCCACTCCCACGAGCAACGCCCCGACACTCCCCAACATGAGCGCGCCCAGCCCGCGCGAACCGCCCACGCGGGCCTCCAGTCGCCTCCTCAACACTTGCGCCGAGTCCGGGGTGATGAGCCCCTCCTGCACCCACGTGTCGAGCTGCTGAAGAACCCAGTTTTCGCTCGAAGCACTCATGGAAAGATCGGGAGAGCGACAGGAACGAGACCTCAATCCACCCTGTAGATTTTCACATCGTCAATCCACACGGTGTTGTTTGCGAGAAAACTGAACCAACGCTTCATGGGATGCGAGAACCCTTCGGAGCGGTGGCGCGCGAGAACTTGTCCGTCGACACTCAGACGCATTTCATCCCGTTCGGTCACCAGTGCCAATTCGTGCCATTCACGGTCGGAGGCCCATGGAGTGGACGTTTGCTTCGTCTTGAGTAATGCGTCCAACTCGGCGGGCAACGCCTCTTTGCGGTCCAGATAAGCCTGCCGGCGCGCTCGGAGTTCAAGGTTCATGACTCCCGTTTTGTGATCGATGAGCGTGATGTTCCCAGCGCTTAAAATACCGTAGCAAAGGTGCCCCGCGTGAATGCCCTTTTCCTCGCGGTCGACAAATCCAAGCTGGAGCGTTTCATCCTTATTGATGCCTGGAAACTTAAAGCGCACCACCACGCCGCCGTTTCTGAAACCCGCGTCATGATGGATGTGCGCCTGATGGCCGGCCTCCTTGCTTGCGCTCGCCACTTTCAGCGTGCCCGCGTCCAGATCCGCCTGCTTGATGTGCGGCACCCGGTCCGCGGTCGCGCTTTCCCAGCCGTTGCCAATCCCCCGCAGCCCGTTGCCCTCCTCCTCCCGTTCAAACGCATCGTGAAAAATCAGTTTCCCGGCGGAATGCAGCCAGTCCCTGTCGGAACGGACGGCAGCGCCAGCCGGCGTCGATTTTGGAGTCACCGCGGGGGGTGAACCCGCGGCATTCGAAGCCGCCTGCCTCGGCAAAACCGCGGCGATCGCATCCGCAACCTTCCGGGCCATCACCGATGAGCCTTCGGGCATGAAATGCACGTTCCGCTTTCCCTGAAGACGCTCCTGCTCGGGTTTCACCAGCGCCCACAGATCGTTCCAAATCACGCCCTCCTCCCCCATCACCCGCGAGGCGACCTCGTTGTAGGGCAGCTCCGCGTCCTTCACATATTTTCCGGCATCGCACTCCGGCACGGGCGTGGTGCTCGCAAAAATCAACTTGGCACCGGTCTGTTTGAGACGGGCCACGATCACCTTGAGGTTCTGCTCATATTCACCGGGAGTCACATTCTGATGGCCGCCGTTGGAGGGCGTCGCGTAGTTGCCCGCCTTGTCCCTGTCCGAGTCGTCCGCGAACCGGTACGAGAGGTCGTGGAGTCCGTGGTTGAAATGAATGACATCCCATTTCGCGTTCGCATCGGCCAGCCAGCGCACCAGTCCGTAGGAGCCAAGCGCCGTCTTTGTGGATCCGCAATTTGCGGGAACTCGGTGCACATTGGCGCGCCCCTCCAGAGCCTTGCGCACTTCAAGCGCGTATGCAATGGAGACGGAATCCCCCATCAGCAGCACCCTTGGCAGGGCCGGATTATCCGTGATTGCCGCAAATTCCGGGGGCACTGCCGCCGGTTTTGGGGCTTGGGCCGGGGCCTGGAAAAGGACCACGGCCTGAACCAATGCGTGGATGACGATGCAAAAAATCCGGCGAAGAAGGGGGGAAGGAACGTTCATGGCGGGGAATACCGAGGCAAGGAGAACCGTTTCGGCACGAATTCGGCAAGTCTATTGGGGTGAAAGCCAGCGTTTACACGCAACGAAAAAAACACCAGTCCCCGGACCGAGGGCCGGAGACTGGTGCTTTGGAGGAGACGGATTAGTGGGGCCGGACGGGGTTACTTGTTCTTCTTTTTGCCCTTGGACATGCCTTCGAGGAATTCCTCGAGCGTCAAAGAGCCGTCTCCGTCTTTGTCGAATTTCTTGAACTCCGCCTCGTCTTCCGCGGCCGTTTTCTTGCCGACGTATTCGGCCATGGACAGCTTTCCATCGCCGTTTTCATCCCACTTCTTGAACATTTCTTCCGGGGTGCCCCGGGCGCCTTTCTTGGCTTCGTCCGCTCCGAAGAGCACGGTTGACGAGAGAATCGAGGTGATCGCGATTAAGGATAGTTGTTTCATCAGGGTGTTGTTGATTTGTTTACTGGGTTGCACGCGGGAGTCCTGCTCCCGGCTGCGTGCGAAATAGGCAACACGATTCGAGCGGCAAAGTTGCGAACGCACCTTGCCACCCCGCCGCAGCGCCACGAACCCCGTCCGCAAGCGCATGCCGCAAAATGCTTTCGCAAGTAGATTTACCTGAACAGTTTACCGCAATATTTTGCGGGTCTATCCGAAGATCTGCGCGTTGAAAAGGTTCTCAAGCATTTCCTGGCGACCACTGGGCAGCACCGGCGGCTTGATCCCGACCGCGTACGCGTCGAGCTCATCGAGTGAAACCGCCCGCGCTTCGATCTTCGCACCGATGCCCGAATCGAAGCTCGCGTACCGATCCGCGACGAACCTGTCCATTTTCCCGCTCTGAAGAATCCTGTGCGCGGCCTTCAGGCCGTAAGCGAAAGCATCCATCCCGCCCACGTGCGCGTGAAAAAGGTCGGAGGGCTCGTGGGATTCCCGCCGGCGTTTTGCGTCGAAATTCAAACCGCCCGTGGTGAATCCCCCCATTTTCAGGATCCGCAGCATGATGTTGGTGGTCAGGTAAAGATCGCTTGGAAACTGGTCGGTATCCCATCCGAGCAGGGTATCCCCCCGATTTGCGTCAACCGAGCCGAGCGCATTCGCGGCGATCGCAACCTCCATCTCATGCTCCATGCTGTGCCCCGCGAGGGTGGCGTGGTTGGTTTCAAGGTTCAGTTTGAAATGATCCTTCAGCCCGTACTCGCGTAAAAAATTCAAGCACGCGGCCGCATCGGAATCGTACTGGTGGGTGGAAGGTTCGCGCGGCTTTGGCTCGATATAGAACTGCCCTTTGAAGCCGATTTTCTTCGCATGATCCACGCTGAGATGCAGCAGCGTCGCAAGGTGATCCAGTTCCCGCTTCATGTTCGTGTTCAGCAGCGTCGCGTAGCCTTCCCGACCGCCCCAGAACACATACCCCTGCCCTCCCAAACGATGCGTGGCCTCCAATGCATGCTTCACCTGGGACGCCGCGTACGCAAACACATCGGCCGAAGGTGAAGTGCCCGCGCCGTGCGCGTAGCGCGGATGCGCAAAAAGACAGGCCGTTCCCCAGAGGAGCTTTTTACCGGAGTTTTTCTGATGCGCCTCGAACGCGTCCACAACGCGGTCGAGATTCTTGTGGGTCTCCGCGAGCGTGGCCCCCTCTGGGGAGATATCCCGGTCGTGAAAGCAGTAAAACGGGATCGTGGTCTTTTCCAAAAATTCGAAAAACACCGGCACGCGGTTTAGAGCGTTCTGCAGGGAATCGGAACCGTCGTCCCAAGGCATCAGGGCCGTGGGCGCGCCGAATGGATCCGACAAACCGTTGCGCATGACATGCCAGTATGCGGCTCCAAAGCGCAGGTGCTCTGCCATTGATTTGCCTCCGACCATCTCGGTGTCGTTGTAGTGGCGGAAAGCGAGCGGATTGTCGGAAGCCGGGCCTTCGTAACGGATCACGGGAATTTCTGGGAAATGACTCATAGGGATTTCAACGTGGAAGTGAGGAGGTGGAGGAACACCGGGCCGCGGACCCGCGGCGACGGGTGCGTGGCTTTTAAGGAAACCCGCGCGGCTTGCCGATGACAGATTTGTATGACAGTAATACCTTAATGAACCTGCGTCCTTCGATGGCTCAAATTGCGTCCGCGGCGGGCGTGTCCAAAAACACTGTGAGCCTCGCGCTGCGGGGCAGCCCGAGAATCTCCGCCAAGACCCGCGCTACAGTCGAAAAGTGCGCGCGCTCGCTGGGCTACGTAAGGAACGCCGCAATCGGGTGCCTGATGGCGGAAATGCGCCGCACAGGTTCCTCACGCTTCGATGCGACTCTCGCACTCCTCAACGCCAATGAGGACCGCGACGCCCTTCGAAATCACCCGACCCTGCCCGTGTACGTCGCCGGCGCGCGGCGCCGCGCGGAAATGCTCGGGTACGCGCTCGACGAGTTCTGGCTGCACGACCCGCTTACCAGCGGCGAACGGCTTGCGTCGATCCTCAGAGCGCGCGGGATCCGGGGCGCCGTGGTGATCGGGTTGCTGCGAACCAACCGGCTGCCCAAGCGCATGAACGCCGTTTGGGAGGAATTTCCCGCAGTGGTGACGGGGGTCCGCACGCGAAGCCCCGAGCTCTCCTTCGCCGGCGCCGACCAATACAGTCTCGCGCTGCGCGCATACGAGCAGGCTTGGGCGATCGGTTACCGCAGGCCCGCGCTGGTTCTCGACCCCGTCATTGACGCTCTGATTGACGGACGATTTACGGCGGGATTTCTGATCGGTCAGCAGACCTTCCGCGCGAACGAGCAGAGACTGCCTCCGTTCACGGCGATTGAGGAGGCGCGCCGCGATCTTGGCTGCTTTCAGGGATGGCTCCATGAGGTGAGGCCGGATGTGATCTTCACGCTTTACCACGAAGTGGAACGCTGGCTGAAGGGCTGCGGATTGCGGACTCCGAAAGACGTCGGGTTAATCCAGTACGAGTGGCGCGCGCAGCACCCCGATTGGGCGGGAATGAACCAGCGCAACGACCTTGTGGGCGAGGCGGCGGTGGACCTGTTGGTTTCGATGATCCACAACGGCCAGCGCGGCATTCCAAAGCAACCGATCGCCACCCAGGTGACAAGCCAATGGGTCACCGGAAAAACCGTGCACGGTGATACGAGAGCTTGCGCGCGATAAAAACCGGGTCCGCCGGACGGCCATTGAAGGCCCGCCGGACCGAAGGCAAAGGAGTTTGCGCACGCGGCTGCTAAGAATAGTTTTGGCTGGAGGATTGGCTTGGCGGTGGCAGACTCGACCGTTCCCCCGAGTTCTCTCTTCACCCCGCCCATGAGTAACCGCCTCTGGAAATTCCTATCCTCCCTGAAGCTCACCGTTGTCCTGCTGGTTCTGAGCACTTTACTTGTGTTCCTTGGAACCCTGGCGCAGGTGCACGAAGGTCTCTGGGAGGCGCAAACGCGCTGGTTTAAGAGCTATGTCGTGCTCAAGCGGGCGGGCGACCCTTGGTGGGTTCCGCCGTTTTTTCCCGGGGGGTACACCCTCGGCTTTTCACTGCTGATCAATCTGGTGAGCGCCCACATCCAGAGATTCCAGATGAAATGGAGCAAAGCGGGTATCCACATGACCCATGCGGGGATCAGCCTCCTGCTCCTCGGGCAGCTTGCGACCGACCTGCTTTCCCGCGAGAGCTTCATCAGTTTCATGGAAGGCGAAACACGCGCGGAATCCGAGTCGCACCGTGACATCGAACTCGTCGCAGTCAGCCCCTCCGGGCAGGCCGGCAAAGAAAAGGTGGTTTCCTTTCTGGAGCCCGCGCTCGTCCCCGGGCGGGAGCTCGCCAGCTCCGAGTTACCGTTCCGCATGCGGATCCTCGAGAGCGGCGTCAACTGCGAGGTTTACTCCCACGCATCCGTCAAGGAAGCGGCGTCGATGCAAATGTCCGCGCTCGGGATGCTGGAGTCCCGGTATGGATCCGCAGAAGGGATCGCCGCCGAAGCGGAGCGCGCGCTCGAAAACGACGGCCGGATGGCGGTCTGGCGCAAGTTGCTTCAAGAGTTCGGGGAGAAAGATCCCGACATTGTTTCGGCCGCAAAGCGGATCGCCGCCGACCCGAACCGGGAATTCAATTTCAGGGGGAAGATCAAGGCCGCTTTCCGCGAGCAAATGCTCAAGGCCTTTCAAACGCTCCCTCCGATGGAAGCGGCGAGCTCCCAGGCGCTCGCCCGCAAGTACACTGCGTCCCAGTTCGCAGCGGGGAAAACCCTGTCCCTTGACTCCCTGCCGAGCTGCGCGACCCAAGGCGCCGGATTAAACGCGCTTTTGAACCCCCTGCCCGCCGTCCACGGCATGGACCAGCGCAACGACCCTTACGTGAAAGTCGAGGTTTTCTCGCAAGAAACCTCCCTCGGGACTTGGGTCTTTTCACCCTGGTTCAAGCCGCAGGAGGTGACCGCCGGAGGCCAGACTTTCCGGCTCTCCTTGCGGCGTCAGATCTACCAACAACCCTTCTCGCTGACCCTTCTGAAAACCACCAACGACGTGTATCCCGGGACGGACATCCCCAAAAACTTCCAAAGCCGCGTGATGCTCGAGCATTCCGCCAAGGGTGAAAAACGCGAAATCGATATCTCGATGAACAACCCGCTGCGCTACGGAGGATTGACCTTTTACCAGCATCAGATGGGGCGGCGTGAGCTCAACGGCGGCAAAGGCACCAGCTCGCTGCAGGTGGTGAAAAACCCCGGTTGGATCACGCCGTACCTTGGGTGCGCCGTGGTATCGCTGGGGATGCTCTGGCAGTTCATGTACCACCTTGTTGGATTCCTTTCAAAACCGCGCCAGAAGCAACCCCAGGCGGCGGGCAACTCCGCCTCGGAGTCGCAACCGACGGCAGCGCCCTGAAGAATTTTCGTCCCCCACCGTAAGAGCCCAGTATCCGGTCAAAAACGCCCACCACTCGCTTGATGAAAAAGCACATCCCGATTCTTGTCGCAGCGATCTGCGGACTTTGGATTCTGTCAGCCTGGCGCGCCCCCAAGGATAAACCCGGGACGATGCCCGCGAACCGCTTCGGCAGCCTGCCTTGCCTTTCGAACGGCCGCACGCAGCCGCTGGACTCCGTCGCCCGCAACACCCTCCTGCAACTGCGTGAAAAGCAAACGCTCAACACCCAGCCCTGGATGGACTGGTCGAAGGGGCCGAAAATCCTCTCCGCCGCGGAGTGGATGCTGGAGATGTTTTTCAACCAAGAAACCGCCGATACGCGTCCCGTGTTCCGGATTGTGAACACGGACTTGAAAGGACTGCTCGGCCTCCCGCTGGAGCCCGACATCGCCAAAGGCAGCGACGGAAAACATTTTTCCTGGAAACAAGTCACCGTGAATATGGAAGCCTTGCGGGACGAAGCGCGGCGCGCCCAGGGCATGGATCAGGCAACCCGGAACGCCTTCGACCGTGCGGTCCTCCAACTCTGGAATGGCGTCAGCCTGTACATGAAGCTGCAAAACACGGTGCAGCCCCAAAACGCGCTCCATTGGGAAAAAGAACTGCAATCCTTCATCGCATCCGTGCCCGCAGGCCGGGAAGCCGCAAAACTTCAGCAGGCCGGACAACCGCACAACGAAGCCGCCCTCAACAAACTCATCAACGAGTTGCAAAGGGCTTCCGTGATGAATCAATTGGATCCGCCGCTGGTGATCGCTCCGCTGAACAACGCCGGAGGCGAAGCCGCCCGGCAATGGAGCAAGCTGGGTGAGGCCATGTTCACCATCGCGCGGGGCGATGAAGTGCCCGCCGCGGTCCGCGCCTACGCCAGCATGGGGACAGCCTATCGTGCGAACGATCCAGTGGCGTTCAGCGCGGCACTTGAGTCCTACATCCAGTCTTTGACCTCGACGGAGCACGTCGTCCTCAAAAAGTGCCAGCGCGAACAAACCTTCTCCCACCTCGAACCTTTCTACAAATCGATGGTGCTCTACGTGCTCGCGGGACTCTGCGCGCTGGTATTCACGCTGGCGCCCTCGACTTTCGCCTCGCTGCGGCGCACAGGCCATTTGCTGACGGTCGTCACACTGCTCATCCACACCGCGGGTTTGATCTACCGGATGGTCCTTGAAGGCAGGCCGCCCGTGACCAACCTGTACTCGTCGGCCGTGTTCATCGGATGGGGCGCATGCGGCCTGGGGCTGCTTCTTGAGCGGACGTGGAAAAACGGAGTGGGCGTCATGGTCTCCGCTTCGGCGGGATTTCTCACCCTGATCATCGCGCACCACCTCTCGCTCAGCGGCGATACCATGCAAATGATGCAGGCGGTGCTGGACACCAATTTCTGGCTCGCCACGCATGTGGTGGTGGTGACCCTCGGATACTCCGCGACTTTTGTGGCGGGTCTCCTCGCCGTGCTCTACGTGACGCTTGGATTCTTCACGAGGTCGCTCACCGACGACATGGGCAAGTCGCTCGTTAAAATGGTGTATGGCATCGTTTGCTTCGCCGCGCTGTTCAGCTTCGTGGGCACGGTCCTGGGCGGGATCTGGGCAGACCAATCCTGGGGTCGCTTCTGGGGCTGGGACGCCAAGGAAAACGGGGCGCTCATGATCGTGCTTTGGAACGCGTTGTTCCTGCACGCGCGCTGGGGCGGTCTCGCAAAAGGAAACGCCCTGATGGCCATCGCCATCGGAGGCAACATCGTCACTTCCTGGTCGTGGTTTGGAGTCAACCTCCTGGGCATCGGCCTCCATTCCTACGGGTTCATGTCGGCCGCCTTCAACTGGCTCATGCTTTTCGTCGCAAGCCAACTTGCGCTCATCGCGATTTCGCTCCTGCCCGCCAAACTTTGGCGAAGCCAAACCCGTTAATCATGCGCGCACGCTCGGCCCGGCATCAGGCCACGCCGCCGCAGTGCCTCCCTCCCCTCGTTCTTTACCATCGTTCTTTCCCCTCGTTTTTCACGCAAAGGATCTCCTACGCCCGCGAATCACCAACGCACAGCAACCCATGAAAAGCCGCCCGTTCCTAGCCGTCATCGCCAGCATTCTTCTGCCGAGCCTGCTGCACGCAGGCGACGAACGCCAAGTGGAGGTGGCTAAACAGGGCGGGTTCGTGCCCAAGATCGCCGACGCGTCCCCCGAGGCCGAGAACTCCATCAAAAGTTTCAAGGTCATCCCGGAACTCAAACTGCGCCTCTGGGCGGCGGAACCCCTCCTCGCAAATCCCGTCGCATTCGCGACGGATGAAAAAGGCCGCTGGTACGTCGCGGAAACCTTCAGACTGCATGCGGGCGTGAGCGACATCCGCGCCCATATGGACTGGCTGGAAGCGGAACTCTCGAGCAAGAATCTGGACGCGTTTCTCGCAATTCTCAAAGGCGATCCAAAGGTGGATCTTGCAAAAAACGCGCTGAACTCCGAGCGCGTCCAATTGCTCTGGGATTCCAAAGGGGCCGGCAAAGCGGACAGCTCTCGCATCTTTGCCGAGGACTTCAACGGACCGCTCGATGGAATTGCGGCGGGTGTCCTTGCGCGAAAAGGAAACGTGTACCTCACCTCCATCCCGGACCTCTGGCTTCTCAAAGACACGAAGGGCGGGAACACCGCCGACCAGCGCGCCTCGCTCGCGAAGGGATTTGGAATCCGCACCGCATTTCTGGGCCACGATCTGCACGGGCTGCGCATGGGGCCCGACGGGAGACTGTATTTCTCCGTGGGCGACCGCGGAGCAAACGCAACAGGCATCGACGGCAGCCACGTGGAAAACACCGAGACGGGCGCGGTCTACCGGTGCAATCCGGACGGAACCAAACTTGAAATATTCGCCGTGGGTTTGCGCAACCCGCAGGAACTCGCATTCGATCAGTTCGGCAACCTGTTTACCGGGGACAACAACTCGGACGCGGGAGATCCCGCGCGCTGGGTTTATGTCCTGCCGCGAAGCGACAGCGGATGGCGGATCGGCTGGCAGTTCATCAACGAACCGGAGCGCCGCGGCCCGTGGCTCTCTGAGCGGCTTTGTTACCCCGCTTGGCCGGGACAACCGGCCTATCATCTTCCGCCGGTTGCCATCCTCGGGAACGGTCCGAGCGGACTGACCTACCACCCCGGCACGGGTCTTTCGCCGGAATGGCACAACCACTTCTTCCTCGCAAACTTCAGCGGAACCCCGGCCCGCAGCGGGATCCTGTCGGTCACCAACACTCCCAAAGGCGCGGGATTTACCATGTCCGAACCGCGGCAACCCGTCTGGAACATCCTCACCACAGACGTCGAATTCGGCACCGACGGGAGCCTCTACCTGCTGGATTGGGTCAACGGCTGGGGCATGACCGGCAAGGGCAGGATCTACGCCGCATCGATGGATAAAAACGCGGACGACCCCGAACTGATCCGCACAAAAAAGCTCATCGAAGAAGGCATGGAAAAACGTCCCGTTGCGGAACTCGCCGAACTGCTCGGGCACGCAGACATGCGCGTGCGCCAGGAGGCGCAATTTGAGATCGCGGCACGCGGCGACCTCAATACGCTCGAAAACACGGCCAAAACCGCGCCCTCGCAGATGGCGCGGATCCACGCGATCTGGGGCCTCGGACAGCTTGCGCGCGGAAATCAGACGGATGCCGCGCGCCTTTTGCCGATGCTGATGAAGGATTCCGCGGACGAAATCCGCGCCCAGGCGGCGAAGACCGCTTCGGATCTCCCGGAAGAAACACTTCGCAAACCGGAGTTCTCCGGGGCGCTTATCCAGTGCCTCAAAGATTCCAGCGCGCGAGTCCGCTCTTTTGCGGCCATCACCCTGGCGCGGGCAAAGGACGAAAAAGCGGCTGCCGCACTTTGCGAGTTGTTGAAAGAGAACAACGATGCCGACCCCGTCCTGCGTCACGCCGCGGCGATCGGTCTGGCGGGATCAGCTTCCCCGGCCACACTCCGCGCCTGCGCAAGCCATGAAAACCGCGCAGTCCGACTCGGCGCAGTGGTGGCCCTGCGGCGCATCAAGAGCCCGGAATTGGCGGCCTTCCTGGCCGACAGCGACCCCCTTGTCATCGCAGAGGCAGCCCGCGCGATCCATGACGAGTCGGTGGACGCGGCCCTCCCCTCGGTTGCGGCCCTTTCAGAAAAACTGGCCGCGTTTTGCAAGCTGCCGGCTGGAACCAAGGAGGAACCGGGCCCCCGGGACGCGATTCTGCGCCGCGTCTTGAACGCCCACTTCCGTCTCGGGAAAGAATCCAACGCGGAGGCGATCGCCCGGTTCGCCGCCATGCCGGACGGACCTGAAACGCTGCGCGTTGAAGCGCTGCGATACCTCGCAAACTGGGCGAAGCCGTCGTCGCTGGACAGGGTTTTCGGACTCTTCAGACCGCTGGCAGAACGCAGCGAGTCCGTCGCTGCAACAGCGGTTCAACCCATCATTCAAAAGGCCCTCGAACTGCAGGGTGACTCCGGGCGAAGTGCGGCGCTGAAGCTGATTGCGCAATACAAGATCGCGGCGCGCGGCGTAGATCTGCCGGGCTGGGTTGCCAATCCGAAGCTTAACGCGTCGGTTCGAGCCGACGCACTGAACGCGCTTTCCGCGCTTGGCGATCCGGCTCTTCCAGGCGCAGTGCGCACCGCGGCGGCGGACTCCAACGAAGCCCTGCGCAGGGAAGCCATCCGCCTGCAAATCGAGCTGCATCTGCCGGGAGCGATCGAGGGCATACGGAAAATCCTCGATACCGGGAGTGTCGGCGACAAGCAGGCTGCCATCCGCGCCATTCCAGGGCTCGACGATCCCGAGGCCAAAGCGGTTCTTTCGTCGCTGGCCGAGCAGCTGATCGGCAAAAAGCTCGCGGAACCCCTGCAGGTCGAGGTTTTGGAGGCACTCGAAAAAACCGAGTCGTTGAAAGACTTTGTCGCCCGATACGCGGCGGCGCTGAATCCCGCGGATCCACTGGCTGCCTACAGGGTCGCACTCAAAGGCGGCAACAGCGAGGCGGGGCGCAAAATTTTCATGGAAAAAATCGAGGCATCGTGCGCGCGCTGCCACAAGGTGAAGAACGAAGGCGCGGAGGTCGGACCGAACCTGACGAACGTGGCGTCGCGGGGCAACCGTGAATACCTGCTCGAGTCCATCGTGAACCCGAACGCGAAAATCGCGCAGGGGTACGAAACCGTGATGATAACGCTGACCGACAACTCACTGCACGCCGGCATCGTGAAGGAGGAAAACGAAACGGAGGTTTCGCTCATCCCTCCGGGCGGGAACGTCGAGAAACTTTCGAAAGCGAAAATCAAATCCCGCGAGTTTGGTCCATCGGGGATGCCGCCACTGGCGGCCGTCCTTTCCAAACGGGAGCTTCGCGATCTGGTGGAGTACCTCGCGAGCCTGAAATAGCCTTTTAAGGCAGGGCTTCGCAGCGGGACGGCCACGGCTGACCCGCGCCGGCACAAAATTTACTGCGAGAGATTCTTTTTGCAGTTCTCGTCCGCGGGCGTCTCCGCGCCCGCCTCCTCAACCGGTTGCGTGAAGAGATAGCGCCACACGTCCTCATGGAGGAATCTCCCCTCGGAATCTTTCGGCGAAGCGCCGCCCGGAACCACGCTGCTGTGAGCCCGCTTATCGTCGCCGTTGACATTCGCATCGGTGATCAGACGCCGGGTTTTGCCGTAGGGCGCTTTTTCCCGGTCGACGTTCACGATGGGGCCGAACTGATGCAGGCCGAGCAGCTCCCACGACCTGCAGTAGTGCATCCCGCTCCACCCCCCATCCAGCACATGGGAGAATCCAAAGAAACGACTTTGCGGAGTCGCCGAAGGCAGCGACTGCCACGTCTCAAACTGGTCTCGCGGCCCGCAGAACATGACCACCCGGTCCACCATCTGATGCTTGGCGAAACGCGCGGCGGTGGTGCTTCCATGAGAGCTTCCCGCCATGATCACCTTGCTCCAGTCCACCCCTTTGCCATCCGCGCTCAAAAACTGCCCCCACTTTCCCTGAGGATGCTCCCTGGCAAGCCACAGCAGGAACTGATACGCGCGCTCCATCATTCCATCCGGTTTGGGAATTTGCACAAGGTCGCTGAAATCTTCGCCGGTCGCCGCCTCAAGCCGGATTTTACCAAGCAATTTGTCGTCGGGACCCGGCGACATTTTTCCGAACTTTCCAAACCATCCGTTTGCGTAATGCACGCGCATCGCGTGGAGCCCGTAGCTGTTGATGCGCTCAAAAAGCGGCGCGCTGTGTCCCATCAACCAGATGACCAGCTTCCCCTTTGGCTCAACGCGCGTATCCACGCTCGCGTTCTGCACATCGGCAGGCTTCCCCTTGGATTCGAATAGAAAATCAATCTCGGGATGCGCCTGCGTCCGTTTGTCGATTTCACTGGCCCGCGCGCTCAGCTCATAGCGGCGCGGCGATGGATCGGCGAATGACGGCGCTGCCTGCGCAATCGAACCGGCAATAAATACTGCAAGAGCGGCGGAAACTCGTTCGGGAAACATGCACTAGATATGCAGCAACGGGGCGCTCCGGCAACACTCCATCGGCCCCCGGACTTGCAAGCAACGCGTCCCGCATCCCCGCCACGCCCCCACGTCAAGGCGCGGTGAGGGAGCGCCCGTTATCTTTCAAACCAAGCCTCGCAAGAAACGGCACTGCGCGCTGCGCCCAACGCCGCGCATCCGGATAACCAGCGGCGCCATCTCCAAAAGTGCTCCTGAGCATGTCCGTATCGATAATGCCGGGATTAAGCGCCACGATGGCCACCCGTCCGTCGGTCTCCTGCGCCACAGCCTGAGACAAACCCTCCACAGCCCATTTTGTGGCGCAGTACGGCGCAACCTCCGGGGATGTCGAGCGCCCCCAGCCGGAAGAGAAATTCACGATCACCCCCCCTCTCTCACCCAGCATCGCGGGCAGAAAGTGCCGCATCACCGCCGCAACCCCTTTCAAATTCACATCCACAACCCTTGAAAACTCCAACGAATCCAGCCGCCACAGCGGCGCGTTCGCGTTGATGATCGCCGCATTGTTGAGCACGAGCTGCGGCGCCCCGAAACGCCCGATCACCTGCCCGCTGAAAGCAGCCACAGCTTCCTCCAGCGCGACATCGCAACTCCCGAAGAAACAAGCCTCGCCGAACTCAGCAACCTCCCGTTCCAGGGACGCAAGCCGTCCCTCATCGCGCCCACACCCGGCCACCCGCCATCCCCCGCGCAGAAACTCCCCGACCATCGCCCGCCCCAATCCCCGCGTGCAACCCGTGATGACGACCGTTCGTGCTGCCATTCCCACACTTCTAACCCCGCTTTTACCCCGCGCACCAGCCCAGTTTTGCGCGAACTGCTGAAGCAAAAACAGCCGCTTCCGCCGCCAGCTTCGACGGAAGCCGCACCCATGCTTCACACGCAGCAACACGCGCCCTGCAGCGTCCCTCCTCTTCCCCGCTCTTTTTCAAATGCGGAGCCCCCCGAAGCCGCCTCGCCCCCCGATAAAAACGATGCCCACTCCTCACCCACCCACTTGGCGATCTCCCACCGAAACTGCTCCTCGCTGAATCGGTCGGCATTCGATTTTAGCGCCGCCGGCGAAAACCGAATCCCATCGGCCCGCTCCACAGCATCAACAATCGCCTCCGGCGTCTGGCTACCGAAAAGAACGCCCGTCACACCGTCGATCACGCTTTCCTGCGCACCTCCTTTCCCATAGGCGATCACCGGCGTTCCGGCCGCCTGCGCTTCAACCGGCGCTATCCCGAAATCCTCCTCGGCGGCGAACACAAACGCCCGCGCCTCCGAAAGGCACGCGTCCACAATGCTCTGGGGCTGGCGCCCCAGAAACTCGACGTTCCGCGGGCAGCGCGAGCGCAAACTCTCGGACTGGGGACCCGATCCGATAATCTTGATGCTGCGCCCCGGCATTCTTCGAAACGCTTCAACAATCAAGTCGACCCGCTTGTACGGCACCAACCTTCCCACGCTCACATAAAACTTTCGCTCCGCGAGCGGCTGCACGCGCGACACCAGCGGACCGCGCGGCACCGGAGGGTAGATGATCCGGGAGCGCCTCCGGTACACCTTCCAAATCCGCCTCGCGACGAAACGCGAGTTCGCAGCAAATGAATCCACCCCGTTCGGAGTTCGCGAATCCCACAGCCGTATGTAATGCAGAATCATCCGCGCCACCGCCCCGCTGAGGCCGCGGTTACGCCTGCTCTGCATCAGGTACTGCTCCTGCATGTCCCACGCGTAACGCACCGGCGAATGGCAGTAACAAAGGTGCAGCTGGTTTGGGCCCGTGATGACCCCCTTTGCAACGGCGTACGAACTTGAAATCACCAACGGATACGCGGCAAGGTCAAAACCCTCCACAGCGAGGGGCATCAAAGGCAAATACATCCGGTAGCGCGTGCGAGCAAACGGCAGGTGCTGCACCCAGGACGTCCTCACCCGGGTCCGCGCCAGAAATCCGCGGTCCTCGGCCGATAGAAAATCAAGCAGCGTAAATACGTCAGCCGAAGGGAAAACTTTGAGGATCTGCGCCAGCACTTTTTCCGCACCTCCCATCTGCGGAAGCCAGTCGTGGATGACAGCGACTCGGCCAGGCACCCCTCTCAGTGCTCCCGGCAACCCTCTCCCCAAAAAATCCTCTGTGAATTGCATGCAAAACCGCCCCCCTCCACCGCCCCTACGAGGGATCGGAAGGAAAAAGGGCTGTTTTTTAGTTTGGAAAACCGAACCCGGATGCACCCACTGGCGCAGCGTTTCTCCAGTTCACCCAACCGCTTTCCCTGACAACCGGCACCTCAACCCGTGCGAACCGGCTGTTCGACCGGGCGGCGCGCAGACATCACACTCGAAAATCCGCGCAACAAAAACCGCGTACTCCATCTCCTCCGGCTTCGCCGTTCCACGAATGCGATCCGCACCCATAGCGGCCCCCGTGCACTCGTTTTCCCGTGCAGGCACGCTGAATCATTGACACATCGCCTTCACACCCTAAGATCCCCCTCCCTTTTTAAGGATCACTCCCACGGCACTCTGATATGAAACGCACCTACCAACCTTCCAAGCGCACGCGCAAACAGCAGTTCGGTTTCCGCGCTCGGATGAAAACAAAAAACGGACGCGCGATCCTTTCCCGCCGCCGGCAGCACGGACGCAAGCGCTTGCTGCCAAAGGGCGTAGAACTACACTTTGAGCGCCAGACGGACCTCAACAATAATGCGGCCAAGGCGCTGGTGCAGCGCAAACAACGCCGCGCAGCCGTCCGTGCCGTGACGAAAGCCGCAAGGGCCGCAGCCCACAAGTCGGCTTAAGCGCAGTCTAACCAGCACATTTTCAGGCTGTTACTCAGCCGCTGCACCGAACGCATGGAACCGAATCCACGCAAGGTCCAGCGGCTGAAGCTTTCCGGGGACTTCCGCAGCGTCCGCGAAAAAGGCTCCTCGGTCACCGGCAAGTGGCTGGTTCTCGGAGTGCTCCGCCCCCAACCGCCAGAAACCGCAGGGACCGACTCAACCGCAGGGACCGACAAAAGGCCTTTGCTAGGCGCCAAACTGGGCATCATCACCTCCAAAAAGGTCGGCGGCGCCGTCGTCCGCAACAGGGTCCGCCGCCAACTCCGACACATCCAACAGTCCTTCTACCCCAATCTTTCCCGATCCGTCTGGTGCGTCACGGTGGCCCGTTATTCCGCTTCGAGGGCCACCTTCAGCCAACTCCGCGCGGAATGGGAAAGACTCGCATCCAAGGCGGGTATTTTTTCCGCATGAAAACCCTGATCTTTCAGCTGATTCGCATTTATCAGGTGGCGATTTCCCCGGTTCTTCGCCTCGTTGGCGGTCCCGAGGGCGGCTGCCGTTTCGAGCCCTCTTGCTCGGCGTACTGTCTGCAGGCGGTGGAGATCCACGGCTCGTTTCAAGGGCTGCGACTCGGTGTTTTAAGGATCTGCCGCTGCCACCCTTGGGGCCCCTCGGGTTTAGACCCGGTGCCCGCAAGCATTCACAAAAGCTAAATTTCGATACTTATGGATAGAAAAGGAAAACTCGGCGTCGCCTTGTCGATCATCGCGCTCATCGCTTGGCAGATCTACTACAGCAACGAAATGAACCGTGCCAAGCTGGCGCAGGAACAACTCGCTGCGGCGGCAGCAACCGCAGCCCCGGCCGAAACCCAACCGGCCCCGGCCCAGCCAACGGCGGCAGCGCCCGCGACCAACCGCACCGATGCCACCCCGGCATCGGCAGCGGCATCCAACGCAGCCGCCCCCTCAACGACCCAGCCGAAGCAGACCCTGAAGCTCGAATCGGCGGATGCCGAATGGACCTTCACCAACCTTGGCGGGGGCATCGAACGGGTCACACTCAAAGGCCACACCACCGAATCCGACCGAGCTGTGAGCCTCAACGAGTTCGGCAATGTTCCCATCGGCGCACTCACGGAGGCTTACGAAAGTCCGATCCTTGAAACTTTCACCATGGAGCCCGGAACGGACTCAAAGAGCGTTGTCTTCCGCCGCACCGATCCGCGCCAGATCACCGTTATCAAAAGCTTCACCCTGCAGACTCCGCAGGATGGAGCCAAACAGAAAGCCGATCCATTCATTGCGAACCTGGAAGTCAAGATCATCAACCAGTCCGGCTCGCCTGTAACCGTCCCAGCCTACTCCGTCCGCGCGGGTTCCGGTGCGCCGCTGCACCTCAAAGACCTGCCGATCTACACGGGCGTCAACCGGATGATCGGCACCAACGGCAAATTTCTCGATACAACCTGGTTTGACGGCGGCGGATTCCTCGGATTCGGAAAAACCCCGAGGCCGGTCTACTCGGAGACCGGCGCCATTTCGTGGATCGGCGTCACCAACCAGTATTACGCGACCATCCTGAGCTGCATCGGGTCCACCGGCAGCGAGGCCCTCGCGAGCCGCATCGTGGTGGCTCCGGCGGATTGGGCGGCCACGGGCCGGGCGGCCGAGGGGCAGATCCCTTACGCAGTCGAGGGCGCCATGCGCCTCGCGAGCCAGCCGCTGGAACCCGGCAAAGAGATCGTGCATAAGTTCGCCATTTATTCGGGACCGCGCGAATTCAGCCGCCTGCAAGCGCTCGGAGGCGGGCAAGAGGAAATGCTCGATTTCGGGATGTTCTCCATCGTGAGCCGGATCCTGCTGAGCTCGATGAACGGCCTCAAAGGGCTGCTGGGGTCATACGCGGCGGCGATCGTGCTCCTGACGATATTCATCAAGCTGCTGATGTGGCCGCTTCAAACCAAGTCGACCAACTCCATGAAGCGGATGCAGGAACTCCAGCCCAAGATGGCGGCGCTGAAGGAGAAATACGCGGACGACCCCGCCAAGATGAACCAGGAACTGCTGGTGCTTTACAAAAAGCACGGAGTCAACCCGATGTCAGGTTGCCTGCCGATGCTCATCCAAATCCCGATCTTTTTCGGCTTCTACAACATGCTTGGGAAAGCGGTGGAGCTGCGCAACAGCCCGTTTCTTTGGGTGCACGACCTTTCGCAGCCGGACACGGTCGCGCATCTCGCGGGCTACCCAGTCAACGTGCTGCCGCTCGTGATGGCGGTGACGATGCTTTGGCAGATGCAACTCACGCCCAAGACCGGCGACCCCGTCCAGCAGCGGATGTTCATGTTCATGCCGCTGATCTTCATCGTCTTTTGCTATAACTTTGCATCCGCCCTCTCACTGTACTGGACAGTTCAAAACATCTTCACCATTGTTCAGCTGACGATCACCAACCGGCAGAAGACGGCCAGCTTGCAGAAAGCCGGAACCTTGGTGAAGAAAAACTAAGGCACCAGCACACCCCTTCACCCATGAAACTGGATCCTCGCGAAACCTTGGAAAGCATGCTCGGCCTCCTGGGATTCTTCTGCAATGTCGAGGAGTCCCAGCAGGGAAGTTCGATCGTCCTGCAAATCTACTCCGCAGAGAAAGACAGGTTGATTGGCAAGAACGGCAAGGTGCTCGAGGATATTCAGACGCTTCTCAACCGCATCCTGCAGGCGAGTGACAAGCACGCTCCGAAAGTACAGGTTGATGTGGAACACTATCGGGCCATGCAGGAGGACCAGCTCGTTTCGCGCGTTCGCGAGCTGGCACAAAATGTACGACTCACGGGGAGGCCCATCCAACTCGAACCCATGAACGCATACGAACGGCGAATCGTTCACAATGCCTTCGCGGACGATCCTGAGATCAAGACTTGGAGTCCACCCGATGACGCGCGCCTCAAACGCATCACACTCCGCCGCAAATAAGCGGCGGAATCCCAAGCCCTCCCCCTCCCGCGGGTAAAGGCCGTGCCTGCGATGAAGGCCGTGCGTGAAGCCGTGCCTGCGGACGCGGACCGGCATCTGGAAACGCCCGCTCAGTTCACTTTGTTCTGGACTCTCCCGTCGAGGAATCCCGCCACGTTTTCGACCACCGTCGCCATCAGGCGGCTGCGCGCCTGCACGCTCGCCCAAGCGATGTGCGGAGTGATCACCGAACGCGGCGCGCTCAAAAGCGGATTCCCGGAATCCGGCGGTTCCACGCCGAGCACATCCGCGCCGAACCCGGCGAGGCGCCCCTCCCGCAAAGCGCGAGCCACAGCGACCTCGTGAATCAGAGGCCCCCTTCCCGTATTGATCAACAGCGCAGAAGCACGCATCCAACCAATGCTCTCCTCGTTGATAAGCTCCCTGGTCTCGGGAGTGAGCGGGCAGTGCAGGGACACCACGTCGGCCTGCTCCAAAAGCTCGCGCAGAGAGCACCATTCGACCGCGAAATCCGAGACCTTCCTCGTACGCGAGTGGACCATGACGCGCATTCCAAGCGCCGACGCAATCCGACCAACCGACTGCGCTATCGCTCCAAAACCGACAAGCCCAAAACGCTTTCCGCTCAACTCGTGGAACGGCGCAAGCGTGAAACAAAAATCCGCGGACTTTGCCCATGCCCCGTCCCAAACCGCGCGAGCATGCGATCCGACATACCCGAGCAATTCGTACAGCAATCCAATTACATGCTGTGCGACGGTCATGGTCGAATAGCCCGGCACATTTGTGACTGGAATCCCACGCTCGGTCGCAGCCGCGAGGTCCACGATGTTCGTGCCAGTCGCCAGCACCCCGATGTACCGGAGGTCCCGCAGGGAGCGGATCAACTCGGCACTCAACCCGACCTTGTTGGTGAGCACGATGTCGGCGCCAGCGCAGCGTTCCGCCACTTCGGAGGACGCTGTCCGATCGTACACGCGCAACTCCCCAAGCCTGCCCAAAGCGTCCCACGAAGGATGCTCGTCCGAGGCGACCCCGACGCCGAGTGGGTTCAGGGTATAACCATCAAGAACAACGATTCTTTTCATGGGGCGAAGTTCAAAAATGGTTTCTTCAAAAATGGCTTTTTCAAAAATGACTTCAACAGAACCTCAACGCACGATCTCGGTCCCGAACCCGGCGTCGGTGAACACCTCCAGCAAAAGCGCATGGGGCACGCGTCCGTCGATGAAGTGCACTTTCCGCACACCTTTTTCCAAGGCGTTGATCGCCGAATTCACCTTCGGGAGCATTCCTCCCGCAATGACCCCGGCCGCGACCAATTCCTGAATCTGCGCACGACTGGCGGAGGATATCAGCGTCGAGGGATCCCGATGATCCCTGAGCAAACCGGGCACATCCGAGAGGTAGATCATTTTAGCCGCAGCCAAGCCGCCGGCGATGTTTCCAGCCGCGATGTCAGCATTGATGTTGAGCGCGCCGCCGCCTGCGTCCCTCGCAAGCGGGGAAATCACCGGCACGGCCTCGGCGGCAATCGCCCGCTCCACCTCATCCAAGGCAACATCCACAACCTCGCCTACAAACCCGAGGTCCACCTCCTGATCACCCTCCCGTTGCATCGGCAATTTGCGACCGACCAGCACCCGCTTGCCGGGAATCCCGACCGCGCGGCCACCCGCCCCAATCAGGTGACGGACAATCGCCGGGTTGATCACCCCATCCAACGTCTCCTCCACAATGCGGATGGACGTGGCGTCGGTGACCCGCAACCCGTTGCAAAAACGCGCCTGCACCCCGGCTTCCGCCATGCGCTGGGTGATCGCCTTGCCGCCGCCATGGATGAGCACGGGATTGATCCCGACCGCCTCCAGAAACACGACATCCTGCAGCATCCCGGCAACCACCGCCTCATCCTCCATGGCGCTCCCCCCGTATTTGATCACAAAGGTCTGGCCTCGATATTTTTGAATGTACGGCAGCGCCTCGGCGAGGGCCTCCATCCGGGAATGCATGGCTTCGATCATAATCCAGCCGCCCGAATTGCCCCCTGCGTGCCCGGGATGCAACCCAAAAACGCACCCCCGCCCTTTCGGCCCGGCCCGCACTCAAGAAAATCCAGAACTTTGGTCACATCTCGCATCCCCCCTTCTCAACCACCCGTCCTCCCGCAAAGCCGCATCCCTCCCCTGAGGACAACTGCGTCCTCACTTCCGTCCTCCGCCGAAAAATGCTTTTTGAACCTCCACCACGGCAAACGCCGCGGCAACCACCGAGAACAAACGACCCCACGCCTCCGCGCCGATGGGGGCCGAATGAAACACGCGGTTCATCCACGGATGATACGTGAACAAGGCCTGAGCGAGACACATGAGCGCGACGCCTAGCAAAAGCTTTTTGTTTTCACCCAATCCGCAACGCCACGCCGGTGCAGCCAGCGAACGGCAGCTGAAAAGGTAAAACACCTCAAAAACCACGACCGCATTCACTGCCACGGTGCGGGCCACCACCAGAGGGGAACCGACGCCTGTCTCCCACAAAAACAACCCGAACGAGCAAGCCAACACGAGCGCCGTCACCACGGCGCTTTTAACCATGAGAATCCGAGCCACAAGCCCCATGGAAGGATCCCGCGGCGGCCTTCTCATCACATCGTCCTCCCTGGGTTCCCAAACCAGCGTGAGTCCCAGAAGCATCGTGGTGGCCAGGTTCACCCACAACATCTGCACAGGCAATGCCGGCAGCGCCGCTCCGAACACCGCCGCGCAGAAGATCACCAGCGCCTCGCCCGCGTTGGTGGGCACCGTCCAAACAAGGAACTTGGTGAGGTTGTCAAAAATATGCCTCCCCTCCTCCACCGCCACCTCGATCGATGCAAAATTATCGTCGGTGAGAACCATATCCGCCGCGCACTTCGCAACGTCGGTCCCGCTCAACCCCATCGCGATCCCGATGTCGGCGCGCCGCAATGCGGGCGCGTCGTTGACCCCGTCCCCGGTCATCGCAACCACCTCCCCGCTCCGCTGCAGCGCCCCCACGATCATATATTTTTGCGCGGGCGAAACGCGCGCAAAGATGTCCGCTTCCGCAACTGCGGCGCGCAACCGCTCCGGATCCATGCCCTCCATCTCGCTTCCGCTCACAACGCGCGGCGCGGCGCCCCTGCACAATCCAATCCGCCTGGCGATGGACACGGCCGTAAGAACATGGTCCCCCGTGATCATTTTGACGGATATTCCGGCAAGACGGCATCTTCGGACGGCTGCGGCCACTTCCTTGCGCGGCGGATCCGCCATGGCCTGCAGCCCGAGAAAGGTGAGCCCCGAGGCCACCGCGCTATGGTCCACACTTCCACAGTGCACCGCAACTTCCAGACGCGCAAGCGCGATGACCCGCAATCCTTCCGCAGCCATGCGCTCGGCCGCCTCGTGGATCTTCTCCGAACGCAGCGCGCGGGTCGCACCGCGCTCATCCAGTTCGTTGGCACAACGAGACACGATCCGTTCGAGCGCGCCTTTCTTGTAAATCATCCGCGAATGATCCCCCCCGTGCAGGGTGGCCATGTACTGGTGCGCCGACTCAAACGGGATGACATCAAGCCGCGGATGCCACTCCTGGACGGTTGCGTGCACCAGGCCGGCCTTTTCCGCCGAAACAATCAGGGCCACCTCGGTGGGATCGCCCATCGCGCCCCAGCGCTCCCCCTCGCGCACAAGGAACGCATCGTTGCAAAGGGCGCCCGCCAGCAGACACTCTCTGAGCGCACCGTCCACTTCCCCCACCGGAGCGCCCGCCGCGTAGATCCGACCCGCTGGGTCGTATCCCGTGCCTGTGACGCCAAAGATCCGGCCCCCTGCGTAGACCTGGCGGACGGTCATCTGGTTTTCGGTGAAGGTGCCGGTCTTGTCGGAGCAAATCACAGTCGTGCTGCCCAGCGCTTCCACCGCGGGAAGATTCCTCACGATCACCCTCCGGGCCGCCATCCGCCCAACTCCGATGGCCAGCACGATGGTGAGCGCGGCAGGCAACCCTTCGGGTATTGCCCCCACCGCGAGCGCCACCGCGGCGGTGAACATTTCATTCGCAGGCATCCCGTGAAGCACCCCTGCAAGGAAAGACAGCAGAGCCATGAGTAAAATCACCCACAGCGCGACCCGGCTCGCCTGCTCAATTTTACGGATCATCGGCGTGCTGCGCTCCGAGCACGACGCGACAAGTCCAGCGATGCGCCCGATCTCGGTGCCGTCGCCGATTCGCAGCACCACGCCTTTTCCGCGCCCTGAAAGCACGAGCGTTCCGGCGAGAACCATGTGCGGCGCCGCGGCCGTACCCCCGCCGACCTCCGTGCACTCCCCGCCCGCGCTCGGCTGGTTTTCGGAATGATGCGACTTTGAAACCGGCAGGCTTTCACCCGTCAGAGCAGACTGGTCGACTGTGATCTGCTGCGAATCAAAAAGCCGTATGTCTGCGGGCACTTTGTCGCCAGCCTCCAGCGCCACCACGTCCCCGGGGACAAGCATCTCCGCGGGCAAGCGGCTCCGCTTTCCCTCGCGGATCACCGTTGCGTGCGTTTGCACCATGGCTCCGAGGGCGTCGATGGCTTTTCCCGCGCGGTGCTCCTGCAGAAACCCGACGACGCCGTTTAAGAAAACCACCGCAAAAATCACCACGGCATCAACCCATCCGCTGAAAGCCAGGCTCACGGCGCTGGTGAGCAGCAGCAGCAGCATGAGCGGACTCTTGAACTGCGCCAGAAACCGCAGCAGCCAATGCTCGCCACGGTTCAAGCTCAACACGTTCGCTCCATGCCGTCGCCGCGCAGCCTCCGCCTCCAGCCCGCTCAAACCCCGGATCGGATCGGAGTGAAGCCGCGAAAACACTCCGTCGATTTCCGCGCCACTCAAACCCGCATCCCCGGGTTCGGCAGGACGCACCACCCGGCTTTGGAAACCGGGGGCCGAGGCTCTGGAAAACGCGTGCTTGGCCGCGGAGCGCATTTTGCGAAACACGCGCCGCTGCCCCAACGAGGCGACCATCCGTTTGAGCCTGCCCATAACCTCCCTACGTCGGGCACGCGGAAAAAGCCTTTGGAAAAGAAGTTTTGAAAAGCCGCGCCCGTCCCCACGCGCGAACGGACCGCGCATTTCAGAGTTTTCCTCGGGAGCGACTCCCGTTTAGCCTCGCGGGCTTTATGCATACCTACAAAGTCGCAGTGTTATCGGGTGACGGAATCGGGCCGGAAGTCATGCAGGAGGCCGTCAGGGTGCTGGACCGCATGCAAACCCAGTTCGGATTCAAGATTGAATTCTCCGAAGCGCGGGTCGGGGGCATCGCCATCGACGTGGACGGAAGAGCGCTGCCGGAAGCGACTTTGAAAGCCTGCGAGGCGGCGGATGCGATCCTGTTTGGGTCGGTGGGCGGGCCGAAGTGGGAGTCCCTGCCGCCCAACGAACAACCCGAGCGCGCCGCGCTTTTGCCGCTGCGCAAGCATTTCCAGCTTTTCGCGAACCTGCGTCCCGCGATCTGCTATCCGAACCTCACGCATGCTTCCCCGGTGAAGGAGGAGCTCATTCCGGGAGGTTTCGACGTGCTTTGCGTGCGGGAGCTCACCGGCGGGCTCTATTTCGGGCAGCCCAAAGGCACGCATGAGGAGAACGGCGAAACCGTCGCGATCGACACAATGGTTTACAAGAAAAGCGAAATTGAAAGGATCGCCCACATTGCATTCGCCGCCGCGATGCAGCGCTCGCGCAAAGTCACGTCTATCGACAAAGCGAACGTGCTCGAGAACGGGGTCCTCTGGCGCAAGACCGTGACGGAGATCTCGAAGCAATACCCCTTGGTCACGCTCAATCACCTCTACGTGGACAACGCGGCGATGCAATTGGTGCGCAACCCGCGCGGCTTCGACGTCGTTCTGGCGGAGAACCTTTTCGGGGACATCCTCTCGGACGAAATGGCGATGATCACCGGCTCCCTCGGCATGCTTCCGAGCGCGTCGCTTGGAACCAAGGAACTCGCGGCGGGCAGGTTCGGGTTGTTTGAACCGAGCGGAGGCACGGCACCCGACATTGCGGGAAAAGGAATCGCAAACCCGATTGCCCAGATTCTGTCGGCAGCGATGATGCTCCGTTACGCCCTCGGCCAGAGTGCGGCGGCGGACAAGATCGAGGCGGCCGTGCGCACCGCCATCGACCGCGGCTACCGGACGGGAGACATCTGGAGCGAGGGCTGCTCCCGGGTCGGAACACGCGGGATGGGCGACGCCGTTCTTCAGGCCCTCGAGTAGGACAAAGGCGGCTTCCTCAACGCTTGCCGGCAGCGCAGGAAACGACTGGGATCTCCCCTTCGGTTACTCCATCTTCGCCGCGGGTGCTGTGATCGTTCCGGACTCAATCCCCTGCTTGAAAGGCCCCTCGGAGTAGGCCTCCGCAACCACCTTGTCAGCCAGCAGGACTTTCACACCATATCCCACAACCTTGATACTGGGCGCAGCGGCGCCCCCCATGGCAGGCGCCCCTGCGCCCGGCTTCTGGTTGGGAGATTTCAAGGTGTAGGACCCGTAGTACGGTTCGCTCAGAATTTCCTTTCCGCGGTCCGCGGGCTTGACGTCCCATTTTGATTCACCGAGAGCAGCAGCGACAGGCTTGTTCGACGCGGTGTCCCGGCCAATGATCCAGTATTTGACCACCAACTGGCTTTGAAAGTCGGAGGAGGAACTTTTGCGAAGCGTGATTTTAAGCTGCTTGGACTGTTTCATCACGGGGGCAGGTTTGGCGCCGGGTCTCGAAGCAGTGCCAACGGCAACCATTGGCTTTTCCTCAGCGGGATCCTTTTTGGCCGGCTGGCAATCCATCAGCTCCACTTTTTCGATGGATACGGGGCTCTTTTTCTCCGCAGCGGAGACCAAGCAAGAAGCCGAAGCGAGAACGAGGAGGAGCCGAATCGAAAACTGAATCATCCCCGTACCTGCAGGCAAAAATGCTGAATTGCAATAGAAAACGCCGGATGTACGGAGGATCGGCCGGCACACCAAAAATCTCCATTCGCGCCGCGACAGGGTTTGTTCATTTTGAAACCCTTTTAAAAAAACACGGAAGCGGAATGAGCGTCCGCATCCAAAATTTAATATTTGCACGCGCAATGATTTAACTAATATGGAGTCCGTTATGAATGCGAAGACAAGCGGATGCGTGCTGAGTTTGGTGGCCCTAGCTGGATTCAACGCCTGTGCGCCGCTGGACGAATCTTACGCGAGAAGCAACCGTGCTGCCAGCAGGGGATCCTCAGCAGCGGCAGGCAAGCCCGCGGACTCCCAAACCTGGCCACAGAACCGGAAGACGATGACGGAACTGGAGTCGGAAGAGCTCGGCATTCGCAACAATGCTTCACTCAGCCCCGCAGAGCGCCAACAGCAGCTTCAACGGGTTTGGAAGGATCAGCGTGATCTCATTGCCGGACGCGATCCATCCCCGAGCGCAACCTCGCTGCAGGTGCCCGCAAATCAAACCCCGGCCCCCGCCCAGCAGCCCAACCCCAACGCGGGCGCGCCCCAAGGCCCCGCGCCCACGGCAGATTCTCCCAAACCGCAACCACCCCCGAGCGCCCCGCCGACGAAAGCGGACGAACCAAAATACGCCACGAAAGTTCCGGGAAAGAACGGGTGGATCAAAAGCCCCTACGATGGCAAAGTGTTGGATGCCGCTGGCGTCCCGCCGGGCACGCAGGTCAAGGATCCCGACTCGGGCAAAATCATGATCGTTCCCTGAAGCCCCCGGAACGCGCGGTTTCAACGCACCGCCGCTTTCGGACGGTTTCAGGCCCCTCCGGACCTGCGGTGCTTCAGTCCAAGCTCAGTCCAAGGTTTGACATTCGCGTATCCAGATCTCAGGTCCGAATTCCACAGTGATTTTTTCGGCCAACTCTTCCGCGTTCGCGCCGGCCTTTAAGACGCTAAATACCGTCGCACCGGAACCGGACAGCAGTGCGCCGTCCACCTCCGGTTGTCGCAAAAGCCATTCCTTGAGATCGGCGAGAAAAAGAAACTTCTCAAACACCGGGCGCTCCAAATCGTTCTCCAAAACCAGTTCCCCAATCGATTGCGGCGCGTAGCGGACTCCGGGCAACTGGACAGAACTGCTCCAATGTTGGTAAGCCCACGGGGTCGGCACTCCGAACGGCGGTTTCACGAGCAGCAACGGTATTTTTCCGACGGAAGGAACAGGCGTCACCACCTCGCCCCGCCCCCCAATCCGAGCATCGCTTTCATAGACGAAAAACGGCACATCCGATCCGATCTGCGCCCCCATGCCGGCAAGCGTGTCTTTGGGCAGTCCCAGCCCGAAGATCGCGTTCAATGCTAGCAGCGTGGAGGCGGCGTCGCTACTTCCCCCACCCAACCCGCCGCCGTGCGGAATGGTTTTCCCGAGGTGGATCCTGAGATCGGGCGCGGCGCCGGTCGTGGCGCAAAACAAACGCGCGGCGCGCACCACCAGATTGCCGTCGTCCACCGGAACATCCGGCGCGTCGCATGAAAACTCAAGCCCCCCCGAAGACGTGCGCTCAATCTCCAACACATCAAACACCGAAACGCGAACCATCAGGCTGTCGAGTTCGTGGAATCCATCGGCCCGACGCCCCAGCACTCGCAATGACAGATTTACCTTCGCAGGGGCTAAAAATTGCATGAGATCGGGATGATGTTTTTTTACCGGCCGCGATTTCTATCTGATTTTTAAAGAATGGGAAAACATCATCCGCCGGAACCTCCGCAGCATGCGGAAAGTTGCCATCATCGCGCCGCTGAACGATAAAATGACGCAGGATGAAAACGCCACCCCCTTCGAACGAACCAAGCTGCACCCGTCGCCCTCAACGCGTGCTGATTGTTTGCATGGGTAACATCTGCCGCTCACCCACCGCGGAGGAGGTTCTCCGAGCGCGGATACGGGACGCGGGACTTGCGATCCAAGTCGACTCCGCCGGCACGGAGGACTACCACGTGGGATCGGCCCCCGATGCGCGCTCCATCCAACACGCCCAACGCCGCGGATACGACCTGACTCGCCTGCGCGCGCGGCAGGTGAAGATGAGCGACTTCTCCGAATTCGACCTGATTCTCGCGGCGGACGCCGAAAACCTCGCGTCGCTCAAAAAGCGATGCCCCGCGGAACACCAGCGCAAGCTTTCGCTCTTTTTGGAGAACATGCCGGTGCCCGACCCCTACTTCGGAGGGCTTGAGGGATTCGAGAAAGTGCTCGACCTCGTCGAGTCACGGGCTGCGGATCTGGTGAAACGCTGGTCTGCCGCGCTCGCCTGAGCGCGACTCGGGGCTTCCCATGCGCTTCCCATGCGCCTCCTGAAGGCGGCATTCCGCTACGGGTGCTTCTGGAGGGGGAACTGTTTGCGCAGCAGCGCGGCCGCCTCGCGCTGCCTCGCGGCGACCTCCGCGGAATCCACCTTGTTCACTGTCTCCCTCGGATCATCCGAGAGCGAGTACAACTCGTTTGCGACAACTTCGCCCGAGCCCCAGTCCCGCCATTCGGTGTAGCGAACGGAAGCCGTCCTGACGCTCACCCCCATGGCTTTCGGAATCTTGCCGGGTTCACGGTCGAAGTACGCAGGCCTGGGGTGCTGGGTAAAAGCGGCCGTTTTCATCGACGTCTCCGGCTTCGCGAGCACGGGCACCAAACTCGTTCCGTCCAGTCCGTCAGGACGGGGAAGACGGCACAAATCCACCAGCGTTGGAAACACATCCACCAGCTCGGAAAGCGATTTTGTGCGCGCCCCCCCGGCTTTCCTTCCCGCAGGCGCGATCATGCACGGAACCCTTGCATCGAGCTCAAAGTTGGAGGTTTTTCCCCACAACGAATGTTCGCCCAAGTGGTATCCGTGATCGCTCAAAAACACGATTGTTGTGCGCTGTGCAACCCCGGAGGCTTCCAGCGCCTCCAGCACTTTGCCAATCTGCGCGTCGAGGTAAGAAACGTTCGCGAAGTAACCATGCCGCATTTCGGCCGCCTGAGCGTTTGGCAGATCCTCCGCAGCCACAGCCTTTCCGAGAATCTCGGTGCTTTTGTGGAAAGCGATTTCGGGTGCCCTTTCCGGGCGGGCACCGTTGAAGGATTCAAAGTCGCCCCGTTCGTAAAGGTCCCAGTACTTCTTCGGGGCTCGGAAAGGCGCGTGCGGCTTCCAGAAACCAACGGCCAAAAAGAAAGGCCCGCCCTTCACCTCCTCCAAAACCCTCGCAGCCTCGGTCGCGACACGCCCGTCGTAATAGGCATCATCGGATACGTTCAGCGCCTCGCAGATCGGACCGGCCCCGTAGCGCAACTGAGTGAGCATGGGCTCGCCGGCGGGCAACTCGCCCTCCACCTTCGGCGCGTCATCGCCGTGATTCGCGTAGTGCAGAAACTCCGGAGCGCTCCAAGAGCGTGCATCGCCTTTTTCCGCGGTGTGCCAGTTGTGAAAAATCTTCCCTACGCAGCGGGTGGTGTATCCGTGCTCCTTGAACCACAGAGGCAGCGTGGTCACATCGGGATTCACCTCGCGGAAATGCAGACTGTTGTTCCACACCTTCAAGGTGTCGGGCCGCCTGCCTGTGAGCATTGAGGAACGCGAAGGATTGCACACCGCCTGCTGCGCGTACATCCGCTCGAACTGAACGCTCTTCGCCGCAAGTTTATCGAGATTCGGGGTCTTGGCTTTGGAACCGTACGTACCAATCTCGGGACGAAAATCGTCACTCATGATGAAAAGCACGTTGTCCTTGGGCGGGTCGGCAAGCGCCATGGACCCTAGGCATGCAAACAGGAAAAACGACTGGGGGGTGAATCGCATCGCGCCCCTTTTGCATCAGTATGTGCCTCGAATCAAGAGGACTTTGAGAGCATTCATCAAGGCACGCTGCGCCGGCACATGCCCGCCGGCAAACGAGCTATTGATCGAGGGTAGAGACAATCTCCGCAATAATCTACCCTGCGGAAATGAAAGTCCAAAAAACGGCTGGAGAAACAGTTTGAGAGTCAAAGGCCTCGTGTTGCCACCTTTGGTACTAGTCAATCCAAAGGTTATGCGCTGCCAGGATGGCTGAAAAAGGAGACGTCCTTCGCGGACTCTGCGTCTGAGAGCAAACCAATCTCGCCCAAAACCAACGCGTCCAAGGCATGTCAGAAGCTCTGGCTACCTGTGCCGATCCGTGGATTCGCCAGTTCACCGTTATCCGCAACGACAGAGCAAGGTCCGCGAAGGAACTCGCCGGTGTATGACGCCTCGCCAACGCAGAAAACCTCAACGCCAACCGCAGAACCCGGGGGGTGCTCAAATTCGCGTCCGTTTTACGTCCACCGGTTGAGGGTTGGCAACCCGCGACGGGGCCGCATCCAGTCGGCCGTTTGATCGCTCCCTGCAACAATCGTCCCAAGTGCAAAAACCTCAAAAAGCATTGCCCTGTCTTTTCTTGGACTCCTAGCATCCACGCATGGAACTCCAAAACCGCCCCCTTGGAAAACTAGCCATCTGGGGTCTGCTTTTGATCAACGTCTGGGTGTTTATTCGGATGAGCACGGAGTTTCACACGATGGATTTTAACTCGCGACAAGCGGCGGAATGGGGTGCGGTTTATTATCCCATGGTGTCCAAAGGGGAACTATGGCGTTTAGTGGCGGGCAACTACATTCATTTCGATTTCCAGCACATCCTTTGCAACATGGCGGCTTTGTTTTCGTGGGGGACGGTGATCGCAGATCGTTTCGGCCTGATCCGATTCGCCGTGCTTTACGCGCTCTCCGGACTGGCGGCGAGCCTCACCAGCCTGGTCACGCATCCCGACACGGTTTGCGCGGGAGCGTCAGGCCCGATCTCGGGAGTATTGGGTGGCCTTATCGCCCTTTATTTTACCGGTGAAAAATCGCTCAGCGGGTCCGCTCTTTTGCAGGCCGTGTTTTACTCGGCTGTATACTCCGTGCTCATGCCTTCGATTGATTGGCAGGCGCATGCCGGAGGCTTCATGGCGGGTACCGTTCTGGGATACGCGCTGACGTGGACGCTGCCCGAACGTTACCGCCCTTTGCCGCCGCCTGCAGAAACGGCGGAATAATCATTCCGAGAGCTCCGCTGCATCCGCGGAGCGTTCCCTCGAAGCCGGCAACCGGCGGACGCCGCGCGGAATCCTGCTGTACACGGAAACGGCGCAAGCATAGCACTTCCCGCATGCTCAAGTTCACCAATCCCAGCATCCTTGGCCGCGGCTTCTCAGTGCCCCTCTTCGCACTGCTGCTTGCCCCCATCGCCGTCGATGCCCAAACACCGGTTTGGGCGGCCGCGAACGTCGCACCGATCAAGCCGAAGCATAATGTGCTGTTTTTGGTCGCAGACGACCTCAACTGCGACATCGGTTGTTACGGAGCGAAAGAGATGCTCACGCCCAACATCGACAAGCTTGCCGCCCGCGGGGTCCGGTTTGAGCACGCGTACTGCCAGTTCCCGCTGTGCTCCCCCAGCCGCTCCTCGTTTATGACCGGAAGACGTCCAAACGTCACCGGGGTCATGCTTAATCCTTCCGCCGCCAGCACTCCTGTGTCCCCCCACTTTCGCGAAAAAATTCCGGGCACAATCACCATGCCCCAGCTTTTCAAGCGCCACGGCATCTACTCGGCCCGCGTCGGAAAGCTCTACCATTACGGCGTGCCCGCCGATATCGGCACCTCCTCTCTCGATGATTACCACTCCTGGGACCAGGTCATCAATCCGCGCGGCCGCGACCGGGAGGAGCATGAAAAGATCTTCACCATTCAGCCCAATGTCACAGCTCCCGGCGCAAGCAGCCAGTTCGGCGGCACCCTAAGCTGGCTCGCGGACGACGAAGGCGAGGACAACGACCACACCGACGGCGTCGGCGCCACCGAAGCCATCCGGTTGCTTGAGCGATTTAAGCGCGAATCGCGCCCCTTTTTCCTCGCCGTCGGTTTCTACAGGCCGCACACGCCCTATGTCGCTCCAAAGCACTTTTTCGACCTCTATCCTACGGAAAAGATCGCGTTGCCGCCGTTGAGCGAAGACGACCGGGCCCGCCCGATCCAGCCTGCTTGGGCGAGCGCGCATCCGGTTCAAGATAAACTCACCGACGATGTGCGGCGTCAGGCGATCCAAGCCTATCACGCAGCAACTTCATTCATGGACGCGCAACTCGGCCGTGTTCTGGACGCCATGGAACGGCTGGGACTTGCGAACGACACCGTGGTTGTTTTTACGAGCGACCATGGATATCATCTCGGGGACCACGGCCTCTGGCAGAAGCAAAGCTTGTTTGAGCGCAGTGCGCGCGTGCCGCTCATCATCGCCGCACCGGGCGCCAAGGGCAACGGCCATGCCAGCGCGTCGATCGCAGAAATGATCGACGTTTACCCGACGCTCGCTTCGCTGACGGGACTGCCCGCGCCGGATTATCTCGATGGCACGAGTTTGCATCCGATTCTCGACGACCCGCGCGCCAGCGTAAAGAACGCCGCCTTCAGCCAGGTACGCCGGGGGAATCAGGGCACCGGCTACTCGGTGCGATCCGGTTCATGGCGCTACACCGAGTGGACCGACGCCGACGGGAAACTGACCGCCTCTCAGCTCTTCGACGAAGCCAAGGATCCGGCCGAGACTCGTAACCTGGCCAACGATCCCTCCCATGCGGCTACCGTTCGGGAACTGGCCGCGCTGCTCGTCTCCGTCCGCGAACAAAAGTGAGCGGAACGGCCACTCCGATGCATGAAGATCATGCTGGACATTTCAAGACCTGCGCGCGACTCGTGTTGGACGCCTCCACGCCGCCGCTCCGCTCAACAGCCCTCGCCGCTCGCTCGTCCCTCGCTCTCTCACTCTAGCTGTTCAGCTCCGCCTTCAACCCTAGGGAAATGAACTGAGGGCCACCCGGAAGCCGTAGTGGCTGCCGCGGTTCCCCGGATTGGAGTAGTAGTTGCGGTTGGCAACCGTGCAGAACTCCGCGCTGTCGTTCCAGTACCCGCCCCGGATCACCCGGTACGAGCCCGGATCACCCGGAGACAAACTCCCGATCCACTCCTCCAAGTTCCCGCTCATATCAAATATTCCCAACTCATTGGCGAGCTTCTTACCGACTTCATGCACGTTATAACCAGAGTTTTGAGCATACCACCCCACGGCATCCAAATCATTACTCCCGCTGTAAGTGTATCCATTCGTCCGCGTGCCCCCACGAGCCGCAAACTCCCACTCCGCTTCACTCGGCAACCGATACCCGTTGGCTGACGAAATAACCTGCGGATCAAATCCACTGCCAGTCCGGTAAACAGCAGTGCCATTCATATACACAGGTGTCTTACCTTCCATTTCACTCCGCGCATTGCACCACTTCATCACGTCATACCAATTGACTCCACTCACTGGGTAGTTGTATCCACCAAACCCTTGTCCCACCCAACCAAGGTCAGAATACCCATTCGACACCGCCCAATCGCGGACACTCTGCCACTCGCCCCACGTCACTTCGGTCTTCCCGATGTAAAATGCATTCACAGCCACGGGCCCGAGCGGGGAGGACGCCGGCAAGACCCCCGAACTCACTAGGACAACATCCGGCGGGGCATCCACACCTCCGATCGCAATCATTCGCCCATCGGACGAGTAACCTCCACCAGCAGGAGCCAGCACTCCGTACCTTGTTCCCGCGGGCAATTCGTTCTGCAAAAGAACGCCCTGCAATTGAAGCGGCTTTGAAAGCTCGCTCACCTTCCCGGTAAAGACGCCGGTCAGGTAATTCAGGGAAACCAAAGGGTTGCTGAAGCCGTTGCCCGGATTTCCAGAAACGAACATTCGGTTCCTGGTATCCGCCATCACTGAGAATGCGGTGTTGGAACCCAACCGTAAACCAAACACCTCGCTGCTAGATGGAGAGCCGTTTTTTGTGAATGGGAGCGGCACCTGGCCGGTCCTGGCCGGCACAAATCCCACGGCTCCCACAGTCCATTCCGCTGCGAAGGCGTACGAACCCGCGTTTTGACCAGTTGCAAACTTTGGTCCGCGCATCAGTGAGAGCCAATTCTCCCGCCGCACCCACCCTAAACCGGCCCGTGCCTTGGACTCATTTTCGGGGACAAACAATGTCATCTCCAGCGCAGTCGAACCGTATGTTCCCGTGGGAATCAATGTCTCGATCTTTGAGTACTCGCCCGATTGCTGCGTCTGGCCTGCAAAGTCTGAAACGCCTTTGAACTGGTCCAATAAAAAGCCCGATGCTGTGATTCTTTCCCCTGAGGGGAGAACACCCGCTAGAGTGTACGCGCCAGTCCGCCGCGGCATGATCGAGACAAAACCACCCTGCTTGGGAGAGCCATCACCCAGGCCTGTGTAGTTCCAATAATACTGCGCAGTCGGTGCCGCAATGCCGAATACCCCTGTGAGCGCCGCAGGACCGCTGTAATCCATGGACGCAAACGGCGACATCGCCACGGGCGCGGAATTTCCAGCGGCGTAGAGCACCGGGTTAGCCTCATCAGAAGCGTCAATCCACAGCTGGATCCCCGCCCGTGACAGGTCACGCCAGGGAGGAGCGACTGGATTGGGCATACCGCCAACAGATGGTGCGTAGCCCAAAAATAAACGCACAAACTGGGGAAAGGATTGGGTCGCGGAAGCATTAATCACACCAACGCCGTCCTCATCGAAAGCGCCCGTGAAAGTGGAAACCGTGCGGCCCACAAACAATTTCCCCGAGAAACTCCCCTTGTCCGTGACATTGATTTGTACCGCCTGCATCGGAGCACCCCCAACTGGCCCCAGAGAATTGGGCGTCAACAAGCCACCCAGCATCTTCTTGCGCCCGCCCAGCAGGGGGTACGGGTTCACTTCAAAAACTGCCAACAAATCCGTTGGCGCAGAAACGTTGAGGCGCAGCGTGCCACCCGTCGCCGTCTTGACTGTTTGATTAGGTTGAGCCTCGCCATCCACCACGCTTTCGATCCGCCGGAAGAGACTCCCCTGCTCCGAGGTTGCAGTGACCAAGACGGATGTTCCAGCACGCAACAACCCCTCGGCATCCGGGGCAGGATTCAGTGTGATTCTGCCCCGTCCCTGAACCGCGTAGGAAACCCTCACCATCTGGAGAACCAAGGCGCTTCTCGCAAGAGGGGCCTCCATTTTGCCCCCAAAAACATCCTCGGCAGTGACTGCGAATTTCACGGAACCCGCAGACAACGTTGTAGGAAGGGGTACAATCAAACTCCAATTGTACCGGCGCAGGCCCGTGCTGGAGGGCGCTAATTCCTCAAGCACTGCATCGTACGTCTCTCCGTTTGAATCCAGCGTTAACCGGACGTTCTTGACCCCCGAAGCATCCGACACGACGCCGCCGAGTTCCACTGAGCCGTCCGTTGTTTTAAGACCAGACGCCAATGCTGGATCCAACGCAAGTGTCGGTGCTGCGTCATCTTCGCGCGTCCCTAAAAGTTCGTTCCAAAACGATTCCGATAAAAACTTGGACGCCTCAATCCCAGCCACATCCTCAAAAGTGAGATCGGGGTAGACGCTTCTAAGGGTAGAGAGATTCAGGGAGTTCGGTATCAACCTGTTCTTTTGAAAACGCGGCAGCTCATTACGCCAGCCCGCATCATGTTTGACAAATGCCCGCGGAGACAGACTAACCAACGCACCATCGCCCAAATCAAATGTGCGCCTTGCCTGCAATTCAGTGGCAGCGTTAATCGAATCCAAAGCCTTGTTGACTGAATCCCTGAATCTACGCTCCTGGGCCAGGTCACTGGCGCCTTCAAGTTTCACGACCCCGAACTGCTGGCCGGCACGTGCCGGCTTGCCCGAAGCTGGGTTCACAAAATCAGAAAACGCCTGATAGTATTTCAAGGCATCCTTAAACCGTGCTTCAAACGCTGTTTTGGCAGCAGCCCCAGTCGAAGAAGCCGTAAAGAGTGACGGATGCTTCGAAAGCAACGACTCCAGCGAAAGGCGACCGTTTTCACTACTAAAAATGAGGGAAAACAAATCCACGTCGGTGTTCTGCATTTCAATCCATTTTATTGCCGCCATACAGGCGTGAAGAAGAGCCCTTGCGATCTGCACATCACCGAAATCCACGACGATTTGATCGGCATCTGCATTTGGCATCCCGAAGTCCGCGGGTGAAAAAATCGCGATGAAATTTTTATCGATGATCTTTGCGAGCTTGGTATCCGACGCCTCGAGCTTCGGATACAACGAGGATGCTGCCGGCCCCATCAGAACAGGCCTCAGGGCAGCGGTGGGCGTCGCTTTGATAATATCCTTTGCACCGCCCTTCATTTTGAGACTCCATGGATTGATCCATCCGTACGCAAACGTGCCCGACATGGTGAGACCAAGGCTTCCCATGGCGAGCTTTGTAGGGGCTTCGTTTAAAAAGCCGTAAATATCCATGAGTGAGCGCAGAAGAATCTCTGTTCCGTCGGAGGACGCCGCCGAGAGACTGCCAGAGGCGGTGGAGAAGTGGCCCAGCCTCAATGCAGCCCTCGCCTTGGACACGTTTGCGTTATCGACCGTGACCGGGATTGGACGGCTTACAACTGAGTGCGCGCCGCTTTTGGCTACCAATGTGTACCATCCTGGGAGTGGCGAAGACAGTCGCAAGCTCAATGCGTTAGCGCCGGTAATCGGAGCCCCGTTTCTGTGCCATTGGTACGTAAGTCCATCCTGCGGGACGTTGTCTTCCGCGGAGATTTGTAACGCGCCGCCGTTTGAAACAATCGATGGACTGGGCTTTATTTTTTCAAGGTCCAAATGGATCAGGGCAGCGTCAACTGTGGCGCGCTCAACTGCGGGCGACGGAGGAATTCCCGCGCGAATTCTGTTAGCGTGGGTTTCAGAAGTGTAGACAGTGCCGGAATGCACGACGACGGCTGAAAGCCCTCCGAAACTCGGGAGAGCGTACTCATCCGCCTCCCAGTAGTGTGGCGATGCATACCCATTCAGCAGGCCTCCGATGGTGGTGACTCGGAAGTCTGGGGTGATTCGTCTGACAGCGTTACTCTGAATCACGTAGAGGGTTCCATTGTCCACGGCGATCCCTGAGGGAGAGCTGAATCGCGCTGCGTTACCCACTCCGTCCCTGCCCCCGTAATCCATATCGGACTCGGTTGTGAGAGGGTCTCTGCCAGCGATCGTTGTGACTTGTACCGTTTGCGCCGTGACCGCTCCAGAAGACGGCAACACAAGCTTCCGTATCGCGTTATTGGCACGGTCAGCTACGTACAAGGTGCCGGCGCTCCAAATAACGCCGGCGGGAGATTGAAAACGGGCATCGGCTCCTTTGCCGTCCATGAACCCAGAGGTGCCGAGACTCCCGGCGATTACCTCCGCAGCCGAACCGTCAGATTCAATGCGGCGGATGCAATGATTTTGGGTATCTGAGATATAAACAGTCCCTTTTGAATCGACCGTGATACCTTCTGCAGACTGGAAAGGCGTTTTGCGGAATGTCGATGAGTCAAATAAATCAAAATTCACCACACTAGACGACGATTTTGTTTTTAGGTCGATTTTGAAGACTCCACCAAGGGATTCAGGCGAATCGTTGGACTTAAGCACGTAGAGAGTACCGCCGAAGGCTGCGAGACCTTTAATCATGCCAATCGGCAACGGACTGTAAGCACTGGAAAGACTCGCCCCCGTGGAAAGATTCACCGCTCGAATTTCAGTCCGATCGCCGATGTAAAGAGTTCCTGAAACAATGGTCATCGACTCAGGTGCATCGAAGGTGATCTGACCTGCGAAATTTCGCCAATTGAATGCGTCGCTGCCCCTCGAAACGCTCACACGATAGGTTCCAAGGTGTTGCTCTCGAACCTCGTCAAGATGCAGCGGAACGGGAATCCCGCGTACAGGGCTCGCCAACTCCCATGCCGGATTTACTCCCACTTGCACGGGTTCCGCCACGTAAGAAAAGTAGTGGGCGCCCAATGGATCCAATCCCATCTGCGCATCAACAGGGCCTTCAAAGTCTCCAATCTGCCCTGAAGCATTGTCTCCCCACATCCAAAGAATGCCATCCTGAGTGACGACGGCATCAGCGCTCACCCCGCTACCGCCATCCATTGCGGGCAGGGAAAAATTTACACGCCGGGGCTTATCTGGGTTCATTCCGAACTCAAAAACTTCACCGCTCCGCGTGTGCGCGATCAAACCTGCTCCTAAAAATATCCGAGACCAACGCATCTCATCCGGACCAATTCGCTGAGGGCCCTCGTAAGGCAAGTCTGGATACGAGTTGGCATCCAAAAATGGACTCTTCCATGGGAGCGCTCCCCAAGCCCACAGCGAGCCGTCCTTTTTTAGGGCCACCGCATACACCTCATTGGCCGTTCCAGGGGGCACCAGGGCGAGCTTGACTTTGACCTTAGCTTCCACCCAATCGGAATCGTAGCCAATTCTTTGTGGGCCGTCGCCGTAGGAATGCCATCCAAGCAGCTGTTGCTCGATGCTAGGATCTCCGGCCGGGCTGCCCCATCCCCAGAGCGAACCATCCCTTTTAATCGCAAAGTTCACGGCCCCCGCACACACGGATGCCCAGTCGGAGTCTGAGCCGATTCGATTAAGACTTTCTGCGCCGTTGAACTGCCACAGTTCCCCCTCGCGACTAATCGCAAGGACAGGTTGCTCACCCGACACGCTGAGGCCCGAGAACCTGACCGTAATGTTCCCAAGCGCAGGATCGTAACCCTGCAGCCGTTTCATTTCGCCCACCTTGGCAGCTTGATAAGAATTACCCGAAAATTGAGATGACATCCAGAGCGTGCCGTCGCGCTTGATCGCGTAAGTCTTGTCGTTACCACAAGCAACCGACACCCAGTCCGAGTCCGAGCCAACCCTTAGTGGAGCACGCTGGACTTGCTTCATGGTGAGGCTAATGGGATCGTAAGGAAGCGTCATCCCGAGCTGTCCCTGCTGGTTCGCCCCCCAAGCCCAAAGGGTGCCGTCTCGTTTGATGGCCGCAGTGTGGGAAAGCCCGACGCTGACGGTTGCCCAATCATCGACCGCACCGGTCACGCCACTCGCGACTGAGTTAGAACTGCCGCTTTTCATCCACTGATACGCCAGCGCTCCTGAGCCAGCGAACAGCACGGCTATGTCAGCGGCTTTTCCCTGTGCAGGCCAAGGGGTGGCCACGACAGCGAATGCACTGCCGCCCACCAACGTGATAGGCCGTGCGGGGTCCGGCACCATCGCTAAGAGTCTTTCCGCTGAACGGGAAAGTTGCGAGTCGATCGCGTTGGAGACGGCCACCGTCAGCTTGGTAGAGCCGGAAGCTATAGAAACTGGCAACTGGACACTCCAATCGTAGATCCGTGGCTCTGACAGGTTCGTCCGGGGACGCTCTTTGAATACACCGCTATTTGACGTTGTGCCGCCTGAAGTGCTTCCCGATGTGACAAGGACAGCCCCCACGGGGCCGGAACTCGTAATCGTGCCGGTCGCAGTGATCCAGCCGCCGTTGTTGGCCGACATGCTTTGAATGGTGACGTTTGAGGGACTCGCAGCACCAGTCTTCCACTTTCGGGTGAGTTTTGGCTCCAATTTGACCAACTCGCGCTCCACGCGAGCGAATTCAGACATCCGCAATCCGGGGTAAACTGACAAGGCAAAATCTGTCCGCAGGCTGCCCGGCAAGTAGGTGTTTCCAATGAACGATGGAAAATCATCGCGGCTCGAAACGCGGTTCACAAAGGCGCGGGGAGACAACGTCAAAGACTCTCCGTCCTCAAGCTTGAAAGTCTGTAGCCCTGCGGTTGAATTGGCGGCGCCGATTGACTCGAGAGCCTTGTCGACAATCTCGCGCATTTGGACGTCATCGGCGATGTCGACGGACGACAGACAGAGTTTCCCAGGAATCAATCGCGACGCACCAGTCTCACCGAAACGCGGGTTCGTGAAACGGGAGTATTGTTGATAAAGCTCAAGTGCTGCTTTGAATTCAGCCTGAAAATCGGCTTGTTTCCCTGAGCCCGGCCCCCCGAGCAATGCGTACTTCTGCCAGATCGATTGTAGAGAGAGGCCACCTGCATTCATCAAGTTTTTGAGGGCAACAATGTCAATTTCCGTGTTTTGAAGATCAATCCACCGGAGTGCTGCCATCGCGAGCCTCACCCAAGCCCTAAGAAAGATCACGTCTCCGTAATCAACCACCAGTTCACCGGTGGCTTCCGTTGCACCGAAGATACTCCTTGGAAAAACTGCAAAAAACGTGGGATCTTTGATCTCCGCGAGGAGCGTATCTGCATTCCTGAGTTGACCGATGAGGCTTTTGTCCGCGAGTATGGTATTAGAGCCCATCAGCCACTTCTTAACGGGTTCAGTTTCCAATGCCTTTGGAAGCACGATGCTTTCGAGCTCCGCATTCACACTGCCCTTCCGCGGATCGAGGCCTCCACTGATTCCGAGAGAGCGCAAAACGTTCCGGATTGGCGAGGCGGAGATAGATACGGTGCTTGATTTCTCCGTAACCTGAGCGGGGTTGGAGAGAGTGACTACAGAGCCATTCACGGCGATGATCCTTGATCCGAAAGGAACATTTGGCAGGCCACCTTGCCCGAGACTCGGAGTCACCTCATCGCCCGCCTTGAAAGTTGTGCCGATCGAAGTTTCCGTCTTGGCACTCGGCTTTGGTCTGGTGAGTTGTTTAAAGGTGGCAATGGTGCTGCCTGCCGTAAGGTCAAACTTCACCTCGACGGTGGAATCCGAGGCCAGCGAAAGCAAGTCAACCGCTGCCTTCAAAAGCGATGCAGTTGACTTCAAGGAGCCAACGGACAACGCACCATTCAAACTGCCGGAGCTCAGCGTTTGGTATTCCCAATCTTTATTCGAAGCGGCTTCGGAAAGGTAGCGGCAAATATCAGCCAGCCGCTTGTCATTGGGCGGCACGATCTTTGGTTCGCCTCGCGAAATGAAACCGTACTTGATTTGGACTCCATTCATGGCGGCAGAAAGGGTCTTTGAAAGCATCACAGTGCCTGTTCCCAGAATGGCAGTGACTACCGCACCTGTTGGGATCCCCGGTCCCTCGAATGTCATTCCAACCGATGGCAGTTCTCCAGCACTCTGCGAAAGGATGATCCGATTTGAACCTACAGAACCAGTCGCGTTGCGGGTACCGAGCTCGGTAAAAGACTCAGCGTGGTAAATCCCTGGCGTGTTGAGCAAAATTGACGTTCCCGAGGCATGAATACTCCCGTTTTTCACCCAACGGTACGAGCTGGGGAAAGACTGCCCCAAGTTCACGGGGCTTTCGGCCAGCGTGATGGACCCCGTTTCAACTCTGCGCACCAGAGAGCTTGGCTCCTCTGATTTTGTCCAGAGATTGTGAGCGACTCGACCGACGCGCTGTCCTGCAATTTTCAGGGAGTACAAACCGGGCGAAAAGTTCGCGGAAGGAAGGGCATAAGCAACAGGAATGCCAAGCACCGGGGCGCTCAAGTTCCATAGAGCCGCAACGCCTACCTGGGCGCGGCCCTGAGTGTACCAATTTTCCGCAGGCACCACCTCAAAATTACCAAGCTGTCCCTTGTCATTCCTTCCCCAAGCCCAAAGTGTGTTGTCTTGTCCAAGAGCAAATCCAGCGTTCAGGTTATCGTATCCTATCCCACTAAAGCGTTTTGGTGCGAAAACCTGCTTGGAAGCAACTTTGGGAAACTCCTCCGCCAAAACGCCATTTTCGCTAACCGAAAAAATTTTCCCCGATGCGTCCACAGCGAGGGGCGCGACCCCTGCGCACACTTGCTTCCAATCTTTAGAGTCGCTGAGCGGAAGTAGTAAATCCTGATCGATATGCCTGTAGAAGCCGCCAGATCTAAAAACCGGATGATATAGAATCCGCTGATTTTCCAATGGTGCTGCCCAAATAGTGCCATCCTCACGCAGCGCAACATAATAGCTCTCCGAATGATATCTGCCCCCGATGTCCACGGACTTCCAACGCTGTGTGCCACCAACCTTCCTCGGACTTTCGTCGCCACTGCTACGAAGCCGCCACAAAGACCGATCCCGTTTGATGGCCAGAATGGCATCACCCTTCATGGATACTGAAGCCCAATCCGAAGCCCCTCCGATGGACTGCAAGTTCTGAACAGCGGGCTCGAGAATATAAAGCCCTCCTGAACGGGAAATCACCGCCATATTTGAGCCATCCATCGCACCCGATTCCCAAACCTGATCACCGGGAATCCGAACGGGGACCGGACCGATTCCCATCCCCCAAACCCAAAGTGACCCGTCACTTTTGATGCCGCTACTCCGTGCATCACAGGCAAACACCTGCACCCAAGTCCCCGAGGAAATCAAAACAGGGCTTGAGTAGGGCAACTCCTCCTCAGAACCAATGCCCAACTGTCCAGACGTGTTATCACCCCAGGCCCAAAGAGACCCGTCTGCCTTGATGGCAAGCGCATGAGAGGAACCCGCAGCCATTGTAATCCAATCATGGGTGGCAACCGCGGTGCCAGTTTGCAGAAGCGACGCCCCTCCCTCCCATTCAAACGACATCGAGCCAGCCCCCTTTAGGACTCCAGAAATAACCGTGGTAGGATTGTTTGCCCAAATCTGCTCCGAAATCTTAAGCGGCCCCGTGAGCGCGGGCACCTGCGCAAACAGCGGCTCGATCGCGAACAGCGAATAAAGCAAGCACAAGTTCCGGAATAAGATTCGGACAAAACAAGCGGGTGAAATGAGTGGTTGGCGCATAAACCAAAATTGACGGCATCCGACTTATTCGAAGGCCGCTATGCTTGATTTCGCAGCAGGCATCCACTACCGTCAACTCACAAGTGCGTGTCGTGTCCTGCACTTTTTTAAAAGCATAATAAATTAATTGCTAAAAAACTGATGGTTTTAAACGCAGATTCAGCGCGTAAATATCACCTTCATTGCAATCTTAACTAAAACAAAAATACGGCTGCGATGAAATCAGCTGTTAAACACACCAATGCGATCGGGTGGATTAGAAAAGCGCCTTTCGCTTGCACATTTTGTTCATTTCACCCCCTCGACAACGCTCTCCTCTGGCTTTTCATGTTTGGATTTTGCGCGACGGTCCACGGACAGAGGGTCGCTGGTCTGGCGTTCCCAATCGGCGAACCCGCCGACCATCCTGCCGCGAAAATCAAAATTGAAGAAATCAGTCAAGGGTCTCAAAAACGCGGTTTTTTTCGAATCTCCATCCTTCCGCTGATGGTCGTCAAAGGGGTCGAAATTCGCCTGCTCCGCCCCGAGATTGGGGTGCTGACGGAGATTCAAAACACCTTGAGAACCATGCTGAAACTCGATGCTCAGGAATTTCAAAATGTCGCTATCTTCTGCGGGGATGAGCCGACCCCCCGCCTGCTCGCTGAGGTCGCCACACCGATCGAGGGTTCGTGGGCGCTCAAAAGGGTGCGCGTCAAAACCCCGTCGGGATTCCGCGAGTCCCCAGACGGCACCCTCCATCTCACGGGAGCAAACTCAGGGCGCCTGAGTCCCCGAATCGGAGAGCCCATTACCCTGGATTTAACACCGTCCCCCCAACCCTGATTCAGTGCTCCGTTTTTGCCCCCCGACTAAGGGTGAACATCGCGAGCTTGAACCACCCGCACCTGAACGTCCTTGAAGAGTTCGGTGTCAGCGAGCTTCTGGGTGCGCGTGTCTTTGCCCGCGGCCCACAGGGAAGTCCTGCTGCCGTCGCCGCGCCTCACGCGCAAGTTGTCGACATACACCGTCATTTTACCCGGAATTCCCCCGCGAAAAACAAGGCCCTGCCGAGGAAGAGGCCCCGGGGCGCTTCCGCAAAGCCCGATCACGCGATGCTCCCAGGTTCCGGGACCGCCTCGCGTTTCCGGAGCGCCCGATTGCTCCCGTCCGAATTGATCAATTCCCTCGCCTTTTTTAAAATAAAGGGTGGGAGGCGTTCCGGAATTTCCTCTGAACGGGGAATAATACCATACCGCCTTGCGGGGAGTCGCAGTTGAAACCGCGACATCAAACTCGATAAAGTCCGTGGCCTGCTGGAAAAACTCCACCGTCGTAATCGGCACGATAACGAAGTCCTTCGGTTTGGCTTTGTCCGTGACCGTGACGCTGATTTCCAAAACCTCGCTCTCCGGCGCGGCGGGCTCGTCCAAGGCGCCGGGAGCAGCCTGATGGGTCAGGGCAGCCCCAAGCAACTTCACCCACGCGTCCATTTTGGCGGTGAGTTCTTTCACGGTTTCGGGCTTGGTCGCAGCCAGATTTTGTGTCTCCGCAACGTCGGCTTGAATGTCGTAAAGTTCGACCCTGTCAAAATAGCGATGCATGCGCCACTGCGTGGTTCTGAGCGTGTCAACATTGTGCCATGCCCAGTAGTAGCTCTCCACAGGGCTTGCCTCACCCTTTTGCAGCGCGGGCCAGATATTGTGTCCGTCCAGTTTTCTGGATTTCGGCAGCGGGATCTCACACATCGCCGCCAAGGTCGGGAGCATCTCACATGCGCCGCAGAGCCCATCCCAGGTTTTTCCTCCGGACAAACCGCCTTTTGGCCAGTGCACAGCAGTCGGCAGGCGCGTCCCGCCCTCAAACGTCGTGTGCTTCGTGCCCCTGAGCGGGAGATTGCTGCCTTCCGCGGTTGCCCCGTTGTCGCTCGTAAAAACCACGATGGTGTCCTCCCTCAGACCGAGCCGGTCGAGTTCCCTCAAAATGGCGCCGACATTCTTGTCCAAGGCCTGCACCATGGCGGCGTACACGCGCTTCTTGGGATCGGTGATCGACGCGGCCACCTCCTGAAGGTCCTTCTCCGGGGCCTGCATCGGAGCGTGGATCAGGTGAAAGGGAATGTAGCAAAAGAAGGGTTTTTCGGCATTCGAGCGGATGAACTCCAAAGCGTGTCCGGTGATCATGTCCTCCGTGTACCCCGAATCCGCTAGGCGCAACTCGCGATTGTGCCACCAGCTCAAGGGTCCGTTGCCGGCCGCCGTGCGCCGCGTAAAATAATCCGCGCCACCGCCGTAATACACCCAGGCCTCATCGAATCCGTGCGCATTGGCCCCGAGACCCTCCGACGGCTTCTTGTTCGGTTTGTCCGCAAACGCACGAGCGAATTCGGCCCGAAACTCCGGTGTCAAAGGATCCTCCCCGTTGTGCCACTTTCCAAACACGCCAGTCCGGTATCCGGCCCCCTTGAAAACCTCGCCAATGGTGGTCTCCTCCAGCGCAAGCTCGCCGCCGACCTCCGGTCCCGTGCCCACCCGGAACGGATGGCAACCGGTGAGAAACATGGCGCGTGTCGGCGAGCAGACACACCATCCCATGAAGTTACGCAGTTCGACGCCCTGCGCAAAAATCGAATCGATGTTCGGGGTTCTCAAGGTGCCGCCCGCGTGGGCGCTCACGTCGCTCCATCCCAGGTCGTCGGCAAGGATGTACACGACATTGGTATGCGAAGCTTCGGCGCGGACGAGAAGCATAAAAACGGCGCACAAGCTCAGAAGCGGGAATGTGAAGCCAGGGCAGGACTTGATTTTCATAGGGGAATGCAGCAGCCGGCCGATCAAGGGAAGAACGGTCTGGTACCGGCGGGTATTCTTGTTTTTAAGGGATCACGCCTCAAGATCATTCACCTCCCATGAGAACCGCCGCGCACCGCACCATCCGGGTCGCCCTTTGCTCGATCGCCATCGGTTGGGCAAGCAGCTGCCCAGCTTCAACCCCAGGAGAGAGATTGGCGCCGTTCATGAATCCGCCGGCTGAATTCGAGAACGAGCGTGCCCCGTTGAAATCTCCGCTGCTCTTCGATGATGGTCGCACGGTCCGATCCGGCGCCGACTGGGTACGACGCCGCGCCGAAATCAAGAACCGCTGGATGCGCGCCTTGGGCGAAGGGCCTCCGCTTTTGGAAAAAGCCCGCATGGAAACCATCACGGAAACCGAGGAAACGCTTTACACCCGCAGGCGCGTCAGGGTGGAGATCGCGCGGGACCGCTTTGAGGAGGGCTGGCTTTTAATCCCAAAAAGCGGAGGGACGCATCCAGCGGTGCTGGTGCCTTTTTACGAACCTGAAACCAGCATCGGGTTGGGCGATAAAGAACACAGGGACTATGCTCGCAGGCTTGCGGAGCGTGGCTTTGTGGCACTGGCCATCGGTTCCCCGGGCGGGGACGCCCGCAAGCCAGACCCCCGCAAAGAGGGTTGGCAGCCGCTGTCCTTCCTCGCTTATGTATCGGCGAACTGCGCGAACGCACTCTGCAATCTGCCTGAGGTGGACGGAGGAAGGATTGGGATCGTCGGCCACTCTTACGGCGGCAAATGGGCGATGTTTTCAGCCTGCTTGAACGAACAGTTTGTTTGCGCTGCGTGGAGTGATCCGGGCATCGGCTTCGATGACACCCGGCCCAGCATCAACTATTGGGAACCCTGGTACCTTGGGCGCGCGGAAGGCACGCAGCGCCCGCCCGGAATTCCCTCGCCTTCAAATCCAGCGACAGGCCCCTACAAAGCGCTGCGTGAAGAGGGCTGCGACCTTCATGAACTGCAGGCATTGATGGCGCCGCGGCCGTTTTTTGTTTCAGGGGGCAGCGAAGATCCCCCAGCCCGATGGAAACTGCTCACTCACGTCCGCGATGTGTACGCGCTGCTCGGCTTCCGGGATCGGGTGGGAATGCACAACAGGCCCGCGCATCCGCCAACTGAGGAAGCCATGGAGAAAGTGTGCGATTTCTTTGAGCACTTTTTGAAACAGGCGCCGTGAACTCCGGTTGAGCAGCCTGGCCGCAGCAGGCATTGGGCGACATCCGCGCAATGAATGGCGAACGCAGTACCGAGGAAGTGGAAAGCGGCTTTCTTCTGCACCCGATGCGCGGACATCTGGCGTCAGCCCCCGCCGGTTCGTCAGGGGTTCCCGCGAGGGTCCAAGGGAACACTGCCGCAGGGGCACGCGGGCCCGCCATCGGCTAACTTTTAGCGCCGGCCCATTCGCGGGCGGCGGCCTCAAAGACGCGGAGCATTTTTGCTGCAGTGCGCACCTCGGGATCAGGCGATGAGGCGACCTGCCTTGCGATGGATTCAACCCACTTCAACCCCTCGCCGGAGTCTTCAAACTCACAAAAGCCATAGACGATGAATGCCTCGAAGCCGCCCAAAACGGGTTGCGAATCCTTATCTTTGCTCTTCAGACGCAACTCAATCGCGCGCTGAAAATGCTTCATGATCGGGAATAAATTCCCCTCCTCTTCCCGGATGATTCCGGCGGACGTCTTTCCAAGCACCTCCCATTTATCGATCAACCCCCAATCCGAAACAGGCACCATTTTGTAAATCGACCATATCTTTGCATTGTTGGCGGCCGTGAGAAATCCGCGCTTTTGAACCACCGTTCCGCCTATGTGGTAGTTTGACTCAATAATTTGGGTGCAAATCGCAGCTCTGAGCCGGTATTCGGGCGGCTTATTTGCCGCCAACTGAGATTCCGTCAGGAAAGAGGCAGAACCGAACGCCCTTGCGAATCCCGAACCGGAACAGCGCGTCCAATCAATCACAAGCTTTGAATTGCCGCATTTCGCAAGAAGCCTGCTGACAATCCCGCACTGCTTGTGCTGGTCGTATTTTTCAATACAACGCCAGCTTGAACGAGTCCACAGAACCCCCTCGATCCATTCCCGGTTCTCTGCGCATGCGTGCACCGCTGAACTTGAAAGCACCTCCCCCAAAAACTCGTGGAGAATGCCATCAAAGTGCTCATCAGATTGTGCGGCCGCGAGAGTCAATGCGTCCTCGATCCGCGCCGCGCGAAGTCCTTCCTCGCCTTCGATCCAATCCTTCACGCCTCCATGCACTTCATGGTTTTGAAGCGCACTTTTGACAACCTGCACACAGAAGCGCTCCAATGCATGATGCGCCCGCGCGTCTTCCACGGATTCGCGGATTGGCGATGAGTCCAACAAAAATATCGGCTTCACCTTCAAGTCCGAAGCCACCGCATCGGACAGCCTGAGAGGCCAATCCGGTTGCGAGAAAAATTCCGGCTTTTTTTCCCGAACGACTTTCACCGCGGCAAGAAAAGTCTGATTGAAAGTGGAATTGCTCACCGCCAGGTCCGGATACCGTTCCACCGCTGTTTTTTCTGCCCGGCGCAGTTCGTCGATATCTTCCGGGGCTTGGAGCACCGTCGCGCAATGGACATCAGTGTTAAATAAAAACAAATGAGCGGCAACAAGCAGGCAATCTAAAGCACGATAGTGTTTTTTGAATTTTGGCAGCAATCTCATGAGTTGAACTGGTTTCCCGCCCTCACGGACTCATGGCTCAAAAGACTGCGAGCCTGACACCAAAACACTGGGCATCAGGTTGATGGGTCGCGCAGGGGCGGGCGTTTAATGTGCTAGGGGAAACGAGCCTGCCCTGGCTTGCGGCCGTATTTAGCTAGTAAAAATTGTTCTGGACGAATCACCGCACTCAGAGCGGCCGGATGAATTTATTGTGAAAACATCACCCGGCGCGGCCGTCACTAAACTCAATCCCCTTTAAACGATCCGCTTTCCTGACCTTTTGAGGCTAACGATTGCCCACGATGGACTTGAGCTGACCAAAAGCGCCTTCTTAACTCGCTGACGAGTATTGTGTCACATCGTTCCGTTAAGGGGAAAACCCGTACTGAACTGGAGGATCCACCCCCGATTGTGGCCCCGCGGATGAAGGTTACGGTTTCAAAGTGGCCCCACCCTCCCCGAGCCCGGTCAACGGAAACCATAGTGAGCCGAATACGCATCAGACACGACGAAAAGTGCTCGTCGTTGATGATCACTCCATCGTGCGCCGTGGACTCGCGACTCTGATTAACGAGCACCAGGATCTTCAAGTGATCGGAGAAGCCGCCAATGAGTCGGAGGCGATTTTCGCATTCCGACAAGAGCGCCCCGACATTCTGGTCATCGATTGGTCTCTCAAACAGCGAGACTCCGGGCCATTAATTATCGCGCTCCTGCGCGAGCAACCCTCACTACGGGTCCTCGTTGTATCGGTCCACGACGAACTGACACATGCGGACCTCGTCATAGAACTCGGCGCGAAGGGCTACATCATGAAACGTGAGGCGGCTGAAAAAATTATCGACGGTATTCGCGCCGTATTGAGCGGTTCATTCTTCCTGAGCCACCGGGCAATGGCCAACCTTTCACCAGCTTCGGCGAAGATTGTGAATGGACTAACCGTTCTCTCCGGGCCCTGGATCCCAAAGAGGGAAACCGACGAAAGGGAAGCTTACACGCGCTGGTCCATATCGGTGGTGATTCCGGTTTACAACTCGGAGCGCACAATTCCCCGGCTCTGCGCGGAGCTTACAGCAGAGCTCTCAAATGTTGAAAGCCTCCAGATCTTACTGGTGGACGACGGCAGCAGCGACAAATCGGCGGAGGTCTGCGCAGAAATGAACACCCGTTATCCGTACACCGTCGAATTCATCGGCCTCGCCCGAAATTTTGGCGAGCACAATGCCGTCCTCGCCGGCCTCAAGCACGCGGTGGGTGATTACTGCGTGATCATGGATGACGACTTGCAGAATCCACCATCGGAAGTACCCAAACTACTTAGGCACGCGTCTCTTGGCTTTGAAGTGGTATATTCCAAGTACGAGCAGCGCAAGCATCCCCTTTACCGAAGAGTTGGCAGCGCCATTCACAATTGGACCGCGCGCTATGCGCTTGAAAGTCCAGCAGGACTGTACCTCTCGAGCTTTAAAGTTCTCTCGGAGTCAGTGGTGAAACAGGTCGCCAAGTACGACGGACCCAAGCCCTACCTGGACGCATTAATTCTGGGATCAACAGCGAGCATTGGATCGATCGAATGCGTCCATCACCGGCGGGCTGGCGGAAGGTCTGGCTATTCGTTGAAGAAGCTTATTGGATTATGGTGCAGACTGGCGTTCGGGTTTTCCGTATGGCCTCTCCATGCCGGCATCGCGACATGGCTCGGGGCTTTCCTGATGCTGGCAGCCACTCACTTCACTGCCGATTTGGCCAACTTTTCCAGTCTCGCGTCGTTGACCCTTGTCGGCGCAAGCGGACTCTTGATCGGGATCGTGGGGGAATATGCAGGCCGACTCTACATGCTCCGAAACGCCGCACCCCAGTACGTGATCAAGCGCCGCTCTTGCCGCGCCACCGTATCGCTGTCCTGCTACCAGACGCCTCACCAGAGTCAAAGCACGCATGCAGCAGTATAGCCAAAGAGCTGTCTTTTTCTTGTACGGGATCACGGGCATTCTGCTGTATGCGAGCTCCCTTGCATACCCGATGGTTTTCGACGACCTGCTGTATCTTGTCGAGAATCCGCTTTTCACTGAAATTCGGCACTTTCAAGAATTGTTCACCCAGTTCAGTCAAAAAGTAGTCTGTCTCGCGCCGCTTGGTAAGGACGGAGATGTCTCGGCGAACTTCGCTTTGAGGCCGCTTACCTACTTTTCATTCTTCTTAAACTACTCAATCGGCGGGCTCAACCCGACAGGCTACCGGGCGCTTAACGTGCTCATTCACTGCATCAACGCTTTTCTAGCTTTCAGGCTGAGCGGCATCCTGCTGCGTTCGAGGTTTTTTGGACGCGAGAGCGACTCAGCATTCAGATGGTTCGCAGCAATGACAGCGGGCCTGTTTTTTTTGATTCACCCGCTGCAGATCGAGTCTGTCACCTACATTATCCAACGCGCCACCTCACTGAGCGCCATGTTTTATCTCCTGACAATTGTCCTGCACTTGGAGGCTCGTGTGAATTGCAACAACACTTTTCGCGTCGCTCCGTTTTTCAGCTTGCTGTGCGCGATGCTTTCAAAGGAAAGCGGCTTCACAGCGCCCTTTGTGGCAGTGATGCTCGAATGTTTTGTTTTCGGCGCGCCATTTCGAACAGCAATCAAACACGGAGCCCCGCTTTTGATCCTTACACCAGTCGTTCCTTTGATGCTGGCAGCAGTCAGCATGAGCCAGAAGGGAGATTTCAGTCTGGTCGATCTACTGCACGTTTCCGCCACAGAAGGCAACACTTCGCAATCGCTGCCGTACGCGCTGACCCAGCCCTCGGTTTGGATCGAATACCTTAGTTTGTTTTTTTGGCCGTCAGAATTGAACATCGATCCCGACATCACGCCTGTCAGCAGTGCATTTCGCTGGAAGTTCTGGTCTTCGCTGCTCTTTCTTCTGTCCATCCCTTCGGCGGCGTTGTTTGCCTTAAAAAAGCGTTTTGCACCGGACGCATCGCGGGCGTTACTGGTCGGTTTTGGATGGTTTGCAGTAACCATCGCGCCAGACTCCTCCGTGGTGCCCCTGCCCGACTTGATGGCAGAGCACCGTTCATATCTGCCGCTCTTCGGACTCTGCTTTTTCGCGGGAGTCAGCCTAATCGAAGCGGGGACGTGCCTGGGTCGCGGAGGTCTCGGCATGCAAAAACACGCCATGGCGCTGACGATCGTGGTGCCCACCACGGCACTTTGCGTGTCCACGATCCAGAGAAATGAGTGCTGGTCGACCCGGGAAGCCCTTTGGGGGGACACATGCAAGAAGAGTCCGCACAAGCTGCGCCCATGGATCAATCTGGCAAATGCTTACAGCGAGAGCAACCAACTCGCCGAGGCTCAGCACGCTCTCGAGCAGGCAATCGCGCTGCAACCCACGGGGATTGCGTACGCTAATCTCTCGTCCATTCTATTGCGGTTGGAGAAGCCTGCGGAGGCTCTCGATGTGGCTCTCAAAGCGTTGCATTGCCCCGCATCGGGCTACGATTTTTTTGTATTCTCAGCGATCGGCCGATGTTACGCCCACCTCCAGAGGTGGACGGACGCAATACCGTTTTTGATGCGGGCTCTTAACGCCAGCGCGGGTCACCTGGAATCGGCTCACCTTCTGGCGGTCGCATACAGCAACCTAGGAGCGCATCAGCAGGCGCAGGAAACACTCACAGCAGCCCTGAAGTTCCATCCGGGCGACCAGCGCCTCATCAGCGGGATCCGGTTCTGCGAAACGAGACTCCAGGAGATCGGATCTTCGGCGCCTGCAGGAATTAAACTCCAGCCGCCCGCTGGCCCGGCGCCCGAGGAACCCTACAGGCTGCGTCTCGGTTTTCAGTGAATATTTAATGGACGCGACACAAATTGTTTTGATGAGTGTTTTGGAACGGAGCCACTGGTGGTACCGCGCCACGCATGAACTGGTGGCGTAATGCATCCTCAGGTTCATTGGCTCTCAAAAGGCCTTCTTCGATGCGGGTTGCGGCACCGGCGGGCTGATAAGAACCATTGCAGATTTTGGAACCGTGCACGCCTGCGACGCCGATCCGCTTTGCGTCAGACTCGCTAGGAAGAAAGCGTCCCCAGAATGCCGAACAAGTATTTACGAGCACACCGTCGAGGGAATCCACGAGCATGAGCCCCGCAGATTCGACTGCGTTACATGCATAGACGTGTTGTATCATAAAGGCGTAGAAAATTGGCGTTCAGCACTCGGGGATCTCACCCGTCTGCTGAAGCCCGGCGGTTACCTTATTCTCCAAGTTCCAGCTTTCTCCGTACTGCACGGAAGCCATGACATCGCTGTGCATGGCGAGAGACGCTTTCGGCTCACTGAGATCCAGTGCGCGCTCGCACAGCACGGCATGCACTCCATGCTGATTACCTACCGCCTCGCGTACTTGTTTCCGGTCACGCTGATTCGGAGATTGGCGAGCCGGGTCACAACGAACAGTTCACAGATGAGCGACTTTGAGGCCATGACCAAGCGAGCAGGATGGATCGAGCGGATGTTGGAGAGGGCTGCACTGCATCTATCACGTCTCGAAAACCGCCTCCTGCTGCGCGGCCTCCGCGCCCCATTCGGGAGCTCCATTTTTGTTGTAGCCAAGAACGTAAAATGACCTCCCGAGCGCTCCCCCACGTGAAACCGTTGTCGCTTCAGGGAACTAATGTTGTGGTACTCGGCGGACTCGGCTTCATCGGCAGGGCATTGGTTTCGAGACTTTCCTTGGAGGGAGGACCCGAACTTATCCGGGTACTCGACAGCGCAACCTCAGGAACTGCAATCAAGCAGACGAAAAACATCGAACTGCACCGCGTGGATGTACGCAACCGAATCGAAGTCGAGAGAGCATTGAGGGATTGCAGCATTGTATTCAATCTGGTCGGTCAGGGAGGGCATTTGGAATCGATGCGTGATCCCGACAGCGATTTGGAAAGCAACATTCGCGCCCAATTGAATATTTTGGAGGCATGTCAAACGGTAGCTCCCGGTGCCCATGTGATTTTTGCGAGCACGAGACAGGTTTATGGCGTACCACAGCAACTCCCCGTACCGGAGCATCACCCTGCGAATCCAATCGACATCAACGGTATTCATAAGCTGACCGCGGAGCGCTATCATCTGCTGTACACTCAGATGCAGGCAGTTCAGTCGACGGTTCTGAGGCTCACCAACACCTACGGTTCTGGCATGCGCACAAGCGGGGCAAACTCCACCTTTCTTGGGTCATGGATTCACAACCTAATCGAAGGCACGCCCATCCCGGTTTATGGCAACGGACTCGGCGTACGTGACCTGACGCACATTGACGACGTCGTGGAGGCGTTTCTGCAAGCCGCCACTCATCCGATTGAGACCGTTGGTGAGATATTCAACATCGGGAGTGGCAACCCCGTCACTCTTCTTGAGATCGCGCAAAACCTTGCATCAATGTCTCATGGCCGCTCGAAAATAGAGTTCCACCCATTTCCTGAAGTACTCAAGCGTATCGACATTGGCGACTACGTCTCGGACAGCACTAAATTCACAGCCCGCACCGGCTGGAGGGCAAGAACTCCACTCATCGACGGTCTTCGGGCAACCCTCGAATCATTTGGCCTTTACTGGAATCTGACGCCATGAAGGGATCGTCGAATATCCCCGCAAACCGCCATTGGACCGCAAATCCAAAAGTCCAGGATGAAGTGCTGGAGGCGGTCACCCGCGTCATCCTAAGCGGCAACTTTATCCTCGGTGAAGAAGTGGAAAGATTTGAAAGTGAGTTTTCCACTATGAGCGGTGTTGAGGGCTGCGGTGTGGGAAGCGGAACGGACGCGGTGACGATTGCATTGCTGGCGGGCGGGATAGGAACCGGTGACGAAGTGTTAGTCCCCGCATTTGCTCCCGCCGGCACCATCACCGGGGTGCTTGGTTGCGGTGCTATGCCCGTGCTGGTTGACGTCACCAACGACTTTGAATTGGACCTGCGTTCAGCCCAAGCGGCGATTACCAAGCGCACGCGGGCGTTGATAATCGTGCACTTTTTCGGACGGATGGACAACATGTGGGAAATATCAGCTTTAGCAAAAGCATTCAATTTCTGGGTTGTGGAGGATTGCGCACACGCCCACGGTGCCATGCTGTGGGATCCGGGCGCAGGCACTTGGAGGCAAGCTGGTACGATTGGCGATGGAGCAGCCTTTAGCTTCTACCCCACAAAAAATCTGGGTGCATGCGGTGACGCAGGATTCTGCGGCACGAGGCATGTGGATCTGCTGCCGCACTTGAAGCGACTCCGCCAATACGGTTGGACGCGTAAAGACCACTCTGAATGCCTCGGGAGAAACACGCGTTTAGATGAGATGCAAGCTGGCATTCTGAGAGTCGGATTGAAAACGTTGCCACAGCGCAACGAAAGGCGAAGCGCGATCGCGGCCATTTATCACCAACTGCTATCACCTTGGCTACCCGAGGGGTCTGTGATTCCCGCGAAAATCGATCATGAACGCGTCCGGGTCTTCCACCAGTACGTTCTCCAAACGGGTAAAAGAGACCGCTTGTTGGCGCACTTCAGACAGCGAGGAATCGGATTCGGTGTGCACTACCCTGCCCTCAACCTGCAGCCGGCTTTCGCTTCTTTTTCGCGTGGAAGAAAACTTTCCACTGCGGAAACGCTCGCGAACCGGGTTGTGAGCCTCCCGATTTATCCGGATTTATCGGACGTTGAAGTAGAGATCATATGCGAAATCTTAAATACATTCTGGAGAATGCCGGGCGAGGTCCAATTCTCGTCGGCTTCTCCATCCCAGTCTTGATTCTGATTGTCATCGGGATGGTTTCCTACACGAGTATCATCGAGTTTCGATCGAGCGCTCGCAGCGTTACCCAGTCGCATGAGCTGCAGACGAAACTTCAGAATCTTTTGACCGATCTGGTGAGCGCCGAGAGCGAGGCGCGCGGCTACATGATTGTTGGAAAATCAGAGTATCTAAGCCTGCATCAAACCGCAGCGATCGACACCATCCGAGACCTTGGCGAACTTGATGTTGTCAGCGGCAAAGGCGAGAGAAGATCCGAACTCAGTGAGCTTAGAGCAAAGATTGAAAACCGTCTCGACCGGCTGAAAATAACGCTGGAAGCCCGCCAGTCAGCGGGTCTAGACGGCGTTGTCGGAGTCGCAGGCATTGGAAAACGACTCATGGACGAGATCCGCGAGATCGCGCAGCGAATTGAAAGTGCGGAAAACGAAAGCCTCAAAACTGCGGGGCTCCATTTCGAAGCTGTTGCGGGCCGCACAACGTTAAGCATTTTGATCGGAAGCATGGCAGCGGTTTTGTTCCAACTGGCCAGTGTTCTCGCACTGAAGGCATCCTTTGGAAAGCGACAACAATTGGAGGCCGCGCTGTTGGAAATCAGCGAGCGCGAGCAGCACCGGATAGGACAAGACCTGCATGACGGTATCTGCCAACAGCTCACGGGCGTTTCTCTCATGGTAAAGAGCCTCCAAGCCGTAACGTCGTCGTCGGCGGCACGCCCGCTGAACAACATTGTCGAGTTGATCAACGGCTGCATTGAAGAAACGCGGATGGTTATTCGCGGTTTGCATCCAGTTTCCAACGACCTCGGCGGCCTTCAAGTCGGGCTCCGTGAACTCGCCGATTCGCTTGTCGCTTCGGCTGGAATCCGCTGCGACCTTAATATTCAGGGAGAACCTCCAATTCTGCAGCCCGAGACAGCCACCAATCTGTACCGGATCGTCCAAGAATCCCTTCGAAACGCGGTCAAGCATTCACAGTGCAAAACCATTCAAATTTTAATGCGCAACTCGCCCTCCCTTATTTCCATCACCATTACAGACGACGGTGTCGGGCTCGGAAACCAAACCAACCGAGAAGGTTTCGGACTCGGAATCATGAAGTACCGCGCAACAAGCATTGGGGCACAACTCGAATTGACTCCACACAAACCCTCCGGCACCTCCGTGAATCTCACATTGAAGGTGGGGAAAAACCGTCTCGATCCTTAAAAATTAAGCGGATAGCCTGCGGCCTGAACTGAGGCTACTATGCACCATATCTTGCTCGTTGATGATCACCCGATTGTAAGGCAAGGGCTGCGCCAATTGATCGCATTCAACCCTGACTTGCATGTGTGCGCGGAGGCCAGCGACTGGGGAGCCGCGATCGAGGCGACGGCAAGCCACACTCCAAAAGTGATCATCTTGGATATTTCCCTGGAGAAACGCATGACACTCGATCTGATCAGGGAACTGCTTGCGGTCTCATCAGGCTCGAAAGTGTTGATTCTCTCGATGCACGATGAGTTGATCTACGCGGAGCGGGCGATCAAAAGCGGCGCCAGCGGGTACGTGATGAAGGCAAACGCCGCCGAATCCGTCATGGAGGCCATCCAAACAGTGATCGATGACGGCATCTATCTGAGCGCAAAAATGAAAACCTTCATGCTCCGAAAGCAGCTTGCGCCAATATCTACATCGCAAAGCGACGAAATTCCGGAGCTTACAAATCGTGAGGTCGAAATTTTGAAGCTCATTGCTCAAGGGCTGGGGACAAACAAGATTTCCGAGAGACTGTGCCTCAGCCCCAAGACCGTTGAGGTTCACCGGGGCAATATCCGGTCAAAACTAAAATTGGCAAAGAACGACCGACTCGTCGAAATTGCAATCCGTTACACCCGCGATACTGGCTAACCAGATGAACCCCACAATCGGAGGCGTTATTTAACTCGCCGGGATGACAGCCGGGATTTTGCGGCTAAAGGCCTTGTGTGGCTTTTCCTATTCATTCCGCATCCCGTGCATGCCCGCTTACTGCTGGTCTCGAAGCTGTTGTTTTATCGTCCAAGGACAGATACGGAAGAAGCCTCACCAACATCTGCTGGCGGGACTCTGGATTGATTGGCGTAGATCCGATTCCCCTGCCGAATGTCGAAGAATTCTACAAGACGACGTACCGCCAGCGGTACAAACGAACCCTCAGCCCGCAGAGGCGGCATATTCTGAGGGCAGCCAGATGCGCGCTCAACAGGTACCAAAGAATTGAGCCGTATCTGAAACAAGCAAACCGCTCCGAATTGCGAACACTCGACGCGGGTGCCAGCAGTGGAGAGTTTGTCTTTCTGATGAACAAGCTCGGTCACACGGCCTCTGGCATCGAGGCAAATCACGGTTATGCAGAACACGCGGTACGGGAGTTGGGGTTGGATGTGGCGAATTGTGCGTTTTCGGAATTTTCGCACAGTCCGGCGTCTTTTGATTTGATCACGCTTTTCCACGTGCTCGAGCATCTGGAATTTCCTGTGGAGGAACTGCGGAAGCTCTCGGGTTATTTGCAAGATGATGGACTGATGGTGATTGAAGTCCCTAACATCCTCCATGCCCAGATGAAGTTCTCCCGGAAATGGCACGAAGCGCATCTTTTTGGGTTTAGCGTTGATACGCTTGAAATAACTGCTGCAAGAGCCGGGCTGACTGCGCTGAACTGCGGCACAATGGAAGACGGCGGGAACTTGTTCGGGGTTTTCCAAAAAGGTCCAGTGATCTCACCAGAGGACGCTTCCCTTCGCCTCCATGGTCATTTTGAGGAGGCACTTCAACAGCTTCGTTGCAATTCGAACCTGCACTATTACGCCCAGGCCAACACATGGCTCAAGATTCCAAGGAAGCTAGGAATTCAGCTCGAAGAAATGCGTACCGCAAATTCTTTCGCTAGCTCATTCGAAATTCTGAACGCCGTTTACGCAGACCTGACTGGGATGCGTGAAGAGATTTCGGCATGAACGCGCCGGCAAGCCGAGAAAGTCTGGCTCCGATGGACCGCCGGACGTTTATTCGTCGCGGCGCCTCCGCGCTGAGCGCGTTGGGACTGCCGGCGGTAGCCGCCCCGACGGTCTCTGGCAAAGCCGCAAATCGCAAGACGCTTTGGGCCATTGCCGAGCTTTGGCAATGGCTGTATCAAAGGCAAAAAAGCAGCGGGACCGATTCCGCCGAATGCCTTCAGGCCCACTTGGATTTTGGCGTCCGTAATGTGATTTGGTCATTGGGACGCAGCACTCTTGATTACCAAAGCTCGTTGCCGAACTCGACGATGTACGTGGGTGATACGCGGCCTGAGACAAAACCCATCGCTGACTCACTCCAAGGCGAATGCTCGCTGCGCGCTGCATTGGCTTTCGCGGCGAAAAACAAGATGACCATTTACGGCCGGCTTGGAATGAACCGACACTACGGCGACGCACTTGGCGGCGGGCTTCGATCAAAGTTTATTGCCTCCCACCCGGATTGGCTTGAACGGCATCGCAACGGCAAGGTGGACTCCACGAAGGTGAGTTTCGCCATCCCCGAGTATCGGGAGGAGCGCATCTCTATTTTACTGGAGGCGGCCCGCATCGGTGCGCACGGACTCTGTCTTGATTTTTGCCGCCAGCCGCCCGCAATCCGTTACCACCCTGAAATTCTTAACCCGTGGCTGACGGCGGGCAGGCCTGACCCGCGGCAAATGCGCGCCGATTCACCCGAGTTTCTCGGTTGGTCCCGGCATCGCTGCGAGTTCATCAACCTCTTTATGCGGGATCTCCGCGCAGGCCTGCGCTCATTGGAAAAGGACCTGAAGCGCACGGTCCCAATCATGGCCCGAATCCCGGAGGCGACCTTGGAGATCAATCTCATGGAAGGATTTGATCTGCGGACTTGGCTCCAAGAAGCATTGGTTGACGAAGTCGCGCTGGATCCGATTTGGATTTGGGATTTCGGATATCCGGATTCAGCTAGCAAGTATGTGACTCTCGCACGGAGGCATGCCGTGAAAATCTACGGGGGCGCGAACACGACTGCAGGCAGAGGCGTAAAGCCGAACGCTCGAGCCTTTCTTGAGCGGGTCAACCGTAATCATGCAGAAGCGGTCGACGGAATCGCGCTATTTCAAACCGATGCAGCAATCCTTGTGCCGGAGCTCAAGGCGCTTTTCAGCCCACTTATTCCAGAACTTGAGGATCCGAATGCTGTCTCCGATTCGCTCGCAGCCGCCCGGACTCGTCAGCCTGTGCTTAGTGAAAGCGAGCGTGCGTTCGGATTGGACAACCACAGTCTCTTACCGAATCTCACCGGATCACCCAGGCTGAGTCTCGACACTCTTTGAATCCATGCACTGTGCGCAGCGCGGGGTGGCGCACTTCACATGAGCGTCAATGGAGTAAGTTATCCATCGCAACACCAGTGATTTATTTAGATCAATGCGCCGGTAACTCCACCGCTCATTCCTAAAATCAAACCTTCCCGCCGGTGTGCAGAATGGCATAACCTCGCGGACGAGTTGCACAAGAGCGCGTTCCCTCCCCGCCTCATGAATCATCCCTCACCCCTACTTTCCAGCGTCGCTCGACTCACCATCGTTTCCGCCGCGCGCTTTTTGGCGGCAAGTGAACCTTTGACGGCAGGAGAGACTCAGGCAATCCCTTCAGTCCCGGCAGACAGCGCAGTGTCGTTGGCGTCCGGAGACCCGGTCCGAGAGCGTGAAGCTTTCTTCGAGCAAAAGGTTCGCCCCTTGCTTGCCGACAAATGCTTTTCCTGCCACTCGGAAAATTCCGGGAAGCAAAAGGGCGGCCTGCTTCTCGACTCGCGTGAGGCAATCCTCAAAGGAGGGGAGTCCGGCCCCGCAGCGACCGAGGGGAAGCCGGAGCACAGCTTGCTAATCCGTGCGGTTCAGTATCACGAGCCTGACCTGCAAATGCCTCCGAAAGAAAAACTCTCAGCCAAAGAAGTTGCGACTTTGGAGCAATGGATTCTTGGAGGAATCCATTTCCCCTCCCCTCGAACCAGTCTCAGCGCGAAGCGCAAAGCCGATGTTGCGGAAGGCCGGAAGTTCTGGGCATTCCAACCCCTGACGCGAAGCAATCCGCCGGTCATTCAATCCGATGCGCAAGCCCGCTCAAAAGGCCGAATCGACGATTACATCCTTGGAAAGCTCGCCGAATATTCGATCTCCCCTGCTCCGGAGGCACCCAAAGCCGCCCTGTTACGCCGCGCCAAATTCGATCTTGTCGGCCTGCCGCCCACGCCCGAGGAAATTAGAGAGTTCATCGCGGACTCCGATCCCCGCGCATACGAGAAGCGGATCGACTCATGGCTGGACTCGCCGCAATACGGCGAACGCTGGGCGCGTCACTGGCTGGATCTCGCCCGTTACTGCGACGTGGGGGAATCCTGGATGGATTCGAAGGGACAATCCCACCCGTACCGCGACTGGGTGATCGCGGCGCTCAATGGGGATGTGCCGTTCAACCGTTTTGGCACGCTTCAACTTGCGGCGGATCTCTTGCCGGATGCTGAACCGCCGGACCGTGCAGCCTTGGGTTTTCTGGGGCTTAGCCCTACCTATTGGAAGGAACTCCAACTGCCGGTGGAGATTATTAAAACAATCGTCTCGGACGAATACGAGGAGCGCGTGCACACGCTTTCCAGCGTATTTTTGGGCGTGAACCTCGCGTGCGCCCGCTGCCATGATCACAAGTACGACCCCTTCACTTCGGAAGATTATTACGGAATCGCGGGAGTCTTCGCGAGCACCCGCACGGCAGAGCACTCTCTTTCGCGGGAAATCGACGGCCAACGCGCCGCACAAATCAAGCGGGACGCGGCCAAGCTCGAGGAGGATATCAAAAAACTGAAAGCGAAAAAAACGGAGGATCCGTCTCGGAAGATTGCGGAACTCGAGGATGCGCTTGCCGTAATAAAGAAGGATCCCGCGTATACCGCGCAACTGGTAAGCGGAGTGCGCGAGGGAAGTTTAAAAGTGGAGCCGGCAGTCGGCAAGCATGGCAGTCGCATCGTCTACGATGATTCGCCGCAGGACATGGCGCTTGAAGTGCGGGGCAACCCGAACCGCACTGCGCATACCGTTGCGAGGCGCTTTCCCGCGGTGTTTGAGAAGGACGCGCCGCTGCGCTTCTCAAACGGAAGCGGGAGGCTTGAGCTTGCAGAAGCTTTGTTCACGAATGCGCGGGATTTGGTTGCGCGCGTGATTGTGAATAGAATCTGGGCGGCGCACTTCGGAGTCGGAATCGTGGGGACGCCGAGTGATTTTGGAATGCAGGGAGAACGTCCGACACACCCTGAATTGCTGGACGACTTGGCCGCCCGATTCATCCACAACGGCTGGTCATTCAAATGGCTTCATCGGGAAATCATGTGCTCGGCGACCTACCGACAGAACTCCGGAACGCCCCATGAGGCGGACCCTGAGTTTAGGCTTTACTCTCTTTTCCGACGTAAACGACTGGATGTTGAACAATGGCGGGATGCGCTGCTCTGCGCGAGCGGGCAGCTGGACTTGAAAATGGGTGGAGCGCCATTCGACCTTGCCGCCCTGTCCGACAAACGCCGTACCATCTACGGATCCGTGAAACGCCGGGAACTGTCCGACATCCTGCGACTGCACGACTTTCCGGATCCCGTGACGCACAGTCCCGTCAGGATTCCGACAACGACGCCGCTCCAGCAGCTTTTCACGCTGAACAGCCCCCTGATGGTCGAACAGTCGCTGGCCATGGCGCGGCGGCTTGCCAAAGAATCCCCGGATCCAACGGAACGTGTCTCGCTGGCCTATTCGCTGCTTTTTGGCAGACAACCAACTCCCGGCGAAACCCGCCTGGCGCTGGAGTACGTCGGCGGCGGAGCGGAGTCCGCCTGGCAGCAGTACTGCCAGGCGCTGATCGGCAGCAACGAGTTTTTGTTCATCGATTAATCCTCCCATGACCATGCACGCCGCGTTGTCCATCACCCGCCGACAGGCAGTCCATCGCATTGCCGCGGGAATGGGCACTGCGGCGCTGGCTGACATTCTTCAGGCCGCACCTGCGCGGCCTCCGCACATCGTGCCGCGGGCAAAACGCGTCATCCATCTTTTCATGAACGGCGGACCGTTCCAGTGCGATTTGTTCGACCCAAAACCCGAGGCCAACAAGTACGCGGGGCAGCGTCCCGAAGGAGCCGACCTTCGGACCGAACGCCCAACCGGCGCGCTCATGGCCGTGCCTTTCCACTTCGAGCAGCGCGGCAAGAGTGGCATCCCGATTAGTGAACTGCTGCCGATGACGGCCCGTCACGCGGACGACTTGTGCGTGATCCGCTCGCTCCATACGGACAATCCCAATCACGGTCCGGCCCTGTTCATGATGAACAATGGAACGCTCACCCCGAACCGACCAACCCTCGGCGCGTGGCTTTCGTACGGCCTGGGTAGCGAGAACGAAAACCTGCCGAATTTTGTCGTCCTCTGCCCGGGGCGCCCCGTGCGTTTCTCAGAACTCTGGTCCAGTGGATTTCTACCGGGCGAACATCAGGGTGTGTACGTGAACCACACCCAGCTGAATCCGCAGCAAATGATTCCCTTCTTGAAAAACACTCAGCTGACTCCCGATGAGCAGCGCCGCCAGCTTGAGCTCATTCAACGCATCAACCGGGATCACCAGGCAAGCCGCCCCAACGATCCGAATCTGGAGGCACGCATCCGGGCGATGGAAACCGCGTATCGCATGCAAATGGACGCTTCGGACGCTTTCGACATCCAGAAAGAGCCTGATGCGATCCGCGACGGCTATGGACGGAGTCATTTTGCGAACGGCTGCCTGCTTGCACGAAGGCTCGCGGAGCGCGGGGTGCGCTTCATCCAGGTCTATTACGGCAACGGCCAGCCTTGGGATTCGCACTCCAAGCACAACGAAACCAGCCGGAAGCTTGCGGCGGACATCGACCAACCGATTTCCGCGCTGCTGTCGGATCTCAAAAACCGGGGGATGCTCGAGGATACACTCGTCCTTTGGGGGGGCGAATTCGGGCGCACTCCAACGACTGAAAACGCCGACGGCCGCGACCACAATCCCTGGGGATTCACCATGTGGATGGCTGGTGGCGGCGCAAGGGGCGGCATGACCTACGGGGAGACCGACGAGTTCGGCTTCCGCTCTGTAAGCAACAAGGTTCACATTCACGACCTGCACGCGACCATCCTCCACCAGATGGGATTCGACCACGAAAAGCTCACGTACCGGCACGCAGGAAGAGACTACCGTCTCACCGATGTTTCCGGTGAGGTCGTGCGGGAGATCCTCGAATGAGCTTCGGGGCGACTATTTCGGGCCTTTCCGCGGTTTAAAAGCCACCTCATAAAAAGCGATTGACCGCGTAAAAAGAGGACGTGAAACGCGGATTTCGCTGCCGTGCCAAAAACCAATGGGTTATGGTCGCGCGACTGCGCTGAAGCAGCACCACTGGAGTCCGAATCTTTTCTCTTCCAAACCGAGCTCAGTCCAGTTCTGCCGGTGATTCGCCCCTACAAAGACTAAACTCAACAATAAAAGCTCCTGCAGCGGATCGACTGTTTTATTTCAGACGGAGATAGAAAATAAAACAACGATGCCGACAGATTTGGTGACTGTGAAGCGAGGCAATGTCGAGTTGCCACCGCGCCTCCTGAGGAGGCAAAACCAGAGGAAGATGCCGCGCGCTGCTGGCCCACTACGGCTCCGTCTACCAAGCCGTTCAAAAGCGATGCAAAATGTGGTCGACAATAACGATTGAAAAGTATCGCGTGTCATTCAACGTCACCGAACAAACTTCTTGAACTGCGGAACCCAGATTAGCAAACACCATGGCTTTGCATCTTCCGTAACTTTTTCTTTGCGCGAACCCCAATGTTACTCGGGTAAAAAGTGCTTGTTCCATCGGTCTGCTCTCTCATCCAAAGGATTGCCGGCGCACTCGGTCATTTCAGGCCATCGTATCGGGTAAATCTGTTTGTGTTTGAATTTCGCGGATCTCACAACAGATGCTCCAAGCGGATGAAAATACCCCCTACTCTTCTCTTCGTGCTTTTATGTGGCACCAGCCAAGCCACCGACGACGGTGTGGATTGGCTGCTCCAATTCAACGGAAAATCAACACTCTCCTCGCCTTGGACCACGATAGGCAAACCAACCGCCTCGCTCGAAGATGGGACGCTCAGGTTGAGCGATGACTCAAAAGACGAACTGGGAGCATTCGAGGCCGAGTGGAACGGCCAACTGGAGGGACAAGAGATTATCGTGGAGGCACGTGTAAAGCTTTTGAACATGGTGGGCCATCGCGATTCACCGACAGCGACATGGCCTCAGAGGGACGGCGCGCCGATTTGCATTCAGGTCAGTGATGGGCGGCATGAAGAGGGAATTCTGCTTACGCCCGCCCAAGAAAAACACCCGGAAGCGGCGAAAGGATACGTGCGCACATTCACCGATCGCTTTGCACAAGCAGACACGCAGAACACTTTTCACACTTACAGGCTCACCATTCGCGGTGATCACATGGCGGTCGAAATGGACGGCAAACAGATCATCGAAGGACGCGATGCATTTTGGCGGCCTGCCACCTCCTCACGAAGATTCATCCGGTTTGGCTCGACTTCGAAGCCTTTCATCGGCGCAGCACAGTGGGAGTTTGTAAGGCTGGGTTTGCGGCGTGCGATGAATCCAATCCCAGCGAAGTCACCCTTAAAAATAACCGTCAGCGAGCCATGGCCGCTGAATGTGGAAAGGCGCAACAGCGAATCCCGCCCGTATCTCTACGATTTAGGGCAAGGATTACTGATGACGAGCAACCCACAGGGCAGCGACGCACTGCTGGAACCTTATGTGGTGCGCCGCAGCACGGACGCCGGAAAAACATGGCAGACCGTCGATGGCACAGAACAAAAGAGCGAATCGCCTCAGGAACTCGTGCGCCTACTTGACGGGCGCATCCTCGGGCCTTCTCGCTGGACGCACCTGCACCCGGACGGACGACTCTCCGGCAAAACGACTATTTTCGACGCGAAGGCGGAGAACTTTGAAATGCACGAGAGCTCCATCACCCTGCCCGAAAGGTTCATGCCGGTAGACAAGGAGGTGCTCATCTTTGAGCGTCACATCTGGGCGGAGAAAGACGGAAGCGTCACCGCAGCGGCTTGGACGCGCCGCTACACGCTCAAACTGCCAAACGGCCGCGGATTTCCAGAACGTCACACGCATCTGCTCCGCAGCGAGGACATGGGCAGAACGTGGCACCATGTCGCGCACGTGGGACTGGGAGGCGAGCCTGCGATCGCGCGACTCAGCGATCAGGAATGGCTGGCCGTGACGCGACCCGACGCACACATGTCAAACTTGCTTCAGCATCGATCTCATGATGGCGGCAAAACCTGGCAATTCGAACGCACGCTCGAAGAGGGAAGCGTGATGCCGGATCTCGTACTGATGAGCAATGGCGTACTCGCGTGCAGCTACGGCCGACCCGTGTCCAACATCATGTTCAGCCTCGATGGCGGGCGCACATGGCGTGACCACCGGGTGGTCTCTGACCGCGCAAACTTCAACTACACGTCCATCCGCGAGATCAGTCCGGGTCGTCTACTTTACATGCACGACGGCCAGATCCCCGGCACTTTGGCACGTATCAACTCCATCTACATCGACGTTGAAAAAATGAACCCGTGACGCCGGCGCCCGGAAACCCTCGGCATGATGCTCCGGCAAGGCTGATGACCTGAGATCAACGCGGTCGTTGTTGAACCGTTCGCGCAGCAGGCCTCGGCTTCCGTGAGACGCGAATCGGCCCAATCGCTCACACACAGCCAAGCTCGTGACTGCAATCACAGCCAGATGCGCGCCGTTGTTCCAGAGTTCGTGGCCGGCGCCGAC
>JBILLT010000113.1:0-6259 GCA_044375925.1 Chthoniobacteraceae bacterium | reverse complement strand
GATAAAGTCATCATGGGGATAATGGGGGAAATGAACGGCATTGTGCGGAAGATAGAGAAAAAAAGGCTTCTGTTCATGCTCACGGATGTATTTCAACGCCCGCTCGGTATACCTGCGAGTGAATGTATGCTGCTCCGTGACTTTCACGCGTTCGACAACATCTGAGTCTTCCAAAAGCGGAAGTGGCGGCTGCGCCTCACCCCGCAGGCCGGTTCCGTCAGTTGGCTGCGCTTTTCGAAGCGCGTCTTTTTGCGGATTTTCCTTCGGCAGCGGACTTCCCGGGTTGCTCTTGGATCCCTCAGACCCCTTGCCCATGTCGTTGGAATAGGGGATGCCAAAGTAATGATCAAACCCCTGCGCCGTTGGCAGGAACTCGGGCTGGTCTCCGAGATGCCACTTTCCAATGCACGCTGTCGAATACCCCTTCGCTCTGAGAACCTCGGCGATGGTTTGCTCCGCGGGATTCAACCCGACCGCTGCGGCGGGAAAAAGGACACCCGGAATCGGCAAGACTCTTTTCGGATAGCATCCGGTCATCATCGCGGCCCGCGAAGGACTGCAAACCGGAGCGGCGTAGTGACTCGTCAACTTCATACCCTCTTTCGCCATGCGCTCCAGATTTGGAGTCGAAATCCTTCCTCCGAACGGGCTGATGTCCGCGTATCCCAAATCGTCTATGTTGATCAGTATGATGTTCGGAAGACTTTCGCCCACCGCAGCGGTCGCGAAAGCGCCGAGTGCGCTCACTAATAACCAAACACGTTTGAAAAGTATGCGCATCATGATCGGGTATAAAATTGTATCCTTCGCGAGAATCACATCCCTATCGGATGCACCAGAGGTGCTTTTCAGTTCGTAAAAAAATTTCTCCATCCGAAGCCGCAACGGACGCATTCATAATTCCATCTTGAATTGAATTTGTTGCGATTAGTTCAAACTCAGGAGCCGCCCTTAGAATAAACACGTCTCCCGCCTGGTTGTTCACGTAGATGAGATCGTTAGAGAGAATCATGGAAGACCAGCTTTCTGAACGGGACCCGCTGCCGCTCAGTCTTTGCTCCCAAACCGTATCTCCCGTTTTGAGGCTGATGCATTGCGCAGTGCCCGGTGTGTTGAGAATGAACAAGTGGCCTTTGGCAATGACACCGCTGCCGATACGCTGTTTATCACGCAGTTTGTGCCACAACCGCTTTTCTGTGACATCGCCGACCCCGCCCGGTCGAACAGCGACCGTACTGCCACCGTACCCACCCGAACCAATTACGACGCCTTCACCAGCCATCGCGGAGGTATAAAGCAAGGGATTCAAACCACCGCAACGCCAGAGTTCCTCGCCATTCTTGAGATCGAACGCGGCAAGCCTCCCCGGCAAACTCACGACGAGCTCCGTCCGCTGATTTGCTTGAACGAGAATCGGGGTACTCCACGAACCCACCTCACCCTGTTTTCCGGCAAAGCCATCCGTGCGTTCACTCGGATGTTCAATCGGCACATTCACATGCCAGAGTTTTTTACCGGAACGCTTTTCAAGCGCCACGACCATGTGGTTTGTTCCCGGACCGAAATGAATGTAGCAGCGCTCGCCATCCAAAACGGGCGACGCCGCATATCCCCACTGGTGAGTCACCGTCCCGAGGTCCGCCTGCCATAGTTTTCTACCCTCAAAGTCGAATGCAAAAATCCCGGCAGACCCGAAGTTTGCCACGACAATTTCCCCGTCCGTGGCTGGCGATGCAGCACACGGCGTGTTTGTCGGGTGAAACTTTTCCGGACCGGCATAATCCGTGCCCATTTCCCACAGCACCGAGCCATCCGCGCGATTCAAGCAGAGCACCAATCGTTGATTTGCTTTTGATTGAGTGAGAAAAACACGCTTCTCCCAGATTACCGGCGTGCTGTTACCGCGCTCGGGCAAAGGTGTTTTCCATTTTACGTTTGTCTCCAAATCCCATCGGGTTGGCAGCTGCTTTTCATTCGCGATTCCCGTTCCAAGCGGGCCGCGCCACATCGGCCAGTTGTCCGCGAAAATATCTCCTGCGATCGCGAATAAAATGACCAAACTGAAGGAGATAGTAGACATCACTTTGAAAAATCTTGGGAATGAAACGGCTTTCGTCGCCTTCCGCAGGCTGGGGAGTGGGGAGTGTAAGAATTTGTCTATAGAAGTCTGCAGCACATCAACCCGGCGGACTGGCCGGAAATGGAGCCTAGCGGAATCGGCTGCCAGTGCGGCGGCGCGCCAACCTCCTCCCGACCCCAAGGGTTGCAGGCGTTTGCCCAAAGCCGAGCACTGAAGGTGCTAACCAAAAACAACACCAGCCATGGACAAACAAAATCAAATTACCAACCAACATCCGCTCATCAATCTTCTTTTCGATGACGGCCATCAGAAAGCTCTGCCAAAATAGTTGAAATCCGAATGAGATGCTCCACAAAACAAGATATAAATCGTGTTTTATGAATTAATTATGCGTTACTATCTCTCTGTATTTTTAATGTGTAAACAGACTTTAATCTCTCCGATTCCGGCAGAATCGTTGATGCCCAAAAACCGCATCCGCCTCTCAAGGTGACCTCTTTAAAGGCTAGCCCAGTTCCACTATCGGCTTGCGACATCCACTGGTGAAACTCGCGGTTCTCATCTCTTGGAATGACTTAAGCGCCAACTCCAACCAACCTAAGCCCCGACCACAGGCGCCCCGGGCAGCGGCACGCGGTTGATGGTTGCTTTGCACGTCCTGAAGTTTCAGCAAAATTTCAGCGATGAAGATGTCGTAAATGCTTGGGTGGAGAATCCCTGCTGGGAGCTCTTCAGTGGTATGCAGTTCTTCTCGCATCAAGCACCGATCGATTCTTCACGCATAACTCGTTGGCGCTCTCGCTTGGGCGCAAGCGGAGCGGAATCGATGCTCAAGGGGATTTTGCTATCCGGCTCATTTCCGTGTCGGAAGCCCAGCACTTGCGTGCCGTTCGGGCGCAGATTCGTCCAGTTCATCTTTGTGCCGCTTGGATGAGCGAAATTCCGTGCTGGAACGTTTTGGCTAAAGTTCCAAAGACGAATTCGATTCGGCAATAACAACGCCGCGAACGGACCGGAACACCATAATGCAGACTGTTGCGACCTGAAGTTTTCGACTGTTGAATGGGAAAGTACGCAGGAGTTTTCCGCGATTGCGACAATCCCTGACCTCGAGGCTTCCCCCTCGATCCGGCACCCGACATGACGCATGGATGAAATCCGTCTCGGGCAAAAAGCACGTGCACCAATCACAAAATTTTAGACGAAATCGGCTTGGATCTTATCTTTCCAGGCGTCGGAAAAGACACGAACGCGCTAAATGCTTCCCATGCGCAGCGCCAGTTTTTTAATCTAGACCCCCGCATGGCCCTTGCGTTCCCGGCGCTGCTTGCGAAGCCGGTCTGGTTACGCTCGATTTTCGCCGCCAAACACATGCACCCGCCCCTTGATCTGCCAACCGTTGACATACGTACCTCCGCAGAGATCTTCCACCTGCAATCCTGCCTCGCTCATTCACACCCATGCGTGGCACGGCATCACTCCCTCACCAACCACCATGAACAGGTCTGATGCAGGCTCGATGCCCATCACGAACTGCGATTCGCCTGTATCCACCGTGCCTGAAATTCCGGAAGGTCCATGCCGGGATATTTACGGTTGGGGGATGGCTAATACGCCAGGAGGTGCATTCATAGAATCAACCTCAAGCAAGAAACTTTGCTTCTCGGCGACAAGGGTTGGCTGGATGAGACGTGATTGCGCAGCCCATGAGTGCTCGGAAACGGGCGCGCCGAACGCATGCCAAGCGAAGGTGCGATCAACCGTGAGGGCAAGGCGCATCAGCGGCGAAAGCGTTGCAGAAGGGGGTTGTGCGTGTGCTCGGCGCCGCGGGATGTTCGTCGCAACAAGGTGGCAGCGACGTGTTTAAAATTGATTCTGTCGATGCGAGCACTAGCGTGTCGTTCATGTTGAAATGGTCGATCGCCCTTCACGGACCAGCAGGTTTTGTCAGCACCGCCGGTACCGGCGAGGCTCAGTTTGTAGTCGGCACTGAGACTGCAAGTGACGTGTTCACGGTCAACGGACAGGGCGTATTACCGCGCCATGCGTGGGTCTCGATTGGTGAAGGTGGGGTGCAGGTGGATGACCTGGGCGGTGGGACCTTGGTGAACGGCTATCCGATCCATGAACGTGTGCAGGCAGAGTATCCGGCGAGTGTGCAAGTTGGCGAACTCACGCTGGTGATTGAGATAAAGACTGGGAACCCAGCGGCTGTTTCACCGACGCCCAGCTCCATGGACATCACCATCCCGCAGCGGGCGACAGTCAAGAGCAAGGCCAGCGCGGAAGTGACCATTCCGCAGAAGACGCCCACGAGGTCAAACGTTGCAAAAACCTCTGCAGCCAACACGGCCGTCGTCGCGAACGAGGCTCCGCTGCAAGGCAAGTACACCCTCGTGCGTGAAATCGCCCGAGGCGGCATGGGGCAGATCTATTTCTGCGAAGATCCGCAATTGGAACGGCAAGTCGCGGTAAAGGTAAGCAGTGTCAGTGAAGATGGCGAGGATCCCCGCTTTTCGAAGGAAGCCAAGGTGCTCGCCCAGCTGGCGCATCCCAATATCGTTCCGATCTATAACATCGGCGTCGATGCCCAGCGCAGACCCTTCTACAGCATGAAGCTCATCAAGGGCCGCACGCTGCAAGCAGTGTTGAATCTTATCCGAGACGGTGATGCTGCAGCCATCAAAGAATATCCCCGAGCGACGCTGCTGACTATTTTTCGAAAGGCATGCGATGCGATGATGTTTGCGCACAGCAAAGGAATCCTGCACCGGGATTTGAAGCCTGAGAACATCATGGTGGGCGAGTACGGAGAGGTGCTGGTAATGGACTGGGGATTGGCGAAAATCTTGGGTAAGTGCGAGGAACAAGACTCCACCAGCTCGAGGGTCAATGATACCGGCGACTATGGGATGACCATGGAGGGCGAAGTGATGGGGACGCCGCAGTACATGTCGCCCGAACAGGCGGAGGGAATGGTTGCCCAGCTTGACCAGCGCAGCGACATCTACAGTCTGGGCGGGATTCTCTATGCGATTCTCACGCTGCGTCCGCCGATCGAAGGGACGACCTTGGACGAAGTGCTCGCCAAGGTGAAGAACGGAAGCATCAGTTCGATGGCCGCCAATCGTGGAAGCAAGGCAGCAAATGCGGCGGGGATGCGAACCGCAGCGGTTGTTGAAGTACCGGAGGCATTGCAGTCTGTGACGCTCAACGCGATGGCGACTGACAGAAATATGAGGTACCCGAGTGTTGAGCTATTTGCTGGAGACATTGAGCGTTACCAGAACGGGTTTGCAACCAAGGCAGAGGCTGCGGGAACCCTTAAGCGGATTAAATTGTGGGTTGCGCGCAACAAGGTTTTAACGGGGGCTGTCGTAGCCATGCTTTTGGTGGTGAGTGGGTTCACTGCAAAGCTACTGGTGGAGGGGCGCAAGACTGCCGCGGCGCTGGCGCGCTTGCGCTCGAGTGCGCCTACCTTTGCCCTGCGCGCCGAGGATGAATTGCAAAGTGGAAATGTAGAGGAGGCCCTTGAAGCCGCTTCGAACGCGGTGGATCTTCAGCCTGAGGTGGCAGAGTATCACCGGATTCGGGGCAATGTGCTCCAAGTGATGGCTCGTTGGCCTGAGGCGTTAAGGGAATATCGGTTAGCGCGCGGAGACGAGCCGGCGGAGAAGAACCTGAAGCTGACCGAGGAGCTGATTCATCAAACGGAAAAAGAGGCGGGAGATGCAAAAGCGAAAGAGCGCTTGTTTAAAGAATTGAACGCGCAAGGGCGACAGTATGAGGCGATGGCGCTCGCAAGTGCGTTGGGCGATTTTGGGAAGAATCGGAAGAAAGATTTAAGTGCGATGCCTGAACTTGTTCGATGTTTGGAGGCAAAGCTGCTGCCGCTACCCGGAACGAATATTCTTTTGAGCAAAACAGAGTTCACGGTTGGGGAATGGAAACTGTATCTGAGGGCCGAGGGTCTGCCCGATTGGACGCAGCCTGATCTTGAGTTCGAGCAAAATGACGAGCATCCCGTGGTGAATGTGAGCTGGAATGATGCGAAGACGTTTTGTGAATGGCTAGTGCATTGTACCATTTAAATCGGATACGCAGTGTGCTAGTTTTGAGAGGTGACTAAAAACCGTTTGATTCTTACGCCCCCTGAACGTCGCGAACTGAACCGCAGAC
>JBILLT010000047.1:0-24236 GCA_044375925.1 Chthoniobacteraceae bacterium | reverse complement strand
GCACCCACGCACCCACGCACCCACGCACCCACGCACCCACGCACCCACGCACCCACGCACCCACGCACCCACGCACCCACGCACCCACGCACCCACGCACCCACGCACCCACGCACCCACGCACCCAAGCACCCAAGCACCCCAGCCGATGCCCAACATGAAAACCACGCCTTTCCTTCTTCTGCTTGCACTCGGCATTGCCATCCATGCGCAGGCCGCGCCAGAGCGTCCGAACATTGTTTTGATCCTCGCGGATGATCTCGGCATCAACGACCTCGGTGTTTACGGCAGAACCGACCACGCCACACCGCATCTGGACAAACTTGCGAAAGAGGGCAAACAATTCACATGCGCCTACAGCGCTGCTGCGATTTGCTCGCCATCGAGAGCCGCACTATTGACGGGACAGTCACCCGCGCGCTTACAGATCACGAACTTCCTTCCCGGCCGAAAAGACTGGCCCGGCCACCGGATGATTCAACCCGCTCTCCCAGCCGGACTCGCGGGCGACCGGCCTATCATCGCCGAACGCCTGAAGGATGCCGGATACGCGACCGCCTGCGTTGGAAAATGGCACCTCGGCGCAACCCCCTTGGATGCGGCCTCCCGCGGGTTCGAATTTGTCTTTGCAGGCAAATCAAACACGACACCTACCTCGGAGGAGGGTGGAAAGGGCGAATTCGCTCAGGCTAAAAAAGCGATTGAATTCATCGAAGCAAATGCGAGGAAACCTTTTTTTCTGTATCTTGCCTTCGACAATCCGCACATCCCGCTAGCCGCGCAGCCCGAGCGCGTGGCATCCAAGGCGCGAACCTACAACCCTCTTTACGCGGCAATGGTCGAGACACTCGATGATGCTGTGGGGCGCGTCCTCGATAGGATTGAGTCTCTTCACTTGAGTGAAAAAACCATCGTCATTTTCTGTTCGGACAACGGCGGGCTGCATATTCCGGAAACGCCGAACACACCGGCCACCCACAACACGCCTTACAGAGCAGGCAAGGGCTTCCTGTACGAAGGCGGCATCCGCAGCCCGCTCATCGTGCGTTGGCCGGGTAAAATCACGCCTGGCACGGTCAGCACTCCAGTCATGCACGGAGATCTCACCCCAACGCTGCTCGAATACTCGGGCGCCCCTCAGATCATCCCCTCGGATTACACAAGCATCACACCGCTTTTGACGGGAGGCGGATCCATCGCCGCACGCCCGCTCTACTGGCACATGCCAAACTACACGAACCAAGGCGGACGTCCCTCCGGAGCGATCCGCGAAGAGGATTGGAAACTGGTTGAACAATTCGAGGACGGCCGGCTCGAGCTTTACAACCTGAAAGATGATCCGTCTGAGCAAACCGATGTGGCATCCGCAGAGCCAAGCCGCGTCGCTGCCATGCGTGGGAGACTCGAAGGTTGGCGGCGGGATGTCGGCGCCAGCATGCCCCGCGCAAATCCGGCATTTCAGCCGTCTCTGTGGGAGGCGTGCTACAAAAAGACAGACGTTTCTACAATCAAGCCTCTGGGGTCAGCATCAGAGAGCGCGGAACATCTACTGGCGTGGGTAAAGGCGATGGAAGGAATCCGCACCACGCCAAACCAATCGTCCCCAAACGCCGGGCTCATTCAACTCGAACCCAAAGATGCTTTCCTGCATTCAGGCAAGCTCCGGTACGAACCGCAGCCAAACAAAGACACGCTTGGCTACTGGGTGGATCCCTCCGACTGGGCCGAGTGGGAATGCGAGGTCGCACAGCCCGGACGATACGCTATCGAAATCCTGCAGGGCTGCTCAAAAGGAGGTTCGGTTGTTGAGGTGCAGGTCGGAAGAAACAGCACGCAGTTTACCGTGGAGGATACGGGACATTTCCAGAGATTCGTGCCGAAGCGCATCGGTCTTGTCGATATCCCAGCAGGTAAAACAACCGTATCCGTCAAACCAATGGAAAAACACGGCGGCGCGATCATGGATCTGCGGCGTCTCAGCCTGGTTCGGGTTCCATAACCCACAGTACCCACAATCGCCCCTAAATCACGCGGCAACCGCCGCAGATCCCGACTCCCTCTCGAACCAACCGTAAAGCACCGGCAGCAAAACCAGCGTGAGAAAGGTGGAACTCAAAATCCCACCGATCACAACCGTCGCCAACGGCCTCTGAACCTCCGCCCCCGCACCAGTCGCCACGGCCATAGGTATAAATCCAAGCGCCGCTACCAGCGCTGTCATCATTACCGGCCGCAATCGAGACATTGCACCCTCGAAAACGGCTTCCTGCAGCGAAAGTCCGTTTTCACGCAGTTGATTAAAATGCGAAATCATCACAAGACCATTCAACACGGCAACTCCGCTTAACGCGATGAATCCAACTGCAGCGGTGATGCTGAAAGGCATGCCGCGCAACAGCAGGGCGAGCACGCCTCCGGTGAGTGCAAGGGGAATGCCGGTGGCGATTATCAAAGTCTGCCGCACGCTTCGGAATGCCGCGAAAATCAGTACAAGGATCAACAAGAGTGCACTCGGCACGACGATCGCGAGCCGCTCCCGCGCCTCGCGCAGATTCTTAAAAGTACCTCCAAACTCGAAGCTATACCCGGGTGGAAATTTCACCTCGGCCCGGATTTTTTCGATCGCCTCCTCAACGAAACCCTCCATGTCGCGGCCCTGAACACCCACCATAATCCCGATCCGCCTCTGGCCGGCATCATGCTTGATGGGCTCAACCGTCTTCACCGTGCGAAGGTTCACCAACTGACCGAGCGGAAGCAACCCCACGTCACCCACCCTCACGGGCAGGGAGCGGATCACCTCAAAATCCGCCCGCTGCTCATCCGGCAATCGAACGACAATACTGCGGCGGCGATTTCCCTCGAGCATGACACCAACCGGTTCGCCACCTAGAGCGGCCGCCACGGTGTGATTCACCTCTTCGTTTGCGATATTGCGCCTGATCAACTCCTGCCTTTTCACCTCAAGCAACAACGTCGAGGTGCGCCCGTCCACCTCGAAATCCGCGTCGCCTCCCTCCACGGACTTGATCAGGTCACGAATTTGTGTCCCAAGCCGCTCAAGTTCGTCAAAATCCTGACCATACACTTTCACAGAGAGCTCGCTCTTACTCCCCTCCAACATCTCGTTGAAGCGCGCCTCAATCGGCTGGGCAAACTCGGTATTACTACCGGGCTCCAATTCCCTGATCACCGTCTCGATAGCCTCGCAGAGCTCGGTCTTTGAAGTCGCGCGCCCCTCTGTCTTGGGCCACTGTGAAAGAGGCTTGTACATCACATACAGATCGATCTCTCCGGGAGGCATCGGGTCGGTCGCCACCTCGCTTGTGCCCATCCGGCAGAACACGCGGGTGATTTCCGGAAACCGCTCGCGCAGCACATTCTCAAGTCGAAGCTGACGCCGGACCGATTCTTCCAAACTCGTCCCCACTTCCCGATAAACCATGGCGGTGATTGCCCCCTCGTCCAGCTTCGGCACGAACTCCGCACCGAGCCGCTGAAAAACGAATGCCGCTCCCACAAAAATCACGACAGCTCCCACCGCAACACCCCAGCGCAAACGGATGGCACCTCGAAGCAAAGGCCGATAAACAGCTTTTGAAATTCTGATCAACAAATTGTCCTCCTCCTCGATCATTCCGCCGAGCGCGTAGGATGAAAGCACGGGCATCAAAGTGAGCGACAGAAGTAGAGCGCCAGCGAGCGCCAGCATGACCGTCAGCGCCATCGGCCGGAACATTTTACCTTCAATCCCGGTCAGGGCGAGAATCGGCACGTAAACGAGCGTGATGATGAGAACCCCGAAAAACATCGGATTCGCAACCTGCTTGCAGGCTGCGAGGACGGCCGTCGCCCGCTCTGGCGCTGTCAACCGCCGCCCCAACCGCGCCTGCTGGTGCGCGAGCTGGCAAACAATGTTCTCCACCATCACCACCGCACCATCAATAATCAGGCCGAAATCCACCGCGCCAAGGCTCATCAAATTTCCGGAAATCTCGTAGTGAAACATGCCGGCAATCGCAAATAGAAATGACAACGGGATTGCCAGAGAAACGATGAGCGCGGCCCTCCAATTTCCAAGCAAAGCGATCAGCACCACCACTACCAGCAACGCACCCTCGGCCAGATTCTGCTTCACGGTTCCGATCGTCCGGTTCACCAGTTCGCGCCTGTCGTACACAACCGTGACATCCATTCCCTCAGGCAATTTCTTCCGCACTTCGTCGAGTCTGGGAACAACACGCTCGCAAACCACGCGCGCGTTTTGTCCCGAGAGCATCATCACAGTCCCCAGGACGATTTCTTCACCGTTCATACTCGAGGCGCCGGTGCGAAACTTCGACCCAATAACCACATCCGCCACATCCTTCACTCGAATGGGCGCCACCGCAGCGCCGAATTTCACCGGTAATTCGGCGATTTCATCGATGGACTGGACGCGTCCCGTGGCACGGATCGTCAGCTGCTGGCCGTCCTTCCCGACGATTCCCCCACCGGCATTCTCCACGTTCTGTCGGATCACACCGGCCAACTCCGCGACCGTCAGGCCGGTTGCAGTGAGATCGGAAATCCGGGGCTCCACCATCAATTGCCGCTGATAACCGCCGTTGGTGTTGATCTCGGCAACCCCCTGCACCGAACGCAGCATCGGTTTCGCGATGTACTCCTGCGCATCGTAAAGCGCCATCAGCGCCTCGGCTCCATCCTTGGGTCGCTGAACTGCGCGTTCTTGCCAGTGTATCGCGTAATAAAAAATCTCGCCCAACCCGGTGCTGATCGGAGCCATTCGGGGACTGCAGCCCTGAGGCAGCTCATTGAGGATTCCGGTGAGCCGCTCGCCGACCAACTGACGGGCGCGATAAATGTCAGTGCCGTCCTCGAAATTCATCGTTACCTGCGACAGCCCGAATTTCGTCAACGAACGGATCTCTTTCAAACCCGGCAACCCCTGCATCTCGATCTCAATGAGATAGGTCACCGACTTTTCGGACTCCTCGGGAGCGAGCGCCGGCACCTCCGTGTTGATCTGAACCTGAATGCCGGTCAAATCCGGCACGGCATCGATCGGGAGTTTTAACAGCGAAAACAACCCGAGGACGAGCAACCCGGCGGAGCAAAGCACGACGACGCCCCTCTGGCGCATCGAGAATTCAAGAATGTTGTCAATCATTTCAGAAGCCTTTCCGGCTTGGACTGCAGCCTTGAAGAAATCGACGATTTCAGAATCTCAGCCTGCATTCCGGCTTTGCTTTTAGCGCGCCGACAACTTTCCCGAACGGGCCTCAGGGTCGTGAGCAATCACCGGCAGAGTCGCCCGGTACTTGAGCGCCGTGCCCTCCATCGAGACACCCGCAAGAATCTCCACCTGCTGACGAGCCTCCATCGCATCGATCTGCGTAGCCAGAACCGCATCCACCGCATCAAGGTATTGCGTCTGCAGTTCCACGTAAGTGCTGATCGGAACTGCGCCCAAACGGTAGTGCTGATCCGCCAGCTTAGCAGCTTCGCCGATTTTTGAAACTCCTCCCTCAGGCCACCGCTCCATCGCTTTGATCTGTAAATCATACGAGTTAGCGGCCGCAGCAACCTTGCGTTCCATGTCGCGAATCGCGATTTTCAACGAGACTTCCGCCTGCTCCAGCCTGGCTTGGCTCGCCGCGATATTCCCTTGATTGCGGTTGATAATTGGCAGTGGAATGCTGACGCCGATTCCGTACTCACGCTGCCGGTCCGCAGCGCGTTCGCCTGATGCGTACGGCATCAGCGTGATTGCGGGCCATTTTTCATTTTCACTCAGCCGGACCCTGAAACCCTGCTGTTCGAGCTCCGCTGCGCGGGCTCGGATCTCAAAATTATTCACCCGCGCGCTGGAGAGCAGTTTTTCCAGAGAGACTGCGGGCTGGAGAAGAATCGGCGTGCGTTCCACGGAAACACCGGCGCCAACGGGCAGCCCGCGGAGTTGGTTGAGCTCAATAGCAGCATTATATAGCTCCCGACTCGCCTCAGCAGCTCTCCGGTTCACCGTAAGAGCACTGGCTTCGATGATGCGCGTGGCGAGCATCGGAGCGACACCGGCCGGGTCCCTCTGAACAAGAACCGAGAGTACATCCTGAAAACGATCAGCCACACCTCGCGCCGCCTCGGCGCGCTCCTGGGCCGCCAAAAGTTTAAATGCAAGCAAACGAATGCGCATCGAAAGCGCCGCCCGAAACTGCTCCAACCCGAGTTCAGCAAGCTGCACTTGTTGGTTGGCAATCGCTTTCCGAAGCGAGAGCCGCCCCGGAAACTCAAACGTCTGGCTCACCGTGACCTGCCATGCCATGCCATCACCCATGGGCTGACCGGAAAGACTGTGCACATTTTTTGCTCCGGTTTTCGTCGAAAGCTCGGGGTTTTGCCATGCGCCAGCCGCTCGTCTTTCTCCCTTGGACGCAGCAATTTCCGCCTCGTAAAACTTGAGCTCAGGGTTTCCAAGAAGCGCTTCCTTAACGAAAGCCTCGATGGGTGCAGGAGCAGAATCCGCCGCAGACAGCGACGCACCCATCAAGGTTGATAGAACCACGATCAAGACTGGGGATAAAAATTTCATTGTTCGGAAAAATTGGTGGAAAATCGTCTGAAAAGACCCGCAAAATCGGAGCGGGAACGGGAACCCACATCGCATGTGTGGGCGGAAAAAAGCGGTCCCTCCGGCGCGAGAGTTGCCGGAAGAAAACACTGCGTTGATGAATCTCAAATACGCAGCAGAGTGCCGTGCGTGTTTTGAATCCGGGAGGTGTACCCTGGGAATGGGCAGCGATTGTTCCGGCTTGCAGTCAGAACCAAATGGTTCATCGGTGATACCATCCGGAATTCGACAAATTTTTCGCCGCGCGGAGGCGCTTCGGTCTCCCCGGACATTCGGACGGTCCCCGTCTTGCAATCCTCAGCGTTCGCGAAATCGAGGATATGGTCATTGGACTCGCCGGAGGTTACTGCAACCGTTGCAACAAGACGCATCAGCACCGAGTGCTTCTGGGGCTCCTCGGACTCCTTGGTTTGATGATGGAAAACCACCTCGGTGCCGGCCCTCGTACCCACGACCAAAATCTGATGAACCGAGTCGAAAGAGCCCAGAAACGCGACAGCCGCAGGGAGAAATCCAAGCCCGCCGGTGCCCCACGCCACGCAGCATATGAGAGCCGCCACCCGAACCCAGGAGCGATTCCCGGCCAGCCTGAAATCAGCGTCACGTTTGCGGGTGTGATTCATCTGAAATTTCAAAACCGGCAGGCTTGCGGACGATCAAAAAGCCACGGCGAAACCAGCCAACACCGAGAGCTTCGGGGTGTTGTCCGTCAAACCCGCACTCACGTTGGTGAACACCGCCATCCGCTTCGCGGGCACCCATTGCAAGCCGCCCCCGACCGCCGAGCTGCTGAACCCCTCGCCGGTATTGGTAAACCCGTTTACGAACACCGCCAAATCGTCAATGACATCACGCTGGAACGCCCATGAAAGCGCCAACTGGTACTGCCGGTCACCTTCATCCCCCTGCTGGGTGCTCACCCCGATATTATATTCGAAGGCGATATCCTGCGGAAGGGTTTGGTCGAAGTTCAAGCTGAGCGCCGGCAACACGCGCTCACGAAACGCGGATTTTCCCCAATTTGTTTGCAAGGAAAGCTCGATGCCCATGGCGGGGGTGAAGGCCTTCTTGTTCTCGTCGAAAAGATGCCACTTCACGTCGGCTGTCTGAGGCGAGATACCGGAGGTCTTGTTTTCTCCCCTCCTCCAAGTGTACCCGTCCGAGAGCCATCTCAACTCGACATCATCCGTCAGACCGTAGCGCAGCAGGTAACCCGCACTGTACTGGGAATCGGATCCCGCCCGATCCCGGCTCGTGTAGGTGGGCGCCAACTCGATATACGCCCGGCCTTTGGGGAGCGTGAAAGCGCTGTTAGGGAAGTTCGCCAGGTCAGGACCCGGATCTTTAATCGACGCCTCGCCCGCAACGGCATGCGGCAACTGGCTCACCACAAAAATCGCGGTAAAAAGTTTGGGGAGCAAAGCCGAGATCTTTTTGGAATAACTCATAACTATGGTCTTAGATGGGTCTGCGCTCAGAGATTTAAAAATCGGCAGGTGTGGGACGGGTGCAATTCAACGATGGTCGCGTCGGCCGGTGAAAAGATTAGCCTGCTGTTTTCGGTAACCGGTGTTTAATCCTGCAAAGCTTAGTTAGCAAACGAATTTCCGCTCAAGTATTTAGCCGGCTTCTTGAGGGCGGGCTATCCCGCGTACGCCCGCGCACGCTGCGAGGACTCACCCAACCCCTCGATGCCCAACTCGACCACGTCGCCATCCCTGAGAAACACCGGCGGCTTCAGCCCGAGGCCCACCCCGGGAGGTGTGCCCGTGCTGATCACGTCGCCGGGCAGGAGCGTCATGAACTGGCTGATGTAACTGACGAGCTGCGCAGGCCTGAAAACCATCTGCGCCGTCGAACTGTTCTGGAGCATCCGGCCATTCACCTTCAGCCACATCGAAAGCGCATTCGGGTCTGCGATTTCATCCGGTGTGGCGAGGAAAGGCCCGAGCGGCGCAAACGTGTCCGCGCTCTTTCCCTTCACCCACTGGCCTCCGCGCTCTATCTGCCATTCGCGCTCGCTATAATCATTGTGCAGGGAGTAGCCGGCGATGTGAAGATGCGCCTCTGACTCGCTCACGTAGCTTGCACGCCGCCCGATCACAAACGCCAACTCGACTTCCCAATCGGTTTTGGTCGAGTGCTTCGGAATCACAAGGTCATCGTTGGGTCCGCAGAGAGAGGTCGTGGACTTAAAGAAAAGAATCGGCTCCTTCGGAATCTCCGCCCCGGTCTCGCGAGCATGATCCGCGTAATTGAGCCCTATGCAGACAATCTTGCTGGGCCGTGCAACGCAGGATCCCAGCCGCTCCGACGGATCAACCGCAGGTGCGTTTGTCGCATTCACCTTCACCCACTCGGCAAGCTTCGAAATTCCGTCTCCTCCGAAAAACTGCTCGTCGTAGTCACGCACGCACGCGGAGACGTCGATACGCCTTCCATCCTCCAGAAGAATCCCGGGCTTCTCCTGTCCCAACTGGCCAAATCTAATAAGCTTCATAATGGTTAAAAATGAGGAAACCCTAGCAGCACGCCTCAAGTCAAATGCGGCTTCAAACTTAACAAACTTGCCGGTTAGCTTGCACCCGCAATCGCAACCGAGACTCTGGGGTCCCCTCTGACGGGGCTCGAGGAGTCCAAGGTTTCGCCAGCGCCGTCGCAAATCATACAAAATACGTCGTCACAAAATGACGGGCCCAGCCGGTATGCTTGGGAGAGCGGCCGCGCCTTCCTGCCCAGTTGCCCCGGCGCCGCACCAGAACCTCCCCTCGGGGCCCCTCCCCCCTATCCATCCCTCCCAACATGAACACCACTCAAAGCCAGTCCCGCAGAAACTTCATCCAAACCGCGACCCTCGGAGCTGCCACCGCAGCGTCACTGCCACTCTCCGGCGCTGAAGTGAAGCGCCCCTCAAAGCCGCAGCGCGTGATTGAAACAGATGTGCTCGTGTGCGGCGCGGGTTGTGCGGGTACAGCAGCCGCGCTTGCCGCATCCAGAGCGGGCGCAAAAACGCTCCTTGTTGAAAAAGCACCATTCGCGGGCGGGATCATCACCAGCGTCGGGCTGCCGTACTTCGACGGGATCGCGCATATCAGCACCAAACGAATCGTCGTGCGCGGCATCGCGCTGGAACTGTTGTCAAAATCCGGGGTCTGTGAACCGGATGCCACCGTGCTTCAAAAGCACAATCCCACCATACCGAACACTTTCGAATTCAAGCTGCTTTTGGATCAACTCCTTCTTGAACAGAGGCCGCGCCTGGAGGTGCTCTTCAACAGCTTCGCCTGCGACGCCGCTTCCCGCGGAGGCCGGATCGAGACGGTGACGATCGCAAACAAGGACGGGCTCGTGCTGATCAGACCAAAAACCGTGATCGACTGCTCCGGCGATGCCGATGTTGCCGCATGGGGCGGGGCACCCTTCGAACAGAATTCCGAAGTTCAGCCGCTCACCCTTCATTTCCGGATCAACAATGTCACGCCCGGTCCATCGCTAAGCTCCGAGTGCCGCGCTGCGCTGAAATCCGCTCAGGACCGCGGTGAACTCCCTCTCTACTATGGTCCGGGCGTGATGTTTCTTTTTGGCAAAAACGAGGTGTATGTCCACGGAGTCCGCGTGCCGGCGGACCCGACCAATGCCTCGGACTTGTCGCGCGCCGAAATCCAGGGCCGTTCAGACGCGCATGCCATGTTCAGAGCTTGGAAAAAGGACGTCCCCGGTTTTAAGGATGCGTACTTCATGGAGGCATATCCCTGGATCGGTGTAAGAGAGTCGCGCCGAATCATCGGACACCATGTTCTAAGCGAAGATGACCTGATGCATTCGCGTCGTTTTGACGATTCAATCGCCACAGGCTGCTGGTACCTGGACTTGCATCCCAACAAAACTGTTTCAGGGAGTGCGAACGACTTTGATCCGAAAAAAGTGCAACCGGAGCCTTTCGACATCCCCTACCGGTCACTTTTGCCAGGCGGAATCAGCAACCTTCTGGTTGCGGGACGCTGCCACAGTGCGACGCGCGGCGCGCATGCATCCACCCGCGTCACGGCAACCGCCATGGCAATGGGAGAGGCTGCGGGCGTTGCCGCCGCGCTGGGGGTGAACACGCGAACGGAAGTCGCACTCATCGACGGCGTCAAAGTGCGGGAAAAACTCCGACAGCAAGGAGCAGGCCCTTTCACAGAAGCCTAGGCGGACTCGCGCACCCCGTGAGGTCGCACGAACCGCCTACAAAACGGCTTTCACCACATTCATGAAAACTTCTATGAATGCCGCTTCAGACCCGTCTCCCTCACGAATCGGAAGATCCGGCCAAACCGGTGCATCGAATGGCTCGTTCAAAGACATTCCAGACCGAAACTCCCAGGTACAGTCATCGGACTGCACTTTCAACAACCGACCTTCGCCGGAAACCTCGACTACCCACTCTGCCGGTTTCGGGCCGGCAACCGACGGCCAGATGCACCTTAATGTGCGACCACCCGAACTTTCTTTGATCGGCGCAAAGCACATTCCCTCCTTTTCAAAGTACCGAACAGCCTTCGCCTGATGCTCGGCGTCTGCAAACCATGGAACATCGAGAAGCGGGCTCGGGATTGGCGCTCCGAAAGGAAAGCTTTTGGTGCGAAAATGGAAACTGTTTCCATCCTCATCAAGAACAAGATTGACCACAGGCACGGGAACGAATCCAGACTCCGCAAACCGTCGCATGCAGCCCCACCCATCCGCGAATGCAACGACCTCCTTGGGCGTGGAGCGAAACCCAGCCAACACTTTCAAATCAAGATCGCACATCTTTGTTGAAAACTCATTTAGCGGCCTCGAGTAATCCAAGAAAACAACCGCCCCCTTGCCTTGCTCAGAGCGCGATTTTTTCATCATCACGTGAAAGGAATCAGTACGCTTGGAAGCACAGTCAATTATCTGGCCCAAGGCCTTTGCATAATCGTCAGTCCGTTTCGCGCCGGCTGACAGATTGCCGATAACCTCAGACAGCAGCGCGATGTAATCGCTTTTCGGAAAACGACCCTGCAGCTCGTCAAGACCCTGCTTTGCTTCCGGGAACTTACCGGCGCGCGCCTGGCACCAACTCTTCAGCCACCACTCCTTGTCACCCAGATCATCGGCCTTCACCGCATCATACTCCTCGAGTGCCTTCTCAATCAGTCTGCGTTGGATCAGCGACTCCGCCCGGACAAACCTCATCTTTGAGGAAACCGCATCGGCCTCCGGCAACTTCCGCAAAAGTAGATCCCGCAAACTTCGTGCCGTCCGATTTTTGTCGAGGGCGTGTTCGTGAAGAGCCAAGACGCGATCCACCGTAGGCATACCAGCATCCGTCGCCTGCTTGGAGAACGCGTACTCAGAATCCGCAGGCTTCAACTGCCCTTCGAAACTCTCAAGCACGTCCCGCCGCAACTCCGCGGCATCGGCTTGCTCAAGAATCACAATCGTTTTCAAAGCAAATCCACTATCCTCGATCAATTCGCTTCCACACTCCTTGAGAAATCTGCGAAGCAAACCCGCGAATTTTTGATGAAAGTCGGCTCTCGGCTTTTTCAAGTCACGGCTGATGAACGCCTCCAAAGTCTGTCGGGCAATCTTTGGCTCAGCCAACGTTCTCAAGTAATACCCCCCGTGAAGTGAGTCCGGGTAATCAAGAAGCAACAGGGCCTCGAGATCAGCCTCCAAGCCCGCAGGACTACCCCGCTTTTTCGCATGAATCAGCGCATCGAAAGCCACCCGCGGCGCATACACAGACTCGGGTGATGCTTTCAAAAACGCCACCGCATCGTCCATGTACTTTTGGGAACCGTTCGCGTGATACGTCTCTGGCGTGGGAAACCTGGGGGCCGCGGCGGCCGTGGTCGCGCACGCACCGAGAAGACATAAAACCGTAAGGGCTGATCTCGCGACGCTTCTCGAAGGGAACACACATCCTAAAGCTTTGCCTGCGACAGAAACCAAGACCCTTATTTCCATGCGGCTTTCATACCAACCCGCCTTCCCGCGATCCAGACCTTTCCCGCGCCCCACCGCCGCCGATTCGGCAGTGTTACTGGACAAACTCCAATTCAACCGGGTCTGGAATCAACGCCGCGTTGTGAGCCCTCGACAGAAACTCCCGTATCGCCCGTCGCCCAACGTCCCCGTAATCGAGGGTAAAATCGTTGACATACATGCCTATGAACTGATCCGCCAAAGCGGAATCAATTCCCCTGCCCAAAGGCAGTGCGTGCGCCACACCGGCTGCGCGGTTCTGCAATCCGTATTCGATGCTGTTCCTCAACACACGGTTGATGCTGCTGCGTTCTTCGGTCGAAAAATCCTTCCGGATGACATTGCCTCCAAGAGGCAGCGGAAGCCCCGTTTCCGCTTTCCACCATTCGCCCAGATCCAGCACTTTATCAAATCCCTCGGCTGCGTAGGTCAGCTGGCCCTCGTGGATGATCAACCCCACATCAGCCTTGCCGTCACGAAGCGCCGCAAAAATTTCATCGAACGGCACAACCACGTGCCGAACGGACGGCATAAACAAACGGAGAGTCAGGAACGCGCTTGTCATCAGTCCGGGCACTGCGACGAGTTTTTCCGCAAGCCAAGACGCGATATCCTCTTGCTTGTCTGGAAATCTCGTCCCCTTTTTGACCACAAGCATGGGCCCGTAGCCGTCTCCCATGCTCGCACCGCACGGAAGCAACGCATACTTGTCCAACACGTAAGCGTAGGCGTGTATCGAAATCGCCGAGATCACCAATTCCCCGCGAGTCGCCCGTTCATTCAGCGTTTGGATATCCTGCAGAATATGCTCAAAACTCCAGCCTTCCGTGTCGATTTTGTTCTCCGCAAGCGCGAAAAACATAAAGGCATCGTCAGGGTCTGGCGAGTGGCCAAGGGTGAGTGCTACGTTTCGCGCCATGCGTCAACACAGTCTCCAAATTCGCTTTCATAGAAAGCAAAAAAGCCGCGTGCCCGGAAATGAAACAGCCCGCAGCGCAAAGCCATGCCTGCTCACGCCGGCTGCTGCTGGGTGAGGCAGTGAAACGCCCCCAGTCCCCAGATCAATTCCGTGCAATCGATCGGAACAACGGTCCGCGATGGAAACGCGACGCTAAGCTTCGCAATCGCCTCGCGATCCCGCGGATCCGAAAAAACGGGAAGAAGCACCACGCTGTTCGCGATATAAAAGTTCGCGTAACTCGCCGGCAACCGGAGCCCATCGCGTTCAATCCGCCCCGGCATGGGCAGCTCGGAAACCGTTGGTTGAGCACCATTTTCAAGCTTCATACGGCTCAACGCATCCCGATTTTGCCTCAGCGGAATGTGGTTGGCATCTTCCGGATCATTTTCCACGACAGTCAGAAGCGAGGTCTCGCTCACAAACCGCGTGATGTCGTCGACATGGCCGTCGGTGTCATCTCCCTCGATGCCGTCCCCCAGCCACAAGATATTGGACACCCCAAGATAATCCCGCAGATACCCCTCGATCTCCGCTTGAGACAGGTGGGGGTTCCGATTCGGGTTTAAAAGGCAACTCCGAGTCGTCAGGAGGGTGCCCCTGCCATTCACATCAATCGATCCCCCCTCCATGATGATCCCTGGCGCGTAGACAGGCATTTCAAGTACACGCGCGATTTTCGTCGGCACCTCGTCATCCAGTTCGCACGGAGGATATTTTCCGCCCCAAGCGTTGTATCCCCAGTCCACGATGGCGGGTGTCTTCTGCATGGGGCTTTTGATAAAAATCGGCCCGTGGTCGCGACACCAGGGTTCATACGCAGGATGCCGGTAAAATCGGACATGCCCGTCACGTGCCCCACACCGCGAAAGCTGCCTGCGCACTTCCGACTCATGTGCTGCATCCCAAACGTTGATGCACACTGTCTCTGAGTCGGACAACGCGTCCACCATCCGGGCAAACGCGGGCATCACCCTTTCATAGGCATCGGGAAAAGAAATTCCATCCGGCCGCGGCCACGAAAGCCAGGTCGCGGCGTGCGGCTCCCACTCAGCGGGCATGCGGTATCCGAGCGAGGCCGGCACCGGAGCGGATGAGCCGAGTTGCTCAAACATCGCTTTCCTCCAAGAAGCGCTGATCGATGCCTTCATAAGCATCAATCCGCCGGTCGCGGAAAAATGGCCAGTGCGTGCGCTGGGTGTCGAGGGCATCCAAGTCCAATTCCACCACCAGAATCTCCTCGGCCGTCGAAGATGCTTTTTTCATGATCTGCCCCGAAAAATCGGCGACAAAACTCTGCCCCCAAAACTCAAGGCCCGGACCGCCGTCAGGCGCTTCGTGTCCGACCCGATTGGGCACGGCCACATAACAGCCGTTGGCCACTGCATGACTGCGCTGGATGGTCTCCCATGCACCGTGTTGGCGCTCGCCATACTGGGACTTCTCGGACGGATGCCATCCGATGGCCGTCGGATAAAACAGGATCTGGGCCCCGCGCAGGGCCGTGAGTCTGGCGGCCTCCGGATACCATTGGTCCCAGCAGATGCATACGCCGATGGTCGCATAACGAGTCTTCCACGCCTTGAAGCCGAGATCCCCAGGGGTGAAATAAAATTTCTCGTAGAAGAGAGGATCGTCCGGAATGTGCATTTTCCGGTACTTCCCAAGATACCGCCCATCGGCGTCGATGACGGCGGCAGTGTTGTGGTAAATGCCCGGAGTGCGCCGCTCAAACAGCGATGCGACAATCACTACTTCCAACTCGGCGGCGAGCGCGCACAACACACTGGTGGAAGGTCCTGGGATCTCTTCGGCAAACGCAAAGTACTTGTGATCTTCGACCTGGCAAAAATACTGGGAGGTGAACAACTCCTGCAGGCAAACAATCTGCGCGCCCCTAGCCGCGGCCTCGCGAACGCGCTGCACCGCTTTTTGCATATTCTCATTCAAGTCGGCTGCGCATGTCATCTGAACAAGGCCGACCTTCACGCTTTTGGGATGGTTAGACATAAAACACGAGAAGCGAGCCTCACCTAAAACATGAGAGCCACTCTTCATAACGTTAACCGCATCCCTCAACCAAAGGCAAGCAGCGCGCCAATCCCTCGGTCGTCCAGTAATCGCAACTCCCGAGCGCCTGTGACAACCGCGTGTAGAAGCATATTAAGGCGCCGGCGTGATCGTCACGCTCTCCAGCACAACACGCTCCATCGGCTTGCTCATCTCACCAATCCGATCGCGTGTGACAGGAGTCTCTCCAATTTTATCGAGCACATCCTGCCCCTTGATTAGCCGTCCGAAAGCTGTGTACCCGCCATCCAAAGCGGGTGCCGCGCCCAAGCAGAGAAAGAACTGCGATCCCGCTGAATCCAAGTCATTCACGCGTCTCGCCATCGAAATCACGCCGCGCTCGTGCTTCCTCGGGTTGATTTCAGCTTTGATGCTGTGTCCCGGCCCACCTCTCCCAAAGCTATCCTCGTTCGCGGGATCCTTGGTCAATGGATCTCCCCCCTGGATGATGTATCCCTTCGCGATTCGATGGAATGCCGTGCCGTTGTAAAATCCATCGCGCGCAAGTTTCTTGAAATTCTCAACAGTTTTTGGGGCCACATCGTCCCAAAACTCCAGCACCACCTCCCCCTTCGAGGTTTTTAAAACCGCGACCTCCTTTACCGCCGGTTGAGGCGCGGGAGCCGCAGCCGGTGCAGCCGGCGCAGCGGGTGCAGCCGCCGGCGCGGTCGCCGGAGCCGCAGGGGCCGCAGGAGTCGACTGCGCGATTGCGTGGGACGCTATCCCCAAGACCAAGAGCACTAACTGAGAAAGGAAGATGTTTTTACCCATGGGGCCGGATACCTTGAACCGGCATTGTTTGTCACGCGGAAATATTCCGATTTTTCTGCGTTAATTTGCGCGGACCGCCGGACTTTATTTCCCTGCGCCAAATCCACAGCTAGGGTGTGCCGAATGGAAGACATCCGAATCATTCTTAAAACCTCAAGCGGACCGATTGAAGCCACGCTGTTTGCGTCAAAAGTCCCAATCACCACCTCAAATTTTCTCAACCTGGCAAAACGCGGGTTCTACAACGGCGTCACATTCCACAGGGTCATCAAGGATTTCATGATCCAAGGCGGCGACCCAACCGGCACCGGCCGCGGCGGACCCGGGTACCGATTTCCCGACGAAATCGACAAATCGCTGAAACACTCCAAGCCGGGGATGTTTTCGATGGCGAACGCCGGTCCAAACACGAACGGAAGCCAGTTCTTTATCACTCACGTGCCGACGCCGCATCTGGATGGAAAACACGCGGTGTTTGGAGAGGTGACTGCCGGCCAAGAGATCGTGGACAAGATCAAGCAGGGCGACACGATTGACTCCATCGAAATACTCGATTCGACGGACGAGCTTTTCGCGTCTGAGAAAGACTTGATTTCAGCGTGGAACAAAGAGCTGGACGACCGGTAAGAGAAGACTGACAGAACACATTCCGTGTGCGCCGTTGTGAATTTTGATACCATCGCAACGGCGCACCCCGCACCCCGCACCCCGCACCCCGCACAGACGCACTGGCAAAGACGCGCCGCGGCTTGGCGCGGAGCTCCAAACCGTTTGGCAGAATGGAGACAAAGCGTCTCAGCGGGTCGAGAGTCTCCTGAGCATGAAAAGCCCCAGCGCGAGGAAAACGACGTCAGGCATCCATATCAACCATTCGGGATGCCAGGCAGGCTTTCCCTTCACCCAACCGACGGTGAGCATCAGAAAAAAGTAGCTGAACGCGACAATCAGGCTCAGAAGAAAGCCAACCGAGGTTTCCTTGCGTTGAGCAGTCACTGCCAATGGAAGCGCTATCAATCCCAGCGCCACCGACGCCAGCGAAAAGGCGAACCTCCGGCTGAATTCCGTGCGCATCTCGGACAACTCTGAAGTGCTGCGTGCTGAGAGCGGCGCAGCCGTATCAGGAGTCTGGACGCCGGCATCAATGTGCTCCATCAGTTCGCGTATGGTGAACGCGCTCAGCGTCCGCTTGTTCTGGTTTTTCTCAAACAATTCCTGCAGCGAAATCGGAATCGTGCTGCGCTGCATCGTGATTCCCTGCCGTATCTTCGAAAGCGCCTGAGCGTTCAAGTGGTCGCGCTCCTCGTAGCGCGCATCGAAAATCTCGAGCAAAAGCCTTCGGTTTGGGATGTCCGTGTGCAAGCGGCCGCGGCGGGCAAAGATCACCTTTTTAGGATCGTTGTTCGCATCCAACTCAAACACCAGAAGGTTGAACAACTGCTGGCCGTCACTGCGTTCGATGTAAATTTTGTGGCCTGGAAAGCTGTCAATGACCCGGTCGCTCTCAAACATCGAGAGAGGCTTATGAATCGCCAGTTCATAAAGCGCTTTTTTATAGGTCGCTTGCGCTCTGGGCGCGAAATCCACATTGATCCAAAAACAAATTCCTGCGCAAACGAGAGCAATGATCCCCGCCATCTTGGCGATTCGCATAAAACCAACTCCGCTTGAGCGGAGGGCTATCAACTCGGATTCAGCAGACATCCGTCCGAACACGAGAAGCACCGCCGTCAAAAAACCCCAAGGAAGCGTATACGTCAGCGAAAACGGAAGGATGTAGTTCAGGAACGTGAGAACGAGCTCGAAAGGGGCGTTTTTGTTGATCAACAGTTCGAAGAGTTGCTTGAACGCGTTCCCCAGCACCAAAACCACGCTTAGCACCGAGACGGCCACGAATGTGGACACCGTCAACTGCCATCCCACATAGCGGTCAAGGATCTTCATGATTCGATCCTGTCGCTAAAGATTGAGCTCCGGAGAGGATGCCACCGAAGTTGGCCGGGACTAGAGCCAGATGGAATTCCCTTCCCTGGCGGCATCCACCTGCAGGCTCCAGCCATTCGCCTTCACGATGTCCCTCGCTTTTTTCAGCATCATATTCACCCCCGCGTCATCGCGGGTAGGGTCGTGGTGGAACAACACCAGTTTTTCAACTTCAGCTTTCGCCGCAAGTTCGGTGATGTCCTCGACGCAGGAATGCCCCCAGCCCACGCGGTTCTTGTATTCTTCCTTCGTGTACTGGGCGTCGTGGATGAGCAGCCTGGAGCCAGCGACCGTGGAAGCCAGACGATCGCGCAAGTGCCCCACGGTTTCCCGCGGCAAATGCGTCGCCTGACCGTCGTGATTCAACTCGTTGTCGGAAATATAAACGACTCCGCCAGCCGACGTCTCAAAACGAAACCCAGCGCACATTCCGGGGTGGTTCGTGAAAAAGGCCTCCACCTCGACCGGACCGCACTCAAAACGGGCGCCGACCTCCTCAACCTCCGGGTGCCCTGGCATATCTGCCATCGAAATCGGGAAATACGAGGAGTCCATCTGCATGGCAAGGACGTCGGCAAGGTTGTGTCGGACCGCCTCGTAACCCACAACCCGAAGATGATTGGTGGGGACATACGCCGGACGGAAGAACGGAAGCCCCTGGATATGGTCCCAATGCGTGTGCGTAATGAGCAAATGCATGTTGAGGGGTTTTCCATGCGCTTCATTGATGAGCTTCTCCCCGAGAGACCGGATGCCGCTGCCTGCATCCAGAATGATCGTTTCGCCGTCGGCGGTCAGTTCCACGCACGAAGTGTTGCCCCCGTAAAATGCCGTTGACGGCCCAGGAGAAGGAATCGATCCCCTGACGCCCCAAAATGTCACGCCCACCCCAGAATGTTTGGACGCGTCCACGGAATCCTTGTCCAGCACATCGGCAAAATCATCTGCTGACGCCAAGCTTGGAACAATCACCACGGGCACTTTGGTCTTGGCATCCGAGGAACCCAGCCATTCGTTGATCGCCGCCAGAGGTATCGAGACCGAGTCAATCAGGATGGCATGCACGCTTTTGTCCGCAGGGACATCCCCTCGGGTCAGGACTTCCACGCTCGCGACGTTCCAACCGCGCCCCATCAGGGTACCCTCCATGACTGCCCGCCAGCGCGGGTCGGCGGACACTAAAATAGCGTTTTTCATCTGTAAGCTGAAACCATCCCTAACTCTCAAGCATTTGACAAGCGCTAGAATTGCCCCGCGGCTTGCACAAACAGGCGGGGAACACGCAAGTCTTCATTCGCTTATTGCCTTAATTGCATTCTGTCCGGAAAGCGCCCCTCGCTGCCATGTCGAGGACGTGCTCCCGCACGGATACCCGCCAGTCCCTCGGTTGGATTCCCGTCAAAGCCGCAAGCTTTTGGGTGGCCATCGCGCTGTAAACCGGCCGTTTAGCGACAAACGCCTTCAGTTCAGACATCTTTAACGCCCCGACTACCCGCGCTTTCAGCATGCACCCCGCCTCAATCGCGCAGTCCAGCGCGTGCTGGCCGTACTCCTGCCAGGAGCAAACCCCGGCGTTGCTCACGTGAACCACCCCTCCCCCCTCGATTTCCCGAAGGAAAGGCCGTAAAGCCGCGCATACATCGAGGGTGTAAGTCGGCGTCGCCCACTTGTCAGCAACAGCCTCCACACCTTCCTCCTTGAGCGCCCTCAGGATTACTTGGTCAACAAAGCTAATCCTGTCCGGACCGAATACCCATGAAACTCGGACAACCCAGTTCCCAGGGGAAGCGCCAAGCGCGAACTCTTCGCCTGCAAGTTTCGACTCACCGTAAACGCTGACCGGCTTCGCTGCATCAGACTCCGAGTATGGCGATCTCCCGCTGCCTTCAAACACGTAATCCGTGCTGATGTGAATCAATCGAGCCTTCTTTTGAGCACACACATCCGCCATCGCCCCGACAGACTGGGCATTGATTCGAAACGCCTCTTCCCTGTGCGTTTCGCAATAATCAACATTCGTGAGAGCGGCACAGTTCACAAGCACGTCAAAATCGAGATCCTGCAACCGTCTTCGGACCGTGTCCGGATCATCGATCGACATCGCAGCCCTGTCCATGCAGGTCACTCCCGGGTCCCGCGCACTCCATGCCCGCGCAAGGGCCGCACCCAACCTGCCACCAGAGCCAAGAATGAGAATTCCACCCATAGGACGATTCCGTTCACAACACACCATGCGAGGCAAGCGGCGATTTTAGGAAAAGAACACGCCCGCTCAGCCAAGACCTGAATCGGAAATCAACTCCCACAGAACGGCCTTCACGTCACTCTCTGTGAGTCGTTCCAGTGAACCGCCGGGCGCCGCAACCACTCGCACCGTCTTGTTGGCGGGTGCCCATACCCCGGGGTCCGTGGGACCAAACAACAATAAACTCCGCACACCAACCGCAGCCGCAATGTGCGAGACCCCGCTGTCATGCCCGCAAAAAAAATCGCACTCCCGCAAGATCGCCGCCAGTAGCGGCAATGCAAGATCGCGAGCTTCCCGGAACCGATCCGCGGGCCAGCACCGTTGGATCTTTTGGAGCACTTCGCCATCAGCCTCTCCACCCACCAAGATCAATTCCACGTCCGGAAACGCATCGATCAAACGCAAACCCAGCGTTCCCCATTTTTCGGCAGACCAATTTTTCCTCGGGCTTCCGCTGCCGGGATGAACGGCAACCCGCATCACGCTTTTGCCTCCTGTCCCGCCGCCCCGCAGTTTACCATCAAACCAAGCCAACGCGGCGCTGCGATCATCCTCAGAGGGAAAAAGCCTTGCCGCCGGGTCCTGCAAGTAAAGCGCCAGCGACTCAAGCGGCGCTGCCCACTCCCTCGCCGCATGAACAGCCGCGGGACGCCGAAACGCAGGGAGAAAATTCCGCACCCCGCATCGCCTGACATTCGCCTCAAAAATCCCGTCCGGATCAAAAAGAAAGCTGACTACCTGCTGGAATCCCGCGAAATACTCCGCCAACCCCGCATTCAACTCCGCGTTTTTCGCAAAAAAACCTGAAAGCGGCCCGTATTCAATCGAACGCACCCGGTCCGCGTAATAGCGCCCTTCGGCGAGAGAAGCGATGTGCGGATAGCCGAGCAACTCGATAGAGGCGTTGGGAAAACCCTCTCGCAACAATCCGATGGCCGGCAGCGTCAAAACAAAGTCGCCTATCGCCCCACCCCGAATCACGAGGATCCGAGACTCGCGCCGACCGACAGGATAACCGCCGTTGAAACCATCGAGAGTCATGCATCAGAGCCGGGGCTTGCGACGCAATGTATACGCGGCCTTTTGATTCAAGGCGGGCGACCCGTCGGATGCGCGAAGCAAGGCGAAATCAAAGTCATACAAAAAGTTCTCCCGCATCTCCGGCATTTTTAGACGGGCGGACAACCCATCCTCACTCAATGAAACGGAGTCAGGAAAAAACTCATGTGAGTCCAACTCCGGAGAGCCGTAGGTTGCCCAGTAGGCGAATGTGTAGGAGCGGATGCTCCAATTCGCCGGATCCACCGCAGACTTATCGGCCGGCTTGGAAAACCTCACTTTAAAGCCATCCTGCAGCGCTTTGAGTTCAATGACCTCAAAACCAAACTCACCGGTGCTGTCCAGCCACCCGAGATGCTCACCGCCAGCCCACGACAAGTGCGTCCTCCCCACCAGCAACCGGTCGCCGACGAAAGCGAGCCGATGCAATCCGGCCTTGAGCGCCGTCATTTCCACCATCGGATAACATGCTCCCTGCCACACTCCGCTCACCTCCTCCAGCGACACCCGCAGCAGTTTCGGCACATTCATCTCACCGATAAGAAGCTGACCGCCATACGGGCCCCACGCGGCCGTCCCCGGAATCCGCACCATCTGCGTAGGCGAATTCGCGTACGTGCCCTGCGGAAACCAGACAGCCGCGGGGGTCCGCAGCTCCTCCAGCACCTCCTTCGGGGCCTTTAGCGGGTCGCCGTGCGTCCAATCCCCCCGCCACGGCAGCGAGGCAGGGTGGCCGTAAAAGCCGCCCCGCTTCACCACGTGCAATTCGCTGGTCCCGCGCCAGTCTCCTTGATTGTCGGAAACCAACAGGTTTCCCTCCGCATCCCATCCGAGTCCATCCGGCGAACGAAAACCGCTCGCGAACGGCTGCGCAACGCCCGTTTTTGGGTCGACCTCCATCACCCACCCCCGCCAGGGCACGCGCGAATACATGCGGCCCGCCTCTTTGCTCGCACTTTTCCAATCTTGATAAAACGCATCCCGCCGCAGCCCGATATCCAACCATTCTCCCCGCACCTCGGCCCGAACCGAGGCCCCGCTTGAGGCCAAATTTAATGCAACAAGGAGTTTTCCATCCTTGGACCGCACGGGGCCGAAAGCGAATTCGTGATAGTTGCCGGTCATTCCAAAGCCATCCCAGACGGTCTCATAAACATCCGCGGCACCGTCACCGTTCAAGTCTCTCAATCTTGTGAGTTCCGGGCGCTGCATCACGAGCAAACTTCCGTCCGCGTCCTCAAGCAAACCAAGAGGCTCGTGAAGCCCCTCCGCAAAAATCGACCAGGAAGCTTTTTGCGGGTCGTACACCGCGATCTCCCCCCTGTGAAACGCCACCGCCACCCGGCCATCCGTAAGCGGCAAAATCGCGCCCACCTGAGGATCCACCCCAACCGGAGCCTTCAGATCGGTTACCCGAAAATGCCGCGCCATGAGAGCATCGCGCTCTGATGGAACCCTCCGCGAGGACGGACCACCGTACGAAAAAGTCCCTGTGAAAACCGACAAGACCAACGCGGCCCTCAACCCACGATTCAAAAGAGCTCTAGTGTAAATTCCATTCATAAAATCGCCTCTCTGTTGTGAAAATGAATCCTCGAATGCGGTCAAAAAAACCAGGCCGTTCAATTTCCGCTCTTCTTGCCGGCATCCCCTCTCGGCTCCAGGACAATCGAAAAAAGCTTGGCGTCAGACGCTGCCACCACGATCTGCTTGCCGATGTTTTTCCCCTTGGAACAACGCCAAGTATATTCCCCGGGCTCGACATCGTAAGAAACCGCGCCGTTCGCAGCGGGGATGCGCATCCGGATCTCGACGCCCTCACCTGCGGCGAGCACGGTTTCGTAAACATCATGGCCGCCTACGAGGTAGTGAAATTCAGGCAACCCCTCAACCAACCGATACCCCAAAAATCTGACGCGGGCGCTGTCACTGCCCTCAATCTTTAAAGGAAAACCCTCTGAAACCCACCAGGGTTCAGAGCCCAACTCGGCCAAATCACTGCCCTTTCCTTGCCAGTACAGCGTTGCATCCAGGAACGGTCCGCGCCATGCATAGCGCAGTCGGCATTCTCCCGCATCGAAACAAATATTTTGCGCGCCGGGAAGCGCGACACCGATCGCCGCCGGCCCGCAATTCGGCAGAAACATCCGCTGCACAAAAGGGCGCCGTCCGCCGCCTGCCAGCGCTTTCTCCATGGTGATCTGCGGGACATTCGAATCCTTCGCCAAAGGCGGCATCGGCACGCCCACGTACAGCGCGCCATACATGAGCATGCCATGACCCGGCACCGTGCATACATAGCCATAAATCCCAGGCTCCTTTGGAACAGTGAACGGAAGCTCAAAACCGCCCTCGGGATCGAGCACCTTTCCCGTCGAAGCAAGCACGGATGCATGGTCGGGAACAAAGCCCGCAAGCGCACCCTTCTCACCAAGAGCCAAACCCGCACTGACCACTTCCTGAATTTTGCCGGGCGCGATCACAAGGAAATTGTGCGGCTGGTGGGACGAATCAAGATTCTC
>JBILLT010000112.1:0-6381 GCA_044375925.1 Chthoniobacteraceae bacterium | reverse complement strand
TCCAAAACCATTTGCGCGCTTCACCCCCGTGGTGCGGTTGCCTGCGCATCCAGATCGAGGTAATACGCCGCATCGCAGCGCGCCGACATGTGTCCCGGCGAGTGGCGAAGGAACCCGCGCGACTCGTACAAGACCACCGCCTCGCGAAGGACCGATGCCGTTTCCAGCACGATCCTGCGGAATCCAAGTTTTGCAGCGCGCCGGAGCGCGTGCTCAAGCATCATCCGGCCCAATCCCCTTCCCCGCACTGCCGGCACGAGGTACATCTTCCTGAGTTCGCACGTCATCGAATCAACGCGGAAAACCGCCACCGTTCCGATGACGCCCCCTTGTGCATCCATGAGGACGTCAAACATCCCTCCAGCGGCCTGATATGCGCCCTCGATATCGCGAAGATCCGCGTCCGTACCCGCAGGATCCGGCTCGAGCCCGTACTCGCGGAGCACGGAAAAAACCAGTGCTTCAATCGCGGGACGGTCCGCATTGGTTGCGGGTCTGAACGGAGGGTTCATCGATGATGCACGGTGGGGACGGATTGAATCCGGCGTGCAATGGATCACAAAATCGCAGCGGGAAAAAGAGCGCCTTGCTTGGATCGGGTCCGGGGTGATCGCTTCGCCCTCACGTTGCGATGCCATGAGCGCCGCGGGCCCGCGGGCTGTGGATCAGAATGAGAAGATGAGACGATGAGACGGCGCGCGTTTTCTCCGCCGGGAAAGATGCGGGAGGAGCGAACAAAAGCGCGAAGAATTTAGGCCCAACCCCACCCCTGTTTGCGTAGCAGGAGGTGAAGGCGGGCACGATGGACTTCACAAACAGACCAGCAGCGGGTGGAGAGGAGCTTCCGGGTTGCCTCGCTGCGTCCCAAGGCCCGCAGTCGGATCCGGGAGAACAATCGTCCGAGACGGGCGCCGGGGCGCCTCCGCATACGGGGCGACCAGCGGCGCCGCTGTCGGGCGGTTTCTTGTGGCTTTGCGACAGCGATGGCAACGTGAAAGCGATCGCGCCGATGGAAAATGGCGCTTCAAAGAATGCGGCGCGAACCCAAGCGCCCGCACAACCGGGAGCGCATCCGAAACTGGCCGCTCGCACCGGGGGGCACTGGCTGGAACTTGTGGAGGAAGACGGACGGGCGGTGGCGCGCGCGGCGTGGGAGGAGAGCAGAACGGCACCCGCCTCTTTTGAGCGCGTGCTGAGGATGCGCGCCTTTGAAGGGCCGCCGGCGCGCTACTTTGCGCGGATGCTTCCCTACGCGGCGATAGCCACGACAGGGCAGGCTGCGCCCTGCGAGGCGGGCTGGATCGGAGTGGCGGTGGAGGTGGACAACGCGGAAACAGGCAATCCATCCGAAAGCCATTCGGGCACAAGAACCGCGCTGCTGGAATTGGCGGCGAAGGCGACGAACGACGTGCTGTGGGACTGGAATCTGCTCACCCAGGAACTCTGGTGGGGGGAAAATTTCTATTCAAAATTCGGTTACTCGCGCGAGGAGACCGGACCCGACATCCGATCGTGGAAGACGCGGATTCATCCGGAAGATCTGGACCGGGTGGCGGGGGGGATCGAGGCGTGTATCCGCGCAGGCGGGGAGCACTGGGAGGATCATTACCGGTTCCGCACGCGCTCGGGAGAATACGCTGTGATCCACGACAGGGGTTATATCCAGCGCGGCAAGAGCGGCGCCCCGGAGCGGATGGTCGGGGCGATGATTGACGTCACGAAGGAGAACCGTGCGCGGGAGGAGATCCTGCGTCTCAACCGGGAGATGGAGCAGCAGGTGTCGAGGCGCAACATCGAGATTGCAGCGGCGACTACGGCGCTGGAAGCGTTCTCGTACTCCGTTTCGCACGACCTGCGCGCGCCGATCAGACACATTGTCGGTTTCGTGGAGTTGCTCAAGCGCAGCGATGGAGAGCGGCTCAGCGACGAGGGGCGCCGGTATCTGGCGCTCATCGTGGAATCCGGCGAGCGCATGGGCGGACTCATCGACGCGCTGCTTTCCCTGTCGCGCCTTGGACGCCGGGAGATGAACGTGTCCCGGATCAACCTTTGCGAGTTGGTCGAAGGCATTCGGAAAGACTTCGGCGCGGAACTCTCCGGCCGCCGGATCGATTGGATAATCCACCCACTGCCAAGCTCGTGGGGGGACCGGGTGCTCATCCGGCAGATCTTCGTCAACCTCATAGACAACGCGGTAAAGTACACTCGGGTCCGGGAGCTTGCGCGCATTGAGATCGGCGCCGCGGACAAGGGGAACGAGTGGGAGTTTTTCGTGAAGGACAACGGAGTCGGTTTCGATATGAAGTACGCGGAGAAGCTTTTCCACGTGTTTCAAAGACTGCACAGCGAGAGAGACTTTGAGGGGTACGGCGTGGGTCTTGCGAACGTCCACCGGATTGTCGCCATCCACGGTGGAAGGGTATGGGCGGATTCCGCGGTGGACCAGGGAACCACCCTGTTTTTCACCCTTCCAAAATCGCCGCAACTGATCGCAGGGGAAGCCGCCTGCCGCAACGAATTAACAGCATGAGTGTGACAAAGCGAATCCTGTTTGTTGAAGACAACGCGAACGATATCGAGCTCACGCTCACGGCGCTCGAAGAGTATGGGCTGGCAAACGAAGTGGTGGTGGTGAACGACGGGGAGGAGGCGCTGGAATACCTCAGAAGCGAGGGGAAATTCGCGGGCCGCCCCCAGGGCTTGCCGGTGGTGGTGATGCTGGATGTCAAGCTGCCCAAAGTGGACGGACTGCAGGTGCTGAGGGAGATGAGGGCGGACCCGGGTCTAAAAATCATCCCCGTGGTGATGCTTTCCTCGTCGCGCGAGGAGAAGGATCTGCTGACGAGCTATGCGCTCGGCACGAGCGCCTATGTGGTCAAGCCGGTGGATTTTCTGGAGTTCGTCGCGACCATCAAACAGCTCGGACTATTCTGGGGGATTATCAATGAGCCGCCGCCGGGGATCGAACGGATTCCACGGGACCCGGCGAAGCTGAAGGCGGCGCGCGAGAGTTTTACGAAAATCAACCGGAAAGGAGTGCAAGGCGTTGAATAAAAAATGGAGACCCAGCGCGCGGGCACGCGCGAAATTCGGCACCGACAAACGGCGGAAAACGACGACGAACCTAGAATGCTACGGAGGCGCCATCTTGAAGCCACCGGCCGTCGGAACCCAGCCCGTGCCGCGGCGGCATGGATACGCTTGAGAGAAACCGATGAAGGGTTGCGGGTTGGGCCGGTCTGCGGGGCGGCTTGGCGGCGGTTGGGAATGTGGGAATGAAATGATGGCGTTGGAATTTAGGAGATCGAATGTAGGGGATGGATCATTCGGGTGAGAGATGGAGGAAGCGCGTGGGGCGCGTTCACCGAGGGGGGCGGTGTCGAATGAAATACGCGGAGCGGAGGCGGATTTGATCACTTTTTAAGGCAGCCTCGGGATTCCTGAATATAGTGCAGAATACTATGAGGCTACCGGGTGAACCGATTCGGATATTGCTGCTGGAGGACTCTGCGCTGGACGCCGAACTGCTTGAAGCGGAGCTGAGGTTGAACGGGCTGGATTACCACATGAAGCAGGTGGAGGAGGAAGAGGCGTTCCGGCATGCGCTCCGGGAATTCAAGCCGCACGCGGTGTTCGCGGACTACCGGTTGCCGTCCTTCAACGGGGGCACGGCGCTTGGGATCGCGCGCGAGCTGGATCCCCATCTTCCGTTCATCATGATCTCGGGCGCGCTGGGGGACGAGGCGGCGGTGGACCTTTTAAAGGCGGGTGCGACGGACTTTGTGTTGAAGGGTCGACTGAAACGGCTGGTGCCGGCGCTGGATCGGGCGATGAGGGACGTTGAGAAGCAGGAGGCGCTCGAGAAGGCGCGGGCGGAAGTCGTGGCCTGCAATGTGGATCTGGAAAGACGGGTGATGGAAAGGACGCGTGAACTGCGGGAGAAAAACGAGATGATTGAAGCGGACCTGCGCATGGCGCAGGAGTTGCAGGTGGCGCTGCTTCCGCACAATTTCCCAGCCATCCCGCGCAACAGCCCCCCCTCGGAGAGCGCGGTACGGATCGGCAGCGTGTACCGCTGCTCGCACGTCGTGGGGGGTGACTGCTACAACATCACGCGGATCTCAGACACGAAGGTGTGCGTCTTCATCTGCGATGTGATGGGGCACGGGGTGCGCGCGGCGCTGGTGACTGCAATGCTCAGGGCGATCGAGGATCAGTTGCGCGAGAAAGCCGGGGATCCGGGACTTCTGCTGAGCGAAATGAACCGGGCGCTCTGCCATATTTTCGAAAAGTCCGAGAACCTGGTGTTCGCCTCGGCGTGCGCCCTGGCCATTGACTTGGACTCGGGTGCGGTGACGATTTCAAACGCGGGGCACCCCTGCCCGCTGCTCGTGCACCACAGCGAAACAAACTCGATCAGCCCGATGGGGCGAGCCAGCGAGCGCGGCCCGGCGCTTGGGATTTTTCCAACCGCGCAGTATCGGAACCACTCGAGCCATCTGGTGGCCGAAGATCTGATCTTTTTGTACACGGACGGTCTATTTGAAGTGGAGAACGCGGAGTCGAACCTTTTTACGGAAGAGCAGCTTCGGGAGGTTGTGTCAAAGCACGCGGATCTCCCGCCCGAAGCTCTGGTGGAGGAAGTGGTGCGCGAAGTGGAGGAATTCACCGGCGGCAGAAGCTTTCCGGACGACCTGTGCGCGATCGGGATTCAACTGATGCGAACGGTTCCGAGCGCCGCCTGAATTGCGGCGTCGGGAAGCAGTGCGGCGCGGTTGGCATCCACCCTTGAGGAAGCCTGACGGTATTCTTGAAAAAACCGGCGTGCAGGCCTGAGCCGTGGGGTTGCCGGCGGGGCATCGGGGGCATCGGGCCGTTCCGCGCCGACCGAATGGCAAAATTGCCCGAATGAAAGGCCGTGGCGCGGAGGAATCTGGAATTCAGGGATTTGATGCTGACTTAATCGGACGGAGTATTTCTACTCTCACGTGTTATGGATCCACAAAACAACGCGGCGGACAGCGCGTCGCCTCCTCCGTTGCCCAATCGCGTGTTCATCGATGCCGATGAGAAGCACGCGAGAACTTGGGGGATGTTCTGCCATCTGAGCGGGTTGGCCGGGTGTTTTCTTCCGTGGATCGCGCACCTGGCAGGCCCGCTGCTGGTGTGGCTTGTGAAACGCAACGATCATCCGGCGATTGATGCGAACGGGAAAGAGGCGCTGAACTTCCAGATTTCGATGGCGCTGTATTCGGCGTTGGGATGCCTGCTGCTGGCGGTGACCGTGTTGGGAATTTTTGCGATCCCGTTTTTTCTGGGCGTGCTTTACGTGTTGAACATCATTGGAGCGGTGGTCGGGGCGATTCGCGCAAGCGATGGAAAGCTTTTCCGCTTTCCACTCATCCTGCGCTTTGTGAAGTAAACAGCTCGAAGCGTCTACCTCCGCGTGAACCATCCAGACCGCCCGCCTTTCGACCGCCTCCGCTTATGAAACACTTCAATTTTGGGAACCCCGAATGGGAACAGCTGGACCGCAGGTGGCGGGCCACTTTTGTGAACAGTCTTTCGGGATTCAAAAGCGCGGCGCTGATCGGCACCCGTTCATCCGGCGGACAGGAAAACGTTTCGATTTTTTCGCAACTCGTGCATCTTGGCGCGGCGCCCGCGCTGCTGGGGATTGTGTTCAGGCCGGATTCCGTTGAGCGACACACGCTCTCCAACCTGCGGGATACCGGAAAAGCCACGCTGAATCTGATCCCGGCTGAGCAGGCAGCGGCGGCACACCAGACGTCGGCACGTTATGCGGCGGACTTCAGCGAGTTCAGAGGCGCGGGGTTGACTTCGGTTTACATCAACGGATTTGACGCGCCCTTTGTCGGCGAAAGCCCCGTGCGGGCGGCCCTTTCGCTCGCGGAGGAGCACACCTTGAAAATCAACGGAACGATTTTGGTGATCTGCAACCTGCTTTGGGCGGAGGTTCCCGAGGAAATCCTGCATCCGGACGGATATGTTGATTTGGCAGGGGCCGGAATTCTGACGACCAACGGGCTCGACGCCTACCACTCCACCGAACTGATCGGCCGCTACGCGTACGCGAAGGCCGATCAGCCTCCGCGTTTGCTTTAGAAGGCGGCCTCGCCGTGCTTCATGAGGCGGCCTCGCCGTGCTTTATAAGGCGGCCTCGCCGTGATCCCCCCGGGGGGGAGAAGACGGCATCTCACTTTGGAGATTCTTGCATGCCGCCTTGCGCTCCTCGGCGCTCCACGCTTGAAAAGGCGGATGCAACTCCCCCCCTACCCCTGCATCACCCGTTCTCTGACCGTGTTGGCAAGCGCCAGCCTTTTGATCTCGCACGCAAGCGCGAGACCGGAAGCTTTCGAA
>JBILLT010000046.1:0-24779 GCA_044375925.1 Chthoniobacteraceae bacterium | reverse complement strand
GGCGGATCCCACGCCGGGCTGACAACGGTCCGCACGGAACTGCCCTTGAAGCTCAATTCCACTTCCGAGTTTTCGTCGCCCGCCGCGCAGGTGTAGTCCACCGACGCGCGGTACACCCCCGTGGTCGCCACTTCGACATTCCATTCAATCCGGTCATCCGTGCTGTTCCAGTTCACGAAATAGGAGCAGTTCGGCGCCTGGCTGCTGCGTTTGACATTCCCGAGCGGCTCGCCGTCGCGTGCGGGCAGCATGGTGATCGGGAACTCGCGGTATCCGACGGTGAAAGGCCGAGCATCGACGGCAGGGCCTTTTTTGGCGCGCGCCTCTTTTGCGGGAAACGCGTTCCGGGGCAGTTCCGTTTTCCATGCTTGCACGGCCTGCTGCAGGCGGCTTTGGACTTCGGGAAGGGCGGATTCGATCGGCGTGGTTTGGCCGGGATCGGTCTGCATGTCGAACAGGTGCCCCTCGCTGTCGAGCCGGTGGCGCTGCGTGCGCGCGCTGATTTTGCCTCCCCAGCTTGAGAAAATGATGCGGTTCATGGGCTCCATGGCTTGCCCGAGGAGAAGTTTTGAAAGATCCCGGCCGTCCAATGCGTTTCCGCCCCGGATCTGCACGCCGGCCAGTCCCGCGAGGGTCGGCAGAAGATCGATTGCGCCGCTGATTTCCGGCAGCGTTCGCCCGGGCTTGATTTTCGCCGGCCACTGGATGAAGCACGGGGAGCGCACGCCGCCTTCGTCGGTCGAAGATTTTTTCCCTTTCATCCCGCCGTTCCAGCGCGCGCTGTTCGGTCCGTTGTCGGAGATGTACACCACGATCGTGTTTTCCGCGAGTTTCAGCTCCCGGAGTTTTGCAAGAAGCCGGCCCACATTCGCATCCTGATTTTCAACCATGGCCAGCGCGCAGCGCGTCTGGCTCGGATCTTCCTGCGCGGGATCAGTTGCCTGCTGCGCGAGTTTTTTGTCTTTAAAATGCTCCCAATTTTCCTTCGGCGCCGCCCAAGGCGAGTGCGGGGTGGTGAACGGCACATAGCACACAAACGGCCTGTCCTTGTTCTTCTCGATGAAGCCCAGCGCGTAGTCGGTGCAGATGTCGGCGATGTACCCCTTCTCACGCTGCATGCGGCCTTCGTGCTCCAGCGGGGGGTCGAAGTATTCTCCCCAGTGTCCCGAGGTGTGGCCGACGTACGTGTTGAATCCGCGGGCCATTGGGTGATAGGGCCACTGACTTCCGTTGTGCCATTTACCGAACGCGCCCGTTGCGTATCCCCCGGCCTTGAAATGGTTGGCGAAGGTTTTTTCGTCAAGGTTGAGGCGCTCCTGCCCGAGGGACACGCCCGTTACTCCGCAGCGCAGGTGGTAACGGCCCGTCAGCAGTTCCGCCCGCGTCGGCGAGCACACCGGGCAAACGTAAAAGCGATCCAGCGCGACTCCGTTCTGCGCGATCGAGTCGATGTGCGGCGTGCGGATTGTGGTGTTCCCGTTGAAACTGTAGTCCCCCCAGCCGGCATCGTCGGCTTGAATGAGCAGCACGTTCGGCTTTGCGGCGTCGTTGGCGGCAACGCAGTCGGACGGCGCCACACTCACTGCGAGCACGGCCACCAGCGCAAGCGCTGGCGCGAGCAGACGAGTCGCATGCTGTGTGCGGGTGAATAGGACGGACGCGAATGCGCGGGAAGGCAGTTTCATGGGAGGATTGTGCTGAAGGCTGGCACCGTCGCGCAGGGCGCGCAAGCCGTACGCCGCCGGGCCGGACCCGGGGTCCATTTTGCCCGGCGGGATGACACCGCGAAAGCGGGGACGTTCTGTGGGCGTCGTCGGAGTGCGGGTGGCGCTTCGGCTTCGCCGAGATCAGTGCTCCGAGTCGAATCCGTTTGATTCCCTCGGACGCCGCATCGAATCAAGGTCCGCGAAAAGGGAATCGAGGGACGAGGCTTGGCGGGCGCCGATCAGAGTGAGGGCTTTGTGGTAGTTTCGGGAGGCGCGTCCGCCCACAAGAATGTGGACTTCCTCCGGGAGCAGTTGCCGAATTTTGAGCAACTCTTCGGACAATCTCGCGTCGTCTTCGGGATAAGTGAGGCTCAGCGCAAGGCACTGCGCGTTGAAGCGGCGCACCGCGCCGGCAAGTTCATGGGCGGGCAGGTTCGGTCCGACGAAGGCCACGTTCCATCCAAGGTTTGCAGCGCATGCTGAAACCATGAGCGCGGCCATGTCGTGCAACTGGCCGCACGGGGTCCCCACGACGATGCGCGGCGCCTGCGCGTCCGTGTGGTACTGGCGGGTGAGGTTCCAGATGAAAATCTTGGCGACATTCGAAAAAAAATGCTCCTGCGCCATCGTGAGCACGCCCACACGCCACTGCTCGCCGATCTGCTCCGCAAGCGGTGCCACGACGAACCGCAGGAGACCCAGGTCCCCGAGCGTGATCTGCGCCTCCTGCAGCTCCGCCTCAAGCCGGCAGGTGTCGAGTTCCGAAACCGCCGCCAGGCACTTCACTCGGAAGGGCTCCCCAATGTCGGGAGTTAAACGGCCATTCGCGCTTGGAGCGTTGGCTGGAGTGGCTTCGGGCGCATCAGTTGCGGGTGAGGCGCCCGGCTCCCGCACCGATGCGGCTTCGCCTTCGATGATCTCCAAAAGCTCCACGTTGCTGAGCCTTGCGATCTTGCCGATGCCGTGTCCGAGCCGAGAGACTTCCGCCAGCAAGCCGAGGCGCCGGATGTCCGCCTCCGAGTACAGCCTGTGGCGGCCGACGGATCGGGACGGGTCGATTGCATGGTGGCGCCGCTCCCACGCGCGGATGGTGTGGGTGGATAACCCGGTTCGAGTTGCCGCCGTATGGATTGAGGCGATCGCCGACATGCTGGTTTGAAGATACCCTTGGAGGAATGCTGTTCAAGATTTGTATAGATTTCGAGGTTTTTTATCGGGGCACGCTTGACGAAAGTTAGACATTGAACGATTCTGGAAATGTGCAGCGTCGCCTGCGAACGGCTTCCGGTGGGTGCCTGAAGGGTGCCCGAAGGGTGCCAAACTCCGGCGGAACCGCTACCGGTCATGCGCATTCAACGTTCCGCGCGGGTTGGCCTCGCGCTGGGATCGACGATGCGGGGCGGGGCATTTACATCAACGTACGTCACTTCTCACTATGGGTTTCTTTTCTCCAAACATTGGAACTGCGGGGCGGATTGCGCGGGGAGCGTGCGGTATGGGTTGCGCTGCGGGTGCGTGGTTTTTGCGCGACCTCCCGATTCCTGCCGTAGCGCTTGCGGGCAGCGGCGTGTTCATGCTGTTCGAGGCGTTCAAAGGCTGGTGCGTGGCCCGAGCCTGCGGACTGAAAACACCGCTGTAAAAGCTGGCTCATCCTTCAAAAAGCACTTTTGCGAATCTGCCGCTGATGTTTCCCATCCCTCACAAAGTCCAATCCGCAGCCTGCGATTCCGTCCCGCGGGACGGCGGGCTCTGCCGCCCGTTTGGCGCCCGTTCGGCGCCGGATCCTGCGGCAGTGGGTTACGAAGCCTGGTCTGAAACGGAAATCAACCCACAAACTCCTCAACACTCTCAATACTCGAATGCTTAAGCCAAAAGAAGTCATCGTCGTGGGCGCGGGGCCCGGAGGGCTCGCAGTTGCCATCCAGCTCGCGGTTGCGGGCGCCCGCGTGGTGGTGCTTGAGCGCATGGGGACGGTGGGCGGCCGGACTTCCTCGATCGAGGAAAACGGTTTTCGGTTCGATCTCGGCCCGACCTTCTTTCTCTACCCCCAGATCCTTGACCAAATCCTCCGCACCGCCGGCACAAGTTTGCGGGAAGAGGTGGAGATGGTCCGCCTCGACCCGCAGTATCGCATCCAGTTTTCCGACGGAGGGAAGATCGACGCCACGCCGCGCGCGGACTTGATGGAGGCGCAGATCGCCGCGATTTGCGCCGAGGACGCCGCCGGGTTCAGGCGCTTCATCCGGGACAACCGCGAGAAGTTCGGGAGCATTCGTTCGTGTTTGGAGCGGCCTTTCCTCGGCTGGGGCAGTCTGCTGGCGAAAGAGGTGCTGGCCTCCGCGCCGCACATCCGGCCATGGGAGTCGGTGGACGGGTATTTGCACCGCTTTTTTTCGGATGAACGGGTGCGGCTCGCCTTTAGTTTCCAAAGCAAGTACCTTGGCATGTCGCCGTTCCGGTGTCCGAGTTTGTTCAGCATCCTGAGCTACCTTGAGTACGAGTACGGCGTTTGGCACCCCATGGGCGGATGCGGGGAGGTGAGCCAGGCGATGGCGCGCGTGGCGCAGCGTCTCGGCGTGGAAATCCGCCTGAACGAACCCGTGACTTCGCTGGATTTTGCGGGCCGGCGCGTGGTGGGCGTGCGCACTGCCGCGGCGCGTTATGCGGCCGATGCGGTGGTCACCAACGCGGACTTTGCTCACGCGATGCGCGCGCTGGTGCCGAATGAAAAGCGGGAGCGCTGGACGGATGAAAAGCTCGATTCCAAGCAGTTCTCCTGCTCCACCTTCATGCTGTATCTCGGTGTGGAGAACAATTTCGGCGAGATGCCGCATCATACCATCCAGATCTCCTCCGATTACCGCCGCAACCTGCGCGAAATCGAGGACCTGAAGGTTTTGCCGAGCGACCCCTCCTTCTACGTCCAGAACGCCTGCGTGACCGATGGTTCGCTCGCTCCCGAGGGACAGAGCGCTCTGTACCTGCTCGCCCCCGTGCCGCACCGGACGGCCAACATCGACTGGGAGCGCGAGGCTCCCGGCTTCCGCGCGCGGCTTCTGCAGAAGGCTGAGGCTCTCGGATTCAAGGGAATATCCCGCGGCATTCGTTATGAAAAGATGGTCACGCCCGCGGATTGGGAGTCCGGTTACAACATTCACAAAGGGGCCACGTTCAACCTCGCCCATTCGCTCACGCAGATGCTGCATTTCCGGCCGAGGAACCGGTTTGAAGATATCGATGGAATGTATTTGGTGGGTGGAGGCACGCACCCCGGAAGCGGGCTTCCCGTCATTTATGAGGGTGCGCGGATCACGGCGCGGTTGATGTGCGAGGACTTTGGCATCGCGTTTCCGGGAGGTTCACGCGGCGGCGCTGCCGATGGTTTTTCGGAAGTCGAATCCGGCAAACGGATTGAGGAGTGGGGCGCGCTTGCGGCGAGGACTCCGGTCGGCCAGTTCGCCGGGGGGCGTTAAGAGGGGAGCGGAATCAAGACAACCCTGCATCTTTCTTTTTATTGCTAGATTTTTCAGATAAAATTCCTATGGTTTGCCGAGAACGAAAACTAAGGCCGCTACCAGCCGCCGCCTCGTTCAGAGGATCATTCGCGTCCGGGGGGACCGCGTATGGTTCTTTTCGCGAGGCGTCGGCTTGTGGTGGCTCTGGTGGTTTTCGGACGGGTCCCGGGCGAAAGGGTCGTACGAATGACCGGAGGAATGACCGGAGAACCGCGGCCTCCGACGGCGTCGGTGTCCGGGTTCCCGCTTTGGTTCGCGAACTGCCGCGTCGCGGCGCGCAACTGCCGCGTATGACGCTTGTGGCGCGTATGACGCGGCTGGTGAAAGGGTCCGCCGCGTGAATGCGCTCCCCACCGCAAGCTCGGCGATAAACCTTGGGAACCAGCCGGGCGGGCAGGGCCGGCGGGATGGCGGGGTTGCGGCGGCAAGGTTGCTGGCCGATGACCATTTCGAGGGCGTTGGGCAGGTCGTTGCGTTCGCCCGCGCCGCCCAGAAGGTGTGGGCGAAGTACGCGATCGGTGAGAAACTCGCGATTTTGCGTCGGATCCGCGCTCGGCTTGCCGACCGCGCGGGCGATCTTGCGGTCGAGGGTTCGTGCCCTGGGCACTCCGTTTCAGAGGTGCTCGCTGCGGAGTTGCTCCCGCTGATGGAGGCGTGCCGGTTTTTGGAGCGGAACGCAGAGCGCATCCTTGCGACCACGGTGTTGGGATCCGCGGGAAAGCCGGTTTGGTTGGGCAGCGTCGAGGGGCAAATCCGCCGTGAACCCCTCGGGGTCGTCGGGGTGATCTCGCCCTCGAATTACCCTCTTTTTTTGGGTGCTGTGCAGGTGTTGCAGGCGCTTGTCGCGGGGAACGCCGTGGTTTGGAAGCCCGCGGGCGGGTGTGCTGGGGTGGCCCGCTCTTTCGCATCCCTTTTGCTGGAATGCGGGCTGCCGCGCGGGATTCTGCACGTCTTGTGCGACTCCGAGGATAAAGGCAGGGAACTGGTCGATCAGGATTTGGACAAGGTTTTTTTTACGGGCAGCTACGACGTAGGCGTACGCGTGGCTGGGGCGCTCGGCGGCCGGGCGGTCCCCTTGGTCGCGGAACTCTCCGGATGCGACGCGATGTTCGTGCGCGAAGACGCCGAGATGCCGCGGGTGGGCGCGGCGCTTCGTTTCGGTCTGGGGTTCAATGCCAGCCGCACTTGCATCGCTCCGCGCAGGGTGTTTGTGGCGCGGAAGGCCGCGGCTGAATTTGAGCGCGTTCTTTCGGAAACCGTGGCATCGCTTCCCCGGTCGCCGGTGGCGGAGAGGGACCGTGTGCGACTCGCGGCCGTGTTGTCGCGGGCGCGGGCCGCGGGCGTGCGATTTCTCGAAGGCGCGGACGGTGGCGACCTGCATCATCCGAGCACCCCGGTGGTCGCTTTTGTGGATTCGGAATCAGCGGCGATTTTTCACGGCGATTTTTTCTTTCCAGTGCTCAGCGTCATGCATGTCGCGGACGATGCGGAGGCGATTGCGGCGGACGCCGCTTGCCCCTACGCGCTGGGCGCCACGATTTTCACGCGCAGCGAATCAGCCGCGGAGCATTTGGCGTCGAACATCCGCGCTGGTTGCATCGTGGTGAACGATGTGATCGTTCCCACGGCCGATCCTCGGGTTCCGTTCGGCGGGAGTTTGCGCAGCGGTCACGGGGTGACCCGGGGCGCGGAGGGTTTGCTGGCGATGACGCGTGTGAAGGTGGTGCAGGCCAGGCGCGGCGGGATTCCGCCGCACCTTTCGGGAGAGACGCCGCCGCCCGCATTGCTGCTGGCGCTGATCAGGGTTTTGCACGGAGGCACGTTCTTCGGGCGGGTGCGTGCTTTGTCGTCCGCCGCGAGGCTCGGCTTCCGGCAGTGGCGCCAAATGCATTCGCGCGGTGCATTCGCGCGGCGGCTTTCAAAATCGAAATAAAAAACAGGACTGAATGACCAACTCGCAACGGAGGGTGAATATATGACGAACCATGACTCGCAAACGGTGGCCGTGATCGGCGCAGGACTCGGCGGGCTTGCCGCGGCGTGCACGCTTGCGGCCCGCGGTTACCGCGTTCGCGTTTTTGAGAGCAACTCCTGGGTCGGAGGGAAGGCCGCGGTGCATCGCGACAAGGGCTTCCGCTTCGACATGGGGCCCACCATTGTCACGGTTCCCTCGGTGTTGCGCCGCATTTTTGGCGAAGCCGGACGGCCTCTCGAATCGGTGTTGAAACTCGTGAAGCTGGATCCGCAGTGGCGAAGTTTTTTCCAAGATGGCACCACGCTGGACCTGGTTGCCGATGTCGCGGAGATGTCCAAGAACATCGAGGCGTTTGCTCCGGGCACGAAGGGAGGCGACGGGTTCCGGCGTTTTCTGGCGTTATCGCAGAAGCAGTCGGAGATCTCCAACCGCGTGTTTTTCTGGAAACCCGTGGGCGGGTTCGCCGACATGTTCAAGCCCGATGAACTCTTCACCTCGGGCTCCCTTTCGGACGTGTTTTCCATCCGGTTGGGTCGCACGGTTTCCGGGTTGCTGCGCTCGTATGTCTCGGATGAGCGCGTTGCGCAGATGCTGGATCATTTTACGCAGTACGTGGGCTCGTGCCCCGAGCAGTCGCCGGCCGTGCTCTGCGGGATCGCGCACATGCAGTCCAGCGAAGGGGTGTCTTATCCGATCGGCGGCACGGCTGCCGTGCCGGAGGCGCTCCGGAAACTCGCCGTTGAGCTCGGAGTCGAGATCCACACGGGGACGGGAGTGCGCCGGATTTTAGTGGAGCAGGGGCGTGCGGTTGGCGTTGAAACAAGCGACGGCGAGTGCGTCCACGCGGCTGCCGTCGTGTCCAACCGGGATACCGTGCGGACCCATCGCGACCTGATTGGAGGCAAGGTGGGGACGCGTTTTGAGAGGCGCAAGAATTACGAGCCCGCTTGTTCGGGCGTGGTGATGTATCTCGGCTTGAAGAAGCGCTACGAACACCTCCTGCACCATAATTTTGTCTTCAGCGAGGATCCCCACGCGGAGTTCAAGGCCATCTACCAGGATGGCGAACCCGCGCCGGATCCGACATGCTACGTGTGCGCGCCTTCGTCCACGGAGCCCGAGGTTGCGCCTGAGGGGGGTGAAGCGCTTTATGTGCTCGTCCACACTCCGTTTTTGCGGCCGCGCCACGACTGGAGCCGGATGCTTCCCGAGTACCGCAGGGTGATCTTGGAAAAGCTGCGGACAACCGGCGGGATGCCGGATATCGAGGAGCGGATAGTCACGGAGCGCGTGCTGACTCCGCAGGATATCCATGACCGCTACCAGGTGCTCAATGGTGCGATTTACGGGCTGGCGAGCCACGGGCGTTTCACGGGGACAATCAAGCCCAGCAACCGCAGTCCGGATATCGCGGGGCTGTACCTCGCGGGCGGCTCGGCGCATCCCGGGCCCGGGATGCCCATGGCGCTCATGAGCGGCTGGATTGCGGCCGACGCGCTGGACGCCGACGAGGTTTGCGAGAAGGCGAGGGCGGGCGCGGTCGCGTAGCTCGGTTGGGACCGTGCCTTGGCGCGTTGCGGGCGCGCGGTTTTTGGACACCCCAGAATGAGTGCGAGTGATCAGCGTGATTGGACCGCGGTGGGAGCCGGCGTGCGGCCGTGGTTTGTGCGCGGATTTTCGAAATACGTGGGCTGGATGCTGCGGGGTCAGTTTCGAGCCGTGCGACTCAGCGCGCGCGGGTGGCGTCCGTCGTCGGATGGTCCGCGGCCGCTGGTGGTTTACCTCAACCACGCGTCCTGGTGGGATCCCTTGATCGCGTTCTGGCTTGCCCGCCGGTTTCTGTCCGCGCACCGGCACTTCGGGCCGATCGATGACGCGCAGATCGCCCGGTACGGCTTATTCAAATGGATCGGGCTCTTCGGGGTGGAGAAGGGCACCGCGGCTGGGGCGCGGCGTTTTTTGCGGATTGCGCAGGGGCTGCTTTCAACACCCGAAACGGTCCTGTGGCTGACCCCGCAAGGCCGCTTCGCCGATGTGCGCGAAAGACCGGTGCGCTTCGCTCCTGGGTTGTCGCATCTGGCCGCGCGCCTTCCGGACGCGCACTTTGTTCCGTTGGCGCTGGAATACGGATTTGGGCAGGAACGGTTGCCGGAGATTCACGCGAGGTTCGGTGTGCCGGTTCCGGGATCGGTTCTGGCAAAATGGGCCGGCGGGGCGGAGGAGTCCGTGTTGCCCGCGGCGGCGTGCGCCAATGCCGCGCTGGAGGCCGGCCTTGAAAGTTTGCAGGATGCATTGAGGGCGGACGTTCTTGGCGGATCGGGGACGGAGTGGGAGGTGTTGCTGGAGGGCGCCGGAGGAACGACGTTTGCCTATGATTTCTGGCGCCGGGTGAAGGGAGTCTTGCAGGGACGCCGCGTGCAGGTGAACCATGTGGAGCGCTGAGGCGCCTTTTATGGACCCGATATCCGCCATCCCACCCGAGTGGAGAGAAACATTGATGATGTTTTGCTGCATGGCGGCTGCATTGCCTGTGGTGATCATGGCCCGGAATGTTTTTCTCTACCGGCCGCTCGGACAGCCTGCGGTGCGTACCGTGCCCTCGGTTTCGGTGCTGGTGCCTGCTCGAAACGAGGAGGAAAACATCCGGCAAATTCTGGAATCGGTGTTGCGATGCGAGAGTGTCGATTTGGAGGTGCTGGTGTGGGATGATGGTTCGACGGACCGGACTGCGCAGGTGGTGCGATCTTTCGAGTTGAACGACGCGCGGGTGAGGTTGCTGAGCGGGGTGGGATTGCCTGCCGGGTGGGCCGGCAAACAGCATGCTTGCCAGCGATTGTCGGAGGCCGCGAAGGGGGATGTGCTCGTCTTTCTTGACGCCGACGTCAGGCTGCGGCGCAGCGATGCGCTTTGGAGGATCGCGGGGGCGTTCCTTAGGCGGGATTTGGATCTGCTTTCGGGGGTTCCCCTGCAGCGGACCGACACTTTTTTTGAGAAGCTGATCGTTCCGATGATTCATTTTGTGCTCCTTGGTTTTTTGCCGATCGATGCGATGCGTAAAACCCGCGACCCTGGTTTTGCGGCGGGCTGCGGGCAGTTGATGGCGTTCCGCGCTTCGGTTTATCGAGAGATGGGCGGCCACGCGGCGGTGCGCGGAAGTTTTCACGAGGGAATCACGCTGACCCGTCTGTTCAGGGCGGCGGGGAAGACAACTGAACTGTTCGATGCGCAGGATTTGTGTTCGTGCCGGATGTACCGCGGGGTGCGCGAGGTTTGGGACGGATTCGCCAAAAACGCGCACGAAGGGTTGGCTTCGCCGAAGTCGGTTTTGCCCATGAGCGGGCTTTTGTTCTTCGGACAGGTGGTGCCTTTCCTGAGCTTGCTGGCGGGCGGCCTCTTCGGTGGATTTTCCGGAGACTGGGCGTACTGGGCCCTTGCAGCGACGGGCCTCGGAATCGGGGCGCGGGCCGTCGTATCGGCCTGGTTTTCTCAGCCGCTCCCGATCGCGCTGCTGCAGCCGTTCGCGGTCCTCTTTCTGCTGCTCAACCAATGGTACGGCGCGATCCGGACAGTTCTCGGGATGCCCGTCGGATGGCGGGGGCGGACGGTTGCGAGAAGCGTGTCCAAGGCGGCGGCGAATGCCGCGATGTTTTGTTTGTTTTTTGGTGTCGTTGCGGATGGCGCGGACTCGGTGCAGGCGCAGCGTTGCCCCAGCATGCATTTGGAGGACCAGCACGCGCGCGCGCAATCGATTCAATTCCCGCGGGAACGCCCCGGTTTTCTGGTGATCGCCGGCAGGCAAGGCACCGGTGAGATCAACAAGTGGGTGAAACCCGTGCGCGCGGCCTTTGGCGAATCGGTGGACATCATCGGATTGGCGGATGTGCATGGGATTCCGGGAATTTTCCGTCCTGCGGTGCGCGCGATGGTGAAGAAGGGCTCCGAGTGGCCCGTGCTCATGGATTGGACGGGAGAGACGGTGGGGGCGATTTTCATGCCCGGGGCGGACATCGAGGTTTTGGTTGTAAGCAAAGCCGGGCAAATCCTCACGCGGGTCGCGGGGCCGGTCACGGAGGAGGGGTTGCAGAAGGTCAAGGAAAGGCTGGCCGCGCTCGTTCCCAAGGGGGCGGTTGCGAAGTGATGACGGGTCCATCGGTCCCTCACCTCTCACGTGCCTCAAGAGTCGCGCAATGCGTTGGCGCGGGGGGTGGCGTCGTTTGGAGTAGTCGCGCGGGTGCGGCCCGGGATTGAAGGATTGATTGTATCGGGCGGTTTGCCATTTAAGAGTGGGGCATGGGCGTTTTACGTCGATGGCTTCAATCGCTTTTTGGTCGCACCGCAATTTCCGCGGACGAAGTGGTGTTCGAGCGGATCGATGACGCGGAGCCGGCGCCCGGCGCGCAACCGGCGGAGTTTGCGCCGGAGGTGGCCCTTTCATCGGGGTCTGCCGCAGCGCCCGCGCCCATCGGGAGGTCGGTTTCAATCGAGGAGATTTTTTCGCGCACCCCGGTGAGATGGCGGCGCGCGATGGACGGGGTGGATGCCCAGGTCATCGTGTTGCCGCCGCAGGCGCTCTTGTCGGCGGGCGGTGAGCGGCCTCAGGCGTATTCACTGCGGTATTTGGCAAAACATTATCCCAGCGTTTTCCGCGATCCCGGCATTCAGGAGGCGGATCCGGGGGTGGATTTGCCGATGGAGTTTTTGAAGGATCCGGAGGCGGATCTTGCGGCTTTGCCCGTGGACGCTGTGAGCGAGGTAATTTCGGAGCGCACCACGTTCGCTGTTTCGGAAGAGGATGCCGCCCCGCAAAATGAAAGCCCGGATGAAATGCGCGAGACCTCCAAGGCGCTTCAAAAAGTGCGCCTTCCGCGCGTGAGTGCGGGCGAGCGGAACGCGGGCTTCAACGATTTGCTGGCTCGCAGTGAGGAGGCGGGGCAGGGGGGCGCGGATCAGGGCGTTTCCGTTCATGAAACGCCTGCGACTCCGGCAGCGCCGAATCCCAGGCTGCGCAGGATTCTCGCGGCGTACGCGGAAACGCTCCCCGAATTTCAAAATGCAACGGCCCCCGGAGCTTCCGCAGTCCCGCCGCGCGGAGAGGCGCCCGCACCTGTTTCGAAACAGTCCGTGGGACAGCAGTCCGCCTTCGTCGCCGACGCGCCGCGCCGCTCGGCGGCGCCCGCCGAAACAGAGCGCGCGCAGTCGATGCCCGCGACCGTGAATCCGGAAGGCTTGTCGGTCGGCGTGGATGCGCACCGATTCGAGGAGCTTGGGATGTCGCTATCGCGGTTCGTGGACGTCCGCGGATTCGCCCTCTGGCAGTCCGGCGGGGTGATGCAAACCGGCGAACTCGGTTTCGCGGCGGATGACTCGGGGATGCGTTTGCGCCTTGAGCGGATGCTGGAGGGCGGGATCCAGGTGCGCGGGGCGCAGGACGGGTTTTGCTCGGTGACTTTGCACGGCGCCAAGGGCGGCCTGTCGGTGTTCGGCGGGACGGGCTGCCTCGTGGCCGTGGCGCATCGGGAGGACGGGATCCCGGAGCACCTGCGGCTCTGGCTGTGCGGTTGGGTTTCCCAGTCGAGGCCGCTTTGAGGGGCGTCGGCTCCGGTGACACCGCAGGTCCCTGGGGTTGAGGTGGAATCCGCAGGGGTGAGGAGGATCCGCAGGGCTGAGGGGGGCGTTTTTTCAAGGGGAATCAGAGCGGTAAAATTGCGGTGAAACGGAAAATTCAGCCGTGCCTTCGGGCGCCGGATGAGTGTAGGTAAGGGCATGTCTAACAAAGTTTGGTTCATCACTGGATGTTCAAGCGGTTTCGGACGCGAACTGGCACTTGCCGCCCTGAACGACGGGGACAAAGTCATCGCCACCGCGCGAAAACAGGAGGGTCTCTCGGGTCTCGTCGACCAGTTCCCGGACACGTGCCGCGCGATGGAGTTTGACGTGACTGATTTCTCGAACACAGCCGCGGTTTTTGAGAATGCGGTGGCCGCGTTCGGCCAGGTGGATGTGCTCGTGAACAACGCCGGTTACGGGCTCATCGGTTCGATTGAGGAAAGCTCAAAGGAGCAGATCGATCGAAACTTCGCGGTGAATTTCTTCGGGCCGCTTGAGTTGATCCGCGTGGCATTGCCTCATTTCCGCGCGCACAAGGGCGGCCATGTGGTTAATATCAGCGCGGCTGCGGTGATTTCCAACTACGCGGGGTTCGGAATTTACGGCGCCGCCAAGAGCGCGTTGGAAAGTTTGAGCGAGGCTCTCGCTCAGGAGGGGCGCGGGTTCGGGTTGAAGGTGACCCTCGTGCAGCCCGGTCCGTTCCGCACCGATTTCATCGCGCGTTCCCTTGAAAAGGTGGAGAGCGAGATCTCGGAGTACGCTGGAACGGCTGGAAAGTTCGGGAAGCTCATCGAATCGATGGACGGGCGGCAGCCGGGCGATCCCGCGCGGGCTGCGCAAGCCATCCTGCAGGCGGTTGCCGCGGAGCGCCCGCCGCTGCGCCTCGTGCTGGGCAAGTACGCGATCGAGAAGTCGCGCCGCGACCGTCACAACCGCGAGGCTGAGTTGCGCGAGTGGGAAAGCGCGGGGCTTTCCGCGGACGGTCCCTACCTCTAGTGAAAATCTCATTCAACCCGCCGTTGGAATCTCCTGGCGAATCTGGAGCGGCCTGCCGGCGGTTGGCGGGGCCTCAGCCACTTTGATGTTCGGGGACGCGCAACGCGGCGATTGTCCTGTTTCGGGCGAAGGCGCTCTCGCTGGCGATGGAGCGGGCTCCGCGGATAGTTTGGCGGCCGCTGCGGGGCGGGTGTACGCGCGGTTGATTTCGCGTGAGGCAAAAAGTTTGAGGGAGGAGGCGGAGGCTTTTTTGGATTTGCTCGCGCTGGAGCCGGGCGGTCCCGGTGTTTCCGCTGCGAGGCGCGCGGAGGTTTTGCGCGACATTGACAGTCACGGGATGTACGAGCACACCACCGACGAATTGTTGTGGGGATGTCGTTTTGCGTGGCGTCATAGCGTGCGGTGCGTGGGCCGTTTTTTTTGGAAGCAACTCGAGGTGCGCGACGCCCGGCAATGCGCCAGCGCCGAGGACGTGGCCGCAGCCTGCGTCGCCCACGTGCGCGATGCCACCAACGGGGGGGCGATCCGTCCGCTGGTCACGGTCTTCGCCCCGAAGCGTGCGGGCGTCGAGCCCTGGCGGATTTGGAATTACGAGTTGGTGCGCTACGCCGGGTATCGTTCGGAGGACGGGGAGATTCTGGGTGATCCCGCAGAGTCGGAGTTCACACAAAAATGCGTCGATCTCGGATGGCGTCCGCCCTCGACGCGCTCGGCGTTTGATCCGCTGCCGATGTTGATCTCCGGGCCGGGCGCGCCCTTGCACTGTTTTGAATTGCCAAGGGAAGAGGTGCTTGAGGTGCCGCTGGTGCATCCGGAGTTTGAGTGGTTCCGGGATCTGGATCTTCGCTGGTACGCGGTGCCGATTGTTTCAAACATGCGCCTTGAGATCGGCGGGATCGAGTACACGGCCGCGCCTTTCAACGGCTGGTACATGGGCACTGAAATCGGGGCGCGCAACCTCGCGGACCTCGGGCGTTATAATCTGCTGCCCGAAGTCGCCGCGCGGATGGGGATTTTGCAGAAGCGCGAGGCTTCCTTGTGGCGGGACCGCGCTCTGGTGGAGTTGAACCGCGCGGTCCTGCATTCCTTCCAATTGGCGGGCGTGCGGATGGTGGATCATCACACCGTGTCCGAGTTGCACCTGCGCTTTGAAGAACAGGAAGCCGCCGCCGGTCGGCCGGTGACGGGCCGCTGGGATTGGTTGATTCCACCGCTTTCGGGGGCGAGCTCGCCGCTGTGGAATCGTGCGTATGATCCCTCCGAGTATTCCCCGAATTTTTACACGCAGTCTTGTGCGATACCGGGTGCTGCCGGCGGATTCGAGCGCGCTTGATCGCCTCTTAGCGGTTGGTGACGCGGAACGCTTCGATGTCGTAAATCTCCGCCCTCTCGCTGGTCCCGCGGGTTGTGATGACTCCAAGCTTCTGGTTGTCGGGCGAGATGAAGAGACGCTTCGGCGCGCGCTCAAACCCGCGCAGTTCCTCCACGAGCGCCATGTTCCGCGGGTAATCGGAGACTCGCACAGTCAGATCCTCCGAACAGGTGACGATATACTGCCCTTTGGGGTGCCATTCGATATCCGTGATGGGCCCGTCGTGGGTGCGGAATTCTTTTTCAACTTCGTTTGTCTCCAAATTATGGATGCGCACCCGCATGTTGCCGCCGCCCTCCGCGATCAGTCGGCCGGATGGATTTACGGCGAGTACCTCCGCGTCGGGGGCAGGGATCGTCTTGAGTTTTTCTCCGGTGTTTGCGTCCCACACGATGATCGCGCGCTCCAGATGCGATTGGGCGTCGCCTTCCTTCTGCGTCTGCACAAGACCGATTTCTGCCACGCCGCTCGGCCCGATCCATTTGACACTCACAATTCCCTCCGCGGGAACCTCGATCCCGCTGCGGTCAATCTTGCAGTGAATAGTCCCGGAGGTTGTCTCATACACGGCGCTGCCCCTCCAAATCAGATCCCCGGTCGGGTTGATGGCAAAGTGCTTGGGCACGCCATCCAGCTTGCCCGAGAACAACTCCTTGAGTTTTCCCTCCTCGTGAATGTACACGCGCGGGGTCGTCCCGCTGATCGCAAGAGTCGACTGGTCTTTGCTCACTGCAATTGTTTGTCGGTCGACGGAGGAATTGCCGTAGGAGAAAAGCGGCTCTTTTTCCGTGTCTTTTTTCTTCAAATCCAGCGTCTCCAGCGCAGGCGGCGACCCCCCGCGAAGCCGCGCGATTCTCGATGCATTTCCCAAGTAGGAGAAAGTCGGGCCCGCATTCTCTGACATCACAGCGAGACTTTGGGTCGGTTTCGACATTTCAAATTTATACACCTTCATCAGGTTGTCCTGAACGACCGCGACATCCCCTGTGGCGGGGTGCGCTAAGACTTTCCACGTTGATTTGAATTTGCCGAGGATCATGTTGGAGCGCGCGAGCGCGCCCCCATTGTTGCTCCAGAATTGCAGCGCCGCGCTTCGATCCGAGCGTCGCGAAACGGTCGCAAGCATGTTTATCGACGGCGCGAAGTCCATCGCCTTCAGGTTCGGCTGGCGGATGTCGAAGAACGGCTTGCCGCTAACCGGGTCCAGTTTGCGGATGACCGGCCCTACTAGGGAAAACAAGTTGGAGTTGCTTGAGTAAAGCAAAGCGGCTCCGTACGAGAATGGGATCTTTGCGTTCTGATTGATCAGCTTTCCCGAGGGGAGCTCCAGTTCTTGGATCCCGTCATCCGCGGAGGTGATGCGGATTTTCGTGGCGTCGATAAATTCCGCGATCGCGGAGCTTTTCGGGCCGCCTTCCCAAACCAGATTGGTTGTCTCCAAGCTCCAAACTTTCACCCGCTTTTCGACCGGCGCAGGCGACACATCCGAGTGGCTCAGGAGCAGCTTGCCGTCCGGGCTGAAGGCGATGGACTGCCGGAACGACGGCGAACTCCAGCCGGCGAACGGTTGCTGGAACTCCGCCTGTTTCTCGCCTTTTGGCAGCGCGTATGTGGTGATTTTACAACCGCCAGGTCCGTTTTTTCCAATCGCGACACGTTTGACATCTTTCGAAACTGCTAGAAGCGTTGAGCCGCCGCCGTCCGGACATTTGAAGAGGCTGGCGACTGTCCCCGTTTTGATGTTGAGCGATCTGACCCAGCCGTTGGCCTGCAGGGTCAACATTTCGCTGGGACTCGTGGGGTGCGGCACGATCGCGTTCCAGTTTGAATCCTCCTGCGCAGTGATCGTGAGTACCGACGAATCGAGCTTTTTATTGAGGTAATCCCAGCGTTCATCCCGCATCGAGGGGGATACCGTTTGAAGCAAGCGCTCCATTTCCTCCGCGTCCTGGTCGTGCTCCGCGGATTCCGCCAGCGCCATGAGAGCGCTCGCGGCGGCCCGGCGTGCCGCGGCTTCGCTCATGGCCAGTTTCACCACAAACCCGACTGCGGCCACCGCAAATACCATCGCAACCATCGAGGCGAACCTGTTCCGGCGCACAAACAGCCCGAGCTGGCGCATCGCCCCCGCGTCCTCCGCCTTCGTCGCGTAGCCGTTCTGGAAAGACTCGATGTCGGCAGCGAAAGCCTGCACCGAAGGGTACCTCGCGTCGCGACCCTGCGACATCGCCTTGCGGATCACCGCTTGCAGCGCCTCGGGAACTCCGTCGCTTTTCTGAAGCTTCACGTCCTGCTGCGGACCGACCTTCTTTTTGCGCGAGGTCCTTCGCGACATCATCGTGCTGATTTGCCCGCGCCTGACCTTGGTGAGAACCTCGTCCAGCGTTTTTCCCTCGATCGGCGGACGCAGCGTGAGCATCGCGAACAGCAAGCCCCCCAGTGAATAAATGTCCGAGCGCTCGTCCAGTTCCGAGATCAGCCCCTCGGCCTGCTCCGGCGACATGTATTGCGGCGTCCCGAGCACATCACCCTCGATCGTCCTGCCGTCCACCGCGCTGTACGGGTCGGTTTCGTTCAAGCCCGAATTCGCGGAACCCTCGTCGGTTTCCCCGAGGATCTTCGCCAATCCCCAGTCCATGACGAGCACCTCCCCGAACTCGCCCACCATCACGTTCTCCGGCTTGATGTCGCGATGCAGAATTCCGTGTGCGTGCGCGAACGCCATTGCATCGCATATCTTGCGGAAAATGGTCAGCATCGTTTCGCGGTTGAAAGCCTTCAGCGTCTCGGGATCTTCCGCCGCGAGGTCGTTGATGACATGCTGCAGCGTGCGCCCCTTGATGAGCTTCATGCTGTAAAACGGCCGGTTCGCCTCGTCCCTTCCGGTGGCGTGGATGGGCACGATGTTCGGATGCGCAAGCCGTGCCAGCACCTTCGCCTCCTTCCAAAAACGCGAATCCGAATCTTCCCCCGCCGTGCTGATCTTCACCGCCACGTTTCGCGCAAGCTCGCTGTCTTCCCCCTTGTAAATCCTGCCCATTCCCCCGCGCGCGATCTCCCCCTGCAGCGTGTACCGCACCTGAGTGGTGGTGCGCTGCTCGCCGAAGTCAGCATTCCCGCGTTTCACCGCCGTGCGATCCGGGTTGCGGTTCGGGATAAACGTCACCGCGCTCGCGTTCGTGGCGTCCATGCCCGCCTCCGCAGCCCCCTCGTGATGGCCGCCCTCGATCGCCAGGTTCACCGAATCCGCCGCACTCTCCCTGATGTGCAGTTCCGCCGATCCGATCGTCACATTCGCAGGCAGAGGCACCTCCACCCGTCCGGAAATCTCGAACCCGTTCACCAGCGTGACGGCTGCGGGATCGAGGCTCTCCACCTGCAGCAGGTCCGTCCCGATCAGCAGCGAGGCGTGCCTCTCGGACACACCCTCCGCTTGCACCGGCAGCCCGCAATCGGCAGAGGAGCCCACCTCGAGTTCACCTTCGCCGCAACTCCACCGGCCGAGCTCTTCCCCGTCAATCTGAAGGATGATCTTGAACGCGTTGGACATCGGGGTGATTAAGGTTCAACGCGTTATGGGCATTTCATGCGGGAAATGTCAACCTCGCCCGCGTGCAATGACCTGTTGCCGACCCCGCGCCTGCCGGCCGCCCTTGCCCCCTGGTTTCCAATCCCGCTCGACCGCGGAGGGCCGCGCTTGCATTTGACGATGGCACCGCAACCCCCGAGACTCCCGCCCATGACCCCCCTGAATCATCCCTCCTTCGCGGTTTTCGCGCCCGCGGTCCGACCGGTCCGAAGTTTTATCCCCTCGCTGCTCTCCAGCGGCCTTGTTCGTTTGACCCTGTTGGCGCTGGCACTCTCCTCCAGACCCGCGTCCGCGGAGGTGAACGTTGTCGAACCCGTGGCCCCGCAAGTGTACTTCCACGAGGGCGAAATCACGGGCAAAGGGCACTGCAACAACGGTTGGATCATCTTCGAGGACTACGTGGTGGTCATCGACGCGAACTTCCCGTCGGGCGCCAAGGTCGTCCTGCCCAAAATCCGCGCGCTCACCGACAAACCCATCCGCTTCGCTTTCGACACCCATCATCACGGGGACCACGCTTACGGAAACCAGATCTGGCATGAAGCCGGGGCGATTCCCGTGGCCCACGCAGGAGCGGTTGTTGAAATGAAGAAATACGAGGACAAGACCTTCGGCGGAGCGCTGCCCGGCCGCTGGGAGGAGGCTGCAAAGAACCGTCCCGACGTGGCCGCAAGCCGGCTGAAGGTCCCCACGGTGCTTTTTAAAAACGAACTCTTTTTTGACGACGGAAAGGTCCGCGTCGAGCTTCTGCATTTCGGCGTTGCGCACACGCATGGCGACGGTTTCGCATGGCTGCCCAAGGAGAAGATCCTTTTCACCGGCGACGCCTGCGTGAACGGCCCCTTCAACTACACCGGAGACGGCGACATCGGTGAATGGATCAAGACGCTGCGCGCCGCGCAAACCCTCGGACCCAAGATCATCTGCCCCGGCCACGGACCCAAGGGCGGGCCGGAGGTGTTGGAGGATCAAATCCAGTTTTTTATCAGCGTGCGCGACGAGGCGAAGGCTCTTCTGGACGCCAAAAAAACTCCGGCCGAGGCGAAGGAAAGCGTGGAGAAGGTCATCGACCGGCTCCGGGCCAACCCGCGGATCCAGCGCTACGTGGGCAAGTACGTCGCCGCGCAGCTTGAGAAGGCGTGGAAAGAACTCGGCGGCGCGCCTTTTCCGCAGGACCAGTAGGCGGTGCCGCGACCGCCGCCGGATTTGCCGGCGGTCCGGCGATTTAAAAACGCAGACTCCGTTCTCAAGATGGATGGGAAAAGCGTCGCGCCCGAGCCCGCGCGTTTGTTGCTTCGGCTTTTGACTGCGGGGGCGATCTGCCCGAGGATGACGCAATGAGCGCAGCGCCCCTCAAAGAATCCATCCACGCCATCAGCCTCGAGCGGCTGCGCGCGCGGCTCAAGGATGCGGGGCATCCGGGCTACCGGGCCGAGCAGGTGCTGGAGTGGGTTTATCAGAAGCGTGTGGCCGGCTTTGAACACATGACCAACCTGCCCGCCGCCCTGCGCGCGACGCTGTCGCAGGAATTCGCATTCCATGCGCTGGAGCCCGTGCGCGTCCTGGGCGCCGAAGACACCACCCGCAAATACCTTTTCCGCCTCGCCGACGGCGCCCTCATCGAGTCCGTGCTCATTCCCGCTTCCCCCGCGCTGTACGGCGAAGCGTCGGACCGCCGCACGCTTTGCGTTTCCACGCAGGTCGGATGCGCCTACGGCTGCAAATTCTGCGCCAGCGGCCTCGACGGCTGGAGCCGCAACCTCGGCCCTGGCGAGATCGTCGGCCAGATCCTGCGCGTCGAAGCCCTCAGCGGCGAGCGGGTCAGCAATCTGGTTTTTATGGGAATGGGCGAGCCGCTCGCAAACTTCGCGAATTTGATGGCGGCTCTGGAGATTCTCAACAGCCCGTGGGGCGTCGGAATCGGCGCGCGGCGCATCACCATTTCCACGAGCGGCCTTGCACCCCAGATCCGCCAGCTTGCCGACAATCCCATGCAGGTGCGCCTCGCCATCTCGCTGCACGGCGCCACCAACGAGGTGCGGCAGCAGATCATGCCGGTGAACCGGAAGTACCCGCTTGAAACGCTGCTCGAAGCGTGCGCCTACCATGCGGAACGCAAGAAACAGCGGATCACGTTTGAGTACATCCTCATCGAGGACGTGAACGACCGCCGCGAGGACGCGCTCGCCCTCGTGAAAGTCGCTGTCAAGATCAAGGCGAAGGTGAACTGCATCCCGTATAACTCCGTGGAGGGTCTCGCCTGGAGGAGGCCGGACGAGAGGCGGCAGGACGAGTTCATGGCGGTGCTCGAGCACGGCGGTGTTTCCGCAACGATCCGCCGCGAAAAAGGACACGACATCGCCGCCGCGTGCGGACAGTTGCGGCGCCAATCGCTTCCAGCGGGTGCGGCGGTTGCCGAGGCTTTCGCTGATGCACCGGGAGGCGATGCTTCAAAAGACGCAGGTTCTTAAAAAAGCGTTTTGCACTTTTGCCGCGATCTGTTCACAAAGGCACCCATGTCAGACGAGCAAGAGCAGCCCGAAAGGGTCTGGGACGAGTACGAGTGGGAACGCTTTTTGCAAAAGCAGGATTTGAAGACCGAGCGCTATCTTGAGCTGCTCGAGAAATACGCAGACAACCCCGACCGCGAGGCACTGATCGCGAAGGAAATGGGCTGGGACGAGGCATGGGGCGAACTCTCCGACGAGGGCGCCGACGAGGAGGCGGCCGCGGCTTGGAGCGAGTGCGAGGAGGAGGATTTTCGCGACGACGAAGAGGAGCTGGAAGAATGGGAATGGGAGGCGGAGCAGCATCCGCTCTACCAGCGATGCGCCGCCCTCAGCGTTTGGCTTCAGGAGGCTCTCCGGTTGCGCGGTTTTCTGCCTGCGGAAGACCCGCTTGTCGATGAACTCTCCGAGCAGGTCAGCATCATGGCCGGCAAGGTGGGCGCCGCCTTGAGCGGCGGCGATTCCGGCGAACTCGGCATGACCATCGCGTATCTCAAACGCGCCCTGCGCGCGTCGAATCTCGCGTTGAACGCCGCCGAAGCCGTGCGGAAAAAGAAGGTGCTCGGCCGCGTGCGCTGCAGCCACCTGCGCGCCGCCCTCTTCGACCTGCGCAGCGGAGTCGTCGAAATGATCGGCCAAAACCGCGAAGAGTGGCGCCGCCTCTACGGCTCGATGGGTTGATCCAAGCGGTTGGTTTCGCGTGCAAAGGACGAACACCCCCTTCCTGTCCGGGATCAGAATCTAAGCCACCCACCCATGAATTCGCTCCTGAAAAAATCTCGGCTCACCGTTCTTGTTTGCCTGCTTGGATTGCATCTGGGGATCCAAAAATCATCGGCGAATGAGACATCCCTGGCTCGGGCGAAGTCTCTTGTGGACGTTTGGCTCACCGCTCAAAACACCGGCAACCTCGCCATCTACCGGACGCTTTACGCTGAAAATTTCACCGGTGTCCGTCAAAGCGGGTCGCGGACCGTCAATTTGGATCTTGCCGGCTGGATCAAGGACCGCACGCGCATGTTCACTTCCAGCTCGAGAATGCAGGTCTCCATTTCAGACATTACCGCGGAAGAGGACGACGAGGGTGTGCACTTCATTTTCACTCAGCGGTTCAAGCAGGGATCTTATCAAGATGTCGGCCCCAAGCATTTGTTGATCTCGCAGGAATACGGCGCGATGAAAATCGTGCGTGAGGAAATGCTGGCTTCGCACTTGATACCAAACCGCAGTGCCCAACCCGACTACGCCTCGTTATTGGTCGGTACATGGGCTACTCAAATGGGCCGCAGGCACAGCAGTGCCCTGACCATGAAGTCCGACGGCACCTACTACGAAGTCATGGATGACGGCCAGCGAATGCGGGGCACTTGGAAAGTGAAAGGTTCCACACTCGTCAGAAATGGAGGTGGCGAGCCTTTTTCGTGTCCCATCCGCATGATTTCCAAGGATGAATTCGAGATCGGCGAGCGCGGCCTCATTGTGGAGTATTGGACCCGCGAAAAGCGCTAGCCATCACGCGACCTCCGAAGTTTTGGAGTTCAAATCAGGCGGTTCCAGACTGAATGCAAACGAGACAATGATCTCCCCGGTCGTCCATGACGGCTACATCGGGTGGGAAGAATACCGCACTTGATAAAACGAGCACGCCCGGGCGCAAGCCCGACCCGCTGCCGACCTCCGCTGCCGACCCGTTCCTATGCCTCGCCCAGCGAATCGTGAATCCGCCGGATCTCGGTCAGCTTCGCAAGCCAGTCCGCTTCGCGCTGGCGGTGCTCCGCCACGACCGCTTCCGGCGCCCCGCTCACAAACGTCTCGTTGGAAAGCTTCGCGCGGACTTTTGTGAGCTCCAGCTCGATCTTCTGCATCTCCTTCTGCAGCCGCTGCTGTTCCGCCGCCAAGTCCACCAGCCCCTCCAGTGGCATCAGCAGCGTCCCAAGCGGCGTCACGCTCGAAGGCGTACCCCTCGGGGCCTCCCAGTCCGCCGCCTTCGTATCCACCGATTCCGCGTTCAAGAGCAACCGGATCACCTCCCGGTCGTGATCGCTCACCGCGCCGCTCGGCTTGAGCATGAACACCACCCTCTTGTTCGAGGGCAGATTGAAATCGCGCCGCAAGCCGCGCCCCGCAAGCACCACGTCGAACCGCGCGTTGGCGCGCGCTTCGTCCTCCGGCAGCAGCCCGTAATGCGCGTGAAAATCCGCCCCGAACGCCTTCGGCCAGCGCGCCTGCATCAGCGAACGCCCGCCCTGATCTTCCGGCAGATCCTCCTGATACCCCAGCCCGTGCCAAAGCTCCTCCGTGATGAATGGCATGAACGGATGAAACAACCGCAGCGTGTGCGAGAGCACAAAGTCCATCACCGCACGCGTATTCTCGCGTCGGTCCTCGTCGCCGCCGTTGAGCGTCGCCTTTGACGCCTCCAGATACCAGTCGCAGTATTCGTTCCAGAAAAACCGGTACAACGTCTGCGCCGCATCCGAAAAACGGTACTCGTCCAGCGCCGCCGACACTTCGCCAATCGCCGCATCAAGCCGCAGCAGGATCCACTTGTCGTCGGTGGAAAGCAGCTCGCTGCGGATCTCCGACTCGGGTGTGCCGCCCTGCATTTCTCGGAAGCGCGCGGCGTTCCAGAGTTTGGTGCAAAAGTTGCGACCCAGTTCGACGTTCTTTTCGTCGAACAACACGTCCTGTCCGAGCGGCGCACTCCGCATCACTCCAAACCGCAGCGCATCCGCCCCAAACTTCGCGATCAAGTCCAGCGGATCCGGCGAATTTCCCAGCGACTTCGACATCTTGCGCCCCTGTTTGTCCCGGATGATTCCGGTAAAATACACGTTCTTGAAAGGAAGCGCCCCCGTGTACTCGAATCCGGCCATGATCATGCGCGCGACCCAGAAGAAAATAATGTCCGGCCCCGTCACCAGGTCCGTCGTCGGATAAAACGCCGCGAGCGTCGCCGTCGATTCCGGCCAGCCCATCGTCGCAAACGGCCACAGCCACGACGAAAACCACGTGTCCAGCACGTCCGTGTCCTGCTCCCACGCCGCCGGATCCGTCGGAGGCGTCAGCCCGCAGTACGCGAACGATCCGTCCTCCAGCACGCGGCAGGCTTCTTCCGGCGTGCCCGCAGGCAACGACTGCCGCGCAACCGCGGCGTCGCCCCCCTTGAAGTACCACACCGGAATCCGGTGCCCCCACCACAACTGGCGCGAGATGCACCAGTCCTGCAGGTTCTCCATCCAGTGGTCGTACACCTTCGCCCAGCGGTCCGGGAAAAAGCGCATCTCGCCCGAGCGCACCACCTCGCGCGACGCCCCGATGGACGGGTATTTCAAAAACCATTGCCGGCTCAAGCGCGGCTCGATCGGCACATCCGCGCGCTCCGAAAATCCGACGTTGTTCTGATGCGGCTCCTCCTTTTCGAGCAGTTCGAGAGAGCGCAGCAGTTCGATCGCGACTTTCCGCGCCTCGAACCGCTCGAGCCCCGCGAGATCTTTTCCCGCCAGCGCGTT
>JBILLT010000045.1:0-24924 GCA_044375925.1 Chthoniobacteraceae bacterium | reverse complement strand
AAAGGGTGTAAAAAGCGACCTGACTAAAGGGGCCTATTTGCTGAGGACAAACTGCACGGAAACCGACCCCGCAAAACTGTGGCGTTGGTACATGCAACTCACCCAAGCGGAGGCTGCGTTCCGGACTGCGAAAAGCGACATTGGACTGCGGCCTGTGTACCATCGGAAAACAGAGCGAGTGGAGGCCCACTTGTTTGTGTGTTTTTTGGGTCTGGCGCTGTGGAGGTCTTTGGAAATGTCGATGCAGGGGAAGGGGCTTGGGAATAACGCGCGCAAGTTGATCAATGCGTTTGGAACGATCAAATCGATGGACGTGGTGGTGCCCGTGAAGCGAGGCAACATCGAGTTGCCGTTGCGCCTGCGGACGGTGGCAAAACCAGGAAAAGATGTCTCGGTGCTGCTGGCCCACTTGGGGCTCCGTCTACCAAGCGGTTCAAAAACGGTGCAAAATGTAGTCGAGAAAAACCGCTGAAAAATAGCGCAAGTCACTCAAAATCAACAAAAGCAATTTTTGAGCTGCGGAAGTCGGGCTAGCGGAAAACCTCAAGATGAAGCTTCACTAACCTCGCAGCAAAGTTTTGAGCGGCTAGATCTTGGAAACACCGCCCACCTCGGGCACAACCCTCTGGAAGGGCACGGACCGCGCGAGCACCGACCGCCCACTTGAGATCGGCGCGATTTGAAGCGCTCCTCCCCTTTCCCTCGATAGAATCACAGTAAACTCGGGGTCTTTCAAAATCGCCTTTCGGACCTGCTCACAACGATTCAAAGGTCCAACACAAAGGACCACGGGCTCCTGCAGGACGCCCCATGAACCACGCGATTGGTAATAGAGCACGTGCGAATTCATCGAAGAACAAAGGGCATCCTTTAGTCAGCGACATTCACCCTCTCCCGATCATCTCCACTCCAAAGAGAGTGCCGCGATGCGGGGGATTGCCTGTGCATCAGGGTTTGGAGGCAAGGGCCGGAGTGACGGCTATTTCCCCGAAGGGTTTGCCGCCATCGGAAATTCCATACGCCTGAACCTTCCCGGTCCAGTCGCCGGCGACCACCGTGTCGCCTGCAAGCACCGCACGGAGCGTGATTTCACCCATCGGCGCGGTCGTCAGCAGTGCTTTTCCCTCCTGATTCCACACCTTCGCCGTGCGATCCCGCCCGCAGCTCACAATCCGCCCATCCGGCGTGAAATCGACAAACTCGGCACCTCCGGGGTGCGCAGCCCATTTTTTGAGTTCCTTCCCGTCACTGATATCCCAGAGGACGACATTCCCATCGAGGCTAGCCGACGCAAGCAAACCCGGAAGGAAAGCCAAGGCGCTGACAGCGGACTTGTGCCCGGCAAGCGTGATTGCTTCTTCGCCTGAGGCAGCCTCCCACACGGTGATGCCTCCGGCCCGATCGGCAGTCGCCACGTAGGCTCCATCGGAGGAGTAAGCCACAGCTGTCACCCAATCGGTATGCTTCTTGATGGATTTTTTAAGCGACCCGTCCTTTGTGTTGTAAAACTTCACGAGACGGTTTGGCCCTCCGAGCGCGACGGTCGACTGGTCCGGGCTCAAGTCAGCGCTCAACACCTGATCGACCTCGGTGCCGACGGTTGCGACCCGGTCGCCCGTGGTCACATTCCAAATCGCCACGCGCCCAGACTTCGCCCCGATCCCGCCGCCCGCCATCAACAGCTGACCGTTTCTCGAAAAACGCAAAATGGTGGGCATCCCCTCCGGAAATGGCAGCACTCCGAGCAGTTCCAACGTGTCGGAGTGATACAACTGCACCTGCTTCTGTCCCCCGACCGCTGTGAGAGGCGACCAAGGGCTGGCTGCCAAGGCCACCAACGCATTCGCTCGGGGCGTGGGCAGCACCGGTTCGTTTACTTTCAGGATGCCAGGCATCGGCGCGGGCCCGTCCGGCCGCTTCATCGTCACCGTGGCCACACCGACGGCGTTCGGCAGCGCCGCAGCCTTGCTCGTCATTGATTCAAGCGCGCGCGTGGCGATCCAGCGCTCCACAAGAGCGATCTGATCCGCAGTCAAACGGTCACCTTTCGGCGGCATCACGGGCTCCTCGGTTCCGTTGATGCATTTGAGAAGCATGCTGCTCCCGGCATCGCCCGCCTTCACCACCTTGCCCCCATCAGAGCCGAGCATCGTCGCGCCATAAGTGGTCAGATCCAGTCCGGCCTTTTTCTTGTCCGGATTGTGGCAGTTGTTACACGCGTTCTGGAAAACCGGCAAAATATGGTCCTCGAACGTCACCTTCTCAGGCAAGGCGCCCAGCGCAACCCCAACCGTCAAGCTTGTTCCAAGTAAACCGAGAAGAATGCGGCGCATGGGCTTTAGTGGTTAAAGATAAACTCCTTTGAATTCAGCAGCGCCCACTGGACGTCCTCAAGCGTCGCTTTGGTCTGCTCGGGATCACTGAAGAGCGCTTCCAGGGAGGCGGTCTCCTCCGGGGTCGGCGGCCGGCCCAAGCAGCGCAAATAAAGCTCGATCATGATCTCATTCGGCTTTTTCCCTGCTGCGAGGAGCTTTGTGACCAACGCCCCGGCCTTGATGTTCCCATCGACGGAATCGCCGGTGAGCAGGTGCAACGCCTGCGACAACGTGGGGCCGCATTCGTCGCGGGCACAAACGTTTTCACGGGTCGACCGTCCGAAAGTGGTCAGGAAGTAATTCGTCCGCTTCGCGTCCGCCACTTCTACCGAACGCATCCCCTGCGGCAACCCTTGCTGCTTGCCAGTCGTGCCCGTCGCATCCGCGATTGCGTCCAGCAGCACCTCCGAGCGCATCCGCCGGATCGTGGCTTTTGCAAAGTTTTTGTCGTCCTGCTGGTTCGTTTCATTCGAACGGGTGGAACGCTGATAGGTCGCGGACATGCAAATCTCCTTGGCAAGTTTGCGGATGTCGAAATTGTACTCCACCAGCCGCTTCGAAAGATACTCCAGCAGCGGAAGATTTGAGGGTGGATTCGAGATTCGAATGTCATCTACCGGGTTGATCACACCGACCCCGACCAACTGCGCCCACACCAGATTGCTGATGTGCTGGGAGAACCAGGGATTTTTCGGATCCGCAAGCCACTCGGCAAGGACCTCGCGCCGGTCGCGACCCTTGACGTCAGGTTCAACTCCGCCGAGAAAACGCGGTGGCACGGCCTTGCCTCCGACCGGGTGAAGCGCCTCCCCGCTCCCCTGATTGTAGATGATCTTTTCCCGAGGATCTTCGCCGCGCTTGCGGCCCACCTGCATGAAAAACGCCATGAATCCGCGGTAATCCGCCATCGTCCAACGGTCGAACGGATGATTGTGGCACTGCGCGCACTGGATCCGGATCCCGAAAAACGCCTGCACCGCGTCCTCCGTGACGCGGATCGGATCGGTTTGCATCGAATAAAAATTCGCCGCAGGGTTGTCAAAGTTTGAGCCGCTCGAAGTGATCAATTGCGCCGCAAGTTGATTCAGCGGGACACCGGCGAGAATCTGATCTCTCAGCCAGTCGTGATACATCTGCACGTTCTTGTTGTACGTGACATTCGCTATGGTCCGGATCTGCAAAAGATCCGCCCATTTCAAAGTCCAGAGATCCACGAACTCGGTCCGCTTCAGCAACTCGTCAATCAACGCCTCGCGCTTTGCGGGATTCTGGTCCGCGGGAAAAGACTGGACACGATCCAGCGGGGGAAGCGATCCGGTCAGATCGATGTAAATCCGGCGAAGAAACGTCAGGTCGTCACATCCCTCGCTTGGGATCTCGCGCAGATCCCGCAGCTTGACGTTCACCAGTCGGTCGATTTCGTTGCGCTCCTCGATTTTAGGCCACTCAAACTTCAAGTTTTTTGGGAGAACCACCGCCTGACTGCCCACGGTGTAGGCGCCGTAACGCGCCATCACGAAAGCCTCGCCGCGCTGGCCCGCGAGAATGTTCCCTTCGGCATCAGGCTTCGCTGAGCCTTCGTTGTTGCTCAAGAACAAAGCAGTCGAAGTCACGTCCCTCGTCGTTCCGTCGGAATACTTTGCGATCACATTCATCCGGAACTTCTGTCCGGGGCCTTCCAAAACCAGCGACCGCGGACTCAGTTCGACTCCGGTGAGAGTCGGCGTCTCAGGCGGATCATTCGGCGCGCCCGCTTTCAGCCAGGCAAGCATCGTGTTATAGAGAGGACTGCCCTTCTCAAACTTTTTTCCTCCCGTGTGCGCGGCTTCTCCGTCGGACTTGGTCAGCAGCAAAGAGTCCTCCGGCACCGCCAGATTGATTCTGCGTCCGGGGATCTCGCGCGTGATCCGGAAATGATCCCCATCGGGATCAAATCCCCACAAGGAAAGCCTGAAACCGTCCTGCCCACGCGCCGCGCCATGACAACGGTTGCATTCGGCTTTCATGAATACCGGCATGACATCCAAACGGAAGGAAACCGCTGGCACATGATCAACTTTTTCAACCGTCAATGGCACCGCCGCTGAAAGATTCTGCCACTGGACATTCATTTTGGTCGCACCCTCGGCCTTCGGGCTCAAAACACCCTTCTCAAGTGAAACCAGTGCGGGATTTTCAAAAACCACTTTGGCCTCGGAGGTCACGTCCACGTGGATTCCATCCTCGCGAATCACTCGCACGACGAAAGATTTCCGATCAACCTTGCTCGTGAGGTGCAGCTCGGAGGGAAATACGTCCAGCGTCGGCGCAGCATGAACGGCACCCAAAGAAAGCCCCGCCAAAACAACAAAGGAAAAAGCTTGGGGAAGATTATTTGAGCTCATTTTTCAGAAGTTTTTGATGCATCAGGTGCGGATGGGGTAGCGGGCGGAGTCACTGACGCGACAGGCGCGCTAACTGCAGGTGCTGCAGGCGCCGCTGGTTTCGCTGCCGCTGCCGGTGCCGGGGCTGGCGTTGCTGCCGCCGCTGGCGCGGGTGCCACGGGCGCTCCCGCTGCAGGCGCCGCTGGTTTCGCTGCCGCTGCCGGTGCCGGGGCAGGCGTTGCTGCTGCCGCTGGCGCGGGTGCCACGGGCGCTCCCGCTGCAGGCGCCGCTGGTTTCGCTGCCGCTGCCGCTGCCGGTACCGGGGCTGGCGTTGCTGCTGCCGCTGGCGCAGGTGCCACGGGTGCTCCCGCTGCAGGCGCCGCTGGTTTCGCCGCCGCTGCCGGTGCCGGGGCTGGCGGTGCTGCTGCCGCTGGAGCGGGTGCCACGGGTGCCACGGGTGCTGCGGGTGCAGGCGCCGCTGGTTTCGCCGCCGCTGCCGGTGCTGGGGCTGGCGTTGCTGCCGCCGCTGGCGCGGGTGCCACGGGTGCTCCCGCTGCAGGCGCCGCTGGTTTCGCCGCCGGTGCCGGTGCCGGGGCTGGCGTTGCTGCCGCCGCTGGCGCGGGTGCCACGGGCGCTCCCGGTGCGGGTGTCGCTGGCGTCGACGCTGCGACCGGTGCAGTAGCCGGAGCTGCAGGGGTTGTCGGCGCAGGGGCAGCCGCCGGCTTTGCGGCAGCAACCACCTCGCCGCGATCAACCCGCAAAATACCACCGGCTGCGCAATTGGCCGAAATGCTCACGCCGTTCTTCTCGAGGGTAAACTGCGCAGTCACCTGCTTCTGCATTCCAAGCGCCGCGTCGGGCTTAGCTTTGAGCGCGAAAGTAACTTGCTTTGTCTTTGAGTCAGCCTCCTGAGGCTCTGCGCTCACCCCATTGGGCAATCCAAGCAATTCGATTTTCACTTTGCCCTCGAAATCAGTCTTCTGCTCCAAATTGAGTTTCATGCTCCCTTCGGCACCCTGCGAAAGCGATGTACGCACGAGCGCACCAGCGAGAGGCGACTCCACAACTTCAAATTCGAATACCTTCGAGCTGAACCAAATGGTGCCCGAGCCGAAGTCAGCATTCGCAACCACGCATAGGGGCCACTTGTTCAAAGGCGCAGTGGGCGACACGCTGACTGGGACGGTGATTTCGTCTGCATTCTCCGGAATCTTGACCGTCCCCGATGTTCCCAAGCCTGTGGGCGCATACAAAAGGGCAACGTTGACAGGCCCCTTGAATTCCCCCGACCGCTTAACCTTCACCTTCAATCCAAATTGGCATCCACGAATCGCCGGTGCCTTTGGTTGCTCCACCTCAATCTCCGCATTCAGGGGATTCACCACCGCGATCGGAAGCAAGTGCTCATTGACCGTGTAATACGGGGGCTGGTTGCCATTCTCGCAGATGTTGATGAGGTGCTCAACCACCACCTTCGGATTTGGAGGCTGGGGGGCGGCGGGCGCAGGCGCAGCGGTCGCCGAACCCGCGGCGACGGGCGCGGGCGCAGGCGGCACCACGGGTTTCCCAGAAATCGTGAACAATTTTTGATCTAACGCGGCGTCGGGCTTCGCCTCAAAAACAATCACCGCGGTATCGATTGTTTTATCGATGTCCCCGACGGTTGCAGTCACGTCGTTGGGCAAATCCAAGGCCTCAAGATCAATCGCACCGGCCCAGTCCTCGCGCTTGATGCGCACCATGGTCGCATAGCGGTTGCCCCTCGGCACCACCACCGCACGCCGTTCCTGCGACGAATTCAAAATCACCTCCGGAAGCCACGCTTTGACGGTTGGCTCTGGAGTCTTGATCTCCACGCGGTAAACGAACAAATCTCCTCCGCGATTCATCTGGTCCTTCACGCCGAGCACGAACTCCCCGTCCGCAGGCGCAGTCCAGCGCAGATAGCTGTCGAGCTTGCCCGCGTCATCGTTGAGCGTGAGCCGGGCTCCCTTCGCGTCCAAGATCTCGATGACCGAATCCAACGGTGAACGTAAGCTGCGCGCAAACGCAGTCACCTCGTACACCTGTCCTTTTTTCGCGCTGAACCGGAAATAATCGCTCTCTTTGGGTTTGGAAATGATCCCGTTGAAGGCAACCGGGGTCGCGCTGACCTGTTTTGCGTCCGCGGGCGACGCTGTCTGCTCCTTCGGTTCGAGCACGTTGGGCATATCCGCAACCCGCACCACCAAAGGACTCGGGGTCAGACTGGACGGAAAGACGCTGCCGATGGAATTGTCACGGTTACCCGGCGAAGCGGTCGTTTGAATCGGTCCCAAAGGATCGCCCAAGAGCGTGAACTGAGTCTGCTTGGAGGCCGGTCCACCCGCAGGGTAAGCCATTACCGGACGAGGGAAGTCACCGATGTGCATGAAATAATGGCACGGCCCAGCCCCCGCCCGCGTGGAATCGTGGATGGTTACCGTGTACTTCCCGTCCTCCGGCACAATCGCGCTAAAAACCGGATTGCCGCGACCGAAAGACGTCCCCGCCACACTCTTGAAAACACTCCCGTCCGGCTTCCGAACGATCACCTCCGGGTCGTAGGGACTCTGCGTTTGAAGCTGCATCCCCACCACATCGACGCTCAATCGCTTGCCTTTCTGCAACTGGACGACGAACTGGTCCAAATCCTCCCCCTGGGTATGACCGTAAACCGTCGTGTTCAGCGCAATCTCCTGCGGTCCGTCGACCGGCGCAGCCGGAACGGGCGCAGAGACGGGAGCCGGAGCTGCGGGATTCGCTTTCGCGGCCGCCTCCGCGGCAGCCTTGGCCGCGGCAGCCGCCGCTTTCGCCTCCGCAGCCTTCGCCGCCGCACGACCTGGATCTGTCGGAAACGACTCCTCCAAAATCGGATATGGCGTCACAAAAAACGCCCGCAAATCCGACACACCCGAATTCGTCACCACCCGCAGGCGGTGCTCTCCCAGCGAAGCGTCGCTCGGAATCCGGATCTTCGCCGTGTAACGCGCCGCCTCGGCTTTCACCGTGGTCACGTCGAAACCGGGGGCATCAAAAAGAATCGCGCGCGCATCGCTCAACCCCGAACCCGTAAACATGACCTCCACTTCCATTCCACGCTGCCCAACGGACGGATACGCCGCCGTGACCCGGGGAGACCCCGCCCACACGCTCGTTCCCGCGAGAGCAAGCGCGGCGCAAATTTTCCAAAGCCGGACACCCCGAGGGTACCCGTACGGGGAGGAATCCAAACTCATATGATGTTGCGGAGGAGGGTTGTCTGTCTTCGATTCTTTCTGACTAAATATTCCGAACAAAACGCCGTTAGGCCAGGAGGTCCGTCATCACTTGACCATCCTTGACGATCGCGGCCGGGCGGTTCCCGGGAGCCATCAACGCCTTCTCGGGACGAATGCCGATCTGATTCAAGACCGTGGCCGCCATGTTTTCCACCGACAACGGATTCGACTCCGGCTCCGCACCCGTTGCGTCTGACCCGCCGTAAATCAACCCCCGCTTGAATCCGCCTCCAGCGAAGACAACCGAGAAAACCCGAGGCCAATGGTCGCGGCCCGCATCCTTGTTGATCTTCGGCGTGCGGCCGAACTCTGAGCTGACCATTACAAGTGTGCGATCCAACATCCCGCGCTGCTCGAGGTCGGTGATCAACGCCGCGTAGGCCTGATCGAACGGCGTCAGATTCGTCTCCATCGCACGCGCGATGTTGCTGTGATGATCCCAGCCGCCGAAGGTCACCGACACCGTCCGCACGCCGCTCTCCACCAAACGGCGAGCCATGAGCAGACGCTGACCGGCAGCATTCCGTCCGTACTGGTCACGGAGTTTGGCAGGCTCGGCTGCCAGATTAAACGCCTCGCGCGCGCTCGGCGAGCTCAGCAGCGAGTAAGCCGCTTGGTAGAACGAATCCATCGCGTTGAGCGCGTCCGCCTGCTCGAGGTACTTGAAATGGGAGTCAACCGTGTCAAGGATCGACCGGCGGCGCTCGAAGCGCTCCGGAGTCACTCCCGCGGGAAGGTTCAGGTCACGCACCTTGAATCCATCCGAACTCGGATCGCTTCCCAAAGCAAAGGGGCCGTAGGCGGAGGAGAGGTAACCCGTCCCGGCGAATTCATTAGGGACCGAGGGGACGCACACGTAAGGGGGGAGTTCTTTGCGGGAACCCAACTCATGCGAAACCAAGGCGCCAAACGAGGGATAATTCAGAGCAGGAGACGGGCGGTATCCCGTGAACATGTTGTGGGTGCCGCGCTCATGGGCAGCCTCACCGTGGGTCATGGAACGCACGACGGTCAGGCGATCAGCAATCTTCGCCGTGTTTTTGAGATACTGGGAAAACTTCACCCCGGGAATGGAGGTATCCACCGTGCCGAGCGGGCCTCGGTATTCGGAAGGAGCCAACGGCTTGGGATCCCAGGTTTCTTGGGCGGCGGCTCCGCCGGGCAGGTAGATATGGATCAGGGAATCGGCCCTCGCCTCGAGCGGCAAAGCCTCCTTTTTTTCCTCGGCACGGAGCTTCAGATAGTCACCTAGGGTGAGCCCCAGACCACCGACAAGGCCGGTGTATAAAAATTCACGACGGTTAGGTTTGCCAAGGTAAGAACCGGAGTTAAGTGCCATATAACGAGGGTAATGTGAGGGGATGTTAATAGTTGCTCGCCGGCGCGCCACACTGGCAGCCAACGCCATGAGAACCCTGAGCGGGTTAGCTTTATTAGTTTTTTTACCACTAATTCACATTTTTAAAAACAAAAACACCCACCCACCCCCCGCGCCATCCCTCCGAACAAACCGATCCACGCCCGTGTCGCTCAATCGAATGGTCGGAGCCCACCGCTGCAACTCCCGAACCGGCGCGGGCAGCAGCAAGTCTCCGCATCTCATAAAAGTCTGTAAAACAACATTTTTCACCGACAATCAAAAAAGCCGCCCGCCACGGATTGCCAAACTTCACCGAACCTCCCCAGCTGAGTCCCCTCCCTCTGCCGTCCCCTCGCACCCTGCGTGATCCTCCCCGCCTCGCGCCAATTCCTCCGCTTCCAAGCGCCCCCCCGTCGCGCTCCTTGCCCGCGGCGAAGCCCTCCCGGTTCCCGCGCCCCGGAGCGCGTTGAGGACCGATTCGTCCCGCGAGAGCCTCTGACGCATCTTGCGCAGGCCGATCTCAAGCCTCGTTTTGACCGTCCCGACCGGCGCCTTCGTGATCTTCGATATTTCTTTTTGGCTAAAGCCTTTGTAATAAGCCATCCAGACAGCACGCCCTTGCTCCTCTGGCAGCCTGCTCAGCGCCGACTCCAGCACCGCGCGGATCTCCCCCAGGCGCATTTCCTCCTCGACCGGGCTCCCCCCGTCGGGCGCGCAGGACAACTGCTTCTGAGAGAGACCCGCCTCGATTTTGCGCTGGCGTTGCCGCACCCGCAGCCTATCAATCGCCCTGCGCCTCACCAGAGTGATCAGCCAGGCGACAGCCCGCGCCCATTCCCGATGGTAGCAGGACGCCCGCTGCCAAACCTCGATGAACACCTCGGACACGACGTCATCCGCTTCCTCCGGGCTTCTTAAAAGCCGGAGCGCCTGACTCTGAAGCAGTCCGCAGTATCTCGCCCTCAGAAGGGCAAGCGCCTCCCCGTCGCCGAACTGGACGCGCAGAACAAGCTGTTCGTCGGAATCATCCCCGCCCCCTCCCAGTCCGGTGCACGCTCCGGCTTCTGTGAAGGCCGCTCCCAATTCCCCATCCCCACCCGGGCGCGTACCCGCTCCGCGACCCTTCGCCTCCGACTGCTTGCAGCGGCACCCCGAGTCTGCTTTCAAAAAGCCAGAGTCGGACGGCGACGGCGCGTGCTCGGCTGGCTCGATGAAGTTGCCGCAATCGGGGCGGCCGTCCGAACCGGAAATCACTGCGCCCAGACCCGTGAAAAGATCTTCGCCGTCCAGTCCCGCGAATGGATCTCCGCGCGCAATCACGGGCGACGGCCGATCAGCAGCATCTTTGTCGGATACGGTCGCATCTGACGCGCCTCCGTCACCTGTGGCAACACGCGCTGCGAAAGCGGTGTCATGGGGTGCTGTCACAAGCTCGGATGGTGCGCGGGCCGCGGAATTCTCAAAGACGTGCAAGTTCATACCATTGCTACGCGAAGGCAGTTGCTGACAGGCCTCCTAAAATCGCCCGTGAAGCGAGTCAGGCGCGGCGGAGATTGACCCATCGGGAGGGCGCATTAGGCTGCACCGTGTCCCTACTCCACACCCGATTCAAACGATGAGTTCGCTCAACAAAAAATTCCCGCGCCTGCTGCCCACGCCGATCACCCGCGGACAGAAAGCCTCGGACCTGATCGACGGCGCCTTCAAAGCGTACAACGGCGGACGCCTTGCGGAAGCTTGCCGCCTGCTGACGAACAAAATGCTGGCCAAGGACGGAACAGTCGGGCTCTCGCTCACCGGCGCCCTGACTCCCGCGGGCCTTGGACGCGCAGCCATCATCCCGCTTTTAAAAGCCGGCTTTGTCGACTGGATCATTTCCACGGGAGCCAACCTCTACCACGACCTCCACTACGGGCTGGGGATGTCGCTCTTTGCCGGTTCCCCTTTCCTCGACGATGTCACGCTCAGAGAGCAAGGCGTCATCCGCATCTACGACGTGCTTTTTGATTACGACGTGCTCCTCGACACGGACGCATTCGTGCGGCAGGCAATCCAAGGTCCGGAATTCCAGAAGACCATGGCGACCGATGAATTCCACTATCTGCTCGGCCGATACGTCTGCGAGAGGGAACGCAAGCTGGGCATCAAAGAAACAAGCGTTCTGAGTGCAGCCTTCCAGTACGGAGTGCCCGTGTTCACAAGCTCACCGGGCGACAGTTCCATCGGCATGAACGTTGCGGCGATGTCCCTCCGCGAATCGAGCCTGCAGTTTGACGTGAACCGGGACGTCAACCAAACCGCGGCAATCGTGTACGACGCCAAATCGAGCGGCAAAACTTCGTCGGTATTCATCCTCGGAGGCGGATCGCCGAAAAACTTCATGCTGCAGACCGAGCCGCAAATCCAGGAGGTGATGGGCATCGAGGAGCGCGGGCACGATTATTTCCTGCAATGCACCGACGCCCGCCCGGATACCGGCGGTCTTTCGGGAGCCACGCCCGCGGAGGCCGTGAGTTGGGGGAAAATCGACCCCGACACGCTGCCAGACTGCGTGGTGTGCTACGCAGATTCCACCATCACCCTGCCTCTACTGACCGCGTATGCACTCGACCGAGTGAAGCCGAGGAAACTCAAACGTCTTTACCTGCGAAGGGACGCGATGCTGGATCAATTAAAGTCCCAGTACATCAAACACGGAACTGTTGAAAAAATCGGGCACCGCACGGATCTTTCGAAACCGAAGAACGGTCGTTCCGGCCGCTCTGTAACCGGCAAGGCGCGGTCAAAATCAAGCCCGCAAAAAGCTCCAAAAAAATCCACGGCGAAAGCAGGCAGCAAGGTCAAATAATGGCCCAAAACACGCGACGGCAGGACGTGGGAGACCACTCCGCAACACCATGAAAATTCTCCGCCATCACGCGCCCGGATTCAAACAGGCGATCGCAAAGCTGTTTCGAAAAGCGCGCCCCACAAAAGAGGTCGAGCAGACGGTTCGCGAAATTATTGAAGCCGTCAGGACTAGAGGTGACAAGGCGCTGTTCGCTTACACAAGCAAGTTCGGCGGACCAAAACTGACAGCGAAGACTCTGCGAGAGACACGCATACCAAAGGTGGATGCACGCACGGCGCGGGCAATCAACACGGCGCGCAAAAACGTGCACGCGTTCGCGAAGAAGTCACTCAGGAAAAACTGGCAGATGCGGAACGCTCAGGGAGGCTTGGTCGGCGAACGATTCGATCCCTACCAACGGATCGGCATCTATGTGCCGGGCGGCACTGCCCCGCTGGTATCCACGGCTGTCATGACGGTGACGATCGCCGCCGCGGCGGGTGTTCCCGAAATCGTCGTGTGCACGCCCGCCGATGCGAAAGGAAAAATTAACGACGCATTGCTGCACGCTCTTCAAAAAGCGGGCGCCACCGAAATTTACAAGGTTGGCGGGGCCCAGGCGGTAGCGGCAATGGCCGTCGGGACAGCGAGCATCAAGGCGGTGCAGAAAATCGCCGGCCCTGGAAACGCATTTGTGGTTGAGGCCAAACGCCAGCTCTTCGGCGAGGTTGCAATCGATTTGCTGCCCGGCCCGAGCGAGGTGCTTGTCATCGCTGACTCAAGCGCAATCCCCGCGTGGGCCGCAGCCGACCTACTCGCCCAGGCCGAACATGGCAAGGGAAGCGGGATGGTGCTGCTTACCGACAGTGCCTCGCAGTTGTCAGCCATCGAGGCGGAAATCGCCCGACAATGCGCCGAACTTTCGAGACGCGACCACCTCAGCGGCGTGATTGAAAAGGACGCCCACCTGATTTTGGTTTCCTCGATGGCAGAGGCCGTTGAAATCTGCAACGCATACGCGCCCGAACATGCGGCACTCATGACTCGCGACGACGCATCTTTGGCGCGCAGGATCCAATCCGCGGGCGCGCTTTTCCTTGGTGGATACTCGCCGGTCGCGGTTGGCGACTTTCTGGCAGGCCCGAGCCATACGCTTCCGACAGGAGGAGGAGGAAAATCGTTCCCCGGATTGATGGCGGACATGTTCCAAAGGCGCACGAGCTGGGTGAAACTGGACCGCGAATCCCTGAGGCGGTCCGCCCCTGTTGTCCAGGCATTCAGTGATCTTGAGGGTCTTGACGCGCACGGCAGATCGGTGTCGATACGCCTTGAGCAGGATGGTCCGAGCGGCAGACGGCGCGGCAAAAAAAGATCGGCGGCTCGGCGCAAGGCCGGTCGATAGTCCCGCCATGCGGCTTGCAAAGTGAGGCAGATTGCGGGCAGATTAACGTACGACGCGAAAGCACCGCCCACCTTCTGAAATGATCGCCCCAATCGCCATGCTCAGCCTCCGTCGACATCTATCGCTACTGTTGGTTTCCACAGCCTCGGTGTGGAGCCTGACGGCCGGCCAACTGGCACACGCCGAGGAAATGCTGGATGGGCTTGCGGCTGTCGTGAACAATCATCCGATCACGATCTCGCAGGTCTGGGAGTTGGTCGGGACGAAAAGACGTTCTGCGCGGGAACAACTCGCGGGGAAAGAACTGGAGCAAAAGCTGATTCAACTTCAAAGCGAGGCGGTCAATGAGTTGATCGACCGCAAGCTGATCCTTGATTATTTCAAAGAAAAGGGGTTTCAGCTTCCCTCATACATGATCGACGACCGCATCGCGACGGTGATCAGGGAGGAACATCAGGGGGACCGTTCGGCTTTCGCGCGGAAACTCTCAAGCTTCGGTTACACGATCGAACGCTTCCGGAAGGAAGAGATGGATAAGGTCATCGTAGCGGCGATGCGCAACCAGGCGGTTAAGACGAATCCAATCATCGAACTCGACCGCCTGAAAAAATTTTATCAGGAGCATATCAAGGATTTCTCGCTCTCGGAAAAAGTACACCTACGCATGATTATTCTGCGCTCCAGCGAGCGTGGATCGGCGGAACAGCGGGAGCAATTCCTCTCGGAGATTGCCGCCAAGGTTTCCGACGGCGCGTCTTTCTCGGACCTTGCAAAACTCTATTCTGAGGATGACACCTCGGAGAAAGGCGGCGATTGGGGTTGGATTGAGTCCGACACATTGAGCGAAGCGATCTCAAAGGTCGCCTTCTCACTCAAAGCTGGGAAAACAAGCAAACCCATCAATATCGGCGGCACTTCGTACCTGCTCTACTGCGAAGAGCGGCAGGCCAAGACCGTCCAGACTTTTGAAGAGTCACGCGATGTGATTGAAAAGGTCCTCCAAGGCCGCGACCGCGAGGATGCCTACAAGGTCTGGATCGAGAAGCTTCGCAAGAAGGCCTACATTAAAGTCTTCTAAGGTGGCGACACTCAGGCCCATTGCGGTAACGCTTGGCGACCCGGCGGGGATTGGCCCGGAGGTGATAGAGGCAGCGCTGCGATCAAGCGCTCTCAACAAGTCCGTGCCTTTCGAGGTCATCGGCAAACCCTCGGGCAATCCCGGCGCGCCCGGCGAGGCGGGCGCCAGACTTGCTTTTGAAGCAATGAAGGCCGCGACGGAGGGCTTGAAAAGCGGCCTGTACTCCGCAGTCGTCACCGGTCCCATTCACAAGGCCAGAATGCGCGCCGTCGGCTTCCATCATCCCGGCCAGACCGAGTTTTTCGCGGAAAGCCTGGGCGTTGCGAATTACGCCATGTGCCTCACCGGGGGCAACCTGACCGTGGCGCTTGTGACCGTCCACGAACCCTTGAAACGCGTGCCAAGTCTGCTTCGCTCAAGCGAAATCATCCGAATCGGAAGACTGCTTGAGCGATTCCTGAGGCTTCGCCTCAACAAAACGCCCCGGATTGCCGTCGCAGGATTGAACCCGCACGCCGGCGAATCAGGGCTGATGGGAAGCGAGGAAACGGCAATCATCGCGCCGGCCATCGAAAGTCTGGCTGGAGAATCAAGAGCGCATGGTTCGGCACCCGTCTACACCGGCCCATGGTCACCCGATACCGTCTTTCACCGCGCTTTGTCCGGCGATTTCGACGGTGTGCTTTGCATGTACCACGATCAGGGCCTGATTCCGCTCAAACTTCACGCGTTTGACTCGGGAGTAAACGTCACGCTCGGACTTCCTTTTCCGCGCACGAGCCCTGACCACGGAACAGCCTTCGAAATCGCGGGACGCGGCATTGCATCGCCCAACAGCATGATTGCGGCGATGAATCTCGCGTCCGACTTGGTGCGGTCGGGAGCGTCTGAATAGCAACCGATGCAGACTTTTTGGAAAGTATTTGGAATCGGGCTCCAGGACACCTTTGTGTACCGCTGGAATTTTCTGCTTCGAAGCCTTTTCAGCCTGGTGCCGCTGTTTGCAACGATGTTTGTTTGGCGAACCATCAGTGAGGTTCAGGGAGACGTCGGAACGTACTCCTATTCGGAGATGGTGTTTTATTTCGTTGCAGTGCTGATCGTGGAGACATTTGCCAGCCCAACTGAGGATGAATGGAGGATCGCCGCCGAAATAAGGGACGGCCAGATCAGCGCCATTCTGATCAAACCGATCAACCATCTGCGGTATCGATTGAGCCTGTTTTTTTCGTACCGACTGATTTACTCGCTCGTCACCCTTCCCGTCATCGCCGCGGTGCTTTGGCTCGCACGAGACCAGTTGCGCTGGCCTGTCCATTCCGAAAGCTGGTTGTTTTTCGGCCTTGCGACCGCCGGATCCGCGTTGATCCAGTTTTTCATCGCGTACTCTCTGGCGATGCTCGCGTTTTGGATCTTGGAAGTATCGACAGTTATTTTTCTGCTGTACTCCTTTGAATACTTTCTGAGCGGCCATGTGTTCCCGCTGGACCTTCTCTCGCCAGGGCTGTTGAGCGCGCTCAAATGGACTCCATTCCCATACGAACTTTTTTTTCCCGTCGAAATTCTCCTCGAGCGAGTTCACGGCCGTGAGTTAATTCACGGATTTGCGGCCCAGTCCTTTTGGATTTTCGTCACCGGATGGACCGCCCGGACTCTTTGGAAACGGGGAGTGCAAGTGTATCAGGCAGCCGGCGGCTAGGCGTTGAGTCGTTGAAACCTGTGCACTAATCTCGTGCCCGGGGGGCGACGGATTCCGTCTTCGACACGCTATTCCGAAGGCCCGCAACCACTACGTCACTGCGCCGTCCACCCGCCGTCGACCACCAAGTTCGCGCCCGTCATGTAACTTGACGCCTCACTCGACAGAAAAATCCCGGCGCCCTGAATCTCCTCGAGACGCCCCCACCGCTTCAATGCGGTGGCGCCCACCACGAACTTCTGCCCGTCCTCGGTGTTGGCGATTGACTCGTTCATCTCCGTCAGGAAAGGACCCGGCGAAAGCGCGTTGACCGTGATTCCATCCCCGGCACATTCGAGTGCAAGAGTCCGCGTCATCTGAAGAACCGCGCCTTTGCTCGCCGTGTACGGGGTTCGATTTGCAAGTCCGACGAGCGACAGCGCGCTCGCGACATTAATGATCCGTCCCCACTTACGCGCACGCATCCCCGCGACAACAGCGCGGCAACAGAGCCACGTGCCATTCACATTCGTCGTCATCACCTGGGAAAACTGCGCGTAGGTCATCTCCACAATCGGAGCCCGAATGTTGATCCCTGCGCTATTGATGAGTATATCTACCTTCCCAAACGCAATCTCAGCCGCGGTGATCATCTCCCCCACCTCTCGCTCGTCACAAATGTCGGCCCGATGCGCAAGCGCACGAGTGCCAAAATCGGAATGAATCTGTTCAGCGGCACGTTGAGCCTCCTCTTGGTGTCGACTTACGAGCATCACCTCCGCACCACACGACGCCAACCCGGCGGCCATTGCATAACCAAGCCCCTTGGATCCGCCCGTAATCAACGCCGAACGCCCGCTGAGGTTGAATAGCTTTACTCCACGCAGTGAGTTTGAATCCGGCAGGGTGTTCATCGGTTGTGCCTCCAGCATTTCTCCGCTCCAGACGGTCAGCAACTAAAGCATGGCCTGATAAAGCGCCAGCGCCCTCTGGTATACCTTGTGCCTTGCGTTCGGATTCATCTCACACGACAGCAGCTCAAGCAAATGCCCTGGAGCCGCCGAAAAATTCATCTCCCTTGAAAAATCCCTGCCGCAAACCGTCCCGGTCAAAAGCTTGGCTCCGGGCGAAGGCTTGATCGTGATCGTAAGCCCCGCGGCGTGAATCAAAACCTCGCCAATACCGGAGGCGGCATCCGTGGAGGCGGATTCAAACACAGCCTCGGTTTCGCCATTCGCTCGATGGAATAACACCCGTGAATCAGTCCATTTCGAAGGCATCCATCCAAGTTGAACAGCCATCCAGCATGCCAGCATCCTCGCAGTGCTAGCGCTCTGCGGATCATGGACAACTCGCAGCGACCCAATCTCGGCAAGCGCTGGCAGGCATTCCGCGAGATCGAAACACTGTGCCATCGCCATCCGGAACGGAAGAAGACGCGTCCAATTCAGGTCCGCAAGCGCAAGACGGCGCGTATTCCTGGCCTTGATTGCATGCAGGCTGTGGAGCTGCTGGGCTGCGTCCTTCCACTCACGGCTGTCGAAGATGAGCCTGTCAACGATGTTCCAAAGCGTTGACTCGGGATCAGCAGGCAGAGAGCCCTGCCACCAAAGCGTCAGAGGCAAGTCGTAATCCAGATTCGCAAGGACTGCGTTGGCAATCCCCTGCTCGGAAACTCCCTCGCCGAGAATGGTAATTTGCTCGCTGCAAATCTGCCGCGCGCCTGCTTTCGTCACGTGGCAATGAGCCTGAATCCACGCGGAGATTTTTGCTTCACCAGACTTATCGCAGTCGCCCACAAGAAACGCCCTGCAAGCGTGCTCCCGGACAAAGGCCTCGATAAGCCTGGTGGTGCTATCCAGAGCCCCCGTGTCATGGCACATCACCACCAAATTCAATAAACTCGCCCGCGCTTTGGTCTGCCCCTCGGCGCTCCAAAGATTTTTAAGCGTACTTTGAATTTTTGAGATTTCGACGGGGAAACCGAGTGATGTCTGGTCGAATGCCATCGGATGAATGAAGTAACCGGCGAACTGGCGGACCATATCCGCCTTACGTGAAGTTTTTGAAAAAGGAGAAAAGCTAGCGCGCTTTGGAAATTTTTGAATCAGCCGGCTGTTTTGAATCGACCGACTAAAGGCGGCGCCACGCGCGTCCATCCGCAGCGAGCAAATCGTCAGCCTCTTTCGGACCCCAAGAACCCGAAGGATAAGTTGCGATCTCCTGCGGGTCGGGCGCCTCGTGCCAGGCATGCTCGATGCGGTCAATGAAAGCCCAGGCGTGATCAACCTCATCACGGCGCGCAAAGAGCGTCGCATCGCCCGCCATCGCATCCAGCAGAAGACGCTCGTACGCCTCGGGGCTGGGTTTCCCAAAACTTGTGCCGTACTGGAAGTCCATTTTCACAGACTCTATCGCCAACTGCGCCCCGGGCCGCTTGGAGTGCATCTGCAAAGAAATACCCTCGTCAGGCTGAATCCGGATCACCAGAACGTTCGGCCCGAGTCCAGCCTGCTCGGTGTTGAATAGCACGCCTGGAGTTTCCTTGAAAAACACGGCGACCTCCGCGCAATGCTTCGGCATGCGCTTTCCGACACGAATATAAAACGGCACGCCAGCCCACCGCCAGTTGTCCACGTGAACCTTCATCGCGACGTAGGTTTCGGTCTTGGACTTTGGATTGACGCGATCCTCAGCGCGATACTCCGGCACGTCTTTCCCAGCGATGCAGCCCGCACCGTACTGGGCGCGCACTACGTTTTTGCGGACAGCTTCCGGAGTCATTTGACGGAAGCTTCGGACCACCTTTACCTTCTCGTCACGGATGCTCTCCGCGGACAAGTCAGTCGGCGGTTCCATCGCAACCAAACAGAGAATTTGCGTGAGGTGGTTTTGCACCATGTCACGTAAAGCCCCCGAGCTGTCATAATAGGGACCGCGTCCCTCGACTCCCATCGGCTCCGCTGCTGTGATCTGAACATGATCGATGTACTTGTGGTTCCAAAGCGGCTCGAAGATCGCATTCGCAAACCGAAGCACCATGATGTTCTGCGCCGTTTCTTTCCCGAGGTAATGATCAATCCGATAGGTGTCCTCTTCATCAAACACCCTTTGCACCTTCTCATTAAGCTCGTGTGCGGTCTGCCGGTTTTTTCCAAACGGCTTCTCAACGATAACCCTCGCCCAGCAACCATCCTTGGCTTTGGAAAGGCCGAACTGCTGCAGCTTCCCCAGTATTCCCTCGAATTCAGCGGGGCTCACACTCAGGTAAAACAACCGGTTGCCGCCCGAACCGTGCTCCGCGTCAAAGCGATCCAGCTTCTCAGCGAGTTTGGAATATCCCTCTTCGTTGCCGAATTCACTGCAGTGATAGTGGATGCGTTTTGAGAACGCGTTCCAAACCTCCTGATTTTTTCCAGAGCGCGAAAATTTGCCGATGGCCTCCCCCAGTTCTTCACGGAAGCTTTCGTCGGTTTTCTGGCGCCGGGCGAAGCCGGTGATCTGAGTGGAGGCAGGCAAATCCCCGTCTGCTTCAATGTTGTAGAGCGCCGGGATCAGCTTTCGGTAGGTCAGGTCTCCCGAGGCACCAAAAATGACGACGTTGCACGGCTTCGGAAGCGGGCGACTCGAGAGCCCCTCGTGCAAGGGATTGGGTTGTGAAAAAGGCATCTGATGAGAGGTGTTGTGCAAGGAGTATTTTCTCAGGGAATGGCTCGAGGGCCTGTCCCCGGAGCAATAATCTCGCGGCAGAATTTCTAGCCTGGGAGAGGAAACCGGCGGGTGAGAGCCCGTACCTTTTCGCGCACCGCGTGAAGCTTCGACCTGTCTTCGCAGTGTGCGAGCGCCTCGTGGATTAGATCGGCTATTTCCATCATCTCCTCCTCTTTCATTCCGCGAGTGGTGACGGCTGGCGTGCCGATGCGGACGCCCCCGCCTAGCGTGATTTTCTCGGTATCGAACGGGATGCCGTTCTTGTTGACGGTGATTCCCGCGTGATCGAGCGCCTCCTGTGCAACCTTCCCGTTAAGACCGCGCGGCCGGAGATCCACAAGCATCACATGATTGTCGGTTCCGCCCGAAACAATCCTGTAGCCGTTGTGCGTCAAGCGCGCAGAGAGAGCCTTCGCATTTGAAACGATCTGCGCGGCGTATGCCTTGAACGATGGCTGAAGCGCCTCAAGAAAACAGACGGCCTTCGCCGCGATCACATGCTCGAGCGGCCCGCCCTGGCAACCCGGGAAAACCTGCGAGTCCACCGACTTCGCATACTTTGATTTGCAAAGGATCAACCCGCTTCTAGGACCCCTGAGACTTTTGTGAGTCGTGGTTGTCACAAAGTCCGCCATCGGAACCGGCGACGGATGCGCTCCCCCGGCAACCAATCCCGCAATGTGCGCCATATCCACAAACAGATACGCACCGACCGAATCAGCGATCGAACGCATGCGTTCAAAATCAATGATGCGCGGATAAGCGCTGGCGCCCGCCGTAATCATCTTCGGCTTAACCTCGAGCGCCACCTTGGCAAGCGCGTCGTAATCGATGCGTTCGTCCTGCTGAGAGACGCCATAGTGAACAATATCAAATAGGCGGCCGGAGAAATTCGCCTTGTTCCCGTGCGTGAGATGCCCCCCGTGCGAGAGGTCCATCGTTAGCAAACGATCTCCCGTCTGGAGCACCGAGAAATACACCGCCATATTTGCCTGCGAACCGGAGTGCGGCTGGACATTCGCGTGCTCCGCTCCGAACAACTCCTTCGCCCGGTCGATGGCGAGTTGCTCGACGACGTCCACATTTTCGCATCCACCGTACCAGCGCTTTCCGGGATAACCCTCCGCGTACTTGTTGGTGAGACAGGAACCTTGCGCCTCCATGACCGCACGGGAAGTGAAGTTCTCGGAGGCGATCAACTCGATATTCTCAAACTGCCGCAGCGCTTCGGATTGTATTGCAGCGAAAACCTGAGGGTCCGTTTCCGCGAGCGAAACCGCGCCCGCAGCGGAGCCTCCCAGGTGGTCGAGTTTTTCAACGCGCCGCTCGTGGCGGCCGCCCTCAAACGCGGTTGAAAGAAAAGCATCCAGGATTCGCGGAGCAGCATCCGCATCAATATCTTTCGAACCCAGACAGAGCACATTGGCGTTGTTGTGGAGGCGCGAGAGGCGCGCGTTGTCCGCGTTGTCGACGAGAGCCGCGCGAACATGCGAAAACCGGTTTGCGGCGATGCTCATACCTATTCCGCTCGTGCACATCAGCACTCCGAAGTCCGAGCGCCCGGCGGCGACGTTGTGGCACACGGTCTGCGCGTAGTCAGGGTAATCAACGCTCTCCGCGCTGAACGGTCCAAGGTCCTCGACCATGTACCCGCGGCGCGCCAGATGATCGTGCACCGCTTTTTTAAGAGCGATCGCACCGTGATCCGAGCCGATGGCGATCCGGAGGACGCGGGTAGCACTGTTTGAATTCGCTGGGTCTTGAGTTTGTGAGGCGGAATCACGCATGGGAGTGGAGTCGATAAAGCGCAGGATGGAGGGGATGGCCTTGCGCAAGGTGTCTCGGGTTTTGATGTAGGATTGGATTCCTTGCCCAATGGGGTCGGGAACCTGTGAGGGAAGAGAGGAATCAAATTCGCAAACCAAGTGCATTTTCCGCGCGGCATCCGGGTAGAGACTCTCCAGAGCGTCGCGGTGTCCGGAGGTCATGCAAAAAATGTGGGTGGCTTTGGACACCATTGCAGCGTTCACCTGCCGGGCGCGGTGGTGTTTGAGCGGCACCTTCAACTGCGCGCAGGCGTCCACCGCGTCTGGACTGGCCGGCTGGCCCGGCGCCGCGTGCACCCCGGCGGACGACACCTCAATATTCGGCCGGTTTTTGACTGCTTCGAGGAAGAGCGCCTCAGCCATCGGGCTGCGGCAGCTGTTGCCGGTACACACAAAAAGGACGTGGTTTGCCGCGGGGTCGCTCATCAGTGAAGATCGGGATGGTGAACCGTATTCGGTTGGTGCTTTCAAGTCAACGCGGCCCGCCGCCGCGCTTCCTCAAGTGGCCCCCTTGCTGTCCGACTCCTTCTGGATTTTCCACCCAGGGTTGATTTCCGACGCGGATCATCGGATATTTTTAAGATGAACCCGCGTCTCCCGCTCATTCTTACAGCATGCATATCCCTTTTAACCGGAAGCGGCTGCACTTCGTTCCGATTCAACCGTGCATGGCGCGGGGCGGCCCAAGGCCAGCCCACAGGGGCGGAGCGCTGGGAAGGCCACTGGGACAGCGACAGACACGGCAACGGTGGCCGCTTGAGGGCAGTAGTGACTCCCGGGCCGTCGAAGGACGACGTCAACGCCTTCTTCGAGGCTCGCTGGCACGGGTTCACCACAGCTTATGAGGTTCCCATGCGAGTGGAACGGCCCCGGAAGGGAGAACCGGTCTTGAAGGGCGAGCACGACTTGAAATCGCTATTCGGCGGTGGGAAGTACTCCTATCGCGGGACGCTAACCCGGGAGGATTTCCGGGCGCGATACGAATCCGCCTACGACACGGGCACCTTTGAATTGCACAAGGCGGCCAATCCTTAATCTGACCAATAAACCGTGCTCTGAATTCGCCTTTTAGCGGTCGGTCTTCGTTACCCTTACGGCCGCGAGGGTCGTTAACAGCAAGACTTCCCGTAGCCGCGGCTTGACTATCCTTCGGATTCCCACGACTTTGTGAGGGCAGCGTATGGAATTTGGATTCATCATCCTATTCGGGGTTCTGGCCGTTGGAGCGTTCGCCGTCCTTTTCTGGGGAATGACGACCTACAACGCCTGCGTGGCCAGTCAGGCGCGGTACAAGAACGCGTTCTCGCAGATCGACGTCCAGCTGAAGCGTCGCTACGACTTGATCCCCAACTTGGTGGAGACGGCGAAGGCTTTCATGAAGCATGAGAAAGAGACACTGGAGGCGGTCATCGCCGCGCGAAACGTGGCGGCGTCCGCTCTGGAAATGACATCCGGAAAACCCGACGATGCGAAGGCGGTTCAAAGACTTCTGGCCGCAGACGCGGGCTTGGGAGGAGTCATGGGGCGTTTTTTCGCGTTGAGCGAGGCCTATCCGGAGCTCAAGTCCAACGCGAACATGATCCAAGTGAGCGAGGAATTGGCCTCCACCGAGAACCGTGTCGCCTTTGCTCGGCAAGGGTTCAATGATGCGGTGACGTCGTATAACGTGCAGGTGAAACAGTTTCCAGCGGCATTGATCGCGGGCTTCTGCGGATTCCAACCAGCCGACCTCTTTGAGTTGCAAGCTCCTCAGGAGAGGGAGGCACCCAAGGTGAATTACGCCTGAAATCGAAAAACGCTTGAGACCAGCGCATTGTTTTGGTTACCTAGGAGGTGGTAGAGGGTATCTCCCTCAAAAGGTAAAGCCAGTGTAGCTCAGTGGTAGAGCAGCTCATTCGTAATGAGCAGGTCGTGGGTTCAATCCTCACCACTGGCTCCCTCTCTCAGAGAGACTTGCGCAACAATTACCGGCGTGGAGTCTTTGTCAGGGACAAATAAGTGACACTATTTCCTGATTTAGGCTGTGCCGAGGGAAGGTGCGGCGAAAAGAAGTCAGTTCAGAGTGAAACGGCTATTCGCTTATCGGGGTTTTCTTCCATCATCAAGTTGATGGGCAGATCTTAAGACCAAATTTGTTGCAGAAGCAGTCTTGATCAAGAGTTTTAGCACCCCGCTGAAAATCCCTCTCTCACTGACTTAACTTGATATCATGTGGGGAAGAACGACTTTGCTAGGAATTGAAGCGTCGCCCCAAGGTTGACGCAAAAAGCGTGCATTAGCCTGCGCCGCCTCCGGAAAAAATCCTCAAAACACGCTTTGTTGAACAAAAGTGTTGCCCCAGGGCAACACTCGTGCTTGCATTGATGCCTCTCTATGACCTCCACCGACGATACGAATCCAGCGTCCAACTTCGCGAGTACAGCAAAGACTGCCGGCATAAGGCTTCCAGAGGATATCCGAGCACCTGTGAAGTCCGCAGAAACGCTTTGCTAAATTAAAGTGTTGCCCTAGGGCAACAGTCCTGCTTGCATAAAAGTATCTCCATGAACTCTACTGAAGACATAAATCCAGCGTCCAATTCCGCGAGTACATCAAAGACTGCCAGCATTGGGCTTCCAGAGGATATTCGCGCATCCATCAAGACCGCACGCATCGAGGAAAAGCTCTCCCTCCGTGCTCTTGCGACTCATGTGGGAATAAGCGCTGGAGTTTTAGCTCGCATCGAAAGCGGTGAAAAGCATCCAACCCCTTACTTACTCCTTAAAATTCTAGCTGCGCTCAATTGTCACACGCATTTCGAGAGAGTCATTTATGAAACTCCTGAGTCATGGATTGCCCGCAGGCTTACATTTAAGTACCCGAGGGCCAAAGATCTTGGACCTGTTTTACAAAGAGGGCGAAAACTCGCCGGCATCGAAATCAAAAAAATAGCGGAGCTCACTGGAGCTCCTAGTGACTTCCTCAATTATTTGGAAAGCGGCCGAGAAGTCCCACCTTTGACT
>JBILLT010000110.1:0-6474 GCA_044375925.1 Chthoniobacteraceae bacterium | reverse complement strand
AAGCTTTGCCTGAACCCCGCAGTGCACATCCTCGGGGCGCCCACCCCGGTCGCTCCGGTGGCGTCGAGGCGCGTTTGGATTTCGCGGTTAAACGCATTTTCGATTGAAACAAACACATCCAAGTGCTTCCCGATGCGCTTGCTGATTCGCGCATCCAGCGAGACGTAGGAACTGAGATGGTACTGGTTGGCGTCATCGTCAAACTGGCCGCCTGCGTAGCGCAAGGCGGCGTTCCATTGCCACGATCCATGCTCGCCGCGGACCCCGAGGTTTCCTTGTTGCGTCGGAACCTGGGGAAGCCTCCGGCCTTGGAGCCCCGGCTGCACCGTGCATCGCTCCACCCGCGTCCTTGTGAACAGCCATCCCGCACTCAACGTGAGTCCGCATGGGAGATCCTGCTCGACTCCGGATTCCATGCCCCACACCGAGGCGCGGTCGACGTTTTCACGCCTCAATCCCGAGCCGCCTGCGGGAATAAACCCCCAGTCGGCATACGTGCCAGGTCCCTGCACGATTGTGAGGTTGGCGATCGCATCAGTCATCCGGTTCGCAAACATCCGGAACCGGAAGCGCGTTTGTTCCACGGGTCGGTATTGCAGCGCCCAATCCGCGCCGAGGTTTTTTTCGGGCTCCAGGCTGGCGTTGCCGATTGTGATGAGATTGCCGACGCGGAACGGGCGGTAGAGTTCGTTGAGCGTTGCGTTGCGAACCCCGAAGTAGGTGGATGCCGTCGTCTCGACGGTTTTCGATGGGACCCATTTTAAAGCAAGGCTCAGCTGTGGATTGATGCGCGTTTTCTCTGCAAAATGATGCTCGGCAGCCGTTGAGCCGTCGCTGATTTTCCATTCGCGGAGTGATCCGGAGTGATCCCTCTGAACGTCCAAGCGCGCACCCGTTTCCAGCTCAAATTCAGGGTCCACGCGCCACGTGTCATGGAGAAAAAATGCCGCGCCCGATTGGCGTCCGCCCGCCTCCCGCTGCTTGGTGAAAGCGCCTCCGATATAGCTGAAACGCTCCCGCGTCACGCCCTCCCGCGCTGTGAGCTCCAGGCCGGTCCGCAGCTGATGGGCTTCCCCGATTGGAATGCGGAAGCGCTGGATCCATCCCCACTGGTTGGAGGGCACCGCGAATTGATCGAGGCTGGGAGTCTCCGCCCGACGGTCCAGTGCGACACTTGTGAACAGGCTCTCGAAGTCGCGCCTCTGTGCGAAAAGAATCGTCTCAGCAGCCCATTCCTCCGGGCGCGCTTCCCGAGTGAGGCGCATCGAAAAATCGAGTGCTTCCCCGGAGTTATTGGCCATAGGGGTGCCGTTCCCGCGGGTCTCCCTTGAGCCCTGTGCGCGCAAGGTGAGCTGCCAGTCGCGCGCCTCCGAAAATGCATGGCGTATTCCGGCGTCAAAACTCTGCTGGGCGGAGTCGGCGCGAATGTCGACGGGCCCGCGAGTATTGTCGCTGATCACCCGGTACCCGCGGAAATCGGACTCATGCAGGGTCCCGAAAATCCGCGTCCGTGCTTCTTGGAGATCCGTGGCAAAGGAAAGCCCTGCCTGATGTCTGAGTCGGTCTCCCGCTGCTGCCTCAATCATGGTGAAGGGTGCGTCCGTGAGCACTCGGGAATCCATCGCAATCACGCCCCCGAGCGAGGCTGTCCCCCATGGACTGACTCCGCCTCCCGGGATCATTCGAACGCTGGAGAGCGTGCTCGGTAAAAAACGGTTCCAGCCGATCCATCCGCCGAATGGATCGTTGAACGGGACACCATCCACGAGAAGCACAGAGCGGCTTGCTCCATTCGGCCCAACGTTTCCGAGGCTCACGCCCTGCGTCGTGGGATGAGCCGCAATGCTGTCGGTCCTCCGAAAAAGACGGAACCCGAGAGTGTCACGCAGGATGTTGTCGAGGGTACGCTGAGGAGCCCGACCGAGCGCATCAGCGGACAAGAGGATCCCGCCGTTGGAACTTGCGGCGCTCTTGGCGGAAAACGGACTGCTCCAAACGGTGAGGGGCGGCAACTGATAATTGCCGCTTGGCGGCTCCGAGAGCCCCGCCGCCGGAGGACGCTCCCGAGTGCCATCCTGGTTTTCAGCGGCGCGAAGCAATGTGGGACGCAGCAACTGAAGCAGCGCGCACGAATACAGCGTCAGCGTGCAGAGCCGCAAGGCGCGCCGCGGCCCGCGACCGGCCCCGTGACAAGCGGCGCGCAGGGTGAAGGTTTCGGGAGATAGGCGGGCGGGGGAAGGCACTACCTCGCACTGTGTCACGACACACTGCGGAAGTCAGCATCCGAGCACACGGCCGAAACACCCGGCGCTCTGCAGCAAGGTCGGCCCGCTGGAACCGGGTTTTGGCAGTGGTTGAGTTTCCCGCAAAAGCAGGGTGTAATTCCCTGGATGAAATCAATGCTTCAAGTCTTGCGCATCTTTGTTGCGCTTTTCGGATCCGGCTCGGCGTTTTACGCTCAGGAGGTGAGTGCGCAGAAAAAAATCAAAGTCGCCTGTGTTGGAGACAGCATCACGCAGGGAGTTGGAGCCAAGAGCGGAGATTCCTATCCGTCGCAGTTGCAGCGGCTGCTGGGCGATGCGTACGAGGTGAAAAATTTTGGGAACAGCGGTTCGACCATGATCCGCTCCGGTGACAGGCCCTACCAAATGCAGGCGCAGTACAAAGGCATGCTTGAGATGAAGGCGGACATTTACGTGGTGAAACTCGGCACGAACGATACAAAACCGCACAACTGGGTGAAGCGCGCTGAATTTAAACCAAGCGCGCACTCGCTTATTGACGCAATCCGCGAGGCGAATCCCAAGGCGGAGGTGTTTGTTTGCCTCCCGGTTCCGGTGTTTCCTGACAACTTCGGCATCACCGATGATGTGATCCGAAATGGGGTGATACCGCAGTTAAAGGAGGTTGCGGCTGAGAAGAGGACGCGCGTGATCGACCTCTACGCAGTGCTTGAGGGAAAGCCGGAGATGGTGCCGGACCGGGTGCATCCCAACAGCGAGGGATACACCTTGATCAGTGGAGCGGTCGCAAAGGCGATCAGGGAGATTGCAAAGCCGTGAGTGCCGTCCTTGGCGGCGGGCGGGAGTTTTGTCCATGAAAAATCCGGCCCAGGAACGGCTCAGGGAGCATTACCAACTCCTGCGAAAACTCGACTGCGCAACGCTGTGGAGCCGCGAGGTCCCGCGTTTCAACAGCGCGCCTCCGAGGGAACGCATGCAACTGGTTTCGGTCGTGCGCGCTGTAGGGGTCGTTTTTAGCGAATCAGGTTCTCAGGAAGAGAAGGCGCGCGCCCGCTTGTGGTTGGCTTCTTTATTGGAGGATCCGGAAGAAAAAATCCGCCGCTACGCGATGGTCGCGCTTCCCAAACTGGGTGGCGGTGAGGCGGAGGAAACGAAGTTGCTGGAGATCCTCAAGAGACCGGCAAGCTCGCGCGAGGACAGGTTTGTGGCGCAGACGCTTGAGCGCATCGGGGGCGAGGAAACCCTGTGTCGCACGGTGTCCGCCGGGCCGGGCAGGCTTTCGGATTCCGCGCAAAGGTTGCAGGCGAACATCGCGAGAAAGCGCGGAGACGGCTCGCTTGAATTCGAGCGGCGTCTGACGGATCCGGTGCAGGCGATGGTGAATCTGGAGTGCCGCAGCGGACTCGAATCCTTCGTGCTTGAAGAACTCGCGCAGTGCGCGGCATTGGTCGGTGTTTTCAGGGTGCTGCGCAGCGGCGGAGGCAGGGTTGAGCTTGCGGCGCAAAAAGCCTTCGCGTTGCGCGATGTTTTTGAGCTGCGCTGTTTCAGCGAGATCCATTTTCCGCTCGCGGATCTCCCGCCGCTTCCAAAAGCGGGCGCTCCCTTGGAGGCGCGCGTGATCGCTGATCTCATCGCTTCCGATACCGCGCATCGAATCTTCCGCGCCTTTACTTTGGGGGCCGTGCGTTACCGGTTGGAGTTCGCGTCACGTCGGCCCGATGTTTCGCTGGTGCGTGAAATTGCGCGAAGAGTGCACGCGGCGAGACCGGAGCTTCTGAACGACCCGCGCGAAGCGTTGTGGGAGGTCTGCGTGCGTGAATCCGCCGGGGGAATCCGCGTCGATTTGCGTCCAAGAGTGCGCCCTGATCCGCGGTACGCGTACCGGCGCGGTGATGTTCCCGCGGCCTCGCATCCGCCGCTCGCCGCGGCCATGGCGCGGCTCGCCGCGGTCGGAAAAAACGAGCGGGTGTGGGATCCGTTTTGCGGGTCGGGTCTTGAATTGGCGGAATGCGCCCTGCGCGGCGCGGTTGCCGAGGTGTTTGGATGCGACTTGAGTGCGGAAGCGATCCAGATTGCGGAAGCCAACATGCGTTCGGCGATGGAACAGCGGGGCGTTCCGCGCATGCATTTCGCTGCGTGCGATTTTCGACGCGCCGCCGAGTCGCCGTCCATGTCAGACCTGCGTGATTTGAGTTTGATTGTGACCAATCCTCCGCTGGGAAAGCGCGTGCCCATCGCGGATCTGCGCGTGCTGATCGGTGCGCTCTTCGACGTCGCGCATGCGCGTTTGCGTGAGGGCGGCCGTCTGGTTTTTGTGAATCCGCTTGAAAATCCGGAAACGCGTCCGAGTTTGCGCCTTGAAGCCCGGCACAAGGTGGATCTCGGCTTTGCGCACTTTCATCTCGAAAAATACGCAAAGCGCTCCCGCTAGGCGTTGCGGGTCCGGTTCAACCGCAGCTTTGCTGCTCCGGTCTACTGCGGCATCTGCTTGAGACGGATCCGTCGATATTCCATTTGGCCGCGGTCGCCTTCGAGGCCGATGGGGCCCGTCGCCGGGACCTTCATGTCGTCCGTGAGCAGTTCGCCGTTGCACTCCGCGCGGGCCACACCGTCTTTCACGGTGACCACAAGCTCGTTCCAGTCGTGCACTTTGTAGTGCTTCAAATCCTTGTAGGGACCTGCGATCGGGTAGTCGCGGCACTGCAATTGGGGTTGCCGGATAAATACGCCGCTGTCGGCGTTGGGCGCTGCACGGAACTCCAGCTTCAGTACGAAATTGCCGTCGAACTCTTTGGTCGTCCAAAGCTGCTGGATCTTGCGCCCTTCCGGCGGAGTCGCGACGACGAGGCGTCCGTTGATTGCGCGGTATCTGTCGTCGTTGCTCGCGGTCTTGCCGTCGAAGTTTACCGGTGCGGGAGTCTCGACGAAAACAGGCGCGTCGGGTTTCGGATTCGCGGGCTTGTTGCGCGGCGGTGTTGCACGGAATCCCCAACCGGTGAGGTCGCGTCCGTTGAAAAGGCTCGCAAATCCCGCCTCGGGCTGGAATGTGTCGGGGTCTTTGTCCATGAATCCCAAGGTCGCGAAAATAGTACGCAACGCGCCTCCCCAGCGTGCATAGCCGTCGGAGTTGAGATGCAGCAGGTCCGGAAACCACTGGGGCGTTGCATCACCTTCTGCGTTTGCGAAAAGAGACCATGTATCAACCACGGTCACCTGGGGATCGCCTTTCACCGTTGCTTCGTACAACGCGTTCACCGCTTTGATGGTTGCCGCGGGCCGCTTTTTTGTCTCGGAACTTGGGAACATGCGGCAGAGCACAATCGGAACCTTGCTGTTGTGCGCCTTGATCGCTTTCAGAATTTTTTCAAAGTTTCTGCCGATCGCCTCTGCGGGGACTTCCACCTCGATGTCATTGGTCCCGAGAAGCAGCACGATCGCCGAGGGATTCAGCGCGAGCACGTCTTCATGCAACCTGATGAGCATTCCCCGCGTGGTATCGCCGCCGATCCCGCGGTTGGCCAGTTTCATCCCGGGAAAAGCGCCTTTGAAATCGTTGCCCCAGCCCTGTGTGATCGAATCCCCGAGAAAAACAACAGCTCCCTTGTCCGCTTCGATCTGCGTGGCCCAAGTGCTCCGAGATTGCTGCCATTTTTTGACGTACCCATCGTAGCGTCTGAGTGCGCCTTCGCCGGGCAGGTTGGTTTCGTCTGTGGGCAGCGCCCACTTGTCCGCGGTCGCCTTGGATTCGGCCGCTGCAACTTCGCCGATACTCGAAACGGCGGCGATTGAAAAGATGACGGGTGCCGTCAGAACTAGACGCGTTGCAAGCAACGCACAGGGGAGGGAGGGGATCTTCATCAATGCGAGTCTACGTGGGGGTTTCTGCGCTTGGCGAATTCAAATAGCGTCCCGGATACCCCCCAGCCTCTTACAATCTCGCGCAATGAAGCGTGCACACTTCGCGCTCACCCTCAAATCTCCACCGCGTCCGAAGCGTGTGCGCCCTACCGGTAGGTGAACTGCACCGTCGCCCCGCAGTCCGTTTCCGCTACTGCGCGGATCCAATACGCGCCGAACGCCTCGTCGAATGTGTGCTGGATCTCCGCCCCCGGCGGCACCGAGAAGCGCTGGTATGGCACCCACAGTCCGGTTCCGTCGATGTCCGCTTCGAGGCGGATGGTGACGGGTTCCTTTGCCGTATGCGAAAGCGCGACCTCCTTGTGATCGTAGC
>JBILLT010000044.1:0-25040 GCA_044375925.1 Chthoniobacteraceae bacterium | reverse complement strand
GCGCGCGATCTCTTGGACCAAAAAGTCCAAGGTGCGGCCCGCGGGATCGCTTTGGGTGATGAGGTTGTCAAGCTGGCCGAAATGGCTTTCCAGGCGGATGAGTTCCTCGGTGATGTCGCATTTGTCCGCAAAAATGGCGATTTCCTTCAGAAGGCGTTCGTCTCCCGGGAGAAGCTCCTTGTCGATGGTTTTCAGGCGTGTAAAAATCTGGTGTCGATAGTTTTCCGTGAGAGTTGGAGACCGCTCGCGGATCTCCCCAACAATACCTCGAAGCTTTGCAAGCCGACCAATCAGGTCTGCCGCCAAGTTTCTTCCTTCCTGCTCGCGCATGGCAACAAGTGCGTTGAGCGCCGCATTCAATGCCGTCTGGATTGGTGTCCAAGCAACTTCCGGTTCGAGTTCTCCCGATGCGTTGGTGAGGATTCCCGGCACCCGTAGGAGAGTGTCCATGGTGAGCTCTCCGGACAAATTCAACTCAGCTTTGAGCCTGCGTATTTCAGCCGCGTAAACACGCGCTAGCTCAAAGTCGATCGCGGAACCTGATGCGCTCTGCGCGGTCTGCGTGAGCGTCAGATTCAGGTTCAAGCGGCCCCGGGAGATGCGGGCATGCAACGCCTCACGGATCTTCGGTTCGAGAATCTGCAGGGATCGCGGAAGATTAAGCGACACATCCAACTGCTTCCGATTGATCGTGTGGATTTCCACGCAAACGCGAAAGCCCTCGCGGGCGGCCTCGCCTTTGCCGTAGCCAGTCATGCTTCGCATAGGGGTGGGGCGCGAGGTTAACGGAGGAGAATTTCCGCCGCCTGCGAAACATCTTTATCACCTCTTCCGGAGAGGTTTGCGATGATCAATGAGTCCGTCGGAAGGGTCGGTGCCGCCTTCAGGATGTAGGCGATGGCGTGCGCGGTTTCGAGCGCCGGAATGATGCCCTCGATTTGCGCGAGCTTTTGAAAAGCGTCGAGCGCCTCGTCGTCCGTCGCGAAATCGAAGTCGATCCGGCCTTGATCGCGCAGAAACGCGTGCTCGGGGCCGACGGCGGCGTAGTCTAGCCCGGCCGAGACTGAGTGGGTGAGCTGGATCTGGCCGTCGTCGTCGGTGAGCAGATAGGTTTTCGTGCCTTGAAGCACGCCGAGTTTGCCGCCCTTGAATCGTGCGGCATGGTCGCCGAGCGTGATGCCTCGTCCGCCCGCCTCGACGCCGAGCATCCGGACTGATTCATCGTTGAGAAACGGCCAGAACAAGCCGATCGCATTGCTGCCGCCTCCCACGCAAGCCACGAGCAGGTCCGGCAGCCGGCCCTCGCGCGCGAGAATCTGGGCCCGCGCCTCCTCTCCAATGACACGGTGGAAATCCCTGACAATCATGGGGTAAGGATGAGAGCCAAGCGCGGATCCAAGGATGTAGTGGGTGGTGCGCACGTTGGTTACCCAGTCTCTCATGGCTTCGTTGATCGCCTCCTTCAGCGTTGCCTGTCCCGCGGTCACCCCCACCACTTTTGCGCCTAGAAAACGCATTCGGGCCACGTTGAGCGCCTGGCGCTCCATATCGACCGCTCCCATGTAGATGATACACTCCAATCCCGCCCTCGCGCAGACGGTCGCTGTCGCCACGCCGTGCTGGCCCGCGCCGGTTTCAGCGATGATCCGCTTCTTGCCCATGCGTTTCGCGAGCAGGATCTGGCCGAGTGCGTTGTTGATCTTGTGGGCGCCGGTATGAAGAAGATCCTCGCGTTTGAGGTAAATTTTCGCCCCGCCGAGCGTGCGGGTGAGTCGTTCTGCAAAGTACAGAGGGGTGGGGCGACCTGCGAAGTCTTTGAGTGTGGCGGCAAGTTCGGCTTGAAACGCCTTGTCCTCGCGAGCCTGAGCGTATTCATCGGCCAGCGTGTGGAGCGCGTCCATGAGCGTCTCGGGAACAAACATGCCGCCGTACGGTCCGAAGTGGCCGTGTTTGTCGGGAAGAGATTGCAGGTCGATCATCCTTCCAGACTAGGAATGCGGGGCGCGTCCTGCCAATGGGAATGATGCGCCGGCGAATGATTTGTTCGAAATGGCGAGTGGTTCTCCTCGGGCGCTAGCAGGGTGGCATGCAAGTTCTTGGACATCCGCCGGGGGTTCTGTAGGTTTCTGCTGTAAATTCAACCCCAACTGCGGCCGCATCGGCCCGAACCAAGAGAACGGAGAATGCAATGTTAACAGCGATTATCGTGGCCGCGGGAAGCTCTCGCCGGATGGGCTTCGACAAGTTGTTTGCAGAGTTAAACGGTAAACCGGTGCTCTGGCATTCGATCACTGCGTTTGCCAGGTGCGAGGAGGTCCGGGATTTGGTTTTGGTGACGAGGGAAGACCAGTTGGAGAAAGTGGGGGAATTGGCCTCCGACGCCTCCAACGGCAAGCCTTGCAAAGTGGTTGCGGGCGGCGATCAAAGGCATCTGTCTGTCTGGGGCGGACTCCAGGCGCTGGATCCTGAAGTTTCGAAGTTTGTCGCGATCCACGACGGAGCCCGGCCTCTCATCACCACGGATGCAATCCTGTCGTGCTACGCGATGGCCAGAAGCGATGGCGCTTCATGCTGCGCATCGCCGATTCCCGACACGGTAAAGCGGGTTGATCTTGATAGCGTGGTCACCGAAAGCGTTGATCGCAGCGGATTGTGGGCGATGCAGACGCCTCAGATTTTTGAAAGCAGCCTGATCCTGCAGGCATACGCCGCGATTATCACTCGCAGCGATATGGTGACCGATGAGGTTTCTGCCGTGCAGAAACTCGGAAGGCGCGTTGCGCTCTATAATAACGAGGATTGGAATTTCAAGATCACCTTCCGGCGCGACCTGGAAATGGCCGAACACGTGCTGAAGCTTCGAGAAGAGGGTGCTGCGAAAGGCAGGCCACAGTGAGCGGTTCAGCGATTTACAGGGTCACGCGGCTCCGGAACGGGGCCCGAGTTGCGACTGCCCACATGCCTCATTTGCGTGGAGTGTGTATCGGAGTTTGGGCCGGCGTAGGCGGGAGGCATGAACGCGCATCGGAATGTGGCATCGCGCACTTTGCGGAGCATTTGTTTTTCAAAGGGACCCGCAAGCTGACTGCGAAAGAGTTGAGTTTTTCAGTTGAAGCAATGGGTGGATATTTGAACGCCTACACCACAGAGGACCACACCTGCTACTATGCGAAGGCGGCGGCACGCCACTTTGAGCCTCTCAGCAGCATTCTTCTGGAAATGTACGCCGGATCGACTTTTCCAAAAGAAGAGGTGGAGCGCGAGCGCGGTGTGATCGCGGAGGAGATTTCCTCCTACAAAGATTCCCCCTCGCAGTGGGTTGAGGAAATGCTTTCGGCATGTCTTTGGCCGGATCATCCGCTGGGCAGGTCGTTGACGGGCACCAAGGAAAGCGTTTCAAGATTATCGCGCCGCGATCTGCTCCGATTTCGTGACCAGCATTACACGGGCGCCAACACGATTGTCACCGTCTCCGGACCGGTCGAGCATGACGGGGTGCTGGATGCCGTTGCCCATCTGTTGGAGAAGCTTCCCAAAGGCACCATCAGCGCGGCGAAACGCGCAGGTCCGCAGAAGAAACGGGTGGTGCGCGTGGAACGGCAGGACACTGAGCAGACGCACCTGGCGCTGGGATTTCACGCCTTTAGCCGCACGGATCCGAGGCGTTTTGCGCTGCGGTTACTGTCCGTCATTTTAGGAGAGAACATGAGCTCAAGGTTGTTTCAGGCGTTGCGAGAGCGTTACGGATATTGTTACTCCGTTCAAAGCACGACGGCTGCGTTTAAGGATGCCGGTGCGATCAGTGTTTCCGCAGACCTTGACCCTGCGAATCTTCCGCGCGCGCTGAAGGTCATTGCCCGTGAAACGCGCCGTCTGCTCAACCATGTTCCAGGCAAAAAAGAACTTCAAATGGCGAAGGATTACACTATCGGACAAACGCAGATTGCGCTCGATAGTGCGACGCAGCAGAATTCGTGGATGGCCGAGTCGTTGTACGCTCATGGAAAGGTGGTCGACGTGGCGGATGTGGAGCGCCAGCTTATGGCCGTTTCGGGAGAGGATGTTCGAAGTGCCGCTCGGGAATGTCTGAACTTCGAGAATGTCGCTGCAGCCGTTGTGGGCCCCGGGTATGATTGCTCTGCGTTTTCAGCGCTGATCGGCTCCTGAGCCTAGCCTGATGCCGTGGCCGACACGCGTTGATATAGGGCCGGAAATTACACTTTATCGGCAGTTTATCCGATGATTTACTCGCACAGGTCGGTCCCTCGCGCGGTTTAAGCGCGGTTTAAGCGCGGTTTGAAATCGAAAGCCGGAGGCTGACAGCAGTTGGCCGTGCACTGTGAATCTGCACGGCTATCACCCTATGAAAAAATTGATATCAGCGTTTAGAGCTGTCCAAGCGAGACGACGGGCAATTTTTTTGCTCCTGCTGTCATCTCTTCTTTTTGCTAAAACGGCGTTTGCGGGAACACGGATTGAATCTGTCAAAATTCCGGGAACAACGCTGAAGGACAATCCGCTCGAGGATCCTGTGGAGAGGCGTGTCGCCGTTTTCTGCCCCGAGCTTGCGCAAGGCGCTCCAAACCCACGGCTGGTGTACTATCTCCCGGGATACGGTGCTTCTTCGGAAGATTTTTTTGGATTCGAGGGCTGGGGTTTTCAGAAAGTGGTTCAGGAACTCGCCGATGGTGGGATTCCTGTCCGTGTCATCGTCGTTGATTGCAGAAATCGCTGGGGTGGTTCGCAGTACTTGAACTCCCCGGCACAGGGAAATTACGCGGACTATGTTCTGGACGAGGTGATTCCTCTCATCGAGAAGCGCTACGAAAGCGGCGGACTCGCCGCTGACCGAATCATAGCAGGACACTCGAGCGGCGGTTTTGGTGCGCTGCGCCTCGCTATGATGAGGCCCGGATATTTCCGGGCGGTTGTGGCGCTGTCTCCTGATACTGATTTAGAGGTGACTCACCGGCATATGGTCATGAACGAATCTGTGAAGCATGTTTCGCAGCGCCAGTTGAGAGCTTATGCCGGGCCACGCGGAAGTATGGTGGAGCCGTCGAGCGGCTTGATTCAGATGATTCTTGGTCTTTCCGCCGCTTACGCGCCGAAGGGTCGAGATTACCCCGGCCAATTTCATTGGCCATTTGACGATCAGGGTCATTGGCGTGATGAGGTGTGGGGGATGTGGCTTGAACAGGATCCAGTGGTCATTGCTCGGAAAAACCCTGCGGTGTTCCCGCCTGAGTACCAAATTTACCTCGATGGTGCGGAGCACGATTCGTTTGGGGCTCAGAAGGGCGCGCGCTCTCTGAGGGACGCGATTGCGGGACATGCGAAAGTAGAGTTTTACGAGTCGCCGGGTGGGCATAGCGACCGGGTGGGGCCGCGCTTTGCACGCGGTTTGGAGTGGGTGCACGGGGCAAAGCTGCGAGCGATTCGATAACCGGTCACATTTGTTGAATATGCGTACACCGGCGGTTTCCTCGTTAGTCGTGTTGGGCTGCGCGTGTTTTATCGCATCCGCCTTGAGGGGGGCGCCCTCGGCAACTCCGGCTGATCCCGCGTCGGCTTGGAAGGAAATCTTGGCCTTGGATGCCGGGCCGAGAAGGGAGGGGCTCAAAGACGCTGCGTCCACGGAAGTTTACCTCCGGCATTTAGCCCTTCAGGAAAGTGCGTTGCGTAGATTTCTGGAGCTTCCGGGGATCGGGGACAAGGCATTTGAGGCCGAGTTTAGGCTTGCCCGCGTGCTGGCGATTCGCGCCGAGCTTGAGATGAACGACGCGCTGCACGCGCAGGCCCAGTCGATGCTTGACGCATTGGAACCGCGCGCCACTCCGGAGCAAAAGGCGCACATCGCTTTTACCCGAATTTCACAGTGGATGCGGCGTTATCGGTTCCCCGATAAGACCCAAAGGCTAGATCTGCTGGCCGCTGTCCGAGAGTTCCGAGCGCGCTTTCCCGAGGATCCTCGTTCAGCACGTCTGCTGGTGGAGGTGGCGACCCGTTTTGATCGCGAACCTGATCTAAAGTCATCGCTTCTTTCGGATGCAAAGAATCTCGCGACGGACTCTTCTTTGAGACAGCGCATCGCTGACGATTTTGCGCGGCTCTCGTTGTTGGGCAAGCAACTGAAGCTTGGCTTTTCTGACATCGCCGGCCGTCCGATCCAACTGGAGAGCAAGCGCGGAACTCCGGTGGTTATTTTGTTTTTTGCGGAACACTCACCCTCCTCGTTTTATGTGTGGACAAAGCTGAATGCGGCTTTGGAGAGGCATCCAAAAGTTGCCCGAATCGCCCTGAGCGTCGATGAGTCACGTGCGGCGATGGAAAGGGCGCGCAAGGATGTCAGCAGCGGATGGATTGTCGGTTGGGAGGAGGGGGGCTGGAAAAGTCCGCTTGCGAGACGTTGGGGAATTAACGCAGTGCCGACGGCATGGCTCCTAGACGCTTCCGGAAAGCTTGTTTCCCTGGACGCTTCGGATTCCTTGGAAGAACAGCTGTCAGCCTTGGAGCGAAAGTGACAGTTGAGCGAAAGTGACGGGCAACGGTGACGGTTTCCTGTGACGGCACGCGTTCACGAACAGGCGCTTTTTTTGAAGCAGCAGTCTCTGTAAGCATGCTTTAACAGCAAAAATTTTCGGCAAGAAGCTGACAGATTGGCAAGGGATGCTAAAAACCGTGCCGATGCCGTCTGCTTCGAACATTCACCCCTCTGAGTTGCCCCAGCATGTTCAGGTCTTGTTGTGCCTTGGAGCTTGCACGGGAAATGATGCGGAGAAGCAGAGAACCCAAATCGCCGTTCTGAACGCTTCAAGCAGCACGGTTGATCCTATATCTCTAATTACGGAGGCTTCCCACGCCGTGGGAGTCAGGATTTCCCGCTCGCGTCAACCATTGGAAGAAGCTGTCTGGCATGCAAAGGACAGGTCACCCGTGGTGCTGTGGATCCCTGCGATTCAGGGTTGGATCGTTGTTACAAACGCCGGGGTCGCAAAATTGAGGGTGATACTAGCCGGAGATACAGTGGAGCGGTTCACTTGCTCGCTGGGAGACCTTTGTAAAAAAATCGGAGTGAGCAGCCCTGCGGACGTCGTCGAGTTTGGAATAGCTCAGGCAACCCTGCCCCTCGGCCGCGTCGTGCTGGACCATGATGATGATCCGGTAAGTCAGAAATCCAAGGGAGCGGAGGACCATAGCGCTTCCCACGGGCATCGCCATCACATGAGCCCCGCCCGCCGGTTCCTGAATTTGATTGTGGCGGAGAGAGAAGAGGTAAAATTACTCCTGATTTTTTCCATTTTCTACGGCCTGCTCCATCTGGCCGCACCGCTCGCAGTGGATGCTGTGATGAGTAACCTTGCGTTTGGAGCGCAGCAGAAGCCCTACCTTCAAGCGATCATTGTGCTTTCGATCGCGTTGTGTGCTTGCTTGGCGCTTCAGGCGGTCATCAGCGGATTTCAGCATTATCTTGCCGAGGTATTGCAGCGTAGAATTTTTGTCAGGGTCGCCTCTGAATTAGCGCATCGACTGCCTCGCGTGAAAGCTGAGATGCTCGACCGAGTTCACGCGCCCGAACTGGTGAATCGATTTTTAGAGGTGGCCACGGCTCAAAAAAACTCAGCGTTGCTGCTGCTTGATGGCGTTAACCTGGTGTTCGGGGGACTGATTGGAATGCTCCTCCTCGCGCTGTACCACCCGTTGCTTCTTGCTTTTGTGGCGCTGATGATCGTGTCGATTGCGGTCGTATTGTGGATATTTGGCGGTGGCGCCGTAAAGACCAGCATCGAGGAGTCCGTGCTCAAGTATGATCTTGTACATTGGTTTGAGCAGGTTGCTGCGTTCCCTTTCCTGTTCAAGAGTAAAGCAGGCAGTGACCTCGCATATGACAAAACGAATGAGATCGCGAGCCGCTATCTGGACGCGAGGACGCGGCATTTTGCGATTTTGATGCGCCAGATCTCGGGTCTGTTGCTGATTGAGGTCTTGGCCAGCGCAGTTTTGCTGGGCTTGGGCGGGTGGCTTGTTGTGGGCCAGCAGTTGACGATGGGCCAGCTCGTGGCAAGCGAGCTGATCATGACCTCGGTCGTGGCATCGCTTGCCAAGATAGGGAAGAAGCTTGAAGCGTGGTATGATGCGATGGCGGCCATGGACAAGCTCGGCCACATTTTAGATCTCGATCTCGAGCGCGATTCGGGTGAACACCCTGCGGCGGCGTCCGGGGCAGCGCCGCTTGAACTGCACGGCGTGCGTTTGGATTTGGATGGAACAAATTCTCATTCCAGGGAGTTCACTTTCAGTGCCATGCCGGGAGCCCGCGTTTCAATCCTCGCCGAGTCTGGGATGGGCGCCGGTGTTCTCTTGGATGCAATTTTTGGACTCAGGTCGCCTGCATTCGGAAATATTCAAGTGGATGGTCTTGATCTTCGGAGCTGGAACTTGGAAGCGCTCCGCTCTCACGTCAAGCTGGTAAGAGTTGATGAAATCATCAACGGCACCATCATAGAAAATCTAAGGCTGGGACGCTCGGACATTGGAATTGATGAAGTGATTGATTCCCTCAAGCAGGTGGGGCTTCTCGATGACGTGCTTGCACTGCCGGCGGGATTGGACACCGAGTTGAAGATTGGTGGCGGGCCGTTGTCCTCAGCTCAGCGTATACGGCTCATGCTGGCACGCGGGCTTGCGCAGCGGCCGAGGTTGTTATTGATCGACGGGCTCTTGGATGCAGTTGGCGATCGGGATCTGGATGAACTCACCGGTTGCTTGATGTCTGATTCCAATCGCGCGACGACGATTCTGGTAACCCGCCATGAGGCTGTCGCCCAGAAAATGCAGCAGACAGTGCGCGTTGGTGTCGCGACGGTTTAGTTCCACAGGTTACTTTATGCAAAGCAAAGCGTCCCAAATGCGTGACTACGTGAGACTGCCCGCGCTCTCCCTTGCAAGTCCCACGCGCTTTACAAAAGTTTTCAGCCAGGCGCTTCTCGTTTTGTTCGCCCTTCTCACTCTCGGAATGTTGTTTCTTCCCTGGCGTCAATTCGTAGTGGGGTCGGGACGGGTCATCGCCTTCAATCCGTTGGACCGCCGCGTGAACGTTGAAGCACAGGTCTCCGGTCGGGTGAAGCACCTGCACGTGATGGAGGGGCAGCGTGTTAAAAAAGGACAGCTGATTGTCGAGATAGAGGACAACGACCCAAACCTCATCTTGAACCTGCGCGCGCAGCGCGAGTCGATCGAGAGCCGGAAGGACTTTGCCCAAAGCAGAGTCGAGGCGCATGTTTCCCAGATTACCCAGCAGGAGCTTGCCAAGGGACAGGCCATCGATGCGGCACAGCAGCGGGTCAACGCGGCCACCGCAGCGTATGAAACTGCCCAGCTTAACTTCAAGCGTGTCGACGCGCTTTTTGCGAAGGGACTGAGTTCGCAGCGCGAGCATGAGCTTGCAATTTTGCAGAGGGACTCCACTGAAGCAGATTTCAAGTCTGCCGAGTCTGTCCTGAAACGGACTAGCAACGATTTCGATGCAATGATTGCGTCGATTCATGCGCAGAAAGGCTCTGCGTTGTCCGATGTCGCTTCCGCAGAGCGCGATTTGTCTGGAATCGACATTCAGATCAACCAGAACCTAAGGCAGATCATGGAATCGCCGCGTGATGGAATCGTACTGCAGGTCGCGGCCACGGACGGCACCTATCTCAGGCCCGGATCTCTCATCTGTGTAATCATTCCTGAGACGGAAAGCCGTTTTGTCGAGATCTGGTTGGATGGAAATGATACACCGCTCATCCGCCCGCGCACTGAAGAGAATGGCTCTGTGTATCCGGGGAGCGACGTGCGGATTGCTTTCGAGGGTTGGCCTGCAGTGCAGATGATCGGATGGCCGAATCTGGCGGTTGGTACATTTGGTGGCGAGGTCATCTTTGTGGACGCGACCGACGACGGGAAGGGAAGGTTCCGCGTTGTCGTTGCCCCTAAACCGGACACCGTCGACAGGGGTGCCGGGCCAGTGGAGGTGGGTTGGCCCGAGAAGGGGAGATGGCTGAGGCAGGGAGTGAAAGCAAACGCTTGGATCATGCTCCAGCAGGTGCCGCTTTGGTATGAAATCTGGCGCCAGATTAACGGGTTTCCACCCGGGCAGGCGCAGAAAGAAGACAAGACGGCGTCCGCCAACAAGTGAAGTGGGTGAACAAACAGATGAAGCCACGACGTTCCTTTCTGCTGAAACTGCTTCAAGAGCCATTGATCATCATCGCTCTTTCGCTGCTTGTTTTTCCAGTCATCCAAGCCGCGCCCAATGATGTCTTAGCGGTTACTCTGGAACACGTGGTGGAAAGTGTGCGCAGCCAGTATCCTCCCCAACTTGCAGCTTTGATTGAGCAGGACATTGCGAACGGGAGAGTGCGGTCTGCAATGGGTGCTTTTGATTGGAATTTAAACGCGGGGGGTGCTTCGAACCTGGCCGGATATTACGACGGAAGGACAGGCTTTGCGAACCTTGAGAAGCCGCTTTCGTTCTGGGGAGGGAGTGTTTACGGAGGCTACCGGTTGAGCTCCGGTTTTTTGCCGAACTACAACAAGGAGCGGACGGGGGTGGATGGTGAGGCGGTTTTAGGTTTCAAGGTGCCGTTGCTCAGGGATGGAACGATCGATCGCCGGCGGGCGACGCTCTGGCAGGCGGAAATCGACCAGCAGCTCGCGGAACCCTTCATCCTCAGGCAGTATTTGGATTTTGTCCGCGCCTCCACTATCAGTTATTACACGTGGCTTGCGTCTGGAAAGCGTCTTGAGTTCGCGGAGGAGTTGCTTCGCATCGCTCAAAAGCGAGACAGCGCAATCGCGGAGCAAGTGCAGCGGGGGGCTTCGGCACGCATTGTTCAGGTGGACAACAAGAGGCTTGTCGTCAGCAGGCAGATTTCGGTGGTGCAGGCAAAACGGCGGTTTGAGGCTGCCGCCATCGAGCTGTCTTTATTTTTGAGAAACAAAGAAACGGCGGAGCCCATTCTCGCGAGGCGCGAGCAGTTGCCCGCAGACTTTCCAGGCCACACGATGCCGAAGTATTCGCAGATGGCTGATGATATTGATACTGCATGGATTCGCAGGCCGGAGATTCGACGTATTGAACTAACGATTGAGAAAACGAACATCGACATGCGGCTAGCGAAAAACAACCTCATGCCCAGTCTGGAACTTGGTGTCAACGCGCGGCAGGGAGTCGGCGGAAATCGCCCCAAAGACATCGAGAGAGAAGAGGTTGAGGCTAAGCTTGAATTCAGACTGCCGCTTGAGCGTCGCGAAGCGAAGGGCCGGGTGGACGTCGCACAAGCTCAGATTTCCAGGCTTCAAAATGAACGTCAATTCGCCCGTGATCGTATCGCCGCCGACGTGCGGGACAGCTACAGTGCTTTGATCGCTGCACAGGACACCTTGAGGCAGACAAGGATTAACGTCGACCTTGCGCAGCAGCTTGAAGACGCCGAGAACGAAAAACTCGAGCATGGAGCGACGGATTTACTGGCGTTGCAGATCCGCGAACAAGCGACGTTTGATGCACGCGTTCTTGAAGTCGATGCCCTGCTTGAGCATTTTCGCGCAGAGGCTAACTACCGGGCGGCAGTCGCTACGGATGCGCCTGATCCGGCCAAGAGCCGTCCAAAATAGAAAACGGCTGCACCGGGAGTTCGTTGAAAATCGCGTCCGCAAAGCGGAGCACGGTCATCTTGCAAAGGCGTTTCAGCCTGTTTCTGGCAGGAACGTCGGAAACACGATTCCTGTTGTCGAAGCAAAAGGTGCGGTGCTCTGAGCGACGTGCAGTTCGATGTTTTTGCCGCCCCACTTGTAAAGAGTCGCTATGAGCTCCGTAGCGAAAGCAGGTGCCAGTAGGACGGTAGATCGGTTTCGGCACTGGTTGAGTGCTTTCCAGATGAGGGCTTGTGCGATCTCGGGGTTGAAAGCGATTCCAGGTCCAAGCATGTTCCAGTCCGGATGCTGGCTTGCGACCATAAACCCGCCTATCTCCTGCGAGTCGTCCTCATAAACCCAAATTCGCCAGTCTTTGGAGGGGTTGTTCAGGAAAAATGCATAGTCTTTCTCCCGACGAATACGCTGCAGTTTAAATTCTAGTTCTGCAAGTCGCGGGACGTCGGCGTTTGTAGCGAATCGGATCTGGTCGACTCCGGTTGGAGGGGTGTGGCGGAGGCCCGTGTCAGGAACGCTGATTTCGATGTCCTGAAAAACGGCGCCCGGCACAAAGCCAAGCCGCGTGTACAAAGAAAAAGAATCCAGATTCATCAGGCTGGAGACTAATCGGACGGGTTTACTTTGCGCCCGGCCGCGGTCCATAGCGGCTTCCATCATCAGACGTGCGATGCCTTTCCCGGAGAAGTCAGGATCGGTTGCGACAATGCCGACTGAAACATGGGTTTCTCGGTTGTGGACGAAGCATACGCCGCGTAATTCCCCGTCCTTATCCGTAGCGCAAATCGCCTCCCCGGGATCGAGCTCTTCGTACAGTTCTGGGAAAATGCGGAAACCCGAGGGGCTCGTTCCGAAACGGTGGCCCTGTTTCAGATGATCTTCATACCAGCTGACCAAAGAGCGATGCAGAAGGGCTGCAACGCAATCGTGCTGATTTGCTCTGAGCGTGGAAAGGGTTACGTCTTGGCTCACGGTTTGGGAGATTGGGTTGGATCGCCTCCCGTGCAATGCGAATCTTCGGTGATTTAGTGACGTCTCGGGGTTTTGGGGATTCGACTGATGAGCCAAAGTGAACCGCTCGCTGGATGCACGGGACTGGAAAAGGAGGTGACGCAGTTGTTCGGATCTTGCCCAAAGCAATTCATGATTTGCGATGACTCGACGTGGAAGGAGGCCCGCCGCGACGGTTGGTATAATTCCTGTTACCGGGTTTGATAAGAATGGTGTTGCGGGTGTGCGTGTTGAAGAAACGGAGCGTTTCGAAATTTCCGATGGACTCTGATTGCTGAAGGCTGAGAAATGATACGGCTCATGATTTTTTGCTATCCTAACTGCCGATAAGATATCTGATGGTAATGAAGTTTGATCGTGGAAACCTTTTACTAACCGTGATGGTGCTCGTCCTGCTGTCGGGCATCTTGGGTCCATGGTTCGTCTGGGGCGAAAAGTTCGACCGCGCCCTCACCTTGGAAGGGGCGATCACCTGGCTTCGTGTGCAGGGTGGCTGGGCCTGGCTGGCTGGAGTGGGCCTTTTGGTGGGTGATCTGGTTCTGCCGGTCCCGTCAACAATAGTGATGTCTGCTCTGGGAGTCATCTACGGTGCATTCGTGGGTGGATTGCTTGCTGGCGCGGGTTCCCTCATGGGCGGCATTGCGGGTTACTGGCTTTCGCGGTTGGTTGGGCGGCCGATGGCGGTATGGCTTGTTGGCGAGGAAGCGTTTTGCCGCACCGAGACGCTCTTCGCGCGGGGCGGTTCTTGGCTGGTGCTCACCTCGCGTTGGTTGCCGGTTTTCCCGGAGGCCGTGTCTTGCCTTGCGGGATTGGCCCGCATGCCGTTCAAGACCTTCCTGGCAGCTTCGGCCACTGGCAGCCTACCGATGGGATTCGCTTTTGCAGGAATCGGTGCGCTCGCGCAGGAAAGGCAGGGTTTGGCCATGGGTTTGAGCATCATACTGCCTGTCCTATCCTGGCTTATTGGCCGGAGGCTAATCCGTTGTTGACGCTCTGAGAGGCGGCGCAAAGTCGGCAGCGAGTCCTAAAAGTCCGGTTGAGAACCGTCGTGAAAAAGTGTGTGCGAGGATTTCCAGCTTGTTCCGCGGATCTGTGGTTTACTCATGGTCAAATTTGGACCACTTCCTGATATGCGACGACAGCTTTGCCTTCATTCAGTTTTGTGGGTGACGTGGCTCAACATCATCCAAGCCGCGCCGGCACCGCAAGCGGAGCCAACAACCATTGTAGCATTCGGTGATTCTACGACCGCAGAGCGCGGCGCGACGAAGGTTTACGCCAAAATACTGCAGGAAGAGTTACAGAATGTGAGAGTGGTGAACGCTGGGGTCGGCGGCAACACAACGGAAATCGCCCGCAGGCGCTTTGAGGCTGATGTGCTCGGGAATCAGCCGAAAATTGCGATTGTTCAGTTCGGCATCAATGATGCGGCCGTCGATGTATGGAAGACTCCACCGGCGACCGCTCCGCGAGTTTCATTGAAGCGCTACGAGGAGAATCTGCGGTTTTTCGTGCAAACTCTGAAGTTTCATCGCACGCGTGTCGTCATGATGACGCCGACGCCCATCTGCTGGACGCCAAAGCTGCGGGAGATGTACGGAAAACCTCCGTATCAGCCCGATCAGGCGGATGGATTGAATGCACTCATGACGCCCTATTGTGAAGCAGTCCGCAGAATCGCGCGTGAGGAAAGCGTGGAATTAGTGGACATGCAACTCGCGCTCGCCAAGGAGGCCGCCAAGCTCGGGTTGACCGTTGACGTGCTTCTCTCCGACGGTATGCACCCGAATGATAGGGGGCATCGTATTGAGGCGGACTTGTTGCTGGAGCGCATCAATGCGTTGAAAAGCACTCAGGGAAATCCAGCTGCCCATAATTAGAAAGACAGTAGACAGTCATTGTAGTGAGACCGCTGGTGCGACAGCCCCATCGAAAGACGAACTCGGGAGTCCCTCTGTCGGCTGGCTTTTTGTCGGCATGCGAGTAAAAACATTAGAGCTTTTTACGGGATTAGGTCACTTTCATGATTGCCTATGCGTTCCAAATCTCTGTTTTTGACCCTTATCGGGGCAATGTTGATCTGCGGTGGCTTTGCCGCCGGTTTGTTTTGGCGTGATTCAGACGTTGAAGTTGCACGTCAACAGACTGCCAATTTGATCAAAGCTGAGAGTCATCTCCGGGAGCGGCTTGAAAGCTCGATTGCTGACCTCAGTCGTGAACTTGAGGAGGCGCGCGAAGCGCGTGGGAAATTCGACGGAGAGATCCAACGTCTTGCCAAAAAACTTGCTGAAACTGAGGCTGCAGCGGCCAAGGCGGCTGCTTATGAGAAAACCCCTTCTCCAACGACGAGCACTGACATTCCTTCAAAAACCATGGCGGAAATGCTGAAGACACCGGGAATGAAAGACGCGGTAGTCCATCAGAGCTTGGCTCAACTAGACATGATCTACGGCAAACTATACGAGCGTCTTAATCTTGATGGTCGTGAAAAGCAGGATTTTAAGGATTTGTTGAGCGATCGGATGAGGGCGGAGCTGGACTTAAGCATGCAGATGATGAGTGGCGATGCTTCCAAGGAAAGCGCTAAAGTTGTGGGGCAAGGCATCCTCAAGGTGAATGCCGAAAGTGACCAAAAAATCCGAGTTTTTCTCAATAATGAAGCCGACTATCAAACATTTCAAAAATGGGAGCAGACAAAGCCAGAACGGATGATTTTGGGTATGGGAGCAACCATCTTTGCAGGAACCGGTGAGCCTTTGAGTGTGGCGCAGGAGGACCAACTGGTGTCGGCTATGTATGACGCGAGAACGCAGGTGAGTTCAGTCCCCGACATGACCAAGCCTGAGAACTTTACGCCAGAAAATCTAAGCCCGCAAAGAATCGAACAAATCCTTGCCGCTTTCGACGCGCGGGCGGCGCAGGTTGCCGCTGGAGCGGCGGTTTATTTGAGTCCCATCCAGCAGGAGGCGCTAAAAGCTTTCCAGAAACAGCAGCGAGCCATGCAGGAAATGGGGATGAAAATGAGCGCCGCAATGGCGGGAAGTAAATAAGCGTTGATTTACCGCGATCCGGCCTCTGGTCGTGGCATCGCGAATGCTTGTCGAGCGTGATCTGCGCATGCGCAAAGATCAGCGCAAAGAACCACGCGCCTTTTGCACGTGTTTTTTCGGGGAAACAACGTTTTCTTTGGAATAGATAAAATCAAATGACGAATAGATTGCCACGGGCACCGCGAAGATTTGTAGTGCAGCAGTTGTACACCCTGGAAATGAAAAACATTTTATGTCTTTTTGCTGCCGCGTTGATGATTCTGCCCGCAAGCGGCGCTGAGTCGCCCCGGAGAAAAATCTTGTTCTTCACGAAATCCAGTGGCTATGAGCACGAGGTGATTTCGTGGAAAAAAAGCCAGCCAAGCTACGCCGAGGCAAGGTTGCTGGAATTGGGTGCTAAGAACAACTGGGAGTTCGTTTTCTCCAAAGATGGGTCGAAGTTTTCGTCCCAGTACCTTGAGGCTTTCGATGCGGTCATGTTTTACACGACCGGCGATCTTTGCTCCGAAGGGACGGATGGCAATCCTCCGATGACCATGGAGGGCAAGCAGGCTTTGTTTGACTATGTGCGTTCGGGGAAAGGGTTTGTGGGCACCCATTCTGCGAGCGACACATTCCACACGGACAATGAGTCGCTCAAGGGGCCGGAGAGGTACGTCAACCATGGAGACAAGGCAGATCCGTACGTGCGATTCATCGGTGCGGAATTCATCCGGCACGGGGCGCAACAGCCAGCAAAAAACGTGGTGATAGACCCCAAGTTTCCTGGGCTTGAGGACGCAGGTGCGGATTTTTCGATCCACGAGGAATGGTACTCGTTGAAGGATTTCACGCCTGATCTGCATGTGCTCACGGTGATCGATGCTCCTTCGATGACGGGGCCTGAGTATGCCCGGCCAGTCTTCCCGAACACTTGGGCACGAAGGGAGGGCAAGGGGCGTGTCTGGTACACTTCAATGGGTCACCGTGAGGATGTGTGGACCAATTCCGTTTTCCAAAACATGCTCGTAGGGGGGATCCGATGGGCCTGCGGCGACGTGGCTGCAGATACCGTTCCCAACATGTCGAAAGCCGCCCCCGAGGCGCACGTGAACCCCGCTTACATCGAGCCTAAACCACCTGCTCCCAAAAAAGTGAAGTAATCCAGGTGTGCGCGCGTTTCACTTGAGCTACTCACGCGGCTCACTCGTTTGTCCCGCGCCCGGGAACGTTCGCGGCCTACATCCCAAGTCCGGGAATGTTCAGCCCGCCGGTGAGTTTGCCCATTTCGGTCTGCGCTAGTGCACGGCCTTCCTCGATGGCCTTTTTAACACCCGCAAGCACCAGTTCCTCGAGCAGTTCCACGTCTTGCGGGTCCACCACTTCATTGGCGATCTTGATGGAAAGGACGTCGCCGGCTCCATTCGCAACCACCGTAATTTTCCCTCCGCCGGCTGTCGCTGTGACAGTTCGTTTTGCGAGGCCTTCCTGTGCCTGGAGCATTTGCTCCTGCATTTTCTGGGCCTGCTGCATCATTTTTTTAATGTTCATAGGTATGGATTGTTAGTTGGACTCCAAGCGGGCTTTGAACAACTCGAGTGCTTTCCGGATCAAGGGGTCGTCTTTGAATTCCTCCATCGGGTCTCTGGCTTTTTCCGGCGGCGGAGCAGTTGGTTTCTCTACAGGCACCAGTTCGACGGAATCACGTCTCTCACACAGCAAGACGGTCGGAGCGCCCACGATTTCCGTCAGGACTTCCTCCAAAAAAATCTTATTGTTGGACTGCTGTATGAAATCTAACGCGAGGTTTTGATCTTTCGAAAATCCTAGCACGGCCTTTCCTGCGTCGATCGAAAGCAGCGCACCCGACTCAAGCCACATCGAGATTAGCGGGCGACGCTGGCGCACATGTTTGACCAGTTCGGGCCAGATGTGACTCGCGTCTCTTGCGTCGCCGCTAGGGGCATGCTCTGCGACGCGCGGCGCGGCCAATTCCTCCGAAGGCGCATTTTGCACATTCGTATTTTCGGACTGCGATTGCCCCGGCGGGACGGTCTGGGTGCCTTCCGGTTTTCGCTCTTGCTTTTGCGCGCCGGAAAATAATTCGTCCGGCGTAGTCTGGATTTTTGCGGTCTGTTTGGTTGCAGGCTTGGCTGGTGGGCGTGTTGCAGGCGGTGGCGGCTTGGCCAGTTGCGTCTCTGAAGGAATGACCGGAGATACGGGCTTTGGCAGGGGAACAGAAGGGCGCGGCGCCTGCTTTTTCGCAGCCGGTTCGCGCCCCTCGCGGATCGCGGTGAGCGTGTCGATTACCTCCGACAGGGTGACTTGGCTGACCGCGTGGATTGCGCGGAGCATCGCGACCTCGAGGTGCATCTGTTTGTTCGCAGCCCACTTCATGCGCTGTTCGGCCGACGCGAAAAGGTCGATAAGTTCGAGCAGACGCTCCCTTTCGATGTCCGCACATTGAGTTTGAAGAGCTCTGACAAGCTCCGCTCCGAGTTCTGGAACGAGTCCGTCCGGATCGGCTTGTGCCAGCAAGAGGTTCCTGAGGTGTGAAATCACATCGCTCAGCAGTTGAGTCAAATCTCTCCCCGCTTCGGCTTGCTCGTGGATGAGCGTTAAAACCTGTGGAGCGTCCTGTGCCATCAATGCGGAACACAGGTCGCTGATTTTTTGCCGCGAACTGAACCCGAACACCGATAGCACCTGCTCCTCACCGATTGCGCCGCCGCAGAAAGCGACAAGCTGGTCGAGCATCGACTCAGCGTCGCGCATTCCGCCGTCCGCGCCTACGGCGATCGCGAGTGCCGCATCGGCCGACAAATCGATCCCCTCGTTCGCAGCAATCTTCAGAAGATGCCCCGCGATCACGGGCGCTCCGATCCTTTTCAGATCAAACCGCTGGCATCTCGAAAGAATGGTTGCCGGAAGTTTTTGAACGTCCGTTGTCGCGAACAGGAACTTCACATGGCCGGGAGGCTCTTCCAATGTCTTGAGGAGAGCGTTGAAAGAGCCCGTTGAAAGCATGTGCACCTCGTCGACCAAGTAAACTTTGAATCTGCCGCGGGCCGGCATGAATTTTACGTTGTCGATGATGATGTCCCGCACCTTTTCAACTTGGGTGTTGGATGCCGCATCAAACTCAAGAACATCGAGTGAGTTGCCTGCGGTGATTTCTTTGCAGGAGTCGCATTCCCCGCAGGGATCGACGGTCGGTGAGTCGCTTTTAAGGCAGTTTAGTGCCTTGGCAAGAATCCGTGCCGACGATGTCTTCCCTGTTCCGCGCGGTCCGACGAAAAGGTAGGCGTGGGCGAGGCGATTTTGCAGGATCGCGTTCTTCAGCGTCTGGGTAATATGATCCTGCCCGACGACGTCATCGAACGTTTGGGGGCGGTATTTTCTGGCGAAAACCGTATAGCTCACGCCGCCACTATGGGGGGCTTCCGCTAAAAATGCCAACGGCGGACTCTTTCTTCGTCAAATTTTCGCGCTTGAGGCGGATTTTTAAGAAGGTGCACATTTGACCCTCGTTTTTGAGCGAAAGCCTTGCCGCGGTGCGGGCCGCTCATTATCCTGTTGCCTCCACTCCTAAAACCATCCCCCGATGAAAAATACCCCGCATCCCTTGTCGGTGTCCTTAGCATGCCTTGCAGCCGCCACCGTGGCAGTCAGTTCTCTCAGTGCTGCCGACACGCAGCCTGCTCCGGTCCAGCCGGGAGGTAAGCTTCCCAAGCCGGTGGATATCAAACTTGTGAAGATCGCCGACGGTTTGGTCGACCCGGGTCACGTGTCATCGCCCAAGGATGGATCGGGGCGCCTCTTCGTTTGCGAGCGAAACGGGCTGGTTCGGATCGTCAAGGATGGGAAGTTGCTACCCAAGCCTTTTATTGACCTCAAAGACAAAACGATCAGTTCCTTTCTAGAAGAAGGTTTGTATGGGATCGAGTTCCATCCGAAGTTCAAGGAGAACGGCCTTTGCTACGTAAGCTATTCCGACCTTTGGTTCAATGGCGCAACCATGCTGGTCGAGTACAAAGTGTCGAAAAACAATCCGGATAAAGCCGATGTCGACAGCGCCCGCGTCATCATGCAGATCGATTATCCGTACTGCAATCATCATGGTGGCAAAATGGTGTTCGGTCCGGATGGTTACCTTTATATCGGAGTCGGTGACGGCGGGTGGGAGGGTGATGTGATCAGCGCCGGTCAGGATCTGCACACATGGCTCGGGAAAATGCTGCGGATCGACGTGAACAGCAGCACGAGCGACCGCGCTTACAGCATTCCCAAGGACAACCCGTTCATCACACCGCTCCAGCAGATGACGCTGTTCGGAGTTTCAGAACTTCAGTTCTCGAAAATTCATCCGAAGGCTAAGCCTGAAATTTGGGCCTACGGTTTGCGGAATCCGTGGACGTTCTCTTTCGACCGCAAGACGGGCGAACTATACATTGCGGATGTCGGGCAGAACCACTGGGAGGAAATCGATTTGCAGCCCGCCAACAGCAAGGGTGGTGAAAACTACGGTTGGAAGATGATGGGCGGCAGCCACCCATTTCCTATCGAGTTGGAAAAGGGCGCGCCGCGGATTGGTGTTCTGCCGATCGCGGAGTACAGCCACGTGGACCAGGGCATCTGCGTGGTGGGAGTTGGAGTTTACCGCGGTAAGGACTATCCGAGCCTTGAAGGCACTTATTTCAGCTGCGACTGGGGTTCCGGAAAAGTCTGGGGAATGCAGCGTGATTCGGGTGGCAAATGGCAGATGCAGGAGTTGCTCGATCTCGACACACCAATCCGACCCACGAGCGGAGGCGAGGACGAGGCGGGAAATCTTTACATCACGCACGCTTCCGCGAACTACGGAAGCCCGGTTGACCCTGCAGCGGGTGAGCGCGGCGCTGTCTGGAAGATCGTTTCCGCCGACAAGGTGCCTGCAGGCGCTGAGACCGCGCCTTTGCAGAAGAAATAAAGATCTCCTCGCGACTGAATCAAAGCTGCTTCGCATAACTGGCATCGCTGGCGTCGCAGCTTGCACCCCTCCATCGGGCCGCGCCCTCGCTCCAGAACCGACCTGAATCCGTGAAAAAAATCTCCGCTCCTTCTCGTTACATCACACTGCTCAGCATCCAGATGGCGTTCGCAGTTGTTAATGCTCCGCTGGAGGCTGCCGAACAAACGCCAGCCGGCGGTGCGGTGCATGCGTCGGCGCACGAGGCGATGGGTCTGAAAAAAGAGCTCATCGAGGGTCTGACATCTGCGGATTTTTTAAGGTTGTCTGAGAAGCCGAAGACCGTTCTGCTCACCGTGATAGCGGCTTATTCTCCGAACAACTACGGGATGAATTTCAACGGGTTCGCGTACGGAAACGCGACTTATACGATCCCCGCAGGATGGACTGTGGAGGTGACGTTCATTAACCCGAGTCCGGTGCCGCATAGCGCGATTGTCGTGGAGCGGGATCAGGTGAAGAAACTTCAAGTGTCCGAGCCCGCGTTTAAGGGAGCAGCAGTTGTGAATCACATCACCGGTATTAGCACCAGCAAGTCGAACTTTCAGTTCGTCGCTGATGAGGCGGGTGAGTATGCGATTGCGTGCGGTTTCCCGTCGCATTCTCTCGCGGGGCACTGGATCGCTCTTGAGGTCAGCGCTTCAGCGAAAGCGCCTGCGCTCAAGCTCGGGGAGGCTGAGCCACTCCAAGCCTCACCCCCGAAGAAATAATCGCATTGGTCCGGGAGAATTTACGCCGGTGCGCATGCCTTCGAATCGACATTTTGCCGGCCGCTGTGGATGAAACTTCTCTCATGGAATGTCAACGGCCTGAGGGCCGTCTTGAAGAAAAACTTCAACGACTTTCTCGCTGCGGAATCTCCTGATATTCTTGCGGTCCAAGAGACAAAGTGCGCGCCCGCGGATGTGGTTTGCGAGTGGCCCGGGTACCATGTCTTCTGGAGCAGCGCAGAAAAAAAGGGTTACTCTGGGACGGCTATTTTCACGCGATCGAAGCCGCTGAGCGTGCGCGAGGGAATCGGCGTGGAAGAGCATGACCGCGAGGGAAGGGTGTTGACCGCAGAGTACGCCTCCTTCTTTTTAGTGAACGTATACGTCCCGAATTCAAAAAGGGAGCTGGAGCGCCTGCCATACCGGCAGGAATGGGACCGTGCTTTTTTAAGACACCTTCAAAAACTCGATGCGATAAAGCCGGTCGTTTTCTGCGGCGATTTTAACGTCGCGCATCAGGAGCGAGATCTTGCGCGTCCCAAGCAAAACATAAGGACTCACGGGTTCACCGACGAAGAGAGAGCGGGGTTTCAGGGATTCATTGATGCCGGGTTTGTGGATTCATTCCGGGAATTCGAGCAGGAGGGCGGTCATTACACTTGGTGGAGTTTGATGGCTGGAGCGAGACCCAGAAACATCGGGTGGCGGATCGACTATTTTTTGACCAGCAAGGCGCTGGTGCCAAATCTGACCCGGGCATGGATCATGCCGGAGGTCATGGGTTCTGATCATTGCCCGGTAGGCTTGGAATTTTCGATTTGATGCCGAGTTGAATGTTTTCGCGATCGGCATGAGGAAATCATCGGCATCCAGAAGATTTTTCCTACTGATCCGTGGGGTTTGTGGGTCAGCGTAGGTGCCACGGAAATCCCCCCTTGATGAGAAGTTTTTTGCCAATATTGACCGCTTGTGCGTTGATGTTTGCTCCTGCAGTCGATGGCGCTGCGCCGGCCTCATTGAAGCCGAACGTTGTTTTATTCGTCGCTGACGGACTAGGGTATTCGGAACTTGGTTGCTACGGCGGAGAAGCGCAGACGCACTACCTAGATTACCTGGCGGCGAACGGCGTGCGGTTTTCGCAGGCCTATAGTGCAGGGCGGGGTTCAGACACTCGCATGGCTGTGTTGAGCGGTTATTATCCGCAGCACTCGAGCGAAGGCGTGGTCAGGGCCGGTCGGATTTTACCCGCATTTTTGAAGGCCTCGGGGTATTGCTGCTACCATGCGGGTATCTGGGACTTCGACATTGATCCGTGCACTGTTGGATTCGATCACTCCTTGCGGAGCGTGGCGTCTGTAAAATCCGGTGCAGCGAAGGCTCTGGTGCGCGATGGCAAATCGCTTCCAGCAGGCGCGGTGTCTTTAGAAAGTATCACCTCCGGGATGATTGATTTTCTCCAAGAGCATTCCACACGAAACGCCGCGCGACCTTTCTTTGCTTATATCGCGCTGGACTCGGCGGATTGTGACGGGACGCCGAACGCAGCAGAAATCGAAGCGGATGCCAGCAGGCTTCATGTCGGAACAGACGTTTTGAGAGAAGAAAGATTGGAGCGTCTGTGGGAGACCGGCTTGGCCGCGCACGCGGAACTTTCGACTCCATCGGAGCCTGCCGTGGGGTGGACGGCGTTGCCTGTCGAGAGTCAGAGGCGCGTTCAACGCGCGATGGTTGTTAGAAACGCGGCCATCGCCAGAGTGGATCAAGCGGTGGGACGAGTGTTGGAGCAACTCAAACTCATGGGTGCTTGGAACCAGACGATCGTGCTGTTTGCCAGTGCTTCGGGTGTCAAACTGCAAGAGGATCCGGACCAGGCGCAGATTGCTTCGGTTGCGAACACGCCGTTCCGTTTTTGGGGCGAGACGGTTTTTGAGGGGGGAGTCGCGAGTCCTCTGATCGCGCACTGGCCCGCGGGAGTACGGTCAAGAGAAAGGCTGCGGGAGCAGGTGGTGCATGCTGTTGACTTGGCGCCGACTATTTTAAAGCTCACCGGTGCGCTTTGGCCGAAGAAGGCGGAAAACGCGGAAGTGCCCCCGGCCGACGGGGTGGATGCAAGCGTTGCGCTGATAGAGAACAAAGCATTGAACCAAAGGGCGTTGTGGTGGCAGATACGCGACGCTCGGGCCTTCCGACTCGGGGATTGGAAGTGGCTGGAATCGAGTGATAAAACGCAGCAGTTGTTTTATTTGAAGGCAGACCGCTCTGAGACTCGCGACCTTGCACCTGCGAATCACGAAAGGATTAAAGAAATGGAATTGCAGTGGGGAAAAATGCTTTCTCGATTTCAGAAAGACATGACGGAACCCGTTGTGGTACAACAAAAAGGCGAGGCCAGATAGGTGGCGTGTTTTATTTTGGTAAAAAAGATTGCGCGCCGAACTCTCACGTGCGACTCTACGTACGTTCTGGGGGGAACAGCAGCCCTCCGAGTGCCCTACGGCCTCGGGGGGCTGCAATTTTTTTGCCCGCATTTCTCTACGGCGCCGCGCAAATCAAGACTTCCATCCCCTGCCCGATATTCCTCCAATAGGCATCTATGCTTCTGTGGCGGGAACCCTTACCAAGCTCTTGGTTGCCTAAAGTGCGCGCGAATCTCGCCGGCGTTTTGGTAGACCACGCCCATCTGGAGCGGAAAGCGGCCACCACTGCGCTCAATTTGGAGAAGTACCGAGAGCTTTATCACGAGGTGAGCGCTCTGAATGCCATCGCTATTGAGGAGTTGCAGCATTTCGAGCAGGTGCTCGGGTTACTGAAGCAGAGATCGATACCATTTGGTCAACCGATGCGAAGTCCGTGGATTAGCGCCATGATGGCATCGCTACGGAAGGGGCGCCGCGAGCAGGTGATTGATCACTTGATTGTGTGCGCGCTTATTGAGGGGCGCAGCTGCGAGAAGTTTCAGATTCTCGCAGAGGGGGTCCGAGACTTGGACCCAAAGCTTGCAGAGTTCTACGCCAGTCTGGTTGAGAGCGAAGGTAATCACTACGCAACGTACCTCATTATGGCACGGTCTATTGACGAGGATGAAACCCGCCGCCGACTGGATGCATTTTTAGATTTGGACGCGCAGCTCATTCGCAGACCGCACGAACTTCCAATTCTTCATTGAGGCCACGCAACTTGTTTGTAAGCGGTACGCCAAGCATCCCTAGCCGAGTGCGCGAAAATGGCACACAAGTGTGGGCGTGACATTCGTTGATTCTACGGGCGAAGATGTTATGAGAGGCGCGACAGCGAGACGAGCCTAGGTTTTGGGCGGGCGAAAGGCGCGACGCCCTCAGGAATTTGCGGTAACCCGAGTTCCGCAGTTTAAAAAGTACTTTTGTTGATTTTGAACAACTTGCGGTGTTTTTCAGCGGTTTTTCTCCACTACATTTTGCACCGTTTTCGAACGGCTTGGCAGACGTAGTCCCAAGTGAGCCAGCAGTACCGCGACATCTTCTTCTGGTTTTGCCACCGTCCGCAGGCGCACCGGCAACTCGATATTGCCCCGCTTCACAGGCACCACCACGTCCATCGATTTGATCG
>JBILLT010000211.1:0-3509 GCA_044375925.1 Chthoniobacteraceae bacterium | reverse complement strand
ATCACATGCGGAAACACCTTCCGCATCGTCGCCGCCACGCGAGGCGTGGGCAGCCACGTCACTGCTATGCCGCCCGGGCTCAGGCGGGACTTCAACAGCTCAAAATACTCCTCCGAGTAAAGCGTGCCCGAGTGCGCACTCGTCGGCCGCAGCGCATCCGCCTCGATCACATCAAACTTTTCACCGTCCCGCAGGATCATCATGCGCCCGTCCCCGGCCAAATGATGCACACGATCATCCGCCAGAACCGTCTTCACCGCTTCCGCGCCCGGTTCATCCTGCACCGCCTCCAGCGTGCGCATCTGCCCGCCCACGATCTCCGCGCACCAGACCTCACGCGTTTCTTTTCGAGCCAGCATCGCATGCAGCGTATCGCCCGAGCCGAGGCCGATCAAAGCCACACGCTCCGGCTTTTCATGCAGCAGCACCGGCAGCGCTCCCAGCAGCGTGTGCACACCGCCATACGGCAGCCAGCTCTGGCCGATGCCATTGATGAAGACGGAGATTTTGCCCGGCTCCTCCTCATCTCGTTTCAGCACCGAGACGCCGCTCGCATCTTCCGCCAGCCACAGGCGATCCCGCGTTGTTCCATGCACCGCCGCCCACAGGCTCTTTTGATCCGGCAGCATCCAAAACACCACCACGCCACTCACCACCGCCATCACACGCCACGCCCGCCGCGTGCCTGCGACCAGCAAAAGCGTCCCCACCACCGCCAGCAGCATGAAAACACCCGCACTACCCCAAACAGACAGCAGCACCGCCGTCACGCCTGCTGCTCCGGCCATGCTGCCGAGGATGTTCGCCCCTTGCAGAGCACCCGTGCGCCAGCCCACATGGCTCGCGTCCGTCTGCGCCGCCTTTTGCATCAGCGGAAAACCCGCGCCCATCAGAAACGTGGCCGGAAACATCACCGCCAAAGGCACCCCCGCATGCAGCAGCGGATACGTCCACACATACGCCGCATCCTCCGGCTTCAAATCCCCACGCCACCAGCCCATCAGCAGCCGCAGCGCCGTATCCGCATCCACCGGTTCATAGCTGGCGAGGTAGCTCGCGAGCGATGACGAGCCCAGCAGATGCAGCGCCACCACCACGCCACAGGCCGCGTAAAGCACCGCGAGACCTTGCAGCCTCAGAAACGCCCGCCACGCATCCTCAAAGCACCTCGCCACAAACGAGCCCGCCACCGCGCCGCAGCCCAATCCACCGAGGTACACCGCCAGCAGCGTGCCCATCGTATGCGCCGAGGATTTCGCCATCGCCCCGAGCACCCGCAGCCACACCATCTCCGCCGCCAGCGCCGTGAAGCCCGTCACGAAAAACACCGCCAGGCAGGCCGCGAGACGATGAGAAGCCTGTTTCGATGCCACCGGCTTGTTTTCATTCTCCACGTCCTTCACCTGCCGCATGCCGAGGATCATCAAAACGGCGCACAAACCATTCCCAAGTGCCGCCCAGCGCAGCGCCCCCTCTACGCCACCGAGCGGCAGCAGCACCCACGTCGCCAACAAAGCCCCCAGCGCCGCCCCGAGCGTTTTCGCGGCATACAGCATGCCGATGCGACCCGCCGCTTCCGGCATCTGACGCGTCATCACGCATGCCAGCACCGGCAGTGAAAGCCCCATCAGCAGCGTCGGCGGCAGCAAACAGGCAAACAGCACCAGCGCCGACATCACCCGCGACTCCACCAGCATCACCAGCCGCTCGTAAAGCACATCTTGAAACAACCACGCACTGCACAGCCCGAATAACCCGATGCCGATTTCCGCCTGGATAAAGACCACCACGTTTGCCCGCGTCGAAAGCCGGTCCGCCAGCCTGCCACCGATCAAGCTGCCGATGCCCAGGCCAGCCATGAAAGCCGTCACGATAATCGTCACCGCCACCACATCCCCTCCGGCAAACAGCACCAGCAGCCTTTGCCACGCCATCTGATCCACCAGCGCCGACATCCCCGAGATCAAAAACACCCCGCAAACCCACGGGCCGCGTGCCGCACTCATGGCTGGGCCGGACCACCGTCCAGCGAAGCGAGCAGGCGGCTGACCACGGGATCGCCCGGCTGCAAGGCATCGGCACGAGAAAGATAGAGCCTCGCGCGTCGCGGATGCCGCTGATCGTTATGCACGAGACCCAGCACCTTGTTGGCGATGAAATGGTCCGGCTTCTGATGAACGACCTGCTCCAACATCTGCGCCGATTCCTCAAACCTACCCATACCCGCCAGTGAGACTCCCCCATTCAAGAGGAGATTGAGGTCTTGGCATGCCTTCGGATGGCTCTCCATCAGCTCCTTTGTCACCTCATGGCATTCCTGCCAGCGATTCAACCTCGCCAAGATCGCAGAGAGATTGCTGCGAGAGGAATAGTAGCGTGGCTCGATCTCCAGGCTCTTGCGGAAGGCCTTCTCAGCCGCTTCAAAGTCTCCCGCCTCGGCATAGGCAGCGCCGAGATTGTTCCAGGCCCCATATTGAGCTGGACTCTTTGCCACCGTATCCTCCCACAGCGTCACATCCGTGCGCCACACCTCATTGCGCAGGCAGGTGACCAGCGAGAGAGCGAAAACCGCCACACCCGTCACCAGCGGCCCCGGTAAAATGCCCGGCAGTTGGCGCAGCCTATCCACCACGCACACCAGCGCCACCAGCACTCCGATGGAGGGAAGGTAGCTGCGATGCTCCGCCATCATGTCCGGCAGCGGCACCAGCCCGGAGGAGACCGAGACAGTCCCGAAGAACCACAGCACAAAGGCAAACACCATCCTCCCCTGCCCTCCCATCCACCGGCGACCACGCAACCACCACGCCACACCCAACAATCCCACCAGCAGCGCCGCAGCCCGCAGCACCGGCAGCTCCGTGGCCGACTGATACACCGGCCACTGCGGATACAAATTCTGCCCCGAGGGCCACACGATCATCCACAGATACTCCACGATCACCGTCCACTGTGTGATCACATACTGACCGTGCCCCCACGGCTTCTCCCGCAGGTTCACGATTTGCAGTGCCTGCGCCAAGTTCCACTCGCCGCCGTTTTGCGCCGCAGAGACCGCCATCACCATCACCGGCACCACCGGCAGCGTGATGAGCAGTGGCACTGCCCGCCACAGCGTCGTGCGCAGCCGCGTGCCCACCACCAGCCAGTCCAGCCCCACCGCCAGCAGCGGCACCACCACCACATCCTCCTTCGTCAGCATCCCAGCCAGCGCCGCCACCACCGCCCCGGCCTTGAGCCCGTGCCTTCGCCACCCTTCCGCCTCCGCCGCTTTGAAATACAGCACTAGGCACAGCAGCACCCAGAACGCCCCCATCGAGGTGAAGCGCTGCACGATGTAGGTCACCGATTCCACCGCCAGCGGATGCGCCAGAAAAACCAGCGCCGAACTCACCGCGATGAACCGTGTCGATGCCGCGCTCATCAGCCCACGAGCCTCCAACGTCCGGCCCAGCTTCATCAGCAGCACCAGGATCAGCCAGCCATTCGCCGCATGCACCGCGATATTC
>JBILLT010000043.1:0-25233 GCA_044375925.1 Chthoniobacteraceae bacterium | reverse complement strand
CCCCAGCGATCACACGGCAGCCTGTATCCCAGAGTGTAAAAGCCGGTTCAGCAGCGGCGTTCAGCGTAGCAGTATCAGATGAAAGCGGGGTGTCGTATCAATGGTTCCGGAATGGAGTGAGTGTCGCAGGAGCGACTGGGAAATCGCTGACGATTTCACCCGCGCAACCCGCGAATGCCGGGACTTACAAGGTGAATGTGTCGAACGGAACCGGGGTGACCTCCAGCGCCAACGTGCAGTTGAGTATTATCAACGCAGTGAGCGCCCCAGTGATCACACGGCAGCCTACCTCGCTAAGCGTCGAAGAGGGAGCGCCGGCATTCTTCAAGGTTGACGTATCGAATGTAACCGGAGTCACCTTCCAATGGTTCAGGAACGACTTAATAATATCAGGGGCAACAGCTTCTGAGTACAAGATTGTAGCGAGCCGACCCACCGATGCCGGCTCTTACCGCGTCGCGGTTTCTAATTCCGAAGGCTTTGTTGCAAGTAACACTGTGGCCTTGACGGTTAATCCCCTCATTGTCAGTGCAGCCGCAGGGAGTTTTATCTATTGGGGTGCAAACAGCCCTGAGGGACGCCTGAACGTTCCAAATAATCTGTCAGGGGTGATTGCGGTGGATGCTGGATTCAACCATAGCGTGGCGCTTAAGTCGGACGGAACCGTGATCGCTTGGGGAGTAAATGGAGGAGCTGAGAAAATCGCGACGGTGCCTGCTTCATTGAGCAATGTGACTGAGATCGATTGCGGCTGGGCATGGACGCTTGCTAGAAAGTCTGACGGTTCTCTGTTTGCATGGGGAGCCAACGACTGCAGGCAAGTTTCATCGCTTCCAACCGGGAAAGACTTTGTTCAAATTTCAGCGGGCAATATGCACGGTGCAGCGCTTCGCGCTGATGGTACCATTGTTTGTTGGGGGAGAAATGATATGGGGCAGTGCGTTGTCCCAGCAGGCTTGAAGGGAGTCAAAAAAGTCATTGCCTATGGCCATCACACGATGGCCTTGTGCTCCGACGGGAGCGTGAGGAGTTGGGGTGTAAACATTCCAAATTTCCGGTTAGCTGCTGTTCCTAGTGGACTGAGTGGAGTCACGTCCATCGCTGCTGGAGGAGGATTTTGTCTCGCCCTTAAGGCTGATGGAACAGTGGTTGCGTGGGGGGATAATTCCAGGGGGCAGACGGACATTCCGGCGGGATTGAACAATGTCTCGAGGATTTTCGCTATGGCAAGTACGGCCTTCGCCATCAAAAAAGATGGAGTGGTGGTGTCTTGGGGCGACAATTCGGAAGGTCAGAGAAATATTCCCGCACTGCCCAAAGGCAAAGTGATAACCGAAATCAGGGGTGATGCCTTCCATGCTTTTGCCCTCACCTCAGCGGCAGAAAGTGTGACAAACGGGAGTTCGAGTTCGACGTTTAGCGAGCTCGTGTCAGGAATGGCGTTTGATCTAGGCGACATTGTCGGCGGTGGAAACGGGCTCGGAGTGCCGTTGCCGGGTAATGCGGGAAAGAACGGCATGGATCCATCGACAGGCGGTTTTGTTTCCCATTTGAATTTTGGCCATGTTTACTACAAACGTTACAATCCGTCGCTCAGCAGCGATTTTGTGGATGGGGTGTTTGTTCTAGGTTCGAACAAAATTAACTCTGCTGGCGGCATATATAATTTAGTGCAGGGGGATGCTAGCCATGCATCTTTCGATCACATTACCAATAACCGCGAAGTTGGCGGTACCCGTGCGATCAAGCTCAAAGGAAAAGAGTACGCGTCTGGTGTTGGAATGCACTCAGGGGCAGGAATCACGTTCAATTTAAAAGAATTTAGAAATCGTTCTAGCGCAACAAATTTTGTATTTACTTCCGATTTTGGAACGATGTCGGGAGGAGCTTGGCGCGCTCGGGGGTACGTCGTATTGTCAAGTGGTTCGCAGGTTCTGAGTGAGGACGTGACGCCCTTAATGACTAGCGATCTGTCGCCGTTCGTATTCAATGTCAAAATTCCCGCCAATGCAGATTTTCTGACTCTCATGGTAGGAACAGGAGGGGATGGAATCACTGATGACCACTGTGGTTTTGGAGGAGCTCGGATTACACCTGTGGCGGGCCACTGATTAATCCTCTAGCGCGTCCCGCGACATGCCGCGCGGAGTTGCGGAAACGGAACGAAAAGCGACCCCTAACACCTTTAAATATGCGATGCGCCGGCTTGTCCAACGCCGAGTCGGGTCGCACGACGGCCCTCGCCACCAAGCCCCCTATCTCCTTACTACCGTATTTTTCCGTGAATTCGGTGTATTCCGTGGTCCAAAATTCGCGGTGAACCAGCCCACGGAATTCACAGAATTCACGGAAATTTTTTAAGGATCCGCGGTTCGCACTGCAGGAGGGGGCAGATGCCGCAGCCCACTTGAATCAAACCAAACTCCGTAACCGCTGGAGAACCCGCTCTAGCGACAACGCGCTTGCGTCAGCCACGTCAGCGCTGAAATTGCAAACTTTACGCAGACTCAAAAAATAGTGGGTTGGGACGGACTCGAACCGTCAACCAACGCCTTAAAAGGGCGCTGCTCTACCATTGAGCTACCAACCCGATTCGAGGAGAATCGTGCGAAACAGGACGCGGTTTATAGATTCACTGCAAGACGACGACAAGAATTATCATCCTGCTCGTCTTATTTTCACTGAAAACAGCATCCACGGCCTCCCGAAAAAGCCGCTCCTGGAAATCGCCCGGCCCTACTTTTTGTGCGCCTTTTCGTAGTGCGCCTTTAGAGGATCCATCCCAAAGTCGCGGGTGCGGTCCCGCCACACCGCATGCGGGTGGTTTGCACCGTTTTGCGTGTTGTCGAACTCGATCACAAAATTTTTGCCCTGGAACCGATAGTAATGAGGTTCCCCCGCTTCGAATCCACCCGCCCACGCAAACGCCGCCCCGGCCAACTCCGAGGAACGGATGCGCTCCCATTCCGCGGCTTCAATCTCCGACCGATGGCGACCGATGTACTCGCGAACCAGTTTCTCGGCGAGCGCCCGCTGCGCTTCGTTGAATTCCGAATACGAAACCCCCTCAGGCGCCGTCAAATCGAGGCGGGCCGGGTCGTTCAGGACATCTTTGGGCGCGGTCACATTGATCAATGCCTTTGCGCGTTGTTCGGCGCTCAGCGAATTCGCCAACTCCCTTCCAAGATCCTCCTCCCGCCCCATCACGCGGATCCCCTTGCGGCCCCCCTCCCTGACCTCACCCGGATTGGCCCCCATGAAAGAGGGTGTCACGGTCACGTCCTTGCCCGTTGAAGTGAAATTAAACGAAAGATGATGCCCTTCCATCCGCCAGCCCCACGGCTCGTCCGGCGAGGGTGTTCCGAAAACCGAGAAGAAATAATTCTCCGAATCACGCACCGCCTTGCCCTTCTGTCCCTTCTCCATTTCCGCAAGAATCGCCTCAAGGCTCATGATTGAAACCGCCTTGCCGTACCCGCGAGAACTCATTCCGGAGGCAAACAAAGCCTGGGCGAGCAATCGTTGTTCGTGGCTCATTTCCTTCATGGTCAGGCCCTGCCGCGCACGCGGGATGAAATGCCAGTTTTTGCGCTCCCCATCATCAAAACCGAACGACGCCTTCGCCTTCTGCTCCGGAGTCAGTGACGCGAGGAAATTACCGACGCTGGAAAGCATGTCGGTCTGCACAGGGGTCGCTGCCACACCAAAAGCGGCGAGAACTGTAGAAGTGAACAACGCAAGGGGGAGTGTTTTTGTCATAGATTGGGTGATGAGGGCCGCGAGCTTGCATGTTTCATCCATAAAATGCCACCGCAACCTTCCCGCCCCGCGCTGCCGGGCCGGGCACCCGGCCGCCGGGACCCGCATGCGCACCCCTGAAAAGCCGGCTGCAGACGGTGAGAAAAACATTCCCCGGAACATTCGCGAGCCCACCCGCCACCCCACTCACGTCTCCGGAAAAGGCGGAAGCGGGGTGCCAATCGCATCGGCGATCGCGCGTACAAAAAAACGCTCCTCCGCCAGAAACCTCCCGTCGCGCAACGAGGCTTTCATGCAGGCAGATAGCAACTTCCCCCGCAACCCGGCGACAGCCTCCTCGCATTTCCGAAACGCCGCATGAACGGTGTCCACATCGAAATCGCCCTGTCTGAGCCTTGTCGCAGCGGGCTGCCCGAACTCCCTCCAACCGCTCACAAACGACGCCTCCCGCTCTTCCTCTGACTCGTGCCCCAGCAAAACCAACGCTGATAAAATTACGCGAAACTCCTCCCGCACCGCCTTGAACGCGGTGTGTCGAACCGCCGGCGGTTTGCTCAACCCAGAGGCAATCCCTATGTGTCTGCGGATCGCCTCCAGCATCGCCAGTTCCGCCAAATTCACCTGCCCGTCGGACCGGATCTGTTGCTCACAGCGATGCAGGAGTTCCTTCAACGATTCATGTCCTTGAATCCGCAGAGTCGGAACCACCAACTCGAGCAACACCATACGCTGTTCCATGGAACAGCCAGCGAGCGGGTGGTCCCCCGGAGCGCCGTCCACGGCGCCCTCTTGAGTCGCCGCGACAAGCATCAACAAAAGTTCCGCCGCCTTCCCGGGATCACGGCTTATTTCACGCAGCCCGCCCGGCAGCTCGGCAAGCAAACGCCTCGCACGTTCGGTCTGCAAAACACCCGGCATTTCGCCAAGAACAGGCAGTGGCGGAGGCAAGTCATCGGACACCTCGCGGCCCTCAAGTCTACCGGAATTCAGCGGCGAAACCTGCTGAAGCTCCGCGCCGAACTCGGCGTCCGAAAGCTCGGGAGCATCCGGGAATTCACCGGTCCAGCCCGGTTCGATAGCGCGGATGCGCGCCTTAAGCGGCGGATGCGTTGCAAAAAACAACCTTGAGAAAAAACCCGCGGCGGATTCGCCAAACATCATGTGCCTGGCCTCCGTCGAGCGCGGAGCCCGCAAGGCGGAGCCGTCGGCGAAACCGCCGATCTTTTTTAACGCTCCGGCGATCCCGCTCGGGAATCGAGTGAACTGAACCGCGGACGCATCGGCGAGAAACTCCCGCTGCCGTGAAATTGCCGACTGAATCCACCTCCCGAAAAACGCGCCGACGCAACCAACAACGAGAAGAACCAGGCCGCTCGCAAAAAAACCGAATGCAAGCGCGTTCGCGCCGTCCTTTTTGGAAGACCCCCCCGTCCGCCGCGAGACCGTCCTGACGCCGATTTCCAGGAGCACCCGCCCCACCACGGTGAGCGCAACGATTCCCGCGATCCAGCCGATCATTCGAAAATTCATGCGCATGTCGCCGTTGAGAATATGACTGAACTCGTGGGCCACCACCCCCTGCAGTTCCTCGCGATTGAGGCGCCGCATACAACCCCGGCTTACGGCAACCACCGCCTCGGCGGGATCCAAGCCGGCCGCGAAGGCGTTGATTGCGGACTCCTCCTCCAGGACGAAGACCGCGGGCACCGGCACGCCGGAAGCGATGGACATCTCTTCCACCACATTGAGCAGGCGCCTTTCCGCAGGCTCGCCGGAGTTCGGCGCGATCCGCCTGCCTCCCAGCTGCTCCGCAACAGCCACGCCGCCACCGGAGAGGCTGCGCTTCTTCATCCAAACCGCGATCAGAATCACGGCGAGCGTGCACAACGCAGTCCGCGGCAGCAGATCCCAATGCAGCGCGATCTGCCCGCTTTGCCTTTCCATCACCGAGCCCCACACAAACGCGCCCGCGAAATGCACGCCAAGGATCGTGCCGACAACAGCCGCTCCAAACAGGAATAACAGCCAACTCGTCCGGCTCCGGGCCCGATCTTGCTCGAGAAAAAAGTTCATTGCGCCTGGACGCCTGTTTATTTCGGCATTCGACGATCTTCAACCGTGCAATCACTCAGGAAAGAGAGGATGCTATCCAAACATGCCCTTTAAAAGCCTCGGTCTTCACCCCCTTATCCTGCAAGCCATCCAAGAAACTGGCTACACCGAACCCACTCCAATCCAAGCAGCGGCGATCCCAGAGATCTTGAAAGGGCACGACCTGATCGGCATCGCCCAAACCGGTACCGGAAAAACCGCGGCATTCACGCTTCCGCTGCTTCACAGGCTGCAAGCGCAGCCTGCAAAGGCGGGCAACTCCACGCGGACGCTCATCCTCGCTCCGACCCGGGAACTGGTGGTGCAGATCGAGGAAAACGTTTGCGCGTACGCCAAGCACATGCCGGTGCGCATCACGAAGGTTTTTGGGGGCGTCTCCGAACGGCCCCAAATCCAAGCACTTCGCTCGGGCACGGAGATGGTGATTGCGACGCCCGGCAGGCTTCTTGATCTCATGGGGCAACGTTGCGCGAATTTCACAAACCTCGAGCATCTTGTCCTCGATGAGGCCGACCGGATGCTGGACATGGGGTTCCTGCCCGCAATCCGCCGGGTCATTCAAGCGCTTCCCAAAAAGCGCCAGACCCTCCTCTTCTCCGCAACGCTCTCGAAAGAAATCGAGGCGCTCACGCACGAATTCCAGCAGCATCCGAAGACGGTGCAAATCGGACGGCGCTCAAACCCCGCGGAGACAGTCACCCAACTCGTGTACGAGGTGCCCAGACACCTCAAATCGGCACTCCTCGCGCACCTGCTTCAAAGCCCGGACATGAACATGGTCCTCGTGTTCACCCGCACCAAACACGGAGCGGACCGCATCGCGCGCAGACTGGAGTCAATCGGGATCAAGACCGCGACCCTGCACGCAAACCGCTCACAGAACCAGCGCCTGCGGGCCCTAAACGACTTTCGCTCCGGCGCGGTGCGCGTCCTGGTCGCCACCGACATCGCCGCGCGCGGGATTGACGTGGATGGAATTTCGCACGTGGTGAACCTGGATTTTCCACCGCAGCCCGAGGATTACGTGCACCGGATCGGCCGCACAGGCAGGGCGCACGCCGTCGGCGACGCCATCAGCTTCGTGTGCCAGGACGACTACTCAAATCTTCGCTCGCTGGAGCGTTTCATCGGACGCGGAATCGTCCGCAAAAAGGCGGACGGATTCGATTACGCGGCGCCAGAGCCGCCCACCCCTGTGGACTCGGGCGACCAGCGGCGCAACCGGGGCAATCAGCGGCCGCAGCGTGGCGGCCAACGCCCTCAAAACGCGGGGAACCGCCAACGCCGCGGCGGACCCGGCCGGGGAAGGCGCTAGCGTCCCGCCCCAGCGTGGGCTTCCATCTTCAAACCCGGTATTACGCCGAGTGCGCCGCTCCCGAATCCGGCCAACTCACAGGCACCTCCAACGGCTGAAGAGCTCGCCGCCGATCGTCTCGGACGAAATCAAGGACAGTTTTGTCGACTCACCAAGGTGCGGAGGCCGCGCGCCGACGAGGCTCACCGCCTCGGAGGAACCGAACACCAACGGACAAACCGTCAGACAGATTTCATCCACCAGCTCCGCATTTAAAAAACCGCGCAACAGTTCGCCCCCGCCCTCAACGACCAGAGTGGAAACACCGTAATTGCTTTTGAGGGTTTCCAGCACCCAACCGAGATCGAGCGTGTCGGCCTCAGGCGCAATCTGAAGCGTGCAAGACTTCCCCAGCGCCTCGCGCACACGCAGCGGCATCCGCTCGGAAGTAAAGACGATGAGGGTCGAAAACTGCGCCCGGAACACCTTTAATTCCGGGTTCAAATTCCCCGAAGCCGAAACCACCACCCGCAGCGGATACTCCCCCTGCCCGCGCGCAAGCCGCTCGCCGCGGAGAGTTGCATCGGGAATGCCCATCGTCATCGAATCCGCCGCCACCGTCCTCCCGCTCACAAGAACCGCATCTCCTTCGGAGCGGATTCTGATCAGCCGCTGCTTATCCTCCGGTGAAGAAAAATTCGAGGGCGAACCCGTGTAGGAAGAAATCTTGCCGTCCCAACTGATGGCAAAGTTTGCGATCACCTTAGGTCGGGTGCATTTGTCGGACATCACGCAATCATCGCGCGCACGGGCAGCAGTCCGCAAGCCGTTCCAGCCTGATCGAAATGCCCTATTGTTTCTCCACCGGCAATGCGCGTCGAGCCTGTCCGTGAATTCATAAACAGCTAGCAATGAGATTGTTCTCGCGTAACAAACGAGGGCAATGCCCGCAAATTTCGCTGCAATGCCGAAACTCATTGCGTTCCGACCGAGTTACGACGGGGACCAGCACCCCTGATGCCAGATTCCTTTACCCTCCAAACCGAGCCACCTCGCGTTCTCCGAGTGATTTGCGGCTGCGGAGACTACCCCAACAACAAGAGCTCGTGCAGCGCGTCGACCGCATTTTAAGAGCAAGTAGTCTCGAGGGTTTGTTTGTCGAACTTCATCGGAAAGACTTTCCCCAACACTTCGATCACCGCACTCATGCGGTGGGGTTAAAAGAGGACCAACCCCAGACTCAAAAAGTATTCACGCAATAAGGTGCACAGTGCTTAAAAACTTTCTGCGATAGGGCTATCGCGATTTGAGTCATCGCCTGCCAGGCTGCGCACCGCCGTTAGTTCTGTGCCCTGCGAGAGTTTCCTCAGGTGCAGTCTTCTGGGAAAAGCCGTGCTTGTACATGTTTCCTAAATTAATCGTGTTGTCACATTTTACTGTTCTCTGTTGGGTGACGGCTCGCGTTTCATCGTGCATCTCGAGTCGCGTGAGGCGAAGACCGGAGCGGATATCCAAATTATCATCCAACGGAGCTAGAATGAATTTCCGAAACTTTCGTGCGGCCAAATTGCCTCTGGCTGGTGGCCAAAAGATTCACTTTTTCATTTTCATACTGGGTAGATCTTAACCGTGATCGCTTTTGTCCCAACCCTGCTTAACCGAAGCATTTTGTTAGACAACTTGTAGCAAGCCATCTTCCTTTTTAGGTTAACCCTTCTGCATGGCAGGAAATCCAAACTCCGGAACAAAAGGCAACTGAAGCGTGGCTGAACCAAAGTCGAAACACCAAAACAGCAGGCAACCCAAAGCAAGGCTCAGCACCGCCAACGCTACTCCCATCAGCGCAGAATGACCCGGCAGCGTGTCGCTCAACAGACCCCTGACCCTGCCGTGAATCATGGCAAGAGGCGTCGATTCACGATGGCGCAACGCATGCAGCAGAAGTCCGAGCAAATGCACGCCGATGAGAACCGCAGCGCCCCAGGAAACCCAACCATGCCAAGACTCTGCCAGTTCCAGCACAAACCCGGTCCACACGAGGACGGGCGTTGCTGCATAAATCGCCAAAGCAAACGCAGCAGACCCCGGATTCAACCCAGTAAAATCCGCGGTGCGCCATGTGAGCACGTCCAAAAAATACGCGAATGTGGCACGCACACCAAAAAACATCCCGCGCCACCCCAAATACCGGCCGCCGAAAAAACCGAGCAAGATTCGAACAAGCAGAAACCAGCAGGCAAGGATTCCACAAAGCATGTGCCCTTTGAAAAAGTCACCCTCAGGATCCGCGTAACAACCCAGCCATAGAGCGCCCAGCATCGTGCTTGAAAACCCCCAGTGACAGACTCGCGCCGGAAGATTCCAAACCAAAATCCGCCCGCGTGAGGAATCCTCCGCACTCATGCGAAATCTTTGGTTAAAGGATTCGGCCGCAGTTTCGATCCGTTGTCGCGGATCCAGCTCCGCCACAGCCCCGCATCATAACCATAATCCTGCCCGGTCGCAGCCGCCAGTTCGGCCCGGGCCGCCCGAGCGAGACATACCCGTGCCTCGCTCAGGAATTCGCACAACTGCAGCGCGCCTTCCTGATCCCCGCAGCGGGACAACGCGCGGGCGAGCGCCATTGAAAGATACGCAAGCCGTTCGTGAGGCACGTTCGAGCAACCGCGCACATCCGCACTCCTGCCGACCACCCGGTTTTGAAACAAGACACTTGCTTTCACCCGATGCAACGGCGCCACCCCCTCCGCGCATGCCAACCTTTCAAACCCGCATGCAAGCGCGTAGTAATAACCCCAGCCGCCCCGCATCTCTTCCTCCGAAAAAGCCAGACGGCCCGCAAGCCGCACAAGAAGCGGCACGGCGCCCGCATCCCTTGCGTGGCAAAGCGCACCGAGCATCAGCGCGCAAACAGGCGCATAGCCCTGGTCGGGCATCATGTGCTTGGTGCCCGCGCCCCCGAAAAGCTCCTGATCCAGCGTTGGCGCCTCAAGCGCAAGCGCCACGTTGCGGCGGTACAGTTCGATCCCCACCGGATGACCGATAAAGCACAGGAAACGCTGCATCGGAAGACCCGGCGAATCGAGGTACGGCGCGACCTCCCGCATGACTTTTTCGCGGGGCATCAGGCTTAGCATCGCGGAAGCCATCAGCGCTGCATCCATATCGGACGTCGCCGCGATCTTTTTCACGAGTTCCGCAGCCGTCCTGCCAAAACCCAAATCATCCTCGGACACATCGTCGCTATTGAGCATCTTTTTTGAGAAAAGCACCTGCTGCAGCTTTTTCAGCGGCACATTCCTGAGGAGCACATTCTCGTCCACGCACAAACGCACCGCGTTTGCGGCAACCATCCCCATCACGCACAGATCACGCTGCATCCTCGCCGCCGAAAGCGCGTCATGGCTGGCGCAGTAGGCCTTGCCCGCAACAATCACATTGTCGAGCGTCTCGGGAATCATCGCCGAGTATGGCACCGTGACTCGGAAAAGCGCCTTCCAGTCGGTCGGGATCAATCCGCTCTTCGCCGCATCGCTCGTGGCCAAACCTTTGATGTCCGGATTGGACTCCACCCGAAAGACCCCGTCCCTGAATCGGCGCCCCGCCAGCAAATCGACAAAAGTCACCTGCGTGCCGCATCGAATGTGCCTCGTCTCGCGTGGTGCCAAATAAAAGGGCGGAGGAACATGCGCCTGGTCCAGGGATATTTTGCTGTTGCGTCGCATCGACACGATGAACCGCGTCGCATCGGCAGCGCTCCGCTCGTCGCATGGCGAAAGAAAAGGACGCAGCGCTTCAGGCCTGCCGGGCTTGTAGCCTGCAAAAGAAGCCCACAACGTGAGTTCGTCGTGCTCGCCGCCGAACGTATATCCGCATCCGGCCCACGCGGCAATCGCACCATCCCCGGTAGCGTCGATGAATTGCGCCGATTCAATCGAAGTGAGCCCGAAAGGCGTCGTGATGTACGCGCGCAACACATTGCGCCCGCGCTGAGCGACTCCGGTAAGGGCGCATCCAAACAAGAGATCGGCGCCGGCCCTCCGGATTCCAAGGTAAAAGCCGGGTGCGTTGAGTCCGTCGTTCTTCGCCCCCATGGCCTTGTAATACTCCTCAAACGCCTCTGTCTTGCGCCCGAACCACAGGTTTGTCACGCCGCCCACGGTGTTTGTTCCACCCAACTCGTAACCGCGTTCAACGCACAAAGTGCTCAGTCCAAGCCCTGCGCATGCATACGCCGCCGCGTTCCCGCTTGTCCCGCCGCCGCACACCAGCACCTGTGAGGAAACAGCCGGCGCGGGGGGAGTAAACGCGACCCGCCTCACCTCGCTCCCCGGTTCGTCGAAGCCGTGATCCGTGAACCGATGCGCCATTGATGGATCAGGGGACTTTTCAACCGCCACCCCCCGATTCCAAAACTCATATGCACCGGACTTCGCGGGACGATGCAGAAGCTTGGAGTCGACCTCCTCAAGCGCCTTTGGAAACGCCGCAAACAAACTCTTCCAATCCTTCAAGATCAGCGATCCATCCGCGTTGCCTCGAATGCCCTTTGGACCGAATACGCACAAGTTCTCGAATGCTCTACCCCCCGGGGCTGCATGGCCATCAAACCAGTCGTCCGCGATGCGGTCGACACCGCTCGAAAGGAATCCGTCGGCACCGCGGAACCGCTTCTCAGCACCCTGCCACGGCGCCTCCAGCACGGCAGCGTAAACACGATCGAAGTCCCGTGACATTGAAAGCGGCCCAGAGGTGTCCGAAGACAATTCAACGTCAAAACACGCGAAATAATGCTGTGTTTCGCCACGAACCCGCGCGCCGTTCGAAGCTGCAAACGAAAAGGCCCTGTCCGCCACGGGCGCGGCGAGGTCCACCACGTAGTGGTAGCGACGCTCGCCCTCAACCCCCACAAACGGCACCCCGCAGGCACGCGCGACCGTTGACTCCAAGGTTGCGTCCACGATGACTCCCGCCTCCACCGCGAAGAAGCCCGTCTTCCCCCCGAACACAACCCCTCGCAGGCGTCCAGCGCTTCCCAGCGCCCCGGCAACCGCGGCGTTGTAATAAAAACGCACGCCCGCCTCGATCAACCGATCCTCGATTTCAAGCGCCGCCTTTGAAGCGTTGAAGTAAACGCGGCCTCCCTTTTCATCCGCCGTCGGACCCATGAGCACGTTCCGAACTACTGCCGGAAAAAAACCGGCATCGGCACTGTCCAGCCAAGGCCGCAGACATGAAATTCCCTCAAAAAACGGATTCACTCGATCCATCACCAGGGTGGTCCGCCTTCCCTGTCTTGCGGCATCCATCGCAAGCTGGCAGGCAAACAAGGTGCTCCCGCAAATAAGCACTTCGGTCTCCTCCAAAAACGACACGTCAACCGCGCCATCAGACAACGGCGCCACCCGCACACTATCCGCAGAACCGTAGAGCGGCCGCCCATGAAGCGCCGCCGCAGCGATGGCACCGCCCACCGAATGCAGAAACTGGCGACGATCAAGACCGGGGTGGATCATGGAAACAGGTTTTGCGCAAAGGCCGCGCTTGTCAACGCCGATGCCCTGCCGGCCGCACCACCAAAATGCCTGTGTCAGAAAACGATCGCCGGACTAATTGCCACCGGCCCGCGCCCGCAGCTGCGTAGCGAGAAACTTTGCAGTCTCGCTGGCAATCACCTGATAGCCCGCCAAATTGGGGTGCCGGTCCGAATACCAGCCGGGCACCTCGCCCAGGTGGGCGTCCAACCGATTGTCCAAAACGATCACATGCGGTTCCGCACCCACCGCACGGACAAAAGGCTTCGCAATGACATGCAGCCTCTCAGGGATTTTGGAAAGCGCGATACGGCGGTAATTGAGCATGTTCGGGCCTTTTTTGAGCTCCTCCGCATAGCGCGGGTGAATGTCGAAAAACGGCAAGCCTTGGGAATCCGCAACCTTCCGCACGATCGAATTGACGGCAGTATTATCGCTTTCCGGCTGATATGGAATGATCGACATGGGCACGATCACCGCCTTCGGATGATCCTGGCGAAGCCGCGCGATCAGCTCGTGAAAGTCATTCGCAAAATTTTCCGAGAATCCTTCACGCTTCGCACGGTCGTTGATTCCATAACGCAAGAAAATGTAATCCGCGGACGGTTTCGTGGCGACATCCCTGTCATACCTGCCGGAGTCCAGTAAGCGGCGGATGTATTCGCCGCTTAGCCCGAGATTGTAAACGTCCGCGGGAGGCAAATCTTTCTCAGACGCGAGAAGAATCCGCACCGCGTCTTCGATCTGCGGCTCTTCCGGGGCAAGCATCTTGGGAATGGACGCCTCCGTGGTGCTGTCCCCGAGCAAAAGCACCTGCAAACGCGGGTTACCCGCGGTCGCATTGCTGAAAGCGAAAGGCTTTCCTCCAAGCCATTGGTCCGATGAAACCGTGGGGCAGATTCGTTTTTCAACGTGTTCGATGAACAGTTCGGTGCCTCTGAAATGGTTCACAAAAGGCCAGCTTTTCGGATTGTACATCGTGTCCGTCAGATCCCGCATCAGCACCACGTGACGTCCGTTTTTGGCCATCTGCCGCAAACCAAAAGGCCGCCCCGCCACGCACATGTTGGTGTGCACGCCGGCCAGGATGACGTTCTGAATTCCGCGCGACTCCAGCAAATTCCAAATCTCAACGCCGGAATCACTCACCGCATCGCGCGCCTCGTCGATTTCGAGCAGATCAATCTGCCGCTTCCAAGGCGACTTCGGATTACGCCCCTCCCCCTCGAGCTTGCGCACCCAGTCTTGATGCTCAACCGGATCGTCATCGGATCCGCCGTCCTCCTGATCGATCGGATACACCCCGGTTTCCTCGGAAGGAATCTGCTTGCACCATCCCGCGATCCCATCGGGAATGCGCGCAGCCGGCGGCGCTGACCTGGCGCGTTCGCGCGATGGAGTACCCTCGTAAGACTGCATGCAACCGCTCGGAGCGTGGATGATGAGAACGCCGGCGTCTCTGGAGACCTTCAACAAATCGTTCAAACGCGGGGCAAACTCACGTTCGCGAGCCGCAGCATTCTTGCTGGAGTGCGAATCCCACATGTCACAAACAATCAGCGCGGTTTTCGCGCCCGGCCAGGACTCCTGCACATTGCGTTTTGAACCGCTCGGGGAACGCGACTGGAGTGTAAGCTTCAGCGTTTGGTCCGCCCCGAAAACGGTCCCCAGCCCGAATTGAATGAGAAAAACAAAGCCGCAGAAAAGAGTTTTCATGAGAGTGATTATTCCATGCACAGCCGCTCGCGAGGGGCTACTGATCTAGCTTTTTGTAAAGCTCGTGGACCTTTGCAGCGATCCGGTCCTCGACGCTTTCCGCCCATCCCGCAGCGGCCTCGTATCCGCCCTCTTTGAGGACGCGAAGACTTGGAACGTATCCGGTGTAGTCGTTTGAATAACCGGCAACCCAGACACCCGCAGATCCCTCGAACTCGCGCTTGAAGCGAAGCGAATAGTCCACCACAACTTCGCTGCCGAGGGTAATCAACGTGAGATCGTTTCCAAACTTGATGACTTGCACCGGATAATCATGCGGTTCCCTGCCGGCCTTCGCGTAATCCAGCTTGATCTCTTCGTACGCTGCGCGGACCGGTCCCGAAACGGCACGCGGATTCACCGTAAGCGCCATCTCCACCGCATTCGAGAGCGAGCGGCCGTGCTGCTGAGCCAACTCCAGGTCGGTGATGCCCGGCACCACATCCGAGCGGCGCGGGTAGGGATTCTGGTCCGCACCGCACCCCATCAAGAACATTGCGATGCAGCCGGGCCGGTGTTCCTGCAGATACTCCTGCGCATACCCGGCGTAGTCGCCGCAAAAATGATAAAACCCAAGGCATGTGTTGTGGCATGCGTACCCGAACAGAACCGCCCTCAAGGTGCCGTCAGGCGCCTCAACACGCAGAGCGGGAACTTCATGATCAACGGGACCGTCGGGGTTGGGAACCCGGTTGGCGTTCGGGTGGTCCGCGGGCAGCGAGTAATCCCGCCGACGGTTCATGGCGAAACCGCAGCGCGCCTTGTTCCATGTGAGGCGCGCGGGCTCTTTGCGTCCCAGCGCGGAAGCAATCGCGCCGAAAATTTCCTCCTCCAGCTTCTTCGTGTACTCGAAGCTCAGCTTGCCGCCAGTCGGGTCGTTTGCCTCGTCCTTCGGTGGAGTCGTGCGCAACGACGGCCCGCTGTGGGTGTGCGAGGCGTTCATGACGAGGTTCGCGGATGGGATAGAGAATTCCCGCTCGACGCGTTGGGCGATGCTACGCCTCATGGTTTGCGGCACTCCGATCAAATCGAGAGTGACAAACACGAGCGTGCCTGACGAACCATCCTCGATCGCCAGCGCCTTTGCGTAGAGATTCTGCACACGGCCTTCCGCAGGCTTTTTACGGCCCGCATATCCAGCCATCCATAGAAGATCCTTCGGCGTGATATCCGCCTGCGCAACCCCGACCCGCCAGGATGCGGGAACATGCGGCGCGACCGACTGCGGCGGCTTCGGGGGCGACAATGGCGTCGCACCTTCAGGGGCGGCCGATGTGGAGAAGGCAAGACAAAGAAACAGACCGACCGAGGCGAGATGCGGAGGAGTTTTCAAGGGAATCTGGGGGGTGAACCGGTCTGCGCGGCAGGATTTGTGCCATGGCAAACCGTTTCACAGCCCAGCGTCCGGGGACGTGCGTCAAACCGACTCTCGGACCAACTAAAACGCACCCCTCCGGCAATACGCCGGCCGTATGCTCAAAATTTGAAGGAGAGCCCGCCGTAGAAATTCCGACCCTGCCCGGGGTCAATCCCAGTCGTTGTGATCCGGGAAAAATAGTTTTTGTCGAAAAGATTATTTACCCCCCATGTCAGAGAAACGGAATCCTTGTAGAGTTTTGCCTCTCCGGTCAGATCCCACACGGCGTAGGATGGAACCCGCACAGTCGGCAGCGCTGCCGTTGGAACATTCCCATCATCAGAGAATGATTTCCCAATGAACGAGCTTGTGAGAGCCACGCGGAATCGTTCCTTGCACGAGCGATACACCAAGCCAGCCCTTACCGTATACTTCGCGGCGTATGCGGGGGTCTTGCCCTGCTGCGACCCCGATACATATTCAGCGTCCAGCAAAGTCGCGTTTCCGTAAAGACTGAGAGAACCGAATTCTGAGAGAGGGCTGGAGGGATCTTTTTTGGAGCCTGACGCTGATGGAGCTTGCGACTCACGCTCCATCAACTCGAGAAGGTCGATCTCACCTGAAAACTCGAGTCCCACATGCCGAGCGCGGCCCGTGTTCCTCACAACATTGCCGACCAATCCAATCTGGTTGTCAAAATCCAGAAGAAAGACACTCGTATCCCAGTAAGCCCAGGGCCGCGGCCTACCCTTGAACCCAACCTCGTACTGCCAAGCACCCGCCTCCGAGAGGTCTGCGGGCACTGTCTGGTTGGCACCCGTTGGAACCGCCTCGGTGAACACCTTCGGACGGTAAGACTGCGACACATTCGCGTACAGCTCCACTTTCGGCGCGAGCTCGTATGCCGTCCCCAATCCGAATAGCGGAACAAAAATCCGCTCTGAAGATGCACCGAGAGCAGTGCCAGCAGTTGTTTTCGCCGTGTTTATATTCTCACGAACTGACTGCTTCGCGCTCTCAAAACGCACTCCGGGTGTGATTGAAAATGCCCCCCACGAAAATTTGTTTTCCACGAAGACTGGGAGATATGTGATTGCGCGGCCGGTATCTCTAGCTGTGCCTCCGGTGTCCGCATCCGGAGTGATTCCCAAGGAATCTTTTCGCGGTGAAATGGAACGATAAAGTTGAACACCTGCGCTGAGAGAATGGTCGCCGCTCCCTAGCGTGTAATTGTGGATCCAACGCTGCTCCAACCCGAGGGTGAAAAACTTTTGATCTTGGATCTGATTCGTGGCGCTCGCAGCGCCTGAGGGCAAAACTCCAAAGCCATTCCCAGCAGTATTCTGGCGCTTCGACCAACGCGAATAAGACGACGCCCAGACGGATGTTACCATTTTTGTATCGTCCGAAAAATCACGCTCCCACTGCAGCGCCGCGGAGTAACGCTCCAACTCAAACCGGTCATAGAGCCTCGTTGTCTCCCTCGGATTTGAACGCATTTTCTCGAGCGTCAGCCCACCGGGCTCACCATGCGTCTCACGGTAGGCATCAATCGTCAGAATCCACCGGCTGTCCGTTTCCGCATCCAGCACCAGTTTCACCAATCCGGAGTCCAATCTGAAGTCGCTATTGCTTTCCCGAAATCCATCCGACTGCCTGTGGTTGTAGTACCCGTAATACCCCAACCGCCCGCTGGTGCCGTCCACGTAATTGAATGTCGAATAATACTGATTACTGCCAAACGTCTGATTCGAACCGAAACCGAAAGGCTTGGAGGTTTGGGGCCGGTGGGTGACGTAGTTCAGCGCTCCTCCTGGCTGGGGCCCGAAAAGCAGAGACGCGCCCCCGCGCAGAAACTCAATCCGGTCCACGGTGTCGAGGGGAGGCGTAAAGTAGGCCTCAGGATATCCGAATTGATCCGCGTGGATCGGGATGCCGTCCCGCAAAACTTGAGTGAACTGGGTCCTGTTCGGGTTTAAGCCGCGGTACCCAATGCTCACAAGCGGCGTGCTTTCCTCGCTCAAATAGAGGCCGGGAGTTTTCGCGAGCGCCTGCCGATAATTATTGTTGGTGATCGGTGGCAGCGAATCCAAGTCGATCACCGAGGTCTTTTTGCCGGAATAAATCATGGTGCCCGCAACCGGCGGAAGGAACGGGGCCTGAACGGTGGAATCCCCCTCCGCCTCCACGGTGACGGTGTCCAGCGTGAGCCGTGGCTGCTGGGGTGCCGCCAAATCCTGAGCAAAGAGCGCCGCAGAGCTTCCGAGGCCGGCGATGAGCGCCGCCGGCCATGCACCGAAGGGACGCACACAATGTTGAAACGCGGATCGAATGAACATGCGCGCTGGATTATCGAGACTGAGTCTCAGTTGCAAGTGCGATTTGCGACTGAGTCTCAATTTCAAAAGGCGCACCCGCCAAACCGGCTCGTTTTTCGGCGGATTCTCTAAATCCGTTCCGCGATCTGCACCGCGTTCAGCGCCGCTCCCTTCAGCAGCTGGTCGCCCGCCACCCAGAAGGCCAGCCCGTTCTCCAGGGCGCAATCCAGCCGCAACCGGCCGACCCTGCAGTCGTCCTCTCCGGCGCAATCCAGCGGCATGGGATAGACGTTCTTCGACGGGTCATCCGCAAGCTTCAGCCCGGGCGCGCTGGAAAGGACCTCCCTCGCGCCCTCGATGGAAACAGGCCGCGCGAACTCGGCGTTCACCGCCACGGAATGCGCCCGGTACACGGGCACGCGCACGCATGTAACCGATGCCAAGAAGCTGTCGTGGTGCATGATCCGCCTCCCCTCGTTCTGCATTTTCATCTCCTCCCGGGTGTAACCCGAGTCCAGGAAACTGTCCACGTGCGGAAGCACGTTGAACGCAATCTGATGAGGATAAACCTTCCTCTCAATCGGGGCACCCTTCGCGATCGCATCCACCTGCTGCCGCAGTTCCTCGATTGCCTGCGCACCTGTGCCCGAGACCGCCTGATAGCTCGCGGCAAAAAGCCGCTTCACGCCGAAAGCCTGATGCAGCGGCCAGAGCGCCATGAGCGTGATAGCGGTCGTGCAGTTGGGATTTGCGATAATGCCGCGGCTCTTTGCGATATCACCTCCGTTCACCTCAGGCACGACCAAGGGGACGTGCTCGTCCATCCGGAAAGCGCTGGAGTTGTCCACGACCACCGCGCCGGCTTGCACAGCGCTGGGAGCAAACTGCTTTGAGATCCCGCCACCCGCGCTGAAGAGGGCGACGTCCACCCCGCCGAATGAATCCTCCTTAAGTTCCTGCACCACAATTTCCTCACCCTTGAAGGGGATGCGCTTGCCAGCGGAACGGCCCGAGGCGAGAAGCGTGAGTTTTCCGACGGGAAAATTCCGCTTCTCCAGCACTCTCATCATTTCAATTCCGACCGCGCCCGTGGCGCCGACAATGGCTACATGCAGATTCCGGCTCATAAAAAAGAGGGTGAGTGTGATATAAATACGGCCATGTTGCAAATCCGCGTTCATGTTCCCTCTCAAACCCTTGAACTGCTCGATGAAAGCGGCTCTCTCCTGCGGCAGTTTGTGATTTCAACTTCACGCTTTGGGCTTGGATTCGAGCCCGGAAGCAACCGTACCCCGACGGGCCGCTTTCTGATTTCAGAAAGGATCGGCGGGGGCGCCCCGCTGGGCGAGGTGTTTGTCGGCAGGCTCCCGACGGGCAGGATTGGAACCGAGGAGGACGCCGCGGACAATGTGCAAACAAGGATCCTATGGCTGGACGGGATTGATCCGGAGAATCTAAATACCAAATCCCGCTATATTTATATCCACGGAACCAACGCGGAAAGCCAACTGGGCTCTCCCGCGAGCCATGGATGCGTGCGGATGGGAAATCAAGACATCGCAGAATTATTTGATCTCGTTTCGGTTGGAACGCCCGTTGAGGTGATCGCCTGAGGCCCCAAGAGTGGACCGCGGGGCCGCTTGCCCAACCCACAAACCAAACATTTTTTCACCATTTCAACAAATTGCGGAAAAAAGCCTTGTCACAATCCACCCGAAGCATAACCCTCACGGTCTCGCCAGTTAGGCGAAGAAAGGAGTGAACCATATTATGAAGTCGATTGCTTTTATTACTCTCGTCGCGGTTGCATTCGGTCTCGGCGCTTGCGCTAAAGACTGCAAAACCTGCCCCGCGCCCTCGAAGTCCGTCAAAGGCTACAAAAAGTAGTCTTTCCGGGTCTCAGGACCAATTTAAGCCAGGACAGCCCTCGCGGCTGCCTGGCTTTTTTTGTACCCATTTTGTATCCCATACCGGCCGGCCTTCAACCACACCGGTAGCCGACGGACGCCTTCCCCAACCCCGCCCCGCAACGCATGAACGACTCCATCGAAGCACTGACGCGCCGCATCTGCGCCTTCCGCGACGCCCGCGACTGGAAACAGTTCCACTCCCCGAAAGAACTCGCGGTTGCCATCACAGCGGAGGCCGGCGAGCTCTTGCAGCACTTTGTCTGGCAGAGCAATGCGCAATCCGAGGAACGCGCGCTCACGCGCCGTGAGGAAATCGCGTCCGAAATGGCCGACATCGCAATCCTGCTTATGGAATTCGCCGAAGTCGTGGGCGTACCCCTTGGGGACGCCGTCGCCGCGAAACTTGAACGCAACGAGTCGCGTTATCCCGCGGACAAAGCATTCGGCTCCAATAAAAAATACAACGAGCTGTGAACCCGGAATCCCCCGCCCCGGATCCCGCCCCCCGCAAGCGGCGGCCCAGGTACCCGGGCAAAAATCCGCGCCGCTTCGAGCAGAAATACAAGGAACGCAACGCAGCAGACCACCCGGAGACGCTCGCCAAGGTCCTGGCCTCGGGAAAGACTCCCGCCGGGACCCACCGTCCGATCATGGTGGCCGAGATCCTCGAAGTGCTTCGTCCCGCTCCGGGCGAAACAGCTGTGGACTGCACGCTCGGATTCGGTGGACATGCCGAAGAAATTCTCCGCCGAATCGCGCCCGCGGGAATGCTCATCGGGATCGATGCGGATCCGATTGAAATCGTGCGCACCGAAGCGCGGATGCGAACGCTTGGGTTCGACGAGTTCTTGTTCCGCCCGCGCCGCAGCAACTTCGGAGGCTTGCCGAAGCTCCTTGCCGCCGAAGGACGCTCCTGCGCGGATATCATCCTCGCCGACCTCGGGGTCTCGTCCATGCAGATTGACGACCCGTCCCGCGGATTTTCTTTCAGGGAGAACGGCCCTCTGGACATGCGGATGAATCCGCACAAAGGCCAACCGGCCTCAATGCTGTTGCTCAAAACCAACCCCGCGAAACTCCGGACCATCCTTGAAGACAACGCCGACGAACCCCACGCGGAACGCCTTTCGGCGGCGCTGGCCGAGCGTCTTTTTGAGACCACCCACGCTTTCGCGGCGGCGGTGAAAAACGCGCTTCCCGGCATGGGACCCGAGGAAGTATCGCTGTCCACACGCCGTGTTTTTCAGGCCTTACGCATCTGCGTCAACGAAGAGTTCACGGCGTTGGACACCCTCCTGCGGCAGCTTCCGGATTGCCTGTCCCCGGGCGGCCGGGTCGCGATCCTCAGCTTCCATTCGGGCGAAGATCGGCGTGTGAAAAAATCTTTCGAGGCCGGGCTCCGCTCGGGCGACTACTCCGCGATTGCGCCGGAAGTGATCCGCCCCTCGGCGCAGGAACGCAGGTCCAACACGCGGTCGGTTCCGGCAAAGCTGAGATGGGCCGTGCGCAGCCCCAGTAACCGCGGCAACCCCTGAAGCGGCGGGCTCCGCGACGGCACGGAGCGGACCCTGCTCGCCGGATTTGCGCTGGCCGAACGCGCTTCCACTCCGCTAAACATGCGGCCCGCTTTTTTCTGCGCAACGCGCGGAAATTTTAACCCAACGCCATCCCACATCCATGCTCCGAATCCGTTCCTTTCAGGGTCTTATCCCCGCCCCCTCGCTCGTGCCCGAGGTCGCCTGCGTTCCCTACGACGTTGTGAACACCGCGGAGGCCGCCGCGCTGGCCGCGGGAAACCCGCACACCCTCATGAATGTGGACCGCGCAGAAATCCATTTCCCGAAGGAAACGGACCCCTATTCGGAGCCCGTCTACCAAAAAGCGCTTTCCGAATTCCGGCGTTTGCAGGCTTCGGGTGCGCTGGTGCGGGAGCCGGAACCCTGCGTCTATCTTTACCAGCAAACGATGGGCGCCCATGTGCAAACGGGTGTTGCGTGCGTCTGCCACATCGACGACTACGAGCAAAACATCATCAAGAAACACGAGAAGACGCGCAAAGACAAAGAGGACGACCGCACCAAACTCATCGACACTCTCAGCGCGGACACGGGACCCGTTTTCCTCACATACCGTGACAGTTCCGAGATCAACAGGCTGGTGAATCAAACCTTGAAAAACGACCAGCCATCCGCCGACTTCGTCGCGCCGGACGGCATCAGGCACACCGTTTGGCGCATCAAGGGCGGAGGCGATTTCATCAAGGCTTTCGAATCCGTCCCGGTTTCCTACGTGGCGGACGGCCACCACCGCACCGCGAGCGCGGTTCGCGTCGGCAAAGAACGCCGCGCGCGGAATCCGCACCACACGGGCGCCGAGGACTACAACTGGTTCCTCACCGTTCTTTTCCCTGAAAGCCAGCTTCGAATTCTTCCTTACAACAGACTCGTCAAAGATCTGCACGGCCATACCGCGGAGGAACTGCTGCGCGCGGTGAGCGCCGTGTTCCGCGTGAGCGCCGCCTCCTCGCCGGATCCCGAGGCTCCTGGCGACATCCGCATGTATCTGTCTGGCGTCTGGCACAAACTGCAATGGCAGCCTGCGGCGAACGCCGACCCCATCGGCCGTCTTGACGTGACCGGTCTTCAAGAGCGCTTGCTCGCGCCGCTGCTTGGCATCGACGATCCGCGCACCAGCAAGCGCATCGACTTCGTAGGCGGCATCCGCGGTACGGGCGAGTTGGTGAAGCGCGTCGACAGCGGGGAATGCGCCGTCGCATTTTCGATGTTCCCGACGACCCTCCAGCAGTTGATGGACATCGCCGACGCGGATCAAATCATGCCGCCCAAAAGCACTTGGTTCGAACCAAAACTCAGGAGCGGACTGTTCATCCACACCTTCTAGCCTCCGGGTGCGGGAACGTCCGCGTACCGACACCCGGCGGTTCGACACCTTTAAACGAACTGCCTCGCTAAGAGAACGGGCGCGCGTCGGGTTGTCACGGTGCCGCCCCTCGCAACCCCCCCGGATCCTCCGCAACCATGCCTCAACCGCTCACCCCAACAGCCGCCGCTGTTCGCGCCACCTTGCGCCGCGCGCGTGCGATGCTCGCCGGCACCGGGCCGGCGCTCGCCTTGCTGGTGCTCGCCGGCATGACCGCCGGCGCACGCGCAGCGGCACCGGGTGTGATTGAATTTAACCGGGACATCAGGCCGATCCTTTCGGACAAATGCTTTAGCTGCCACGGTCCCGACAGCGGGCACCGCAAAGCAGGCCTCCGCTTGGACCGCAGGGAGGATGCGGTCAAACCGGCCAAGAGCGGAGAGACACCGATCAAGCCTTCCGACCCCGCCGGCAGCCATATCCTTGAGAGGATCCTCAGCAAGGAATCCGACGAAGTGATGCCGCCACCCGAGGCAAAGCTTCCGGCACTCACCAAGGCGGAGGTCGAGCTTTTGAAAAACTGGATCGCCGCGGGCGCGGAATACCAACCGCTTTGGTCGTTCATCCCGCCGAAGCCAGTCGCCACGACCCCGGGGCCTGCGAACGCAAAGAGCGCGTCGCACAACGGCATCGACCGTTTGGTGGCCGCGCGTCTGGCCAGACTCAAGATCACACCGCGTCCGGAGGCCCGCTCGGAGACGCTGCTGCGCCGCGCCAGCCTCGACATCACGGGCCTCCCGCCGTCGCCGGAGGAGGTCCGCGAATTTTTAAGCGACACCGCGCCCGATGCGTATGCACGGGTTGTGGACCGACTGCTCGCGTCCCCCGCGTTCGGGGAGCGAATGGCCACCGACTGGCTCGACGTCGCGCGCTACGCCGACAGCTACGGCTTCCAGGTCGACCGGGACCGCGAAGTGTGGCCGTGGCGCGACTGGGTGGTTTCCGCTTTCAACCGCAACATCCCGTTCGACCAGTTTGTGACCTGGCAGCTCGCGGGAGACCTGCTCCCGTCGCCAACCGAGGAACAAGTTATCGCGACCGCCTTCAACCGGTTGCACCAGCAGGAGTCCGAAGGCGGCTCCGTGGAGGAAGAGTACCGCGTGGAATACATCTCCGACCGGGTGCAAACTTTCGGCACCGCGTTCCTGGGCCTCACCTTCGAGTGCGCCAAATGCCACGACCACAAATTCGACCCCATTACTCAAAAGGATTTTTACCGTTTGTTCGCCTTCTTCGACGATATTGACGAGGCGGGGCTCTATTCGTTCTTCAGCGCCGGCGACGCGCCGACTCCCGCGATGAAGCTGTTTAGCGACGACGCGAAAAAATCGCGGCCGACGCTTGAGGAAGCCGAGCGGGCCGCGAATTCCAATCTCAAAGCCCTCGCAGCCTCGCAGCAAGCCGCGTTCTCCGAATGGCTCCACAACCGCGGCCCGCTCAAGACGGCCGGGGAAATAGCCCGCATTGATTTCGAGGACGCCAAAGACAGCCGTCTACCCAACCGTGCGGCGGAGAAATCTCCCGCAATGCTGCGGGGCGAGAACACTCTCGTGGACGGGGTTTCCGGGAAGGCCGTCAAACTTTCGGGCGACGACGCGCTCGATATTCCGGGAGGAAACTTCAACCGGGTGGACCCTTTCACGATTTCGCTCTGGATCCAGACTCCCGACGTGAAGGAGCGAGCGGTCGTTCTCCACCGCTCGAAAGCATGGACGGACGCGGCCAGCAGGGGCTTTGAACTGCTCATCGAAGAAGGCAAACTGAAATGGTCGCTCATCCGTTTCTGGCCGGGAGACGCCGCCTCGATCCGCTGCAAACAACCGCTCCAACCAAAACAATGGACCCACGTCGTGGTGTCGTCCGACGGTTCGGGTTCGGCAGCGGGACTTCACATTCAAATCAACGGGGAAAAGGCGGCGGTCGACGTGATCAAGGACACGCTTTCGCGCGACATCAATCCCGGAAGAGAATCCATCACGCTGGGCGAACGCATGCGTGACCGCGGATTCAAGAACGGGCTCGTCGACGACGTGCGCGTGTTCGAGCGCGAGTTGTCGCGGCTTGAAATGCTCGCGACCTTCGATGCATCCCGGGCGGGGGCGCTTTTCTCGAAACCCACCGGAGAGCTGTCTGCGCTTGAGCGCGCGGATTTGGAGGAGTATTTTCTTAAAACACAAGCACCCGACTATGCCGCTGGGCTTGCGCAGTTGAAGGCGGCGCGGACCGCCCTCGTGAAGTTGCTCGACGCGCAGAA
>JBILLT010000109.1:0-6558 GCA_044375925.1 Chthoniobacteraceae bacterium | reverse complement strand
ACACTGTGCGCCTACACTCCGCCATCGGATACATCACCCCTGAGAACAAACTTCTCGGCAAAGAAAAGGCCATCTTTGCCGACCGTGACCAAAAACTCGCCCAGGCCAGGCACCAACGAAAAATCAAACGACAAAACCAACCCGCCCACTCCGCAACGCTCCAGCTCGCTTTTCTCAATTGACGCTGAACCAAAACAAATCTGAGAAGAACAATTAGGTTCGATTTGCTGAAAAGCTCTATCGAAAGTATTGTCATTCGGTGCTGAGCGAGCCATGTTCAGACTTCTGGTGCTGACGCACCGACTCACTTCCCCCACGAATGCTATGATTGACACGACAAATCACGCCGGCCCCAAAATGTCAAAGGCTGCGATGGACTCCAACACTCTGACATTTTGCCGATCACGGAGATCCTGCCGCGATAAATCGGAGACACGACGCGACATCTTCATATCTCGAAATAGTTCGTTTTCTTGGTCCTTCAACGGATTCACTTTGATCGAACTACTCGTGGTGATTACGATCCTAGGTATTCTGATGAGTCTTGGGGTCTCCGGAGCATCGGCAATCCGTAACCAAGCCAAAAACGCTCAGGCACGCAACGACTGCGCGGGCCTTTCAACGGCAATCAAAGCCTTCTACAGCGATTATTCACGTTATCCCACGGCGCGGCGCGGTGATGTGACGGTCGAGCCCTCAATGACTGCACCGGGAAACTCGGAAATCATCGGGGCATTGACCGCAACGGACGCGACCCTCAACCCTAGGCAGGTCATGTACTACGAGAACAAGACTGCGAAAAAATCGAAAACTGGGACTGGCTACATTGGCGGCTTGGCAGAGGGCAGCCTGTTTGACCCATGGGGAATGACCTACGGGGTTCTGCTGGACGCCGATTTTGATGGAAAACTCCAGTACAGTGGGACCGCTCTGAATCTGCTGGAGGAGGCAAAGTCTGTCTCGGGAGGCGTGGGTGTTTTTTCGCTTGGAAACGACAAAAATAAGGGCATTCTCTCTTGGCAATAGCGAAGGGCGTGGCGGGTTGGAAGTCGGTAGAACGGAGCAAAAGCGTCGCGGGTGTAGTTCAATGGTAGAACGGCAGCTTCCCAAGCTGCATACGAGGGTTCGATTCCCTTCACCCGCTCCAACCTCTCTCTTACAGAGAGTTCCAAATTTCCCAATCGCCATACGTCCACTTTCATAAAGAAAGTCATAAACGAAACGCCGATTTTTCGGTATGTTTCAGAGCGTCAACGATAGCTTCATCCGCAGCTTTCCACAACGCCCTCCGAAACCTCCAGCTTGCTTTCCATCCATTCCCGCGGCGGATTCGGATGGTTCCGATGGTAGATCTCAAAAGTAACGCTAATACCGTCATGTTTGGACTGAAGTTTGGGACAATCAAACTCGCCCGCCATCTTTGCATCGGCGATCAACGCCCCGAGCATGTCAAAGACCGCCTCTACACTGCCGTCCTTGCTCTTGTTCACCTTAGTCGGAACCGTTCCTTCAATCATCTCACGCAGAGGGTCGCGCTTTTGGTCGACAGAAGGACTGAGTGCAAATTCCTTAAAAGCAGTTATCTGGGAAATTACCAGAGCCGTCAAAGAGCTTGGCCCTAAAACATCAATCTGCGAGTTGAGCATCCCAACGCTTGAATCCTATTTCGGATCCAGCCTCACACCGGGAACCTTCAATACTCGGCGCAAGCACTTGGTCACCTTTCTCAACTTCGCCCTCAAGCGCGGGTGGGTCGAAAAAAACCACGCTCTCAACATCAACCTTCGCATCGAGCGGTACGAAGTCCATATTCTTACCCCAGAACAGGTGGCCCGACTCCTTTTCGCTTGCGACGTACTTCAGGAACCCGCCCGCAGCTCGATGCGCGCTTACATCGCTCTCGCCGCGTTCGCTGGGATCCGTCCTGAGAAACTCCACCGCCTCAACTGGCGGGATATGTAGGTTGGGCGTTTTTTGGCTCTTTTTCCGCTCCGTAATCGGGGCTTTTTTTCGCAGGCGTGCCCCCTACATGCCTTTTAGGTCGGGGTTTTTCAGGATCGACTATCCAGCCAAAAAGACTTTCGGCGGAGAATTTTCAGGACACAGGTCTTTTTTTCAAAAACCAGCTTTTCCATAATTTTAAGACGAGTCATCATACAGAGGATGCGAGGCCACTGGGGTTCTGCCCTAAGCTCATAACCAATAGCACCATGCAAAACGCAACTCCCCTCAATCGGGTGTCCGAGTGCATCGTTCGAATCGCGATCGCGTGCAGGCTTGCGGCATACGCCGTCGTGGCGGCGGCTGGCGTCTCTGGTTGTGCGGTCACCATGGCCATTGAACAACCGGATAAAAAAGATCTCTCACTTTTTGCCCCCGGCACTCCGCGGAAAAAATTAATCGCTGAGTTCGGCATGCCGAAAACCAGTAAACTTGTAGGTTTGCAACGGGTGGATGTTTTCACTTTCGTTCAGGGCTACAGCCGCGCAGCTCGCGCAGGTAGAGCGCTGGCGCACGGCGCAGCGGACGTTGCGACAGGAATGTTATGGGAAGTCGCAGGGACCCCCGCAGAGGTGATGATGAGCGGCGAGAAACTCTCTTACGAAGTTCTCTACGACGAATACGACCGTATCCTCCGAGTCGGACAGCTGAATTGAGTGCTGCGACTATCGCAGGTTTGAAGATCAAGTCTGTCGCTTCAGTTTAAAATTCTCAGCAGCCTGAAAGTCGTAACGTTCTGTTCCCCCTCCAGTCGCCACTCTGGATCCAGCACGGGCTTCCAAAGCTGTTCGGCGAGCGGAATCGCATGCGATGATTCTTTCGCTGGAGCCGCCCCAAGAATGGCAGCCGAGTTTTGCACTATTTGAGACACATCCGCTGCGATCACCCATTTCACACCGCGCCTTACAAATACCTCCCGCGCGACTGCAGGTTCAGTACTCATGTAAACGCGCGCCGTGTCAACAATCCCCGCAATGCCCTGGTGACCACTTCCGGCAACAGCCGGCTGTCCAGACCAATATGCGATGGACGGGGAATGCCACCAAGGTGCTACAAACGGCTCGACCTGAGGAGAGCGTAGCCGCTCGGCGGCACGGCGCGCGTTGATTCTCTCAGACCGCGCGAGATGCCTTGCATAAGCCGCAGCAGGCCTCGGGAAACACAGGGCGTCCCATTCGGACGCAATTGGCCACATTGAGAGCAGCACCACGAACACTCTCTGCCATGCCGCGGACAACGACGCCAGCGCCCAAGGCGCTGCAAAAACAACGGCAAGCGAAAAATACGCTCCCCATCGGATCTGCCAAACCGAAAGCACCGCCAACGATGCAATCAGGATAAACCATCCCATCATCTCCAAGCCTTCCCTCCGGACGGCCGACCACAATCCGAGGGGCACAATCCAGACTGCCAAACCGCACCAGCGCGAGAGTTCGAGAACCGAGTCAAGTGAGCGGAGTTCACCGATGGTCGCCCCCCACCTCAAAAGCGCGGCCCTCCACTGAGTCTCAGGGGGCACGAAATGAATGCCGTCCACAAACATTCCGATGGTAAAAAAAATGAGGAGCCCAGTCAACCACCGCCACCTGATTGCAATCGTCCACGATTTTTTCCAAAAAACCGCGCCCGTGATCAGAATGATCCCCAGAATGACGAGCGGTTCAAACAACGAGACCCACAAGCCAAACCCCATCCCGAATCCCCCCGTCCATGCCCACGCGTTTAAACGCGTCGCCCCACGAATCAACCGCTCCTCCGCAGCGAAAACGACAGCCATACAACCGAGAATCATGCTTTGATGGTCCGGGCGTCCAAAAACCGTTGCGTGGACCAAAGCAGGACTCACCGCAAACAAAAGTGGTGCCACCCACCATCCTTTGCATCGCTCTCCCTTCGCATTCAAAAGCCCACCCGCCCAAGCCGCGATCAACGCGCCAACGCAGACGCCTATGAGAGGCCCGACCAACGCTCCTGCAGCATCAATGGCCGCCGCGCTCAGAACGGAAAACCGCCCGGAAGCACCCAGAGCCGGCGAAAGGACACGGGACAAGCCCGCGATCGCGTAATCCATCGGGGCAGTGGCATGGGAAACAACCCCCTCAGGCCAATTCTCGAACTCATGAAAACGAACGACCGTTCCGGGTTCGCGAAAAACGCGCTCGGCCCGAGTCATCCGCGAATAACAATCCGCGTCTACAAAGTAGAACCGCCCGTCCACTAAAACTTCCGTCAAGTTATGAAAACGAGCGATCAACCCGATCAACCCGCATAACAAACACCAACCAAGCCAGACTAACCGAGCCCGCCCAGATTCGATCCCCCTATCCATGATTCCGATTCGAGCAACAGACAAAAACCACGCCGTCTATGCCCAAAACCAAGGCGGAGAAGTCACTTTCCCGGTTCCTTCGGGGTATCCTTCTGTTTGTCGATCATCCCCTTGATCCGTGCCTTCACATCGTCCGCACGTTTTCCTTCCGCGGATTCCTTGTCCAGCGCCACCACGTCTTCCATCAACTTCAATGCAACCTCGTTGTCACGAGGCGGCCGCAGGTAATTTAACACCCCAAAAAGAAGCTGCTGTTTTTGAGCCACGCCTGACTTCGGATAGCCTTTCAAAAACTCATCGGCCACCGCCCGAACAGACTCGCCGCCCTTGTCCATCTGCTCCCGCATTTTCGCCTCGAGCGCCTTCATACCTGCGATAAACCCGAACTTGGCGTCCATTCCGAGCGAATCAGAGGCATCAAGCGATCGAATTTCGTTGAGCACCTCTTGATAGTGGGTGGAAACCAGCGCCTCGGGGACCTCCGACAACGCATCCTTGAGTGATTTCGCTTTCTGCAAACCTGATGCCGCGGACGCCTTGGAAAAAGCATCATCCCGGCGCAGTCTTGACTCCCGCGCTTCATCCAAAATCTTCAGGTAAGCATCTGCCCCCCCCTTTTCATACCCGAGTTGGGCGTAGGGGCGGCCCAGGGAATCGGCGAGAAAAATTGTCGGATAGCCCTGAATTCCAAACTGCGCCTGCAACCTGTCGTTCTGAGCTCGCGTGGCTTCGGAGACCTTGGACTGATCCTGCGGGTAATCCAGTTCGAGCAACACATACTTTTTCGGGGCCTGCGCCTTAAACTCATCCGTGTCGAACACCTCTTTTCGCAGCCGAATACACCAACCACACCAGTCCGAGCCGGTGAAATCCATCAGGAGATCCTTCTTCTCCGCCGCCGCCTGAGCTTTAGCTTTCTCAAAGTCAATAAGCCAACCCTCGCCCGCGAACGCGCTGGCGAGAAGAACTGATGAGCAAAGGAAAGAAAGGGGGATCATCGGAGCGCGCATAGAACATAAGCGGAGCGTGTAAACGCCCGATGCGCAAGCGCTTTTTCAATTGAAGATACACCGTCCTGCAAACCGGACACCCAGTCCAAAGCCTTCAACCGAATTGTCATCCGACTGACGACCTGCCAACATCCGCGGAGTATGCCAGAATTAGAGAGAGCCACGGGCGTCGACCTCATGGAGGAGATACGCAGCTTAAAGCGCGAGAAAAACGCTGTCATCCTTGCCCATAATTATCAGGTGAAGGAGATTCAGGAAGTCGCGGATTTTGTAGGGGATTCACTAGGCCTTTCAGTACAGGCCGCCAGCACCACCGCCGACGTCATTGCTTTCTGCGGGGTGCATTTCATGGCAGAGACAGCCAAAATATTAAACCCCGCCAAAACAGTCATTCTTCCAGACCTCGATGCAGGCTGCTCTCTCGCGGATTCCTGCCCCGGTGAAGCTTTGGAGTCTTACCTTAAAATGCACTCCGATAAGAACTATTACGTGATCGCGTACATCAACTGCTCCGCAGCAGTGAAAGCACTGTCGGACGTGATTGTAACCAGCGGAAATGCCGTGCGAATCGTACAGTCCGCCCCCCAGGACCGGAATCTACTGTTTGTCCCAGACCAGAATCTGGGGCAGTGGGTCATAGAACAAACTGGGCGTCCCATGGAGTTGTGGAAAGGAGCTTGCTACGTCCATGTTGAGTTCACTCGAAACAGCATTCAAAGAATCAAGGAAGCGCATCCGCTCGCTCCCGTTGTCGCCCATCCCGAGTGCACTACCGCAGTTCGCATGTTGGCCGACACCGTGTGTTCGACCGAAAAAATGCTTTCGTTCTGCCGAGACCATCCCGCAAAGCAATTCATCATCGTGACCGAATCAGGCATGCTGCACAGGCTGCGTCGGGAATTGCCCGAGAAAGAGTTCATCCCCGGTCCGACGGAAACTTGCGCCTGCGCAGATTGCAGGTTCATGAAAAAAAACACCTTGGAGAAGCTTCGCGACTCTTTAGCAAGCCTTCAACCGGAGATTGTCCTCCCCGAAGCGCAACGCGCGCGCGCAGAGCTACCCATTCGCAGAATGCTGGAATGGAGTGCCTAACCCGAGTTCCGCAGTTTGGTTTGTAGGTTGAAAAACTTTACAGAGAGACGCCGGTAAAAGTCGGACATGCTACAGAGTAAAAATTGGCGCGAGTGCTTGTAGTGGAGAAGACCCCCTTGTTGGGAA
>JBILLT010000182.1:0-6628 GCA_044375925.1 Chthoniobacteraceae bacterium | reverse complement strand
ACAACGACGGGCTTCACGCCAACGCGGCGGTGACAGGCACTGCAACGCTGGCGGCGGGCACCTATTCCCTTGAGTGCCGCTTCTTCGAGAACGGCGGAAGCAGCAATCTCTGGGCGGAGTGGCGCGGTCCATCGATGGCTTCGTGGGAACTGATCCCGACCACCGCGTTCACGTGCAGCCCAAGCGTCGACATTCCGCCGGTGGCGGTGGCGACGACGATCGGCATCAGCGGCACGTCGGGCTCGCCGCAGGCGGGTGTCGATGGGTACAACTCCGCGGTGGGCGCCTATGGCTCGGGCAACGTGCTCACGTCGGGTGTGTTGATGTCGACGAATTCGACGAGCTGGGCGCAGTGGATCGTCTGGGGGTCTTCGAGGGTCACCGTCGACGGGCGGGTCGGACCAGGAGGGTCTGCCTCGAGCGTGATCGCCGTGATCGCGCCGGCTGTCATGACTGGCACCAATGGTGCCCTGACAATCCGGACCGCACCGATGCTGCAGGGGCTCCCCTTGACACCGCCGGCATCCTCCGGAGCGTACAGCTCGAACGCGAACATCACGATCAGTACCAATCGCCGATACTCCTCATTCAACGCGGCAGGCAACGCGGTGATCACGGTGTCAGGCAACACTTCCATCATTGTCGATGGTGCGCTGAGCCTTTCCGGACAGGCCAAGTTTGTCCTGGCGCCGAACGCAACGCTTGATCTCTACGTTGGCGGTGCGATCACGCTCGCGGGGAACGCCGCGATCAATGATTCGAGCGCGGACACAGCGCGTGTGCGACTCTACATGGTCAGCACGACGGCCTTTAACCTGTCGGTCGACTCTTCGGCGCGAGTCTGCGCCGTTGTCCGAAGCCCGTTCGGGCGACTGGTTCTCGGGAACTCTTCCGGAAGCACCGCTGAGTTCTTCGGCGCGTTCCATGGGTCCTCACTGGGGATTTCGAACAACGCACGGCTGCACGCCGATGTGGCGGCATTGCCGACGAGCGGGTCGAGCGGAGGTGGCACCAGCAGCGCCAGTGTGTCGGTGAAGGCCTGGGCACAGACCCCATAACGGTCGCGATGCTGAGGACCGAGAACAAGCGTCCCAATTGACTTCTTGCCCAGCGTGTTGCGGGTGTGCCGCTCTGGCCCAAAAGTCGCAGCGTGACCGGGCCGATGCTATCGGGGTTCATTCGAGGCACCAGCATTGAATAGTCGCCGCGTCATTATCGAGATCAGCCCGTCGCGACTGGAGCTCGCCGTTGTCCGCGGCGATCGCTGCGTCGCCTGGTCGGTCGAACGCTTTGATCGCTCAGACTGGCCCGCGGACTGGCGGGGCGCCCTCGAGGCGCTCGCTGCTCCGCTTGCGTCGTTCGTATCCGAGCACGGCGTGCTGGGGTGGAAGGCCGTTGTTGTGTACCGGCTCCCGACATCGATCGCGCAGGCGTCGAGCGGGCCGATCGCGATGGCACAGAGTCAGCAGCAGCAGGCAGCGTGCCTCGCGGCGTCGAGCGGCGTCGATGGCGATGCCGAGGCCGAGGATGCGGAGTCGCTGGTGCTTGCGGCAGACGCGGGCGACACAAAGCTCCGACATGTACTCGCCTACGCCGACGCGGACGAAACCCTCGCGGCGATCGAGGCCTTGTTGACGCGGTGCCGGCTTGTGCCCAGCGGCTGTGTTCCGATGGATGCGGTCATCACGGCGCACATGGCCCAGTTGGTGCAGGTCGCCTCGGTGGGGTCGCACGCCGCGCTCTGGATCGGTGATCACCAGTCGGTCTTGGGCGTGGTCGTCGGTGGCGACCTTCGATTCGTTCGTCCCATCGGCGTCGGCATTGAGACCTTCGTGGACGCTTGGACGCGTCCGCTGCGGCGGCCCGGCGAGTCTGCGCCTTCGGTGTGTCTCCCGCGGCGCGAGGGCCGACGTCTGCTTCTGCAGGTTGGCGTGCCCGATCCGGAGGACGACATTCCCGGCTTGGAAGGGTTTACAGGGGCGGCGTTCCTGCCGCTGGTCCAGCCGTTGGTGCAGCGCATCTGCGTTGATGTGAAGCAGTCCTTGCGGTTTGCCGTGTCGCCGGAAGATCGCTCGATGATGGCGATGGCGGTACAGGGTCCCGGCTCGGCGATCGCAGGGCTGGGTGCCGCGTTGACCGTTGCGTCGGGAATCGCGTCGGCGGGTCACGCACACGCAGCATCGTCGGACTCGAGTGTGTCTGGTGCGATCGCCGCGCTGGCGGCTGATCGGTCGACGCCGCTGCTGATGTCGCGTGAACTTCGCACGCGTCGCACCATGAGCCGAACACGCCAGGCAGTGCTGGCAGGAGTTGCCGCGGCTCTCGCGGTGATCGGGATCGAATGGCTCGATGCACAGACGGCGATCGGGCATCTCCGGGCGCAGAGCGATGCGGCGCGGCAGGTCGAGATCGAACGCAAGGCTCAGGCTGACGCGCTCGCGGCGGCGCTGGCTGATATGCAGCGGCTGCACGATGTTCGGGATCGCATCCGCCGGTCGTTCGGCGACGCGCCGGATGCTCCCGCGGTCGTCGCGGCCATCGGTGCCGCCACGCCGGGCGGCGTGACCTTGTCGGATGTCGAGCTGCAGGCCGATGGCAAGGTGGCACGAGCCGTTGTTCGCGGAAAGCTGCAGCTGCGACCAGGGATAGACGCGGGTGGCACGATCCGGCAGTTCGTCTCGGCGCTCAACGCAACGCCCATCGTGTCGCAAGCGCGGCTCGGGCGTACGAGTCGCGTAAACGAGAGTGGCACCGAAGGTCAGGTGTTCGAGATCGCCGTGGATCTTCTGGCGCTTCCTTCGGTGACGCGTGCGTCCCTCGGTGATATCGACGCCGAAAGGAGCGAGCCGTGAACCCACAGATGCGACAGTTGGGAGCGGAGATCGCCGTCGGCCTTGTGGTCTGCTTCGCGGCGGCTGAGCTCATGCTCGCTCCGGCGCGGCGCGATCTTCGCGCCGCACAGGCATCGGTCGCCAGTCTCATTCCGACTTCGGCCGGGACGAGCGGGCCGAGCGCCGAGGATATCGCAAAGCTTCAGTCAGACAACGCCAGTGTGCGTCACGAAATCGAGTCGCGGTCCGCTGCCTCGCGCGACGAAGCGGCCTTGTTCTCCGAGATCATGGCGATCGCTGACCGGAATCGGTTGCGGCTGGAGCAGTTCCAGCCCAACGCGCAGGCAGCGAGTACCGGCGAACGCGCAGCGGGTGCCGCACGTGACTCTGTGGCGTCATACACGATCAGCCTGAGCGGCAGCTTTCCGAGCGTCGTGCGATTTATGGACGATCTGCGTGCCTGCAGTGTGTTCGTGTCCACTCGCACTGTCCGCATCGCGCCGGTTGACGGCAACGGATCAGGGATCGTCCGTGCCGACGTCAGCGCCGACTTCTTCTCGTTCGATACGACGGCCCCGACCATCGACGCCACATCGCAGGAGGTGCGGCCGTGATGTCACTGTCATACAAGGGTCGCGATCGACTCATCTGGCTTGGAGCGGTACTCGCTCCGATCGCGGCGGTTCAAGTCGTTCGCCTGTTCGAGCTGGAGCCGGTGCGTGCTGCCAGTGCCGCAGGGGATGTTGTTGTGGCGGCGCCACCGGTGCGTCCGGTGTCGAAACCCACTCCGGCACAAGAGAAGGCACTCGCGTGGATCGCGAAGCAGGACCGGACTCGCATCCGCGATCCGTTCGCTCCGGCACCGATCGCTGCGCCCGCGCCGACGGTTCTTGTGCAGCCGCTGGACACGCCAGAGTCCGAACCCGAGATTCGCGAGATCGCTCCGGCCATGGAACTGACGGGCGTTATGGACGGGCAACGCGGTCCGCTGGCCTCGATCAACCGCAAGATCTATCGCCTCGGCGACGAGGTCGTCGCCGGTTGGACCCTCGAGTCGGTGGACGCGAGAGAGAAGGTTGTCGTGTTGCGGTCGTCGTTGGGCAACATGCTTGAGCTTCGGATCAAGCCGGTGAGCGCGGTGCCATAGCCGGAACGCGCCGTAGAACCGAAGCAACTACCGGCTCAGTCTCGCTACGAGCAGCAGGCACAGCCTGGACCCAAGCAGGTGGCGGACATCAGCAGGCCGCCAACGCAAACGGCCTCGGATTGCTCCGAGGCCGCTGAAGCTCCCTGGGCCTGTTCTGCGGCAAGCGACCCATGGGCGTCTGCCACCTCTTCCGCAACACCGGCTTCATGGCCGCCGCACTGATCATCCTGGCCATGGGCCCCGGCGGCCTCGCCCTCGACTGCCTCTTCCGCCGCCGCAAGGCCTGATATGAGGCCCGCGGGGGCCTGACCGAGTGAAGCGCACAAGAGGATTCTGAGCCGGTCATCAACGCCAGCAATACAGCGGCTTCTTCTGCGTTTCTCTCCCGTGTTGTGGTTGCGCGTGGAGTCTGCTGATGATGATTATGGGATGTTGCTTCAACTCGATCATGGCTGCGGCGATGGTGCTCGTCGTGGCCACAAGCGCGTCTGCTCAGACCAACGTTCGGGCCTGGTCGGCCGCTGGTCAGGTGTTCGTGGTCTGGCGGGTCGATGCGACGGCGCCGCTGACGTATGACGTGTACCGATCGAGCACGCCCGTCACCTCGATCGCGCAGGCGACACTCGCCGGGCGTGTGTTCGAGCCCGAGTGGACGGGCGCACGGCTGAAACTCGTCAGCGGCTCGGCGACGTGGCGGATTCCGGCGGCGGGCGGAGGCACCTACCAGCTCGCGGCGAACGAGGGGCTCTTCGTCTACACGCCGCGGGCTGGTGCGAGCGAGTACTTCGCGGTGGTGAAGAACGGCATCACCACGATCTCAACCACGAACAGGACGGCGGCTCCGGTGGCGGTCGTGTATGACCCGGTGAACGCTCCGGTGACCTGCCATCTCCAACTCAGCGGAACCACCGCCCGTGACTATCCCTTCCGCACCTACGCGATGTGGGTGGACGGTCGCAATGATCCCGCCGACGCACGGCCAGACTTTCCGGTACTCGCCAACGCCGGGAAGAACGGCGCACCTCATGTCTTCACCGTGTACGAGCCGCAGGGCGGCCTGCCCTTGGGGCCCTATTCCGCGACCGTCTGCCTCCACGGCGGCGGGGACTTGGGCAGCCACTGGTCGTGGAATCCCGAGTCGTTTCACTACGCCAACACCGGCGCAGTGCCCGTCGGCGGCATCACCGTCGCGATGGACGACCGCATCTACTTCGCCGTGAACGGTGTCGTGAATCCGGATCGGCCGACGTACTGGTTCGGCTGGCACACGGCGCTCGATCCCGTCAACAACACCCCGCCCGGCAACAACGCGCTGGTCGTGCCCTACACCATGCGACGCGTGATGTGGACGATCGATTGGCTCCAGACCCGCTCGCCCTACGCCATCGATCCGGATCGCACCTCGATCATGGGCAACTCCATGGGCGGCGTCGGCACGCTGCTGCTGTCGCGCTGGCGACCGGATCGGTTCAGTGCCGCGACCAGCAACGTGCCGGTGATTTACACGCCCGAACCGGGCCTGCGGCTGTCGGGCACGGAGCAGCAGAATCTTCCGACGACCGAGATCGGGCCCGATGGCCAGCCCATCCGCGTCAACACCTTCTTCGACTACAACCAGCGGCTCTCACCGACTCAGCGCGACTTCCCACTCACCCGCATCTACAAGGGTCGCTGCGACGAGAGCGACGCATTCTGGTCCGGCGATGTCATCACGCTCTTCAACGCCATGACCGCCTCCCGATGGGGCACCCACTTCTACTGGGACAATCGCGATCACACGGCGTCCGACTGGGCGACTGATAATCCGACCACGCCCTGCCCGGACATCGGCCAGTGGGTCTTCCCCGTCCGAACGGAGCGGCCAAGCCCGCCGTCTCAAGCCCGCTTCCGCGCCAGCCAGTCGTTCCCGGGTTTCTTCAACGACGACCAGAACCCCGCCCTGCCGGGTCGCCAGCCCTCTCTCGGGAACGGCTCGGTCTCCGACGGCGACCCCTGGGGCACGTGGTGCGGCTACTTCGATTGGGACGTTGACACCATCTTCGACACATCCACCGGCTGGGCCTGCACGGTCTTCCTCGTTGGCCAGTCCGCAGTGAGCGTCGACAACTTCCCTGGCACCACGTCCACCACCAGCGTCACCATCCGCAAGCCCCGGCAGTTCCGACCCGCGGCGGGCACGAGCATCGCGTGGGCTCTGCGTGATGATCGCACCGAGGCAGTCCTGCAATCCGGCACGACAACAGCCGAGGCCGAAGGATTGATCGCGATCACGGGGCTGACCATCCCCAAGGATCCGCAGCGGGTGCGGCTCGAGGTTCGAACCGCATCTTCGGCTCGTCCGGGCGATCTGAACGCCGATGGGTTCATCGACATCGACGACCTCTACGCCATCCACGCGACGCTTGTCGACCTCGACGGCGACGGCGTGGCGTCGTGGTCGGACAAGGACCTCCTGGAGCGGTTCATTCGGCGGTACGAATTGGAGGACATGACGGCAGGACGCCGTTAGCGGGGATGTGTCCGAACAGCAGAGCGGCGTCATCGCGGACTCGGACCTTCAACCTCGCTTGTGCACGATGAATGAACGCGTCTACTCAGAGCCCCCCAGTTGAGCACTCACATGACACATTCCGTGACAAGGTTCTGGTTC
>JBILLT010000108.1:0-6806 GCA_044375925.1 Chthoniobacteraceae bacterium | reverse complement strand
CGGCGCGGCTGCGGCCTTGGGTTGCGGTGCCGCGGGAGCCGGGGCGGCGGCTTCCGGTTCGGGCTCCCCGTGCAGGCAGGCGTGGCTTCGCGCGATGATGTTCAGCGTGGGGATACAGATGGGTTCACCGGCGTTTGTTCCCGCGAGACGCTCGCTGATTTTCTCGATGAACTGCCGGAGCGCGTCGCCGCCGGCGAGAATGATGTCGATCACGGGCGTCGTGATCGGGAGTTCGCCGCGCCGTGCGGCGTCGAGCACGCTTTCAAGCTCGTGCGCGAGGTTCTTGATGGCCTCAAGGCCGAGGTATCCGGCACCGCCTTTGAACGTGTGGAACGCCCGGAAAACCCTGTTCAACGTGTCCTTATGGGAGGGGTTTTCCTCCAGAACCAGGACGCCCTGTTCGATGTCCTGCAGTAAATCCCGGCCTTCGTTGCAAAATTCGTTGAGCAGATCGCCATCATCCCCGATCTCGATGACGAGCACGGGTTCCTCCACGACTTCGGCCTCGCCTGTCTCGCCGCCGGCTGCATCGGTGGCGTTGCCGCCGTCCGCGGTGGCGCCGGATCCGGCTGCCGGGGCTGGGGTTGGGGCGGGTTGTCCGGGCGAATGGATCCATTGGTGCAGCGCCGTTTCCAGCCGCGGATACCAAGCATTCAGGCCCTTCAACATTTCGTCCGAAAATGCGCCCGCTGCTGCTGCCGCGTTTACGATTCCCGCACCGGATTCGAGTTCCTGCAGGAATCCGGGGGCTGCATCCGTGCCCGCTGCCGTTTTCAGGGCTTCCAGAGCGGAGCGCAGGGCGTCGGTGCCCGTGGCGCTGCCTGCTTCAAGGAACGCAAATTCGGTCGCCAGACCCTGGAGGAGGGCCGTGATTTCCGCGATATTTGCTTCCGTTAGTTTACTCATGACTAAACAGGTGGTGACGCGAGTAGGCTGAAGCGGGGGGAGGTTGAGCAAACGTGAACCTAAACAATTTGACAAGCATTCTCTGCCGTGGTTATCCAGCGCCCTGCGTCGGAAGGCGGCCGGTTTATCAGTGTGTTCGGCTTTCATGGCGTCGCAAAACGCATGTTTTCCGGCGGGGAAGCGCCCACACCAAACAGGCTTTAAATTAATCTCGGCAAAGGATCGTTTGTCTGACAGTCTCGCCGACCCGAAAGAGTTAACTAAGGAAAACGCGCCCTTATCTATCAACCAAACAGGAGGCCGTGCGGGTGTGTTTCCACCCGTCCAAGGCGCCCGCCACGGGGAGCCTTCGATCCTCCACCAAGGCACTGAACTCATGAGCCAGCCAAACCCATCCTCTTCCGCTGAAGTGCACGGACTGCCCGAACAAATCCTGAATTTGGCGGATTCCCTTGGAGAGAAGGTCAGGACTTCACTCAAGCAGATCGACGACATCAACACGCAGTCGAGCTTGCTTTCCTTGAACGCCAAGATTGAGGCCGCTCGCGCGGGCGCGGCGGGCCGCTCCTTTGCGGTGGTCGCGACCGAGATGGGCGAACTTTCCGAGACCACCAAACGCGTGGCCGTGCAGCTTTCTTCCAAGCTCGGCGGCGACATCGCGGCGCTGCAGGACATTTCGCAGCGTCTTGCTTCGGATGTTTTGGGCACCAGGCTCGCGGATCTCGCCCTCACCAACATCGACCTGATCGACCGCAATCTGTACGAACGTTCATGCGACGTACGCTGGTGGGCCACCGATTCAAGCGTGGTGGATCTTCTGACGGACCCCACGCCCGAACGCGTCGAATACGCATGCAAGCGGCTCGGGGTGATTTTGAACGCCTACACGGTTTATTTCGACTTGGTGGTTTGCGGGCTCAACGGCGAAGTGCTCGCGAACGGCCGGCCGCAAACTTTCAAATCGATCGGGATGAACGTCAGCAAGCAGCGTTGGTTTCAGAGCGCGCTCCAGACGCGGTCCGGGGACGAGTTTGGTTTTGAGATCGTGCATGCGTCGCCGCTGGTGGATGGCGCCTACATTCTCGGGTACTCCTGCGCGGTCCGTAGCGGCGGAGAGGCCGACGGTCAGCCGATCGGCGTCCTGGGGATCCTGTTCAATTGGCGCGGTCTGGCGCAGACGGTCGTGGACCGCACTCCCCTCACCGAGGAGGAAAAAACGCGTTCGCGCGTGTGTATCCTTGGCGAGGACGGCGCTATTCTCGCGGACACGCAGGGCGCGCCTTTGTCCGGGGAGCTGCATTTTCCGGAGCGGGAGAGCGTCTGGACTTCCGCCAAATGTTTTCTGGAAGTCGAAGAGGAGGCAGGGCATATGCTGGTTGCCCATGCCAAGGCGCCTGGATTCGAAACCTACAGCACGCACTGGCACTCCGTCATCCTCCAGCGTTTGTAGAGGTTCATTCGCCGTTCCGTTTTAGCGCCACAGTTTGCATCGGACGTGCGGGGCGCCGGTAGGCACCGAGTCGGTGACGCTGGAAGTGGTGTGACTCAAAATTCACACTATTTCACTTAACTTTAATGATCTGCTGGGGTTGCCTCAGCGTCCTTCGCCGTCATGTCAGACTTTTCCATCGCCCGATCAGCGCTTCGCCGTCCTTGGACGGTTTTGGTGGCAGTCCTCGCCATCCTCCTGACGGCATGGATCGCAACCAAGCAAATGGCGCGCGACGTTTTCCCTTCGCTGGGCGTGCCGACCATCTACGTGGCACAGCCCTATGGCGGGATGGATCCGCTTCAGATGGAGGGATATTTGACGTACTACTACGAGTACCATTTCCTCTACATCACCGGCATCGAGCACGTGGAGTCGAAGTCCATTCAGGGGGCCTCGATCATGAAACTCCAGTTTCATCCCGGCACGGACATGAGCAACGCCATGGCCGAAACCGTGGCGTACGTGAACCGGGCAAGGGCGTTCATGCCGCCCGGCACGCCCGGCTCGTTCGTGACGCGATTCGACTCGGGAAGCGTGCCCGTGGGGAATCTGGTTTTTTCCACGGAAAACCCCAACCGCACGGTCGGGCAAATGCAGGACGCAGCCCTCAACATGGTGCGCCCGCTTTTCGCGACGCTGCCCGGCGTTTCGGCGCCTCCGCCGTTCGGCGGCAGCGCGCGGACCATCCTCGTTTCGCTCAAGCCCGACCGCCTTCGCGCCTACGGCATTTCGCCGGATGAAATTGTGACCGCCATGACGGCGGCCAACACGATCAGCCCGAGCGGGAATTTGTCGGCGGGGGCGACGTATCCGATCGTTCCGACGAACGCGGTGGTGAAAAATATCCAGGATCTCGCCGCAGTTCCGGTGCGGGTCGGGGCGGAAGGATCGGTGTTCGTGCGGGATGTCGGCGAAATCAGCGATGGCAGCGATCTGGTGACGAGCATCGCTCTGGTGAACGGTCGCCGCACGGTGTACATGCCGGTCACCAAGCGCAGCGACGCGTCGACGCTCTCGGTGGTGGATTTGGTGAAGGCGAATCTTCCGAAATTCAAAGCCGCGTGTCCGGACGATATTAACGTGACCTTCGAGTTTGATCAGAGTCCTTGGATCCAGCGCGCGATTCGCGATTTGGCCAAGGAAGGACTGCTCGGAGCCGTCCTGACCGGGCTGATGGTTTTGTTGTTTCTGCGAGATATCCGGAGCGCGTTCATCGTGGTGCTGAATATCCCTGTGAGCATCGCGGTGGCTGTCGTGGGTCTTTGGTTTTCAGGCCAGACGATCAATCTCATGACGCTCGGCGGCCTGGCGCTGGCGGTCGGCATTCTGGTCGACGAGGCGACGGTTGCGATGGAGAACCTGCATGTGCACCGGCATCGGGGGTCCGGTTCCGCGCGCGCGGCGCTGGACGCGATTGGCGAAACGGCCCTGCCGCGGTTGCTGGCGATGCTTTGCGTGCTCGCCGTTTTCGTTCCCGCATTTTTCATGACGGGTGCCGCGCGCGCCCTGTTCATGCCGCTTGCGCTCGCCGTGGGGATCAGTATGGCCGCGTCTTACGTGCTCTCGAGCACGCTGCTTCCGGTGCTCAGCGTCTGGTGGGCGAGCCGGGGCGAACCCCGCGTGACGGCGGAGCGCGAGAGCCTTCTTGCGCTGCTGGTGCGGCCTTTTGTGCGACTCACGGTGGCGATGCGATTTCTGGTCGTGCCCGCTTATTTCGCAGCGGCGTTTTTATTCGTGAGCTTTTTTGGCAACCGCCTTGGGTCGGAGATTTTTCCGCAGATTGACGCGGGCCAGCTGCAGCTCCGGTTCCGCGCTCCGACGGGAACACGGCTCGAATTGACCGAGCAGATCGCGCAACGCGTTTTGGCGGTGATCGCAGAGGAAGCAGGGCCGGACCAGATTGCCATTACCATGGGCTTGATCGGCGTTCATGCCTCGAATTATCCCGTGAATCTCATCCATCAGTGGAACAGCGGGCCCGAGGAGGGATTGCTGCAGGTGCAGCTCAAGGAAGGCACGCCGGTGCGCGTCGAGAAGCTGAGGGAAACCTTGAGGGCGCGCCTGGCCAAGGAACTGCCCGAGGTGCGCCTTTCGTTCGAGCCCGCGGACATCGTGAGCCGCGTCATGTCGCTGGGCTCAAGCACGCCGCTTGAAATCGCCGTGAGCGGGAAGGATTTCGCCGCAACGCGGGCGCACGCCGAGAAGATCCGGACGGCGCTTTCCAACGCCGAGTCAACCTTTCCGGAACTCCGGGACGTGCACATCGCGCAGACCTTGGATTATCCGAGTGTGAACGTGCAGATCGACCGCGAGCGGGCCGGGCTGCTCGGAGTCCGAATGTCCGACGCGACGCGCAGTCTTGTCGCCGCGACGGCCAGCAGCCGTTTCACGGTTCCGAACTACTGGGCCGATACCAAGACCGGTGTGAGCTACAGCCTGCAAGTGCAGGTGCCGCAGGGGCAGATGAAGTCCGCAGAGGATTTGTTGAATCTCCCGGTATCCGCGGGTTCAGGGCGGTCCGCGTTGCTGCGCAATTTCTCGCAGATCTCGGAGGGCACCGTGGTGGGCCAGTACGACCGGTACAACATGGCTCGCACCGTTTCAGTGACCGCCAATTTGTATGGAGCCAGCCTGGGGCGGGTGGCGAAGAAGGTGGAGGGGGCGATCAAGCAGATGGAGACGCCGGCGGGCGTGAACGTCGCCATGCGCGGACAGGTGCAGCCGCTCAGGGAGCTGGAGGCGGGTTTGAAAAACGGACTGGGAGTGGCGGTGCTGGTGATCCTGCTTTTGCTGATGGCGAATTTTCAAAGTATCCGCCTGCCGGTCGTGGTGCTCAGCGCGGTGCCTGCCGTGCTTGCGGGAGTAGTCGGCGCGTTATGGATCACGCGGGAGACGCTTAATTTACAGAGTTTCATGGGGGCGGTCATGGCGGTGGGCGTGTCCGTTTCAAACGCGATTTTGTTTGTGACGTTCGCTGAGCGCGCGCAGCGCGCGGGCGCGGACCGCAAACAAGCCGCGCTCGACGGTTTGGCCGGGCGCGTGCGCCCGATTTTGATGACGAGCTTCGCGATGATGGCCGGCATGGTGCCCATGGCCTTCGGAGGCACTGCGTCCGGGCCGCTTGGCAAGGCGGTGTTGGGCGGCCTCGCGGTGGCCACGGTCTCGACGCTTTTTGTTCTGCCCGCAGTGTACGCGTTGTTCGCGCGTTCCAAGGCGGTTTCAGCCTCGCTGGATCCGGACGACGCCGATAGCGATCTTCCGGCGCACGCCGGCCGGCGGGGAGATCCAGCTCCCGCAGCTTCCTGAGATTCAACCGAAAGACCTATCATCCCATGATGTTCCATCGAATGACTTTTTTTGCGGGCGCCCTCGCCGTTTCCGCCGCTTCCGTATGCGGGGCGGCTGAATTCGCAACCGTGCATCCGGCGCCCGGAACGATCCATCGCTGGGTGGCGCTGCCCGGAGTGCTGGCCCCGTTCCAGCAGGTTGGCTTGCAGGCCCGTGTCGCAGGGTATGTGAAGACTGTGAAGGTGGACAAGGGCGACAAGGTTGCCGCGGGCGATTTGCTGGCGACCGTCGAAGTGCCCGAATTGGAGGCGGACCTTCTCAAGGCGAAGGCCGAGATGGACGCCGCGGAGATCGACATGAAGCGGCTGCGGGAGGCGCGCCAAAAATCACCGGACCTGGTGCTGCCTCAGAGCGTCGACAACGCCGAGGCCCGTTTCGCGGCCGCAAAGGCTTCGGTGACGCGCGGCAGCGTGTTGCTGGAATTCGCGCAAATCCGCGCGCCGTTCGCCGGAGTGATTGCCGCACGTTCGGTCGATCCCGGCGCGTACGTCTCGCCCGGCGCCGGGCCTCTGCTTCGGTTGGTGGAAGATAAAAAACTCCGGTGCCAGATTCCGGTGACGGAGCTTGAGACGCCTTTGGTGAAGGCGGGCAAACCGGTGCGGGTGAGCGTGGATGCGATTCCGGGCCAGACTTTTGAGAGCGTCGTGGCGCGTGTCAGCGGTTCGCTCGACCAGGCTTCGCGCACGATGTTGGCGGAAGCGGATTTGGAGAACGCGCAGGACAAGTTGATGCCCGGCTTGAGCGTGACCGCGCGCATCGGCGTGGAGCGGCATGAGCATGCGATGCTCGTCCCCGTCGCGGCTGTCGTGATGGAAAAAACGAACGCGTTTGTTTTCAAGCACGCTGCGGGCAAAGCGGTGAAAACCGCAGTCAAACTCGGCTTCAATGACGGCGTCAACGCAGAGGTGTTGGAACTCAAGCCCGAGGACACGCTGCTCTTGATCGGAACGGCGGTGGTGAACGACGGTCAGGCCGTCACGCTGAAGGCGCCCGCAGCGAAGTAGCGGAGTTTTCGCAGAAAATTATTCTAAAGATTTCAAACGGACCATCTTCATCCCCT
>JBILLT010000042.1:0-26111 GCA_044375925.1 Chthoniobacteraceae bacterium | reverse complement strand
ATCGCGAGTATTGAGAATAAGATCGGTCTTTCCATTGTCACTGCTGAAGTCCCCTTGGCTGAGATGTTCGGATATGCGACAGCGATCCGGTCGCTCTCGAAGGGGCGTTCCAGCTACTCGATGGAGCCATCGCACTTTGAACAAGTCCCAGAGCAGGTGAAGGCCGCCGTGCTGGATCAAAAGGGAAAAGCCTAAAATTTAACGGGCCGATTTAGAGAGGCCAACCAAACCATACCATGACCGGACAACGTATCCGCATCCGCCTAAAAGCTTTCGATTATCGCATGCTAGATCAGTCTGCGAGCGAGATTGTCGAAACGGCAAAGCGCACTGGAGCCAAGGTTTCTGGCCCGATCCCGCTTCCCACCCGGATTGAGCGCTTCACCGTGAACCGCTCTCCTCACGTCGACAAAAAGTCGATGGATCAATTTGAAATTCGGACCCACAAGCGTCTTCTCGACATCGTCGAGCCGACTGCGAAGACGGTGGATGAGCTTAAAAAGCTCAACCTGCCTGCTGGAGTGGATATCACCATCAAGATCTGAGCCGACCGCTAACCGTTTCTAGCGCACATGAAGATTGGACTTTTAGGAAAAAAACTCGGGATGACCCGCGTGTACGATCAATCGGGACGCGTCACACCTGTCACCGTAATCGCAGCGGGTGGAAATACCGTCGTTCAGACCAAGACCGTCGAGAAGGAGGGATACGCCGCCATTCAAGTCGGTTTTGATGAACAGAAGCCACAGCGGGTCAACAAGCCCGAACTCGGTCACTTCAAGAAGGCCGGTGTCGGTGCGAAGAAGCATCTTCGCGAGTTTCGTTCGAATGGAGATGGCTCCGAGTTTGAGGGTGTAGACTTGTCCGTCAAACAGTTCGAGGTGGGCGATATTGTCGACGTGATCGGCCGCTCGAAGGGCAAAGGTTTTCAAGGCATCGTGCGCAAGCACAATGCAGCTGGTCAGCCGGCCTCGCACGGATCGATGATGCATCGCCGTCCCGGCGCTATCGGGATGCGTTCCACCCCGGGTCGGGTGTGGAAAAATCAATCGATGCCCGGACACATGGGCGATGAAAGAAAGACCGTCCAGAACCTCCGGATCGTGCAGGTCCGTGAAGAGGAAGGCGTCATTCTGGTTTCGGGCGCGGTTCCGGGAGCCATAGGAAGCTACGTCGTCGTTCGTCCAGCAATCAAGGGAGTCTCATCCAAGTAAAACAATGAGCGCATCTATTCTCACAGTTGATGCAGCAAAGGCTGCAGGGATTCCGGTAGTGGAGAACGGCCGTTACACTCAGGCCCTCCATGATGTGGTTGTCGCCTACCGTGCGGCTCGCCGGAGTGGCACCGCGAATACGAAGTCGAAAGCCGATGTAAATCTTTCAGGCGCGAAGCCGTGGAGACAAAAAGGTACGGGCCGTGCCCGTGCCGGTTACAAGTCCTCTCCGGTCTGGGTGGGTGGTGGCGTTGCGTTCGGTCCAAAGCCCCGCGACTACCGGAAGACTGTTTCCAAGACAGTGAAACGTGCGGCCCTCAAGAAGGCGCTCTCCGAGCGTATTCGCGCCGGTGAGGTCCTCACGGTCGCTGCACTCGAAGTTGCCGCACCCAAGACCAAGGATTTCTTGAAGTTGATCGGTGGTGTCTCTGGAACGGACAGCGCATTGGTGGTGTCCAGCAGTTTCACCGACAACACGTACTTGGCGGCGCGCAACGTGAGTTACGTTCATCTCGTGCGATCCGCCGATGTGAACGCCGAAGACCTGCTAAGGTATAAGAAGGTGGTAGTCACTACTTCCGCTCTCGAAGAAATTGCAAAGCGGATCAACAGCTAAGTTGTTATGCATCTTTCCACACAGATTATCCGCAAAGTTCGCCTGACTGAGAAGTCGGCTGTTCAAGGCGACTCGCTCAGCAAGTACGTTTTTGAAGTAGCTCCGCACGCAAACAAAATCGAGATCCGCAAGGCGGTCGAAGAGTTGTTTGGCAAGAAAGTCGTGGCGGTGAACACCAGCAATCACTCTGGCAAGGCTCGCCGTCAACGGACAGCCGCCGCCGGACGTACCGCCGCTTGGAAGAAGGCGGTGGTGACTCTTGCCGCTGGCGAGAAGATTGAATTGGCCTAATTAGGAGAACACCCAGCCAACCTACCTTAGCATATGGCACTTAAAACTTTCAGGCCCCTGACGCCAACGAGCAGATTCAAGGCGCTGCCGTCGTTTGAAGAAATTACAAAGTCGAAGCCCGAGAAAAGCCTGTTGGTAACTCGGAAGAAGACTGGCGGTCGCAACAATAACGGACGCATTACCTGCCGTCATGTCGGCGGCGGGAACAAGCAGCGCCATCGGTTGGTAGATTTCAAGCGCAAGAAGCGTGGTGTCGTGGCCGAAGTCGTGGGCATCGAGTATGACCCGCTTCGTTCTTCACGGTTGGCGTTGCTGAGTTATCCTGACGGTGACAAGGCTTACATTCTGGCCCCGGTAGGACTTGTGGTTGGCGCCAAGGTTTGCGCGGGTCCGGATGCCGAGCCGGCGGTTGGAAACGCTTTGCCTCTCGCTAAGATCCCGCTCGGTGCGGCTATTCACTGCGTCGAACTCGTTCCCGGACGAGGCGGTCAGATGGCGCGGAGCGCGGGCCAGCAGGTGATTCTCTCTAACCGCGAAGCCGGTTATGCGCTCCTTAAGTTGCCTTCCGGCGAGATCCGCAAGGTCCATGAGGATTGCTATGCTACGATGGGCCAGGTTGGCAACGTTGAGCACATGAACGTTTCCAGCGGCAAGGCTGGAAGAAGCCGCTGGCGTGGGGTCCGGCCGACTGTCCGCGGGATGGTGATGAACCCGGTGGACCACCCCATGGGTGGTGGCCAAGGCAAGTCCAAAGGAGGTGGCGGTCGCCAGCATCCGGTGAGTCCATGGGGCCAACTGGCGAAGGGGTTCAAAACCCGTCGCAAACACAAAGGGAGCGACAAATTCATCGTCGAGCGTCGCAAGATCAGCAAGTAAGCCTTCCGAAATTTTGTTATGGGTAGATCTCTAAAAAAAGGACCTTTCGTCGAGCAGCACTTGCTCGAGAAGATCGACAAACTGAATGATTCGGGTGTTAAGAAACCCGTGAAGACTTGGTCTCGTCGTTCCACCATCACTCCGGAATTCGTGGGCCACACTTTCTTGGTTCACAACGGTAAAATCTTCAACTCCGTTTTTGTGACCGAGAATATGGTGGGCCACAAACTTGGCGAGTTTTCGCCGACGCGGGTGTTTAAGAAACACGGTTCACACACCGCCAAGGTGACAAAGTAGGCGTATCTGTACTCGATCATCTTTCCGCTCCTTTCGCTTACGCCGCACATGAAAACTACGCGTCCAGAATACCCGGGTTGCCAGCGAACGCTGTTCGCCTGGACCGTGGGGGCTGTGTTGCTCGCGCAGGCGGGTGCAGCCCTGCCGGGCGTGGACGCGGAGGCTTACCAGACGGCTTCGCAGGCGGATGCTTCGCGGAAGGCGGCTTTGGCGGCCGGTAACTCCGAGCCGACTAATCTGGCATTGATCCGTGAACTGCAGTCCTGGCGCAACAGGGCGTTGGATGCCGAGAGCAAGCTGGCGTCCGCAGCTGGTTCTCCGATTTATCCAGCAGCCGCTGCGGATGCTGCTGCCCTCCGCACGACCCAGGTTTCTGGATCAAAGTTCAAGGTATTGGCGACCATGGACTCGGAACGTGTGATTTTGGTCTCATGCGGCAGGAGTGCCGGCGTTTATGAAGGCGCTTTGATATCGGTGGGTAACGGCGTGAGAGCGAAGGTTGTTGAGGCGCGCGCGAGCGTGAGCGCAGCAGTGGTCGAGAACAGTTATGTCGGGAATATCGCCAGCCTCGACGGGCAGTCGGCTCAGTTGGTTCTCGTTCGCTGATATTCGGGATTAATTTTACGTACTAACATTTAATAAAAAACGAACATGGAGATTCGATCCATCTACAAGGGAGCTCGCCTCTCAGCATTCAAGTGCCGGGAAGTGACCCGTGAAATCCAGGGACTGAGCGTGTCCAGTGCGCTCGACATCCTTACTCACACGCCCCGCAAGGCAGCCCGCCTTGTTGAAAAGACGCTTCGGAGTGCGGTCGCAAACGCTGAACACAACGCGAATCTCCGAGCGGACCGTCTTGTTGTGAAGGAGGCAGTTGTTGGCGAGGGCACCACCCTCAAGCGGTTTCAAGCGAAGGCGCGTGGAAGTGCCGGGCCGATTCGGAAGCGTACCAGCCACATCCGCATCATTCTTGCGGAGGCTCCGTCAAAGTAATCTCAAAAAGTCTTTATTTATGGGACAAAAAGTAAACCCGATCGGATATCGTTTAGCAGTCAATCGTGACTGGCGCTCGAAGTGGTATGCATCTCCACAAGACCTTCCCGGATTCCTTCACGGAGACATCGCAATTCGCCGTTATGTGAAGGACAAGCTGCGTCAAGCCGCAGTTTCAAAAGTGGTGATCGAGCGGGCATGGAACAGTATTCGTGTGACGATCTGCACCGCGCGGCCCGGAGTAGTCATTGGGCGTAAGGGGTCCGAAATCGAAAAAATGACTGACGATATCAGTCGTATGAGCGATGGGAAGTCGGTGAAAATCGACATCCAGGAAATCAAGACTCCTGAACTCGACGCGCAATTGGTTGCAGAAAACGTCGCATTGCAGCTGGAACGGCGCATTTCCTTCCGTCGTGCGATGAAGAAGACGATTCAGTCGAGTATGGATTTCGGTGCTCTTGGAATCAAAGTGCGTTGCGCCGGTCGCCTTGGCGGTGCTGAGATTTCACGCGCCGAGTGGTATCGCGAGGGTAAAATTCCACTGCACACGCTGAGGACGCCGATCGATTACGGCTTCTACGAAGCCAGCACCGTGTACGGAATGATTGGCGTGAAGGTTTGGTTATGCAAGCCCGCTGAAGCGGAGGCTGAGGCGTCGCAGTCTTCGCAGCGTAGCGAACCCACCCGCGCTTAAACCTAAACAGAAAACGACCTATGCCTTTAATGCCCAAAAGGGTGAAGTTTCGGAAGACCCAGCGCGGTAGCCGCGCAGGGACCGCTACTCGCGCCACTAAAATTGATTTCGGTTCTTTTGCTCTCCAGACGTTGGAGCGCGCATGGATTACCAACACTCAAATTGAGGCCGCCCGTGTTGCGCTTACCCGCAACATGAAGCGTAAAGGGAAACTGTGGATCCGGATTTTCCCCGATAAGTCCGTGACCGCTCGTCCTCCGGAAACGCGAATGGGGAAGGGGAAAGGAGCCCCTGAGTACTGGGTCGCAGTGGTGCGACCAGGAAATGTTCTTTTTGAATTGGACGGCATTCCGGAGTCTCTCGCGCGCGAATCCCTGCGCCTCGCAGCGGACAAACTGCCTGTGCGGACGAAATTCCTCGTTCGTCATTCATTCCATTCAACCGCTGCTTAAGGAAACGATTATGAAACTCAAGGACATCAAGGCTCTTGGAGCAAATGAACTCCGCCAACGCGAGGCCGAGCTTCGCAAGGAGTCCTTCAACTTACGGATTCAGAAGCAGGTCGGGCAGGTTGAAAATCCCGTTCGCGCCCGTGTGATTCGCCGTGAACTGGCGCGGGTTTTGACAGTGGCCAATCAGAATTCGTCCGCAAAGTAAAACATCACCATGGAACAATTAGTTGAAACAGCAGAGCGTTCACGCGGGAATCGCAAAGAGCGCGTCGGTCAGGTGGTGTCTGTGAAAAACTCGAAGACAATCATCGTCGAAAGCGAAACGCGTGTCCCCCATCCTCGATTTCGTAAGATCGTGAAGCAGATGAAGCGCTTTCACGCGCATGACGAGGAGTCGGTTGCGAAACTCGGGGACACCGTACTCATCATGGAGTCGAGACCGCTCTCAAAATTGAAGCGCTGGCGCCTCGTAGAGGTAATCGCCCACTAACTTTAAACTGAAGAAATTCCTATGTTGCAGATCAGGTCCCGGCTCGATGTGGCCGACAATACTGGCGCCAAGATGGCCAAAATGATTGGAGTCATTGGCAAGCGGACGTTGAGCGCCTCCGTGGGTGACGTCATCACCGCGCACATCCGCGAGGCTAGCACCGGCGGTTCCGTCAAGAAGGGAGACGTTGTTCGTGCTGTGATTGTGCGGACGCGACACGCGATTCGCCGCGAGGATGGCGGTTACCTTCGATTCGACCGCAATGCGATCGTGATCATAGACAAGGATATGAATCCCAAGGGCACCCGTATTTTCGGCCCTGTAGCTCGCGAACTTCGCGAGAAGAATTTCATGAAAATCGTTTCTCTCGCACCGGAGGTTCTGTAATGAGCAAGCGTTCTAGCGTAAAAAAAGGCGACACGGTAACGGTGGTCTCTGGAAACCACCGGGGATCTCAGGGCAAGGTGTTGGAAGTCATTTCGAAGAGCCAGCGTGTCATTGTGGAGGGGGTTCACATGATCAAGAAGCATGCCCGCCGCGCTCAGAACTCGTCTGAAGGTGGGATAATCGAGCGGGAAGGCACGATTCACATCAGCAATGTCAAAGTCGTGGCTGCCGCGTCCCAGAACTAAACCAAGGAAGACATATGCCTGAAGGATTAAAGAGTTATTATAAAACCCATGTGGTGAAGGCGCTCATGGACAAGCATGGTTTCTCGAATGTTCACGAAATTCCTCGGATTGAGAAAGTCGTGGTCAATACATGCATCGGCAGTCAGACCGACGGCAAGCAGGCTCTCGAAGATGCAAAAGCAGAATTGACGACCATCACCGGGCAGAAACCCGCGGAGACAAGGTCCAAGAAAAGCATCGCGAACTTTAAGTTGCGCCAGGATCAAGCGATCGGTGCCCGCGTGACTTTGCGCGGTGACAGGATGTACGAGTTTCTGGAGCGCTTGATCCGGATGGCCCTGCCGCGCATCCGGGATTTCCGGGGTGTATCCCCGAAAGCTTTCGATGGCGGCGGGAATTACACGCTGGGAGTTTCGGACCAGGCCATTTTCCCTGAAATCGAACTTGATAAGATCAAGCGTAACATAGGCTTTGACGTGACAATCGTCACAAGCACCTCTTCCGATGCAGAGGCCAAGTCACTTCTTTCCGAAATGGGGATGCCCTTCTCCGACAAGGCCAAGCAGGCCAAGGGTGTTGCAGCAAAAAACTAGTTAACTGGGTATCGTCATTATGAGTAATGTGTCTGACCCTATCGCTGATTTTCTCACACGGCTTCGCAATGCGACCCGTTCGGGAAAGGCAGAGGTAGTTGCGCCGTTTTCGAAAATGAAGGGTGAAATCGCCCGAATCCTCAAAGAAGAGGGATTTGTGACTTCGGTGGAGGTCGATAAATCCCAACCAATGCCTCAAATCAGGGTGGGATTGAAATTCGTCGGGAATCGCTCAGTGATCACCGATTTGCAGCGGGTCAGTCGCCCGGGCTTGCGCCGTTATGTCGGCGCGGATGACATCCCGAAAGTCTTGAGTGGCGTTGGAATCTCGATTCTTTCGACCTCTTCGGGCGTGATGAGTTCCCGCGAGGCGCGCCGCAAGAATGTTGGCGGGGAACTTCTGGCTTTCGTTTGGTAACTTAGAAAGGGTAACCACTATGTCTCGTATCGGTAAAAAGCCCATTTCCTTTCCAGCCTCCGTCAAACTGAGTATCGCAGGCGATGGTCAGGTTTCTGTTACCGGCCCCAAGGGGTCTTTGTCCTGGCAGTTGCCGAAAGGCGTGACTGCCTCGGTGGAAAACTCGAATGTCGTGTTCAATCGCGAATCAGAAAGTCGCGAGCATCGCGCAAAGCACGGCCTGTCCCGCGCGCTGGTCGCGAACATGGTGACTGGCGTTTCGGTTGGTTTTGCCAAGGATCTGGAAATTCAAGGCGTTGGGTTCAAGGCGGCTGTCAAGGGCGCATTCCTAGACCTCTCTCTGGGTTTTTCTCATCCCGTTTTGTTTCCGATTCCCGATGGAATCAAAATTACGGTGACCGATAACACCAAAGTTAAGGTTGAAGGAATCGATCGCCAGCTGGTGGGTCAGGTCGCAGCCAACATCCGTGGTTACTACCCGCCGGAGCCTTACAAGGGTAAGGGCGTCCGTTACGCGGGCGAAGAAGTCCAGCGCAAGGAAGGCAAGACAGTACAGTAACCGACATTCAAAGTTTCAAAAAGCAATATGGCTTCTACAAAAAACGTCTCAAGACAAAAGCTGCGGCATATCCGCTTGCGCAAGAGGATTTCCGGAACCTCCGAGCGTCCACGGTTATCTGTCCATTTTTCAGGCAGCCACATTTACGCGCAAGTCATTGATGACAGCGTCGGTGTTACTCTCGCCGGTGTTTCGACCACGGAGAAAGCGTTCGCGGCTGGCAACCGGGTGGCGGCGAATGTGACTACCGCGGCGCGGGTTGGTAAAGAAGTGGCAGCCCGTGCGATCGCGAAGAGCGTGGGCAAAGTTGTTTTTGATCGTGGTGGCTCGCGTTACCACGGGAAGGTCAAGGCGCTGGCTGATGCAGCCCGCGAGGCGGGTTTGAGTTTCTAAGGAGATATATATGGCTGAAAATCGTCCAAATCGCGGCCGTCGTGAACGCGCCGAAAAACCCAAGGAGCAAAGCGACTTGGTTGAAAAAGTTGTGTTTATCAATCGATGCGCCAAGGTTGTGAAAGGTGGTCGTCGTTTCTCCTTCAGCGCTCTGATCGTCACGGGTGACAAAGCCGGCCGAGTGGGCTGTGGCTTCGGCAAAGCGAACGAAGTGTCCGAGGCGATCCGGAAGGCTGGTGAGTCAGCCAAGAAAGCAATGGTCAAGGTTGCTGTAAGCGCGAATACGATTCCGCACGAAGCGTACGGAGAGTTCGGTGGCGGCAAAGTCTTGTTGAAACCGGCGAGTGCAGGGACTGGTGTGATCGCCGGCGGAGGAGTGCGCGCGGTGATCGAGGCCGCAGGAATCCGTGATGTTCTTGCGAAATCTATGGGCTCGAGCAATCACGCGAATGTGGTGAAGGCAACCCTGACCGCTCTTGGACAGCTCCGTTCCCGTGAGGACCGGTTGAGAGACCGCGGCTTCCAAATCAAGCCGGCAGCAGTCGCAGCCACCCCCGCCGTCGACGCATAACTAGATTTCGATTATGAATCTCACTAACCTGAAGCCCCGTCCGGGCTCAAAACATCGAGTGAAGCGTCTTGGCTGCGGCGAAAGCAGTGGCCACGGGAAGACCTGCGGCAAAGGTCACAAGGGACAGAAGGCCCGTTCCGGTGGATCGATCCGTCTCGGTTTCGAAGGTGGACAGATGCCATTGGCTCGCAAAATCCCAAAGCGTGGCTTTAGTAATGAGCGGTTCCGCACCGGTTTTCTTCCGGTGAATGTCGGCAAGATTTCACAGTTGTTCGACCAAGGCGCGACGGTTGACTCCGCCGCGTTGGTGGCCCAAGGCCTTGTTCCGAATAAAAAGGGAATTATCAAGGTCTTGAGCATGGGTGATCTCAAGAAGGCGCTTCACTTCAAGGGACTGGCTTATAGCGCGGCGGCGAAGGCAAAAATTGAGGCTGCCGGCGGAACCGTTGCCTAGTCGGCGTCCAAGGGTTTGGTTTCGGAGGGGTGGCCTAGGTCACCCCTCTCTTTTTCCCCAGTTCAAATGATCTCAGCATTCACCAACATTTTCCGGATCCCGGAGCTGCGCTCCCGGATTTTATTTTCATTTGCTCTGCTGGTTGTCGTGAGGATCGGGGCGTTCATTACGTGCCCGGGAGTGAATGCGTCGGTTCTCCAGCATTGGTTCGATACGCAGTTGAACTCGCAGGCGGGGGGCAGTGTGGCTGCGTTGTTCAACATTTTCAGCGGTGGGTCGCTTGAGAATTGCGCTGTGTTCTCTCTGGGCGTGATGCCGTACATCAGTGCTTCGATCATGATGCAGCTTTTAACGGCGGTAGTCCCAACTTTGGGCAAGCTGGCTCGTGAGGAAGGCGGACGCCAAAGAATCTCTCAGCTTACGCGCTATGCGACGATCGCTCTGTGTCTTTTCCAAGGCTATCTGTTGGCATTGTCGTTTGAGAATCCGGGGCAGAGCCCGATTTTGAACGGGATTGACCGCACGATTGCTGAGCTGGGGATGCCCCTCGTCTCATCACCCGGGTTTGCCTTTCGCCTCGTGGTAGTGATCACTCTCACGGCGGGAACCATGTTTTTGATGTGGTTGGGTGATCAAATAACCGATCGTGGCATTGGTAATGGAATGTCTTTGATCATCAGCGTTGGGATACTATCGCGTTTCCCTGCTGGGTTGATCCAGGCGTGGAAGACCTTTGTTTCATCGGACAAAGGGGCAGCCCAGCTCAGTCCGATGATCCTCGTGCTGTTGGTCGTCTTTTTGTTCGCGGTGATCGCCGGGGTGATTTGCCTGACACAAGGCCAGCGTCGCATCAGCGTTCAGTATGCGAAGCGTGTGGTTGGGCGTAAGGTTTACGGCGGACAAACACAGTACATGCCGCTCAAGGTCAACTATGCCGGTGTGATGCCGATCATTTTTGCGCAGGCGCTTCTGGTGTTTCCGTCGACGATTGCTCTGATGGCTTTCCGCGAATCGATGGCTGTTCAGAAATTCGCGAATCTTCTTTCACAGGGGTTCTGGCATTACGCGCTATACGCCGGCTTGATTTTCTTTTTCAGTTATTTCTGGGTGGCGACGCAGTTCCAGCCCCAGCAGATAGCGGATGATTTGAAAAAATACGGAGGCTACGTCCCAGGCGTGCGCCCCGGAATGGATACCGCGAAGTTTTTGGATACCGTGATGACGCGCCTTACTTTTGCGGGAGCGGTGTTTTTGCTTGTGATCGCAATCTTGCCTCAGATGCTGACCAAGCAGTTGCACGTGCCTGATGTGACGGCCCAGTTTTTTGGCGGAACCAGCCTCTTGATTGTTGTCGGGGTTGTTCTCGACACGATGAGGCAGGTGGAGACGCACTTGATTCAGCGCAACTACGACGGATTCCTAAAGAAAGGGCGCATTCGGGGTCGCTCCGAGCGCACCCCTGAAGGAAGGGGTGAGGCTGTCCAACAGAAGACGATCGTTGGTGTTTACTTGATACTCGCAGTCGCCTTGCTTCTGGGAGTGGTTCTCTTCATCGCGAGAAGAAGCTGACAAACAGTCAATTTTGGAGCGTTTGCAAGTGATCCCAATCAAGACAGAACAGGAAATTGACATGATGCGTGCCGCTGGCCGGGCGGCGCGGACTGTTTTGAACAAGGTCTCTGCTCAGGTCCGTCCCGGGGTTTCAACCAAGGAGCTCGACGAGGCGGCTGCGGATTTCATGGCGGATGAAAAGTGTAAGAGTGCATTTCTTGGGTACCGCGGATTTCCAGCTCAATGCTGCATCTCGGTGAACGAGGAAGTCGTTCACGGTATCGGTGGCCAGCGTCGTCTGCAGATTGGTGATGTGGTGAAGTTGGATGTCGGCGTGAATAAAAACGGATGGATTGGCGACAACGCAACAACCGTTGCCGTCGGAGCTATTCACCCCGGCACGCTCAAGCTGCTTCAAGTCACTGAGAGTGCACTTCAAGTGGCGATGAAGTACGCGTACAGCGGCAAGCGTCTCGGTGATCTCTGCAGCGCGATCGAGGAGGAAGTGAAGATCAACGGATTTTCCGTCGTACGTGAGTTTGTCGGTCACGGGGTCGGGCGGAAACTTCACGAGGAGCCTCAGATTCCAAATTTTGGCAGGAAAGGGGAGGGCCCCAAACTGAAGCCGGGCATGACTCTCGCGATCGAGCCTATGGTCAATGTTGGAAGGCCCGATGTGCGGGTGCTGCCGGATGGCTGGACCGTGGTCACCGTGGATGGCAAGTGGTCCGCTCATTTTGAAAACACGGTTCTGATCACCAAAGGTGAACCTGAAATACTCACATGGAGCGAGACGACCTAGTGGAGACGGAAGGAGAAATCATTGAATGTCTTCCGAACTCTTTATGGACTGTAAAACTGGGAAACGGGCATCGCGTTCTGGCTCACTTGGGCCCGAAAATGACGCCGGAATCCAATCAGTTCTTGCCCGGAGCGCTGGTCAAGGTACAGTTACGGGTCTTCGATTTGTCGGTGGGACAGATCGTTTCGCTTGTGCGGAGCGCTGTTTCCATCGCCGGAACTACATGAATGATTTGACCTTCCGTTTTCTGTGAAGAGATCGGAAGGACGGTTTTTTGTCCCCTAATTTAAGAGGAGTTAAGATAACTATGAAAGTAAGAGCATCAGTGAAGCGCCTTTGCGAAGCATGCCGCATTGTGAAGCGCCAGAACATCGTTCGCGTGATTTGCAAGAACGCGCGCCACAAACAACGGCAAGGCTAGCCGGTAGAACTGGTTATACACGAGCCCAAACCTATTGATCGGAGACTATATTATGCCACGACTGCTTGGAGTAGACATTCCCGGTGACAAGCGTATCGAAGCGTCCTTGCCTTACATTTACGGCATCGGTCCAGTGACCGCGAAGCGCATCCTTGAACAGGCCAACATCAGCCCAGACATCCGGGCCAAGAATTTGTCCTCTGAACAGCTCAACCAGATCATCCAGGCGATCACCGCAAGCGGCCTTGCGATCGAGGGTGATTTGCGCCGTGAATTGCAGTCAAATCTCAAGCGGTTGCAGGCAATCAACTGCTACCGCGGAATCCGTCATCGCCGTGGCCTCCCTGTGCGGGGCCAGCGAACCTCAACAAATGCCCGCACCCGCAAGGGGCCGCGCAAGACCGTTGGCGTTCAGCGTTCCAAGGACGGGAAATAATCTAACCTTTAGGTAAACAATCTATGTCCGACGAGAATCAGAATCCCGAGGCTGCCGCTCCTGTGGAGACGCCGGCCGTTGTCCCAGCTGCCGCTGCTCCTGCGACGCCCGCTGAAGTGAAGGAGAAAGCTCCCAAAGCGGCGAAGGCCAAGTCCAAGAAGGATGCTGCGGCGCCTGCTGCGGAGGAGAAAAAAACCGAGAATCTCTCGCTTGATCCCAATTCGGTGATCGAGCCGATCAAGGTGATCAAAGCGAAGGGAGCGAAAAATGTTCACTCGGGCGTGGCCCACATTCTTGCGACATTCAACAACACGATTGTCAGTATCACGGATGCGACGGGAGCGGTGATTGGGTGGTCAAGCGCGGGCAAGGTGGGGTTCAAGGGATCTCGCAAAAGCACTGCCTATGCAGCTCAGATGGTCGCTCAGGATGCCTGCAGGCAAGCAATGGGTCACGGTTTGCGCGAGGTTGAAGTGCGTGTCAAGGGACCCGGCTCGGGACGGGAATCTGCTGTGCGCGCGATTCAGGCGGTTGGTTTGGATATCAGCATCATCAAGGACGTGACACCTGTGCCGCACAACGGGTGCCGTCCTCCAAAGCAGCGCCGCGTCTGATTTCCGGCCTCATTATTAAACACTTAACACTTTATTGTCATGGCAAGGTATACGGGTCCCAAAGATAAAATCAGCCGTCGATTCGGGGTGCCGATCTTCGGCTCAAACAAGACGCTTGAGCAAAAGAACTACCCTCCGGGGATGCATGGGCCGAAAGGTTCGCGGCGCAAGCAGAGCGAGTATGCTCTCGCATTGGCTGAAAAGCAGAAGCTTCGCTATCAGTACGGTATTTTGGAGCGCCAGTTCCGCCGGTACTTCGGTATCGCGCAAGCAAAGCGCGGCGTCACCGGTGAAATTCTTCTCCAACTTCTTGAAACTAGGTTGGACAACGTGGTGTTCCGTTTGGGCTTCGCAAGCTCGCGCTCCGCTTCCCGCCAGATGGTCGGGCACGGTCATGTTCAGGTGAATGGACGCAAAGTGGATATTTCCTCTTACAACGTGAAACCCGGCGACAAGGTAACCGTGAAGGATCACCCTCGTTCGCGCGGGATGGCCGCTCGCGGGCTTGAGCTGACTCAGATTTCCCCGGTGCCAGATTGGTTGGTCGTGGACAAAGAGAACTTTTCAGGCAGCGTCACGCGGATTCCGAGTCGGGAGGAGATCGCGCCGATCGTGAATGAGCAGCTGATCGTTGAGTTGTACTCGCGCTAATCGCTGGTCGTGGCTTTACAAAAGCGCAGGGGCTCACGCTCCTGCGCTTTTTTTGTCTTGGTTAGTCACACAAGCCGTTGATTCTTATCGGGACTGGGAAGGGCTTTCAACTTGTGCTAGAACTCCAAAATATCAGCTTGGATATCGGAACCGAGGGGGAGCCGGTGCGCTTGCTGGACGATGTGACTTTCCGATTAAGGGAGGGAGGCCAATTAGTCGCCGTGTTGGGGCCTTCGGGATGCGGGAAGAGCACGCTTATCAAGACGATCGCAGGATTGAGGGAGGCAAGCTCGGGCAAGACAATCTGGAGAGGGCGCGATCTTTCTGAACGCGATTTCGATCCGGATGAAGTGGGGTACGTGCCGCAATTTAGCATCGCGCATGAAAAGTTGGAGGTTTGGGAATGCATCGAGGATGCGATTCGGCTGAGGTCCGCCGGATTATCACGGGAAGATCTGGATGCGCGGGTGGATAGTGTTTTGTCGGAAGTTGGCATGCTCGAAATTGCGGAAAAGCGTGTCGAGGTGCTTTCAGGAGGACAGCGCCGGCGGCTGGCCTTGGGTATGGAGTTGGTCAGTTCGCCGGATCTTCTGCTGTGCGATGAAGTGACCAGCGGGCTGGATCCCCGCGCGGAAGATGAGATCACCGAGTTGATGCGCGCAGTAGCATTGAAGGGCAGGATCGTTTTAAATATCACACACAGCCTGAAGCACCTGTCTTCTCACTCGTCGGTAATCGTGTTGATGCAAGGGCGTCTGGTTTACCACGCGGCGCCGGAACATCTATTATTCTATTTTGGGGTCGATCATGCGGAGGACCTCTACCCAAGGCTTGCCACCCGGAAGCCTGAGGAATGGGCGCAATCTTGGGAGAAGCGCCGTGATTCCTACTACAAACTTGAAGCGCAAGCGCCATCAGAGAAGGACGCGCCTGCAGCGCCGGAGCCCAAAACCGCAGTACAGGTAAGCTGGGTTGTGCAAGCCTGCGTGCTTTTGTCTCGCCGCTGGAGGTTGTTTTGCCGGGATTCAGGGCAGGTCAAACTCCAGTTGGCGTTGATGCTCGGATTCCCATGTCTTGTCGTGATATTCGCTCTGAAGGGGTTGCCTGCCTTGCGCGCTGCGGCTGAACTTCCGGAGGATCCACTTAAGCAGATGGTCGCCGATTTTACCGCAAAGCTCGAATACCTCCGGGTTGGTGGAATGGTTTCAGGCTTGATTATGTTTCAAGTGGTTTTGTTGACTTTGATGGGGGCAAACAACGCGGCCCGTGAAGTCGCAGGAGAACGATTGATTCTGGAGAAAGAGAAGTTTTCCGGTCTTTCTCCGTTTGCATTCGTTGTTTCGCGAATGATCTTTTTAGTTGCGTTGGTATGCGTTCAGTCGGTCTGGATGTCTCTCTTCGTGAATTCGGTGGTTCGAATGCCTGGAAATTTAACCACCCAAACTCTTTTGTTGGTTTTGGTGAATGCTGCGATGACATCGGTTTCTCTGGGCATTTCCGCATTGATGAAAACTGCGGAGCAGAGTTCTCTTGTTTCTGTTTATTTGGTCGGGTTTCAGCTCCCGCTTTCTGGAGCCGTACTCGCTTTGCCCGAGTGGCTGGGAAAGATCACCCGTCCATTGATTGCTTCCTACTGGGGATGGTCGGGATATCTGCAGACTTTACAGGATACGCGTTTTTATAATGCGGTTGTCTCCATGACGCAGACGCCTTTGATGCCCATTGGGGCGGTTGCTTGGGTGCTTGGATTTCAGATTCTGCTCGGACTTACGATGGCATATGTGGGTGTCCGCGGAGCGAGATGGGAGTGAGGCGCCATGCACGACCGGGTCGATATCACGCGTGCGGAAGAGGTGACGGCTGCGAGCGGCAGCAATCTCGCTTTGGCTCTCCGGGTTTTGCCCCAGTCGCGCAGACGCGACATGCGGATTTTTTATGCGTTTTGCCGGATTGTAGATGATTTGGCCGATGAACCTGATCTGCCGCTTGAGGTCCGGCGCGAAGGATTGAGGGCATGGCGGGAGGCGTTGCAGAGGAGTTATGCTTTGCCGGGTGAGCCCGCTTTGGCTGGAACGGTTCGGCGCGTTTTGCGGGATCATGACGTCCCCTCTGAGTGGGCGGTTGAACTTGTGGTGGGTTGTGAAATGGACCTTGCAAACGTTCGGTTTTTTAACTGGGAGCAGCTGCGCGAGTATTGTTTTCGAGTAGCAAGTTCGGTGGGGTTGGTCAGTGCCCGGATTTTTGGCGGGATCGGGTGCGAGGAATATGCGGAAGACCTCGGACTCGCCTTGCAGTTGACCAACATTTTGCGGGATTCTGCAGAGGATTACCGCCGTGGTGGACGGGTTTACCTTCCACTGGATGAGTTGAAGCAGTTTGGAGTGGAGTTGGGCGCGTGGGAGGCTGGCTGCCCTGATGGCTGGGGTGCGCTGATGAAGCATCAAGTGGAGCGAACGCGGGGGTATTTCTCGGCTGCGGCGTCGAAGCTTCCGGCTGCGGAACGTCAGAAAATGGTGGCGGCCGAGATTATGCGTGAAGTGTACGCAAAGTTGCTCGATCTAATGGTTGCCGATGGTTTCCGTGTCTGGGAAACGGATTATCGGCTCACAAAAGGCCGGAAACTTTGGCTGGCAGGCTCGGTTTTTCTCAGGAGTTTCCTCAGCGCCTGAGGCCGGCTGACCATCGGCAGTTCAGAGCGAATCTATAGCAAGCATCTTCCGCATACGCCCAGTTGTGCGGGTCGATGTTTTGTGGCATGCTGGCGGTATGACGAAACTAATCACGTGCCTTTTGATTCCTGTGGTCGCCATGTCATTTGCCGGGTGTGAAACTCCGGGCGAGTCTGCGATAGGCGGCGCGTTAGCGGGCGCTGCGATTGGTGGTGTGTTGAAGGGTACTGGGAGAGATGTGGCGAGGGGTGCCGCTATCGGTGCGGTGGGCGGGTACGCGTTGGGAAAAGTTGCAGAATCCGAGCGGTCTCGTGGCTACGCGGAGGCGAGCGGAACTTACAGGGGTAGTTCGAGTTACCGGGGATCAACCCCACCTCCAGCCCATCATCATTACGAGCCGGTTCCTTACGGACGTTTCTCAGGCACGCCGGGCTACGTGTATTCACCTTACAGCCATGATTTAATTGATGTAAGGGGTGTGAGGCGCGGGGTGGAGGTGGTCGACCCTGTGAGTGGGCGTGTTTTCATTAATCCCTAGGGTATCTAGGTAGCGCAGGGTTTTTTGCGATTCTAGGTTTGATTCTGTGGGATGTCTCTATGATGCTCCCAAGCCCGAGTTTTCCGGCGGTTCCTAAGGTCTCTCTATGATTAACATTTTCATCAATCTGCTCTTGGTGGTCCATGTGCTCGTGTGTGCGCTGATCGTGCTGGCTGTGTTGATGCAGCGTCCGAAAAACGAGGGTCTCGGGGCTGCTTTCGGTGGAGGAATGACCGATTCCTTGTTTGGGGCTCAGACCACCAATGTTCTGGCGAATATCACTCGCTGGCTCGGGGTGTTGTTTTTTGTACTTACCTTGGTGTTGTCCGCTCTCTATGCGAGGCAGGGACGTGAGCAGACAAGTGTGCAGCAAAAGCTGCAGCAATCCGTGCAGCCTGTCGTGGATCCTCCGGTCGTTCCCTCTTTGATTCCAACCACAGATCAAAATCCCGACGCACCGAAAGCCGACGCACCGAAAGCCGACGCACCGAAAGCCGACGCACCGAAAGCCGACGCACCGAAGGCCGACGCACCGAAAGCCGACGTACCGAAGGCCGACGCACCAAAACTCAAAGACGATCCGAGTGCGGTTCCGTTACGCGCGGCGTCTGAAATCAAGTTGAGCCCTGCTCCGGCGACTCCGCCCGCTCCGGCTCCGAAGCCGCAGTAAGTGGTCGGTTATGCCCGCATCAGAGAGAAAGCGGGAAACTTCTATTGAGGCGGTTGATTTCACTGCGTGGTCAGTGCTCCTGCTCGTTTGTCTTCTTTTTACAGGTTGCCAAAGGATGCTCGACAGGGCCGAGTTAGTGGTGATCAACGGCTCTGAACCGGAACTCTTGGATCCCGCGGTGATCACCGCACAGGCGACAGGCAGGGTGGCATACGCGCTACTCGAGGGACTGACAGTTTTTGACGCAAGTGCGAAAGCCCAACCAGGCGTTGCCGAACGCTGGAACATCTCGGAGGACGGGCGAGTTTATACGTTTCACCTCAGGAAAAATTCGCAGTGGTCGAATGGAGATCCGCTAACAAGCAGTGATTTTTTGTATTCATGGAAGCGCTCGCTCGCGCCTGAGTCCGGGTGTGAGTATGCGTCGCAATTTTATCCGATCAAAAACGCAGAAGCGTTTAATTTAGGAAAGGTGACTGATTTTTCTGAAGTTGGAGTTCGGGTTAACGGGTCTCAGGAGCTGGAAGTCACCCTGAACAATCCGACCCCGTATTTTTTGGATTTATGCGCGTTTGTGACTTATCTGCCGGTTCATCGCGCCACGGTCGAACGGTACGGGGATTGGTCGTCAAATCCTGCGCATTTTGTGGGGAACGGGCCTTTTCAGTTGGCGGAATGGAGGCTGTTTGACCGAGTGCGTTTGCGCAAAAATCCGAAGTACTGGAACGCGAGCAGTGTTTATTTGAGTTCCATAGATGTCTTGCCCGCATCAAAGCCCAATACAGCTTTAAATTTTTACCTGACGGGCGCGGCAGATGTGATGATCGACAAGGGATTGGTACCCACTGCGCTGATGGGAGCGCTTAAAAAAAGAACTGATTTTCATGCGGCGCCTTTTTTAGGGAGTTATTTTGTGCGCTTTAATACTGCGCGTACTCCGTTTTCGGACGCGCGAGTCAGGCGCGCTCTGAGCCTCGTGGTCGACAAGCATCTTTTGGTCGAAAAAATCACGAGGGCAGGGGAGATTCCCGCATGGAGTTTTGTCCCGCCAGGAACGGGGCATGGTTACGAGCCGCCGAAAGGAGCTGCACGGGATTGTAATCTGGCGCGCCAGTTGCTTGGGGAGGCCGGATTCGAGGGGGGCAAAGGGTTTCCCGTTTTCGACTATCTTTACAAGGGTGACTCCGAGTTGGACAGGGACATCGGTGTTGAATTACAGGGCATGTTCAAGCAGGAGCTTGGTGTTACGATGCAGCTCAAGGGCCAGGAGTGGACGGTTTATTTAGCGACTCAGAGTGCCTTAGATTTTGATCTTTGTCGCTCCAGTTGGGTTGCGGACTACAACGACCCGAATACGTTTTTAAACATGTTTGTGACTGGCGATGGAAACAATCGCACGGGATGGAGCTCCATCGAGTACGACAGATTGATTGCTCTCGCCGCCCAGACTCCGGAAGCAGAGGCGCGGTTTTCACATTTCCGTGATGCGGAAAATCTGCTCGTGAATGTCGATGCGCCGATTTGTCCGCTGTATTACTATGTCGGGATCCAATTTTACGACGCGGATAGGCTCGATGGGATGGAAGCGAATCTTTTGGATGAACATCCTCTTCGCTATTTGCGGTGGAAGCCTCGCTGAACAAAATGAATCTTTTCGTTTACCTCTTGTTTCGGATGGTTTCCTGGTGCGTCGGTGCGGTTCCCTTGCGGTTTGCAATTCAAGTTGGGCGGACGGTAGGCACTTGTTCTTGGTGGCTTTTTCGTCCGTATAAAGGATTAGTCGAAAGAAATCTTCGCATTGCTTTCGGTGATGAAAAGAGCCGTTCTGAACGGGTCGCATTGGGCGCTGAGAGTTTCGCGCGGCTTGCTGGGAATGTTGCGGCGGGAATGCACTTGTCTCGCCTGCCTGTTGAAGAAATCGTGCGCTTTGTGGAATGCGAAGGGCTCGAACATGTGCGGGGTCAAATCGCTCAAGGACGGGGCATGATCATGGTCATTGGGCACATGGGAAATTGGGAGCTGCTTTCACGCGTGTTTCCAGCGGTTCTGGGCTGCAAATGCGGCACAATTTTCCAAAAGCTCAGCAATCCTTGGATGGATGCTGCGGTGCGTCGTGAACGTTCCAAGGAGGGGCTTTTGCTGTTTGAGCGCAAGGAAGGGTTTCATGCGGCGTTGAGCCTTTTGCGTGAAGGGGGCGCGGTCGGAGTTCTGGCCGACCAGCATGCCGGGGACCCTGGTTTATGGTGCTCGTTTTTCGGAAAGCTCGCCTCCACTTCTCCATTGCCGGCGATGATGTCTGCCCGAACCGGAGCCGTTTTGATGGCCTGCGGCATTGAAACCCTTCCGGGCGGTCGGTGGCGTCTGGTAATTGGTGCACCTTTTGGTGGTGATGATTCGGGGTTGGAGGTCATGACGCTCGCTGCAAACGAGTCGATCGAAGGGCAGATCCGGCGGTCCCCGGCGGATTGGTTATGGGCGCACAACCGATGGAAGACTCCGTATCCGGATTTTCTCTTGGCGAATAGCAAACGCGGCTGTTTTGGAAGCGGACTGACGCAGCGTTTTAAACTCTTGGTGCGCTCCCCAAATTGGCTTGGAGATGCAGTCATGGCGGTTCCCGCGGTGCGGGCAATGAAATTAGCGCGTCCAGATTTGGAGCTGACTGTTCTGGTTCCAGCGAAACTTGTTGAGTTCTGGAAAGCTGTGGGAGCAGTGGATCGCGTGATTGAAATCGTGGCGGGTGCGTCGACAATTTCCGTTGCGAATCGTTTGCGTGCTTTTGAATTTGACGCGGCCGTCGTGCTTCCAAATTCGTTTCGGACTGGGTTGGAGGTGTGGCTCGCCGGGATTCCTCGGAGGGTGGGCTTTCCGAGCCACGGCAGGGCTTGGCTTCTTAACCAAATTTGCCGTAAGGGCTCAGGTGCTCCGCCCGAAGCACTTCCGGGGCCCTCGGCGGAGAAGTCCGATGGGCATCAAATCCTTCATTACATGCGGCTTGCGGTGTATGCTGGCGCGCCTGAGATTGCTCAGTCGGATTGGTTCCCAGTTGGGTGTGGCCAGGCGGTGCATTCTCATCCGGATGAGGCGCCCGGTCGGGGGCCGCGGTGGAGGCTCGCCGTATGCCCCGGAGCTGAATTCGGGCCGGCAAAACGTTGGTTCCCAGAGCGTTTTGCGGCAGCCATGCAGGCGATTTCCGAGCGGTACTCATGTGAATGGCAGATGGTGGGGGTGGAAAAAGACCATGCGGTTGGGAAGCGGATTGAAAAGTGGCTTTCCGACAATTCTCAAGCGGCCGGCGAGGGGGGCGCGGTTCCTCTGGAAAACCGGATCGGAAAGACTTCCATGAGGGAGTTGATTGATCTCCTGCGGGGCTGCGATGCATTGCTGACGAATGATACTGGAACTATGCATCTTGCTGTGATGCTTGGAGTTCCAGTTGTATCGGTGTTTGGTTCGACCGATCCCGATGCCACGGGCCCGGTTGGTCCGAGCCACAGGGTGCTGCAGCACAAGGTCCCGTGCGGCCCATGCTTCTTGAGGGAGTGCCCGAAGGACTTCGCATGCATGGAAAAAGTCACTGTCCAGGAGGTTGTTGAAGCTGTGGATGGGACCTTGAAGGGTCTTTTATCGTCAAAAAAGGTTCTCCCATCCGATGGGTCTGATCTAATGTTAAGCTCCCCTTAAATTGTCGAATTACTATGGCGACCACCCTGCCTCACCGTTCAAACGCGGATATTTTGGAATCCCAGTACCATCAGTGGCTCCAAGACCCCTCCTCCGTTGACTCGACATGGTCTGCTTTCTTCGAGGGTTTTCAGCTTGGAAACGCCCTGGAAAAACCTCCAACAACCTCCCCGGCACCTGTCTCCGCTTCGGATGCGGGCTGGCAAACGAAGGTCGATCAATTGGTTCTGGCCTACCGTTCACTTGGCCATTCAAAGGCAGATTTGAATCCGCTCGCAAAATCAGCGCCCAAAAACCCCGCGCTGGAGTTGGGGGCGTTGGGGTTTGGTGACAAGTATCTGGACCGACAGGTGGCGTCCCCGCTTTTCCGAGGGGGGAAAAGCACTTCGCTTCGCGAATTGATTGCGGGCTTGGAGTCAATCTACTGCAGGCGTATTGGGGTAGAGTTCTCGCACATCCAAAATCCCAGGGTGCGGGAATGGGTGCGGGATAAATTTGAGGCGGCTGCAACCAACCTCTCGGTTCCTGCCGAAACGCAGCGCGAAATGCTAAGACAGATTTTGTCTGTGGAGAGTTTCGAAAAGTTTTTGCACACGCGTTTTGTCGGGCAGAAGCGGTTTTCTATCGAGGGTGGAGAATCTCTCATGGTTGCGCTCTACGGGGTTCTGGACAGTTGCCCGCGTTTGAAGGTGGAAGAGATCGTGATGGGGATGGCTCACCGAGGTCGATTGAGCGTCATCAACGATTTCCTTCAAAAGCCCGTTTCGGTGATGTTCGCGCAGTTCTCGGAAAATTACATGCCTGACGCTGTGGCTGGAGACGGAGACGTGAAGTATCATCTCGGCTACAGGACCAAGCGCGAGCTGAAGGGAGGCTATCAGGTGTCCGTGCGACTGGCGCCAAACCCCAGCCATCTGGAGGCTGTCAATCCGGTGGTACAAGGCATGGCGCGCGCCCGCCAGCGTGTGCGAGGCGATTCAGAAGATCGATCCAAGGTCGTCGCCATTCTGATCCACGGTGATGCGGCTTTTGCGGGGCAAGGGGTCGTCGCAGAGACTCTCAACATGTCTCAGCTCGAGGGATACCGGACGGGGGGGACCGTTCATTTTGTTGTGAATAACCAGATTGGGTTCACCACACTCCCCGCGGATGCCCGGTCTTCGCGCTACTGCACGGATGTTGCAAAGATGATTGACGCGCCGGTTTTCCATGTGAACGGAGATGATCCCGATTCGGTTCGGGTTTGTGCAGAGTTGGCGATCGAATTCAGGCAGACTTTCAAGAGCGATGTCGTGGTGGATATCGTTTGCTACCGTCGGCACGGGCACAACGAGGGCGACGAACCGTTGTTCACGCAGCCAACGATGTACCGGGACATTGGCGCGCATCCGACCCTTGGTAATCTGTACCGGAACCAGTTGTTGTCCTCGGGGATTCTTTCAAACGAACAAGCTCTTGATTTGGATCGGGAGTTTGAGGCCAGGTACGAGGCTGCTTTTGCGGAGGTCAAGGCGGCCGAGCAGAACAAGGAGTTGACGAAGTACTCGCAGTCCAACTCTGTGTTTCAACCTCCCTACTCGCATGACCGGGTCGAGACGGCCATTTCAAAGGCGACTTTAAACAAGCTTTGCAAGGCGCTCAGTTCGGTGCCCGCCGATTTTCAAATGGTGGCGAGGCTCAAGAAAATGTTTCTCGAGAAACGGGAGAAGGTATGGAAGGAAGGTGGCCCCTATGACTGGTCCTTTGGCGAGGCGCTTGCCTTCGGATCGCTAGTGCTGGAGGGAACGCCGGTGCGGTTGTCCGGCCAAGACTGCCGCCGTGGCACTTTCTCGCATCGGCATGCTTTTTTATACGATGAGCGCTCGCGTGAACGCTACTGCGCGATCCAGAACCTTTCGGCGAAACAGGCGAAATTCAACGTCTACAACTCGCTCCTGAGTGAGGCTGCCGTCTTGGGCTTCGACTACGGCTACACATTGCATTACCCGGAACTGCTTTGCCTTTGGGAGGCGCAGTTCGGGGACTTTTCAAATGGCGCTCAGATCATCATTGATCAGTTTCTATCCGCGGGCGAATCAAAGTGGCAAAGGCCGAGCGGCATCGTGTTGTTGCTGCCGCATGGATACGAGGGGCAGGGCCCGGAGCACTCAAGCGCGCGCCTCGAGCGGTTTCTTCAGCTTTGCGCCGAGAACAACATGCAGGTGTGCAATTTCACCACCCCGGCGCAGTATTTTCACGCATTGCGCAGGCAGATGAAGCGTGATTTCCGCAAGCCGATGATCGTGATGACTCCGAAGAGTTTGCTGCGCGCTCCTGAATGCGTGTCCAGCGAGGCGGATTTTACTTCCGGGCATTTTGAAGAAATACTGCCCGGGCCGCTGCTCGGCTCCGCCGAAAAGGTCAGCCGAGTCATTCTTTGTTCCGGGAAAGTTTACTACGATCTGCTCAAGCATCGGGACTCAAACAAGCTGTCGGATGTGGCGCTCGTGCGGATCGAGCAGATTTACCCGTTGCACGACAAAAAGCTCGCTCAGACGCTCAAACTTTACAAAAAAGCCAAGACATTCGTTTGGTGCCAGGAAGAGTCCGAAAACATGGGGGCATGGAGTCATTTGCGCGCGCCGCTCTCGAAAATTATCGGCGCTCCCGTTGTTTATGCGGGTCGCGATGCGAGCTCGAGCCCCGCGGTCGGAGCTCTGTCGCTCCACAGGATTGAGCAGCGCAAATTGGTGGAAGATGCTTTCACTCTGGCCTGATGCGATGCGTTGTTGACTAGCGAAAGATCCCGGAGACAACCGCGCGTCCGTTCAATTTCACTCCTTAAAGTCATGAGTTTACTAGTTAAAATCCCTGCAGTTGGAGAATCGATCACCAGTGCCGTGCTATCCACATGGCACAAAGCCGATGGGGAGGCCGTGAGCAAAGGTGACACTCTGCTCACGATCGACACGGATAAAGTCTCCACAGATCTGGTGGCGGAGGGCGCGGGAATTCTCAGCATCAAGGTGCCTGCGGGACAGGAGGTCGCGATTGGCGAAGTTGTGGCGGAGATCGCCGAGGGTGCGCAAGGGACCGCGCTGGTCGCTGAACAGAAGACGCCGGCGAAGGCTTCGAAGAGCGAGACGCGTGAAAAAGTGGATGCCCCGAAGCCCGCGGCTCCCGCGGCAAGCTCGTCTCATGGAACTGTTGTTCCCGGCGCGGTAGTGTCCCAGCCGGCAAATGAAGGGGTGTCACTGCGTGAGGCGGTCTCTGCCGCCAATGAAAGTTTGACGGTTCTAAGTTCAGGGATTGAACCCGAACGTGCCGCGTCCGAAGGGCGGATTACGCGGAAGAAAATGACTCCGTTGCGCCGAAAAATCGCTGCGCAGCTGGTCATGGCGCAGCATCAGGCTGCCATTTTGACGACTTTCAACGAGTGCGACCTTAGTGCGGTGATGAGGTTGCGCTCTGAAATGCAGGAGGCTTTCACCAAGGAACACGGTGTGAAACTCGGTTTCATGAGTTTCTTCATCAAAGCGGTCGTGAGCGCCCTGCAGGCCGTTCCATCCATTAACGCTCAGATTGACGGTGAGGACATTGTCCAAAATCACTATTATGATGTCGGGGTTGCGGTGGGAACGGACCGTGGACTGATGGTCCCGGTGGTTCGCGACGCCGATCAGAAGGGGTTCGCACGTCTCGAGAAGGATTTGGCTGATTTTGCGGTCAAGGCTCGCGAGGGAAAAATCCAGTTCAGCGATCTTCAGGGGGGAGTTTTCACAATCTCGAACGGCGGGATCTACGGCTCACTGCTTTCCACGCCGATTCTTAATCCTCCTCAGAGCGGCATTTTGGGGATGCACAAGATCCAAGAGCGGCCGGTGGCGGTCAACGGACAGGTGGTGATCCGGCCGATGATGTACCTCGCTCTCTCCTATGATCACCGGGTCGTTGATGGCAAAGAAGCCGTCACTTTCCTTGTCCGCGTGAAGGAATGTCTCGAAAATCCCCTCCGGTTGATGCTTGGGCTTTAGTTTTTCGCCCGAAACTGGCCCGCTGGTTGCTTTGTACAGAGATGTGAAGTATAAATGCGGCTAATGAAATTTGCGGCGACGGAGATTTATTCCGGCCGCGGGTTCCATAAGGCGCCGTAAGAGAGTTGCCAGTGATAGTCCTGAGTCTAAAGCTCTCTGGGCCGAACCGGTGCCTCCGGAAGCCAGTCCGCCCCCCCTCAATCCCCTCCAGAATATGAAAACAAGTCCTCCCACCGGCAGGGCGAATCTTTCGGCTCTAGGAATCGCCGTCGCGATTTCTGCGTGCGCGATCAGCGCGTGTTTCCTTTGGGCCCGAAACGTCCAGGAGGCGCGGCTTCACTCGGTAGCGCCTGAATTTTGCGATGCAAAGCTTCACGGTGTGGCGTTGATACGCGAAGCGTTTTCCAGGCCCGATACGCTTGTGTTCCTGGGTAGTTCGGAGTTGATTCCCACGGTCCCGATGCGCGGGGTCGAGTTTTTCGCTGAAGCGCCAACTGGTTTTTCGATGTTTCCGGT
>JBILLT010000183.1:0-6858 GCA_044375925.1 Chthoniobacteraceae bacterium | reverse complement strand
ATTGGCGCTCTCTGGTTGGCGCTCTGTGACTTTCTGAGCAACTTGGCGGTGTCAGTTGGCGGACCAGGTTGGCGGTCTTGCCTGTGGCGGTCCGGCTTCGAGCCGAGACCCATAAACCAAGTTCGATGCGAAGATCGGCAGGTTGCCGGTAGCCCGTTGTGGTCACCGGCAGTTGGCGCTCTCTGGTTGGCGGAGCAAATTGGCGGACTTGTTTAGCGGAACTCGTAGGCGTTGTCACCGTTGGCGGAGCGAGGTTGAGCCGAAACTCATCAACTCGCTTCGATGCGAGGATCGGAAGGTTCCCTATGGGGCCAGGTGGTTACCGGCAGTTGGCGCTCTCTGGTTGGCGCTCTTTGACTGGCCGAGCAACTTGGCGGTGTCAGTTGGCGGAGCGACTTGGCGGACCTGTTTGGCGGACCTCGTTGGCGGTGTCACCCGTAGTGCGCAGGGTTGAGCCGAAACTCATCAGCACGCTTCGATCCGAGAATCGGCAGGTTTCCGATGGGGCGAGGTGGTTCCCGACAGTTGGCGCTCTCTGGTTGGCGCTCTTTGACTGGCGGCGGACCTTGGCGGTGTCAGTTGGCGGAGCGGGTTGGCGGTGTTGCCTGTGGCGGTGCGGCTTCGAGCCGAGACTCATCAGTGAGATTCGATGCGAGGATCGGAAGGTTCCCGGTGGGGAGAGTTGGTCACCTGCGGTTGGCGCTCTCTGGTTGGCGCTCTCTGGTTGGCGCTCTCTGACTGGCGGAGCAACTTGGCGGTGTCTGTTGGCGGAGCCACTTGGCGGACCGGGTTGGCGGACCTCGTTGGCGGTGTCGCCCGTGGCGGTCCGGTTTGAGCCGCGACTAATGAGCGTGCTGCGATGCGACGATCGGCAGGTTCCCGGTGGGGAGAGTTGGTCACCTGCGGTTGGCGCTCTCTGGTTGGCGCTCTCTGACTGGCGGAGCAACTTGGCGGTGTCAGTTGGCGGAGCGACTCGGCGGACGTGTTTGGCGGAGCCACTTGGCGGTGTCAGTTGGCGGACCACGTTGGCGGACCAGCTTGGCGGTGTCACCCGTGGCGGAGTTGGGGTGGAGCCGAAACCCATCAGCACACTTCGATGCGAGGATCGGAAGGTTCCCGGCGGGGCGAGGTGGTCACCGGCAGCTGGCGCTCTCTGACTGGTGGCGCAACTTGGCGGAGTCAGTTGGCGGAGTCAGTTGGCGGACCAGGTTGGCGGACCAGGTTGGCGGAGCGGGTTGGCGGAGCGGGTTGGCGGTGTTGCCTGTGGCGGTGCGGCTTCGAGCCGAGACTCATCAGTGAGATTCGATGCGAGGATCGGAAGGTTCCCAGTGGGGAGAGTTGGTCACCTGCGGTTGGCGCTCTCTGGTTGGCGCTCTTTGATTGGCAGAGCAACTTGGCGGTGTCAGTTGGCGGTGCGACTTGGCGGACCTGTTTGGCGGACGTCGTTGGCGGTGTCGCCTGTGGCGGTGCGAGTTTGAGCCCTGACTGATCAGCACGCTGCGATGCGAGGATCGGCAGGTTCCTGGCGGGGTCAGGTGGTCACCGGCACTTGGCGCTCTCTGACTGGCGGAGCAACTTGGCGGTGTCAGTTGGCGGAGCGACTTGGCGGACCTGTTTGGCGGACCGCGTTGGCGGTGTCGCCTGTGGCGGTGCGAGTTTGAGCCGCGACTGGTCAGCACGCTGCGATGCGAGGATCGGCAGGCCCCCGTTGGGGTGAGGTGGTCACCGGCAGTTGGTGCCCTCTCGTTGGCGCTCTCTGACTGGCGGAGCAACTTCGCGGTGGCAGTTGGCGCTGCGACCTGGCGGAGCGACTTGGCGGAGCGACTTGGCGGAGCAACTTGGCGGAGCAACTTGGCGGAGCAACTTGGCGGAGCGACTTGGCGGACCTCGTTGCTGGTCCGATTTCTTGCTGGTTCCGCCCCTCAAAAATCTCCCGCCGGACCGCCGAATTGTGAAGAACATTGTTGGCACCTCGCCGACGGGGCTGGTAGAATGTCCAGCATTCCGGCGGGAACGGTCTGGCGTTCTGTGCGGCTTGACGCTGCGCCGTGCGCCCCCCGGGGCTCCGCGACCCAGTCCTCTTGCGTCCTGGAAATCTCAAGGCATGACGGCCCCCGGTGGACTTGGTCCCGACATCCTCTCCGTCCTCCAGCAACTCCGTTCGCGAATTCGACGGTATGTGCTGCTGGAAGGGCTGGCCGTCGTGCTCTGCCTGGCTGGCCTCGCGTTCTGGCTGTCGGTGCTGCTCGACTACGGCTTTGAATTGCCCCAGGGAGCCCGCCGCGTCCTGGTGGTGCTGACCGTCACCGCCCTCGTCCTCGCCTTCCTCTGGTTCGTGGTGCTGCGGATGGTCCGCGCGTTTCGCGATCGGGCCCTCGCCCTGGTGCTCGAACGCCGATTCCCCGAACTGAACGAACGGCTCATCACCGCGGTTGACCTGGCGGGGAGCGAGCAGCGCGACACCCCGGCGACCGCCAGCATGCTGCAACAGACCGCGCGGGAAGCGAGCGAGCTGTTGCGGAAGCTGAACCTGGGAGAGGTCTTCAACAGCCGGCCCCTGCTGCGGGCAGCGGGCCTGGCACTGGCGCTCTTGCTCTCGATGGGGGGCTTCGCGTGGGCCGGGGGAGAAGTCTTTCAGACGTGGTACCGCCGTAACCTGCTGTTCAACAACGAGCGCTACCGGCGTGAAACGGAACTGAACCTGGCGGTGCTGGCCGACCCGGGCGAGCGGCGGATGCCGTTCGAAAATGGGGTCTACAAGCATCCCCGCGGAGCCGACCTGAACCTGCTGGCCGAGGTCGCCGAGGGCAAACTGGTGCCCCGCGAGGTCAACTACCGCTACCGGGCGCTCGAGAGTTCGGGAGCGGGCGACGGGTATATGACGCGGGTCGGAGACCGGGCGTTCCGGCAGAAGCTGGCGGGGTTGAAAGACTCGATTCGGCTGGATGTACGGGGGGGCGATTTCCGCACGCTGGAACCGCTGCGAGTGCTGGTGGTCGACCCACCGGCGATTGACCGGGTGAGCCTCGACTGCCTGTACCCCGCCTACACCGGGATGAATGAACCGGCCGAGCCGGGGGAACCCCCGCTGCGTGATCGGGTGGAGGTGCAGGGGGCCCAGGTGTCGATTCCGGCGGGGACCGACTTTGGGCTCGAGGCGCGATTCAACAAGCCGCTGGTCGAGGTGCGATTGCAGACCGAGTTCGCCGAGCTGCGGCTGACGTCGGACGCAAGCGAGATCCGCTGGCTGGGAGCGGATGGGAAACCGGCAGCCGAGGCGGTGGCGTTCCCCCTGGCGACCCCGGCCCTGGCGGCCGATGGGTTGTCGCTGCGGTTGCCGTGCGTGCTGGGGACAACCCCCGAGCCCGCGCGGACCGACGCGGCGGGGCGGCCCCTGGTGCCGTTGCCCCTGCCCGCCGACGCCCCGCTGCGACTCTGGCTGCATGACCGCGACGGGATTGTCTCGGCCGAGCCGGCGCGGCTGACGATTACGGCGATTCCCGACCAGCACCCGGCGGTCGATGTGCGGCTGAAGGGGATTGGGACCTCGATTACGCGACAGGCGACGATTCCCGTGGCGGGTCAGATCCGGGACGCCGCCGAGGGGAGCCAGTTGTACGGTGTGGTCGATGACTACGGAGTCGCGGATGTGCGATTCGAGTACCGGGTCGAAGGGGGAGCGGCGGCCCCGACCGAGGCGTTCCAGTCGCGAGCGTTCGAGACCCCGGCGGGAGGGCGCCCGCAGGTCGAGGTGGCCGAGCGGTTCCCGGTGCTGGACCTCGATTTGACGGTTGGTCAGAAACTGGTGCTGAAGGTGGTGGCGAGCGACGCCGACAACCTGACCGGTCCGCACCAGGCGAGCGGGACACCGTGGACGTTCCAGATTGTCTCGGACGACGAACTGATTGCCCTGGTGGCGCTGAAAGAGCTGAACATCCGCCGGCGGTTCGAGCAGATTCTGGAAGAGCTGCGGAACACGCGGAAAGACCTGCTGCTGCACCGGACGCGGCTGGAGGAGGCGCAGGTGTTGCGGGGGCGGGACGCGGCGACGCGGACCGCGGCCGACGCCGAGAAGCTGGCGGTGCTGGAGACCGGGGCGTTGACCTCGGTCGAGCGGGCGACCTCGGGGGCGCGGAAGAACCACAACGAGCTGCAGTCGATTGAAGAGGAGTTCCGGGACGTTCGGGACGAGTTGGCGAACAACGCGATTCCCGATGTGCGACCGATGCTCGAGCGGATGGACGACGGCATCCTGCGGCCCCTGCGGCAGGTGAACGCCGACGACTTCAACGCGATCGACGACCTGCTGGTGAAGGGGCGCGACCAGCTGGAGACGCAAGAGAACCCGCTGGGGACGCTGGAGCTGACGACCGACCAGTTGGGGGCGACCATCACGAAGCTGGAAGGGGTGCTGGCGCAGATGTTGAAGAACGAAGACTACAACAAGGTGCTCGAAATGCTGCGGTCGGTGATCCGCGGGCAGGAAGAGCTGAAGAAGCAGACCGAGTTGGAACGGAAGAAGAAGCTGATCGAGGGACTGAAGTAGTCCCTGGAGTGACCTGAAGCTGGCCTGACACTGGCCTTACCTGACGGAGCCTGGCCGATGTTGCTGAGAACCGTGTGCCGAGCGCTGACCTGCCTGACCCTGACCGCCAGCCTGGCGGGGGGAGCGGGGTGGACGGCGGCGTGGGGGCAGCAGTCGCCACCAGCGGGAGAACCTGCTGGGGCGAAGGCGGGTGAAGAGACTCCGGCCGACACGGGAGCAGAGGGAGCCGAGGGGACCGAGGGGGGCAAGCCGGCGTCGCTGTCGGGGTCGCAAGAGACTTTGCAGCGGCAGTACAAGCGGTTCGAGGATGGGCTGTATCGGATTGCGGAGGGGTTGCGGAAGAGCGACCCCGAGCGGGCTGACCTGCTGCTGCGGGCGATTGGCAAGAGCAAGGAAGAGCGGATTGCCACGCAGATGAACGAGCTGTCGTCGCTGCTGCGGAGCAACAAGCAGTTGGGCGAGGCGATTGAGCGGCAGGAGGACCTGATTACCAACCTGCAGGTGATCCTGGACCTGCTGCTGAGCGAGGACCGCCAGAAGGAACTGCAGGAAGAGCAGAAGCGGATCAAGGCGTACCTCGAAGAGGTGAACAAGCTGATCGGCAAAGAGAAGGGGAACCGTGCCGACAACGAGCGGGGCGTCCCCCTGGACGATGTCGAGGCGGCCCAGAAGAAGATTCAAGCCCAGACGGGCGAACTGCAAAAGAAGATGGCCCGGGAAGACCAGGCCAAGCAGGCGAAGGCCGGCACAGGTCAGACCAAGCCGGGGGCCCAGTCAAAGCCAGGCGAAAACCAGGGAGGCGACCCGAAAGAGGGAGACCCCAAGGAGGGTGAGTCTGAAGCCGGTGCAGGGAAGCCCAGCGAGGGGAAGCCCGGAGACGAGCCGAAGCCGGGCGAGAAAAAACCCGGGGAGAAACAGCCGGGGGAGAAACAGCCGGGCGAAAAGAAACCGGGGGAGAAAACTCCCGGGGAGTCGAAGCCCGGGGAGAAGAAACCGGGCGAATCGAAGCCGGGCGAGAGTGAGCCGGGTGAATCGAAACCCGGTGAATCGAAGCCGGGCGAGTCTGAGTCGGGAGAGTCGAAGCCCGGCGAGTCAAAGCCGGGTGAATCGGGAGAGCCCTCGAAGCCCCAGGAGGGGTCACCATCCGAGAGTCAGCCTGGGCAGCAGTCGCAGTCGGGTTCACCCCAGCAGCAGCAGCAGCAGCAGACGCCGGGGCGGGAGGAGCTGGAGCGGGCCAAGGAGGCGATGGAGCGGGCGATTGAGAACCTGAAGAAGAACAAACGGCACGATGCGTCGGACGACCAGGACGACGCCTTGGCCGAATTGCAACGGGCCAAGGAGAAGCTCGAAGAGATTCTGCGGCAACTGCGGGAAGAAGAGAAGGAGCGGTTCCTGGCGATGCTGGAGGCGCGGTTCCAGCGGATGCTGGCGATGCAGTTGCTGGTCTACGACGGCACGACCAAGCTGGGACGGGCGACGCAGTCGGACGAATCGCGGAACACGGCGCGGGCGCTGCAACTGGCCCGGCAGGAAGACGAGATTGCCCTCGAAGCGACCAAGGCGGTGACCCTGCTGCGGGAAGAGGGGACTGCCGTCGCCTTCCCCGAAGCGGTGGAGATGCTGCGGGATGACATGCGGACGGTGACCCGCCGGCTCGAGAAGACCGAAGTGGGCGAACTGACGCAGTCGATCGAGAAGGACATCATCGAGGCGCTCGAAGAGATGATCGACGCGCTGCAAAAAGAGATGGAGAAGAGCAAGAACAAAGATCAGCAGAACCAGCAGCAGCAGAATCAGCAGCAGCAGGACCCCGAACTGGTCGACAAGCTGGCCGAGCTGAAGATGCTGCGGACACTGCAACTGCGGATCAACAACCGGACCCGCCGGCTGGGTCGCGAAGTCGATGGCGAGCAGGCCAATTCGGCCGAGCTGATCGATCAGCTGGAAGAGCTGGCCGAACGGCAGGCCCGCATCCAGAAGGCGACCTACGACATCTCGACCGGGCGGAACAAATGATCGGCGTGGGCCCACCGCACGGGCGGATGGGTTCCTCTTGTTCCTGCCTGGTTGGCCAACCCCCCTGCTGCTCACAAACCTCCTTCTGCAACGGATGCCTGCCATGCCTCCCCTGCGTGACCTGCTGTGCGGTGGCCTGATTTTCTCGGCGACGCTGGGGACCCTGGCGGTTCGCCCGACGGTGGGCTGGGCCCAGGAGGAGCCGCAGGAGACACCTCCCGCAGCTCCGGCCCCCGCCGAGGGGACACCGGCGGCCCCGCCGTCGAACGTGGTCTACGCCGCCCCGACGCCCGACG
>JBILLT010000200.1:0-6862 GCA_044375925.1 Chthoniobacteraceae bacterium | reverse complement strand
CGGTGAACAGCCTCCGAGAGCCGGATGCGGGAAACCCGCCCGTCCGGTTCGATGAGGGGGAGATGAGGACACGGAGTGGTTGTGGCCGCAAACCATCCTTGTCTCCCTACTCTATTACGCCGGCGACCCCGGCGGGAACCGGTACAGGCCCCGGGATCCGGGGCGGGAGCTGGCACGACCTCGCGGGGATCTGCTCGGTTGCCGTCCGCAGCGACTCCTACCCGGAGAACCGCTACGACAACGTCGGCTTCCGACTGGCCCTCAGTGCAGTTCCTTAGGGCTGAAGCAGGACCTACTGCACCCGGGCGATTTGAATTTGCGGAGCCAGTATGGGCTGCGGAAGATGCTCGGTGTCGACGATCACCTTGGCACCGTTTCCGACCATGTTGAAAAGCTGCACGATGTCCTTGGATTTCATTCGGATGCAACCGTAGCTGGCCGGCGTGCCAAGCTTGCTCTCCTCCGGTGTACCGTGGATGTAAATCATCCTCGAAAATGCGTTTGCGTTCCGGCGTTCCAGCCCGCGCAGCCACAGGATCCGGGTGACAATCGGATCACGTCCCGGCGCGTTCACGGGGACGATCTCACCCGTGGGCTGGCGGCTCTTGAACTTCATTCCCAGCGGTGCTGAGGCGCCGATTTTTTTTGCCACCTCCATGCAGCCCAGCGGGGTTCTGTTGCTGCCCGGGGTGTCGCCCACGCCGAATTTCGAAGTGGAAACCGGGAACCTGCGGACCTCCACCCCGTCCTTGTAAAGCGCCATGCGCTGGTCCGCGACGCTTACGCGCACCACGTGGGCGCGGTCCCCGGCGCAGGCGCCAAGCAGGATCGCGCACAAGGGCAGCAGGGATCTTGCGATCCGCGCGAGTGTGGAGTGGTTGCGGGACATGCGATGAACAAACTCGGCGAAGCGATTTTGAGGGAGCGGTGTTATTCTTGAGACCAACAAAGCTTCGCTTCGAATCTTTCGCAAGCAGCCTCGGCTTGGCAGAGGGGGTGCATGCCGCTATGACGCGCCCACCTCCGCCCGGGCCTCAGCTGCGAGTGCGGTTGAGAGATAGCGTTCCCCGGTGGAGCAGGCGACTGTGACGATGAGTTTCCCTTTGTTTTCAGGCCGTTTTGCGACGGCGATTGCCGCGCAAACATTGGCGCCCGAAGAAATGCCGGCGAGAATGCCCTCCTCCTTCGCGAGACGGCGCGCCATCACAAAAGCCTCGTCGTTGGTCACCGTGATGACCTCGTCGACGATCCCCAGATGGAGATTTTTCGGGACGAAACCCGCGCCTGTCCCTTGGATTTTATGCGGTCCCGGCTTCACGGGCTGGCCCGACATCGTCTGGGTGATCACCGGTGAGTCGCTGGGCTCCACCGCGATGGCCTTCAGCGAGGGGTTACGCTGCTTAAGCACTTCCGCGCTGCCAGTGATGGTGCCCCCGGTGCCCACTGCGGCAACAAGAATGTCGACCTTCCCGTCGGTGTCCGCCCAGATCTCTTCGGCGGTGGTTTTCCGGTGGATTTCAGGGTTTGCCGCATTGTTGAATTGTTGAGGCATCCAAGCGTCCTTGGTTTCTGCGACCAGCGCTTCGGCCTTGGCGATCGCGCCTTTCATGCCCTCGGCTCCGGGCGTGAGCACGAGTTTAGCCCCGAGCATGGAGAGGAGGGTGCGCCGCTCGAGGGACATCGTTTCGGGCATTGTGAGGATGAGCTTGTAGCCTTTGGCGGCGCATACGAATGCGAGAGCGATCCCGGTATTGCCGCTGGTGGGCTCGATGATGATCGTGTTCTTGTTGATCTTGCCTTCGAGTTCCGCCGCCTCGATCATGGCCGCCCCAATACGGTCCTTGACGCTTCCAAGGGGGTTAAAAAACTCGCATTTCAGCGCAATGGTTGCCTCGAGGCCCGCTGTCACATGGTTGAGCCTCACAAGCGGGGTGCCGCCGACGGTTTCGATGATGTTACTGTAGATCTGGCCCATAAAATTTGCTTTGTGTTCTGTCGGTTTCTGGGGGTGGGAAGTTATCCTTACCGGAGTCACGTTCAACTCGCAAGCCGCCCTTCCATCCCCCTGGAAGGTGCAAACAAACGGCCGGCATCGCAGTTGCGCCTAGCGCCCCAAGCGAGCCTTGGCGGGACGCTCATTTCGCGCAACTCGCGGCGGGGCGCGGCCTGATCCGGTGAATGCGGGCGGTGGAGCGGGGACCCAGTGTCCGCCTATACGCCAAAAACTGCTTTTTTTGCAGGTGCGGCTTCTTTCTTGTCGCCGCCTTTGTGGCTGCAGGAACCGCTGCGCTGGAATTCATCGCAGTTTGCCTCAATCCTGGTGAGCTTCTTGGCCGCTGAAAACCCGAGCCGGCGGGTGATGCAGTTTTCGAGGGTGTCGATGTTGCGGTCCTCGAACTCAACTATCCTATTGCAGTCTAGGCAGATAAGATGGCTGTGGCGGGGGTGGTCGATGTAGTTGGGGTCGTAGAGCATCTGACCTTTGCCGAGGTCTAGCTCCTTGAGCAGGCCGCTTTCCACCAAAAGGGGCAGGGTCCTGTACACGGTGGCCCGTGACACGGAGGATTCGATTGCGCGGGCCCTCAGCAGCAGCTCTTCGGCGGTGTAGTGGTCCGTGTGGCTGAAGGCTGCCTCGATGATGGCATCCCGCTGGGCGGTGCGCCGCAGCCCGCTGACTTGAATGAATTCATAAATGCGGTCGCGTACAGCGGGTTCCATGGCGCGCACCCTAGCAGGGTCTCATTTTCGGGTCAAATGGCGCTGCGGAGAGTGACGGGGGCATGGAATTAAGCTTCTTGCGGCCTGCCAATGGCGTCCTGTAGGGCGGGCCTGCGAACGCAGTGGAGGCTATGAGAAGACAAACTGATCATACGCAATTGTCTTGGCGAGATGCACGCGGATCTTGCAGGTGCGCGCCCCTCAGGGGCCAGATCTTCATCCAGTATTCAGCCTAGAAGCCTAGCGTGTGCTCAATGCTCTAAAAGGCGACCAAATGTTGTGGTTCACCTGTTTTCTTGTGTCAATTCTGCGACGGTTCACGCGGGACTATTAACCGTTGAATGAATTAGGCTAAGCTGGTAGAGAATGTAACTTGAATCGAAGAGTTTCTGGAGCCTAATCAATCACGTATGAATTACATTAATGTTGCGGATCTCACGCCCAGTCAGGTCTCCGATTATGCGGATGTCGATTTGACTTTTGAATTCATCAGCCAGCTGTCGACTTCGCAGGTCGTCGCTTTGCGAAACGCCCAAATCAAGGCGCTTGGGACTGAATCTATCACCGGGTTCACGTTCGACCATTTGAACGCATTATCCTCTGTTGCCGTGCGCGCCTTCGCAACGGCACAGATCTCCGCATTTTCCGCCATTCAGCTGTATCAAGAGAACATCGCCGATCAACCCATTCCGAGGTTTTTCGGAGATGTTCCTGCCGCGGTGCAGTCCGTGGCGATCTCATTTTTACAGGGGCTTTCTACGAGTCAAACAGCTGCGTTGGCCGTGTATGAGCTGTATTCATTACTGGAAAAAGGGGTGAATGGCAGCGTCTTGAATTCTTTTTCAAGCGCTCAAATTCGGGCCCTCACAATGGACCAAGTAGCCATCATTCCCCGTGAGATTTCCGACACGTTGGAGACCCCCCTGGCAATATCTTCCCGCCAGATTGCACGGCTTTCAACGGCACAGATTCAGGGACTGCAGTTCGATCAACTCGGATGGCTTACCACTGGGCAGTTGGCGGGATTGTCGAGTGAACAAGTGAAATCGCTGACGGGCGAGCAACTAGACGAGATCACTGCCGAGGGCGACTGGTTTCAGCCGAGCCAGGTAAGTCATTTAACCACGGCTCAGATCGATTGGTTCATCCAGGGATTAAATGTTCTCTCAAGCTCCGCATTGCAGCTTTTTTCGACTTTGCAGATATCCGCATTCAGCCCCGATGCGGTCCTCTTGGGGCAATCCAAATTGCGCGATCTGAGTGTCCCCCAGTTACGGGCATTGGCGCCTGGGCAATTAGCGAATCTGACTGAAATCGCGCTTCAAGATTTTGATCCCAATAAATTTGGTGAATGGTTAGTTAGCAGCAGCCTGCGATCGCTGTCCTCGGAGCAACTCACGTCAGCATTCTCTTTGATATCTAATCCGCAGATCGCGGCGCTTTTTTTGTCTAAACCAACAAACTCGCAGGTAAAAGCGATAGACGCAAATTTTGAAGGTGCGTCTTCGGAGTGGGGAGAAGTCAGTGCCAAAGACTCTATAACGGCCGAAGATATTTCAGGTGAGAAATTACGGGATGGGTACATTGCCGCCTTCAAAACAGGGGTCGTAAGTGGGTTGAGCTCGGGCATCATCGCGGCGCTCAGTATTGACCAGATTAGAGATCTAACTTTTTCTCAGGTTGCAGCTCTGAACTCGTGGCAATTGGGGCGCCTCACTACGGCTCAATTCAGCGCGCTTGAACCTTTTGATCTTCCCGCGATCAACGCGCAGAAGTGGAGCGCGGTCACGAGCACGCAGATCAATTCCATGACAAGTGCAGCCGTACAAGCGCTGAGCACGGCGCAGGTGCTTGCTCTGTCGCCTTCGCAGGTGGGTGCTCTTCAGCCTGAATCGGGAGAGAGTCTGCTGCTTGCACCGGGGCAGGTTTCAGCTTTGTCCGCGTCTACGATCAGGCTGCTGCCACTGGAGACGAAGGTGTTGAGCAGAGATCATATTATGGCGTTGGTCTCGAGCCAGCTGTCCGCGCTGACGGAGGAAGAGCTGGAAGAGGTGGTTGGAAGTCCTGAGGATCTTTTGGCAGATCAGATTGCAGGGCTGTCGCCTGCAAAGGCTGCAATCGTTTTCAAAACGCGATTCGACCCAAATTCCCTGGAGCAACCCCAGGCTGGCGACTTTGCCCTCAAAGTTTCCAAATTAACCACTTCTCAGCTGACGGCATTTTCATCCGAACAACTATCCCAATGGGATGCGTTGGAATGGAGCTTTTTCAGCAGCCAACAGATCGCCTCTCTATCCACCGCTCATATAGCTGGGTTGGCTTCGAGCTTTGAAGATGGGACCCTCACACAGGTAAAAGGGTTGGGATTGACGACGGCTCAGGTAACCGGGCTGAAAACGAGTCAGATCGCAGCGTTGTCTACGGCGCAGGTTTCCAACTTTACTCCATTTCAACTCCAAGCTTTGTCGACCTCCCAGTGGAACGCCCTCGGTTTGGCCCAGGTGGATGCTCTCGCGAATGATGAAGCTGATGGTTTGGCTCCGTATCAGATTGAGGGTCTGACTCCCTGGCAGGTCCGCACATTGGGCGCGGACTTTCTGAACCGTGAATTTGACGGAGAGCAGGGCAAGCGGTTTATCGGGTTATCGAGTAATCAGTTGGCCGCGTTGTCTCCCAAGCAATTTTCGCAAATCGCAACGAACTCGCTTGCGATGCTCAGTAGTGCGGCATTCGCGGGCCTGCAAACCTCCCAGCTTTCAGCTTTGGAGACTACTCAGGTGACTGCTCTCGGGACCTCGCAAGTAAAGGCTTTAAGCGCAGCTCATTTGTTGGCCTTTCGTTCTGATCAAATCGGTGCTCTATCGACATCGCAGGCCGCGGGCTTGGACGCGGGCGATTTACGTCAGTTTCGCGGCGCTCAATTGGGCGCGCTCTCCTCTGATGTTGTCGGTGCGTTCAGCAAGGATCAGATTCGAGCTTTGGGATTGGATCAGATCAACGGCATCACAACCGCGGCGATTCGGTATATTTCCCCGGAGAGCATTGCGGCTTTTTCCTTGGTCACAATCTCGGGAGTCTCCAGCGGGCAATTGTCGGTTTTGAGCTCTGCGCAGATAAACTCTTTGAATGAGGTTTCGTTGCCTGGGCTGAGTGCTGGTCAAATTAGAGCATTGAACACGGAGCAGTTGTCCGGCCTGCGGGCAGCACAGCTTGCCGCAATGAGCGCTGACCAGATTGCAGCTTATGATTCGAAGCAGTGGAGCTCATTCAAGCTGGAGCAATTAAATGCCCTGCAGCCAGCGCAAATTTCAGCCTTGTCTCCGAGTCAGCTCAGGGCCATGGCGACTAACAGTTTCAGTTTGTTTGGAAAGGCTCAGTTTGGAGCACTGACCACCGCGCAAGTCAGGGGGCTTACCACAGTTCAGTTAGTTGCGCTAGGCGAAGAGAAGTTGAGAATGCTCGCGGCAAGCCAGCTCTCGATTCTGTTGAGCGAGCAGGTCAGTGCGTTGCGTGGAGCGCAGTTGAACGCGTTGGAGAGCGGGCAGATTGGAGGGCTGACGACGGCGCAGGTGAGGTTGCTGGTGAGCGGACAGATTGCGTCGCTGGATGTGGTAAGAATTGGAGCGTTGAGCGCGCCGCAGTTGCAGGCGATGAGCGGGCAGTTGGGTGCGTTTGGCACGGATCAGGTGGGATGGCTGAGCGGGGGACAATTGAGGAGTTTATCGAACGTGCAGTTGACGACGCTGCGGAGCGAGCAGTTGCTTGCGATAGAGTCCGGGAATTTGAGGTCGTTGACGTCGGGACAGATTGCAGGATTGAGGAACGAGCAAGTGGCGTTTTTGAGCCAAGCACAGATTGGCGCGCTGCAGAGCGAGCAGTTGAGGGGCCTTAACGCCGGTCAGGTGCGTGCGCTTGAGACCGAAGATGTGCGGATGCTTGGGATGCAGCAGTTGAGTTTGGAACAGTTGCGGGCCATGAGCCGCGAGCAGGTAATGTCGTTTGGCAGCAATCAGGTGAGGATGCTCCGGAACGACCAGATCTCGGCGCTTGTGAGCGAGCAGGTGAGGGCGCTGAAGGGAGCGCAGATGAATGCGTTGGAGAGCGGGCAGATTAGAGGGCTAACAACGGCGCAGGTGAGGTTGCT
>JBILLT010000107.1:0-6964 GCA_044375925.1 Chthoniobacteraceae bacterium | reverse complement strand
CAACAGAAGTACTTTTTAAACTGCGGAACTCGGGTTAAACAGCAGAAGCTCACCCGTAACGTGGTGACTTGTTATGAAGCGGGTGCGTTCGGGTTCCACTTGCACCGTCGGTTGGAGGAACTCGGCATCAAGAACTACTTGGTGCAACCCCAGGACTGGGATGAGCGGGGCAAAGGGGTGAAGAACGACCGGCTCGATGCCGCAGCGTTATGCCAGCGTCTGGATCGTTATGAGCGTGGAAACAAAAGGCGTTCAGCACGGTGCGCATTCCAACGGTGGACGAAGAGCGGGAACGCGCGATGAGTCGGCAGCGCCAGCAGCTCATGCGCGAACGCAAGCGCGTTGCAGGGATGGGCCGCGGACTGCTAGCGCTGCACAATATTCACGTCACAGGAAAGTGGTGGAAGGGCAAATCGTGGGCGGCGATCAAGGTGCTGGCGCCTGAGTGGGTGATTGAAATGCTGGAAGTGTTTATTAAGATCCTAAATCCTCTGGAAGAGCAGGAGTTGAAGTTGATGCATCAACTGCAGGAGGCGGCGAGGGAGAGGAAGATTCCGCGTGGCGTAGGACCGTTGACGTTTGAGATTTTGCGGCGAGAAGTCGGGGATTGGGGTCGGTTCAACAACCGGCGGCAGGTGTCTAGTTACACGGGATTGTGTCCGCGCGAATCGAGCCAGAGGCTTCTGGCGAGATGGACGTAGCGCAGCGAAGCCCGAAGGGTGCCCGAGCGAGCGGAGCGAGGGCATCAACACAGCAGCGGGGGCAAACGCCGGTCGGGAAGTGTGAGCAATGCTTCTGGAGATGGTATGGCGGATGATGCGCTGGCAACCTGACTACAGGCCGCTCAAGAAATGGGCCCCCGTGTTGAACAGTCCCACGCCCAATCCAGCGGCGAAGAAGAAAGCCGTTGTGGCGATAGCACAGCAATTAGCCGTGGATTTGTGGAGAGTGTTCACGGGACAAGTGGAAGCGGAGAAATTCGGGTTGGTGTACCTGCCAGAAGCGGCGTGAGACGGAAATCGGAGCACCCCTGAAATGAACCCGCCCACGAGAGTCCACCTCCCAAAACGAGATCCCAAGACACTTAGATTTTTCGTATAAACTTTCCCCTCCGAATGTCGCGCGTCTGGAAAATTTCTTGGAATGATAGGAATTCGCTTTTGCCCCGTTTCCGCAGCTCGCGCGCGCGGTATCGTCGCGGGGCGCGCTAAAGGGAGAATTGCTTGTGAGGGTTCGGAACATGGGGCGGAGTGATAAGAAATCGCTTTTCGCTCCGTTTCCGCAGCTCGCGCGCGCGGTATCGTCGCGGGGCGCGCTAAAAAGTGATAAGAAATCGCTTTTCGCTCCGTTTCCGCAGCTCGCGCGCGCGGTATCGTCGCGGGGCGCGCTAAATACTCCTCAATCCCAGTGTTTGGGCTCGACCTGACGGCTGACCCAGTAATATTCGGCGTGCGCGTCGATGCCGAGTTTGATCGATTCGTAGGAGACAGTTGATAGGGATGGATTGATGGTTGTCATGGCATTTAAGATCGCGGGATCTCGCACCGCTCGACAATCTCACATCATGTTGTTCGAAATTCGACCATACCAGTCCGCTGATGAAAATAGTGTCCTAGCCCTTTGGGCTAGCTGTGGATTAGTCACGATCGACAGCAATCCACAGGCAGATATTCACCGTAAACTCGCCGTACAGCCAGAATTGTTTGTTGTCGGCACACTTGCTTCGGCTGTTATCGCGTCTGGCATGGCAGGTGATGATGGACATAGAGGCTACCTTTATTATTTAGCGGTTCGCCCTGATCACCAACGCAAAGGCTACGGACGCGCTATGGTCACGCACATTCAACAACTTCTCTACAAACGTGGTTGCAAAAAACTCAATCTCTTTGTCAGCCCCGAGAATCTCTCCGCGTTGAATTTTTATAAGCATCTCGGGTTCTCCTATAACGACATGTTTAGCATGGGGCGCTTTCATTAGGCAATGCGCTGCCGAAGCCTCACCCTTAAAGACCAGTCTTAAACAGCGTGTGTGCCTGTGAGCGGGTGCGACGCTTGTCTGTTGGGGCCGTTTTGATATGATTTATGGATGAGTGTCGTTCTCTATCAAATGGCTCATAGTCCCTATGCAGTTCCGATTCGCCAAGCGCTGACTGCGTGTGGAGTGACGCATGAAACAAGGGAGGTCCCGAATTGGGACCGTCAGGAGGTCATTAAGCTTACGGGTGGTGCGTACTATCAAATCCCAGTTTTAACTCACGACGGTCATGTGGTGTTTGAATCAGGGGAAACATCATTGCAAGTAGCCCGTTACATAGACACTACCTGGGCTAAAGGGTGTCTTTTTCCTGAAAACTTGGCGGCGCCAAACCTCTGTTTAACGGAGTGGATTGAGAATGAAGTCGAGGGATGTACGTTTAAACTGGCGGACATTCATTACATATGGGAGATCGATGACATTGTTGCTCGCACGATGGTGGTAAGACATAAGGAGCGAAAGTTCGGCAGAGGATGTCTCGAGCAGTGGAGGCGTGACTCAGGCATCATTCGGTCGGCAAGTGATAAGAAATCGCTTTTCGCTCCGTTTCCGCAGCTCGCGCGCGCGGTATCGTCGCGGGGCGCGCTAAATCAGCTATGAGCGGGGGCACGATCCGATAACATGAGAGTGCAAACGGCACGTTGTGAGGAAGCTATGGTGAAAGAAGACCAACAAAAGTGTTTTGTAATGCCTGAGCAATGATCTCTTCTACCAACTCACTCTTTGCTCGTGCATATGCGTTCGTATCGGCCCAATCCTCTTTAGCGAGTTTCCGTTTGAGAGCTTCGTAGCGGAGTCGGTCTTCGGTATGACTTCGAAGACGGTTACGAAAAGTGAGGTGCCGCGCTACTTCTTCGCAACCGGGGGAAAAAATGTGAACATGGACGTCGAGCTCCGGCGTCCGAAACATTCGATGTTCATGCCAATCCGGTTCACGAACTCGTAAAATATAGCCGGCAGTCAGTAGATCTGGCAGGTAAGCATCCTCATTACTGGAGTCTTGCACGAGAACATCGATGTCGATTATCGGCTTTGCAGCTAGGTCAGGAACGGAAGTGGAACCTATGTGCTCAATTAGGAGAGCCTTCGGGCCCAATGCACGTGAAATGATAGCGGCGTGGTGGTGAAATTTCTCTAGCCAGCGAGGGTCGTAATCGACAATGAGAATCTCACGCTTTTCGATGCCGCCGATTAAAATTTCACTCATGGTGTTAGGGGTAACATTACATGAACAATGGGGGGTGTGAGATTGAAAACGAAGGTGATTTTTTGTGGGGTTGTCTCCAACTGGGCGCGAATGTCCGATTGCCTAACCCGGAAAGAACACATCGGATTTGCGCCGAGTTGCGAAAAAGGGCTGTCGTGATCAAGAAGGTAGTGGCGCATCGACGCCTGTTGTGGATGGGAACGATTTTCGTATGGCATCCTAGTCTTCCCAGAAGAGATTGAGCTTGTACACTGGGCACGCTGGCAAGCCATGAGCCGGAGTCATCCTAATCGAGCATGATGGTTATTTGGCCGTTAGCCCGGAATTCCTCACCGTCACGTTAGTTGTTCGGACGTTTCGGACGCTTGTTTTTCAGTTTATTCCAACAAAAGAATTTATCAGTACTCCGAAGGGGATATAGACATCCCGAATGGATGCACAACCGTTACGGGCCAGCAGCGCTGGGGCGTATAACGGACCCGCGAAATAGCGTCCGAAACGTCCGAGGAAAGCAGCCGTTTTTGGTCAAGATGACGACTGGCAGGGAAATCCTCACGAATTCAAAGATCCGTACACACGGATACCCCAGCAAAGCAGCACGAAATTGAACTGAAAAATTTCTCGCTCTGCGAAAATCCCCCCACCGCCCCCTCGTTCTCCGCCCGAGTCCCTCCGGCTTCGACTCAGGTGCCTCACACCTCAGCGCTCCGCGCTTCAGCTCTAGGGAACTGAACTGAGGGCCACCCGGAAGCCGTTGTCGTAGTGGCGGTACCCCGGGGTGAGGCTGTGGAAGCGGGAGGCAACCGTGCAGCCCCCCGCGCTGCTGATCCAGCCCCCGCCCCGGGTTCCAGTTTTCTCATCCACTCCATCCCACATCCATTCACTCACATTTCCTCCGAGATCATAAAAACCCAGCAAGCTAGCTTTGAAACTGCCAACAGGAGCTGTTCCTTTGATTCCGTCCACCCCAACCTTCGCTGGATCATCCTTCCCATCTTCTGCCACCGCGTAATTCCCATCATCCCAGTTCGGAGGATAGTAATCGCCCCAGGGATATTTGCTCGTACCCACTGCAGCCTCCCATTCCGAGTTCGTCGGCAGCCTCCATTCTTTCCCTGTAGCCTTGCTCAGCCATTCGCAAAACTTTTTTACATCATGCCAATTCAGCATCACGATCGGATGTTCGTCGTTCTGCTCAAAATCTTTGCTCGGCTGCTTCCAATCCGGCAGCCCTTCCGCCTTCAGGTACAACTTCCATTCTCCAACAGTAAACTCTGTCTTGCTCAGCAAAATCTTAGTGCCGGGAACAGGCAGCATCTTGGCTTCCAACCGACGCACAAGCTCAGGTACCGCTGTTAGATCCTTCTTACGATTCTTCCAGAAATCTCCCAACGCACTCGATAGAGCCATCGCTTCGTACTGCCTCCCTTGCGCGTTCAATTCTTCGAACAGACGCGCCTTGGCTTTTATATCACCCGCTTCTTTTTCCGTTTGCTGAATCAACTCTTCAGTCAGCTTCAGGTTTTTCTGCGCCTGTTCATCTTCTTTCGCCAACCGATACTCTTTCACCGCTTCTGGCCAACGAACCATGACTTGCAGAACATTACCTCGAATCCGATGATACTCTGCCACTTCAGGCTGTAAATCCACCGCGTTTGAAGCTGCTTCCAGCGCATCTTCTAAATTTCCACCCTGCATCGCATCAGCTGCACGAAGAGCAAAGGTGGGGGCACTCGCACGCAGCCGCGCTAATGCTTTGCTAGCCTTGCGTCCCTCCACAACCACCTTGGCACTGAAGCTACTTACCACCACCAGCATGGCAACGGCGGATCCAGCCAGAACCTTGTTGCGACCAACCCACAGTTTGATGCGTTTGAAGGTTCCAGCCCCCTCTGCGTTGGTTGCAAAGCCGTTCTGGTAGCGCTCAATATCACCAGCAAACAGTTCCACGCTCTCGTAGCGCTTGTTTCTATCAGTCGCCATGGCCTTGAGCGTCACCGCCTGCAACGCCTCGGGCACTTCAGCACCCATCGCCGATGGCGAACCCACGGCCACCGCACCCTTGCCACCGCGCTTCGTGATCATCGAGCTAATGCTACCGTTCTTCACCTTGGTCAGCACTTCATCCAATGTCGTCCCATCGATCGGTGGTCTAAGCGTGAGGATGGCGTAGAGAATACCCCCCAAACTGTAGATGTCAGACCGGGCATCCAGCTCAGCCACCATCCCCATTGCCTGTTCAGGGCTCATGTACTGGGGCGTGCCCATGACTTCACCTTCCATAGTCATCCCATAGTCACCCGTGTCGTTAACTCGCGAACTGCCAGCACCGTTGTTCTCCTGCTCACCCAGCACCTTTGCTAGGCCCCAGTCCATCACCAGCACCTCGCCGTACTCGCCCACCATGATGTTCTCGGGTTTCAAATCTCGGTGGAGGATGCCTTTGCTATGAGCGAACATCATCGCATCGCAAAAGTGATAAGAAATCGCTTTTCGCTCCGTTTCCGCAGCTCGCGCGCGCGGTATCGTCGCGGGGCGCGCTAAAGTAGTCAGGGATGTTGCACACCGGGATGCCGCGTTCGCGGGCGGCGGTGAAATCCACATTGTCGTAACCGATGCCGTAGCGCACGATGGCCTTCGCTTTGGTCATCGCAGCGACGACTTCGGCGTTCACGGGAGCAAACTGCGCGATCACGGCATCGGCATCGCGTACGAGTTCGGCGAGTTCCGCTGGAGAACGCTTTTCTTTGAAGGAGACGATCTCGATACCCGCAGGACGAAGCACAGCTTCTTCCAGGCTGAGGTCAGGAAAGGTGTAGTCGGTGATGGCTATTTTGGGCATGGTCGTGTGTGTGAGGTTATTCGCCGATGACGCGGACGGTGGTGAGCGACTTGATGAGGCTGTGATCGTCCCATTTCCAGACGACGCGCTTCTCCTTGTCGTGCGTGACTTCGATGGCGTGAGCGCCCTGGCCTTCCTTGCCGCGCATGAAGTTGCCGATGAGCAGGTTTCCGTTCTTGAGCTGCTGAAGACTGGAGATCCAGGTGATGTTCAAATCGGGCGCGTCCTTGTCGCTGAACTCCCACACGATCTGCTTGTCAGGTGTGACCTCGATCAAACGTTTCTGCGTGCCGCAGCAGATGAGCGTGTTGCCATTGGCAAGCCGCTGTGCTTCGCCGGTGTTCGTCACACCCGTGTATTCCCACACCACCTTACCGTCCGGGTCCACCTCGCGCACCGCGCCCTCGCCTTCATGCGCGGCGAGGATGTTGCCGTTCGCCAGCTTGTGGACGTTGCGCACTTGAAGGTGAAAACCCTTCACGTTCGTCGTCAGCGGCGTGACATGCACGATCTCGCCCTTCGGATTCACCTCCACGGCCTGACACGGCTCCTGCTCGGCTACGAGCGTGTTGCCATTTGCCAGCCGCTCGCTGCCAAACACCTGATGCGACTTGCTCACGTAGTCGAACACCGTCTCGCCACGCGAGGTGATTTCACGCACCCCTGTCGGCTGGCCGCCGTAGCCGAAGAGGATGTTTCCATTCGGCAGCACTTGGAAGATCACCGTGGTGCTCGGCGGCTTGAACTCCCAGACCAGCTTCCCATCGGCATCGAGTTCAACGAAACGGTTCGGCCCTTTGCCATACTCGGTGAAGAGCAGACGATGTTTGATAGGCGCGTCAGCGGCAGAGCTTCGCATGCTGAACGGCAAAGCGAAGGC
>JBILLT010000008.1:0-78977 GCA_044375925.1 Chthoniobacteraceae bacterium | reverse complement strand
TCAAAGTCCGAGATCGGAGTCTGCGGTTCAGTTCGCGACGTTCAGGGGGCGTAAGAATCAAACGGTTTTTAGTCACCTCTCAAAACTAGCACACTGCGTATCCGATTTAAATGGTACAATGCACTAGCGCCGCAAAATTGAAACACGGTCGCACGCCCATGGGAGCGGCTTTTGTGGATTGAAGCTCTTGTCGATTGCAACTTTTGCGTCCGGGACTGAAACCGATTGCAAGGCCGCCGCACGGGGATACTTTTGGGCGCACTCCTGAGGGTTCACTCTATGTCTATTGCAACGAAAACGGGGGACGATGGTTCCACCGGGCTGATGTTTAACCGGCGCGTTTCGAAGACGCACCCGCGCGTGCGCGCTTACGGAACTCTCGACGAACTCAATGCCGCACTCGGCATGGTGCGCGCTTTTTGCGAGGTCGCCGTGGTTTGCGAGCGCGTTTTGGAGGTGCAAAAAAACCTCATTACGGTGATGGGGGAGCTCGCTGTGGATGATTCCGACCTCAACCGCTATGTGGACAAGGGGCGGGTGTTGGTCGGCCCGGAGTTTCCAGACGGTCTCACGGCGCAGATCAACGATCTGGAGAAGAACCACAAAATTGTCTACGCCGGATGGGCTACGCCCGGGGGCACCAAAGGCAGCGCATGTCTCGACGTCGCGCGAACCACTTGCAGGCGCGCCGAGCGTGAGTTGGTCGCGTTACAGGAGGGTGGGATTGCGGTGAACCCAGAGATTCTGCGGTACGTCAACCGCCTTTCGGACCTCTGCTGGCTGTGGGCCCGTTGGGCTGAAACCCTTGCAGGTTAGACTTCGGGATCCGACGCGTTTGCCGGGCTTCCGTTCTTGTTCATCACTCGTGATCGGGCGTGATCAGGGGTTGTGGGCTCCGAACCGGAGCTGACTGCTTGGCAGTTTGGTGAGACGGGGTTAAGCTGACCGGTTCTATGAAACCGCACCCCAAAGTCTCGATCTACGACACGACCCTCCGCGACGGCACGCAGGGCACGGGGATTTCCTTCAGTGTTTCGGACAAGATCCGGGTCGCGGAAAAACTCGACGCCTTCGGCGTGCATTACATCGAGGGAGGCTGGCCGGGCTCGAATCCGAAGGACGCCGCATTCTTTGCGGAGGCAGCCGGTCGTTCTTGGAAAAACGCCCGCATCACGGCCTTCGGGATGACGCGCCGCGGCAAGATGAAGGTCGAGGACGATCCCCAGGTGCAGCTGTTGCTGGATGCAAATACGCCCGCCGTGACCATTGTGGGCAAAACCTGGCCGCTCCACGTTCTCGAGGTGTTCCAGGTCAGCCTTGAGGAAAACCTGGCGATGATCTCCGACACCGTCGCGCATCTCAAGCGGCACGGGCGCGAGGTGCTCTACGATGCGGAACATTTCTTCGACAGCTTCCGGGATGACCCCGAGTATTCGTTGCGCACGATCAAGGCCGCAAAGGATGCCGGCGCGGATTTGGTGGTGCTGTGCGACACCAACGGGGGCAGTCTCCCGCAGTGGGTTCGGGAAGCCACAGTGAGGGCGATCGAGGCGATCGGCGTGCCCGTCGGCATTCACACGCATAACGACTCCGGACTTGGAATCGCGAATGCGCTCGCCGCCGTCGATGCCGGCGCATGCCAGGTGCAGGGTACGATCAACGGATACGGTGAACGCGTCGGCAACTGCGATCTCACGACCATCATGCCCACCCTCCAGCTCAAGCTTGGCATCCCGCTGGGAATGGATCTGACCGGGCTTTGCGAGTTGTCCGCTTTCGTGGATGAACTCGCGAACGTTCCCCGGAACATCCGCGCACCCTACGTTGGCGCCGCCGCTTTCACGCACAAGGGCGGCCTCCATGTGCACGCGGTTCAAAAACTGGCCCGCACCTATGAGCACATCGATCCGGCTCTGGTGGGGAACGAGCGCGTGATTTCGATCTCAGACATGTCCGGGCAGAGCAACGTCCTTGCGCGTGCGGAGGCGCTTGGGTTCGCGCTCGCAAAAGGTTCGCCCGAAGTGAACGCAGTTCTCGCGGAGGTCAAGCGGCTTGAATCGCTCGGTTACGAGTTCGAGGCGGCCGAGGCGTCGTTCGGCCTTCTCGTCCGCGCTTCTCTCGGTCGGCGTGAGCCGCTGTTTCAACTCGAGGAATACCACTGCAGCTACCGCCGCAGCGGTTCCAGTCAGGCGGTGAACTGCGAGGCCACCGTGCGAATCATCGTCGACGGGGAGCGCGAATACACCGTGGAGCAGGGCGACGGGCCGGTCAATGCGCTGGACGCCGCGCTGCGGAAGGCGCTCCGTCCCTCATACCCCGAAATCGATCAAGTGCGTCTCGCGGATTACAAGGTCCGCATCATCAACGGGCAGGCTGGCACCGCGGCACGCACGCGCGTCCTCGTGACTTCAACCGACGGCCACGAGAGCTGGGGAACGGTCGGTGTGAGTGACAATATTATCGAGGCGAGCTGGCTCGCGCTCGTGGATGCGCTCGAGCACTGGATCCGCCGGAAGGTGAAGTAACAAAGGCGTCTCGCGGCCGCGTTCCGGTCGCCTGACTCGCTACCGCGCTGGAAAGCGAATTCGCGAGACAGTTCACATGGAATTAACCGAGCGGATCCTTAACGACGCGGGTGGTTGGCAGGTGATGAAGCAGGCCCGTGGGTTGCACGGGTTGGGACGCGTTCGGGATGCCCGCTGGAGCGACGGCATCCTGCAGGGTATCGTCCGGGAGGGTGAGACTGAATTCCGCGCGGGGCTGAAGATTCAATCCAAGACACACATCGAAAACACCTGCACATGCAGGGATTCCCGTGTGCGCAGCTTGATTTGCGCACACTCGATCGCTGTGGGGTTGGAGGTGCTCAAGCCCTCCTCGCGCCCGTCGGGGGCGACAATGGCGCCGGCTGCGACGACCGCTGCGCCGCAAGCGGGCCGTGAGAAAAATACCGCTTTGCACGGGACGGCCTCTGCGACTCTTCAAGCGGACGGGAATTCGCAGCAATCCGGCAAGGTCTCCCTGCCCGCTGCTTTTTCACTGATTGAAGGCGAGCCCTTTGAACTGCATTTGGTGCTGCCTCCGAATCTGGTTCAAGCGTCTGCGCGCGGGTCAGTCGCGTTTGGAGTGGAAGCAGTGCTCGGTCCGAAAAGGGTGCTGCTCTCGGCTGTTAATCCTCGCGCAAAGTACCGCTGCGACCGTCATGACTGGAGGATTTTGGAGGCACTCTGGCGTGTTGAGCCGCATCGCGACGGGGAGGCTTTTCCGGGCATGTTGACGCTAAAGACCGAAGGGCTTTTTGAGATTCTGTCCGCGTGCGACGGACATCCCAGGCTGACGCTCGGAAAGCGCATGCCATTGCGAGTGCAAACCGCTGGAATGCGACCGGCGCTTTTTTCCGAGGTTCATGCGAACGGTGATTTTTCACTCAGATGCGAGGTTCCTTCGGGTGTTGGTTTGATGTTCGGCAAAAAGGCCGTGTGGGGGGTTCATGATGAGATCATCCAACCGGTGTGCGTCGGATTGCCGGCGGTTTACCAGCAGCTCCTCTCCGCGCCCGTGAGGATTCCCGCGGCTTCGGTCGCGTTTTTTTTGCAAAGGGAGTGGGTTCTCTTTTTGGATGCATTCAACTGCGAGAACGTCGTGCTGCCCGAGCAGGTCGCCTCGGTGGCTTCGGGCGCTTCAGAGCCTTTGTTGGGACCCGCGGTGGCGCATGCAGCCGGCGGCGGAGGTGCGGAACGCGGAATTTTGGGGAGCGCTGCTTTTGATTTAAGCTTGGAAGGATCGCTGAATTTTTTGAGCGGGACGCTGGGAGTTTCTTATGGCGACCGGAGGACCACGCTTTCCAGCCGCGTGAGCACGCATCTGGGAGATCGCGCTGCGGAAGAGTCCGCGCTCGAGCGCTTGCAGCGCGCCGGGTTTGGCCCGCCGGATGCGGATGGAAAAATGGTGCTTCGGGGCGAGATGCCGATTCTTGAGTTTTTCGCCCGCACTCTGCCCTCCCTGCAGCGCGAGTGGAGGGTTGAGTTGGGTGAGCGCTTCAGCCACGTCACGGGAGGGATTCAAAGAATCGAGCCGAAGCTTGAGATCACTTCCTCGGGAGAGAATTGGTTCGAGTTGGATGTGGCCATGCAGTCGTCCGCCGGCGAACGGTTTTCGGGGGTGGAAATCCAGCGTCTGATTCAATCGGGGCGGAGCCACTTGAAGCGCAAGGACGGGAGTGTCGCGGTGTTTGATCCGATGCTCTTGGACGAGTTTCAGCAGGTGTTGCGCGACTGTGAACCCGAGCAGCGGCAGGCTGGCCGTTACAGAATCGCCAACCGTCAGGCGGGGTTTTTACAGGGGTTTGTCGAGCAGCAGGGGGCCACGATGGACGCCCCGCCGCACTGGCGCCAGTGGGCGGTTTCAACACGGAATGCAGCCGAGTTAAAACCGATCCCGCTCGGCGATTTGGATGAGCGATTGCGCGGTTATCAGAAGCAGGGGGTCTACTGGATGCATTTTCTCGCGCAGAACGGCCTGGGCGGAATTCTTGCCGATGAAATGGGTCTTGGAAAAACGATTCAGGCTCTCGCGTTTTTGAGAACGCTCGCGGGGCGGCGTCTCGTGGTCGCGCCTTCCTCGCTTTTAACCAACTGGCAACGTGAGGCTGAAAGGTTTTGCCCGACATTGAGGGTATTGGTGATGGCGGGCGCGGGCCGGCATGGGCGCTTGATTTCGGAATTCGAGAAAGCGGATTTGGTGATCACCAGTTACCCGCTCCTGCGTCGCGATCTGGATTGGTATCGCGGTGAAGAGTTTTCCGCAGTGGTGCTGGATGAGGGGCAGCACATCAAGAACCCGGACAGCCAGATTGCACAGGCCGTGTTCATGCTCCGTTCCAAACGCCGCTTTGTGCTCACGGGAACGCCGCTGGAGAATTCCGTGAGGGATGTTTGGTCGCTGTTTCATTTCGCGATGCCAGGATATCTGGGGACGCGGGGTGATTTCCGCGAGCGGTACGAGGTGCCGATCACGCAGCAACCCGGCGGCGCCGAGCATCAGCGCATGGTGCGGCGGGTCTCGCCATTCGTGCTGCGGCGCACAAAGAAGGCGGTCGTAAAGGAATTGCCGGAGAAGATCGAGCAGGTCATCTGGTGCGAATTGTCATCAGCGCAGCGCGAGGCTTATGGAAAGCTCGTGGATCTTACCCGCCGGGAAGTGAGCCGCGCCGAGGAACTCAAGAACCAAGGTCAGGCCCGCATCCTGATGTTGACGGCGCTTCTGAGGTTGCGCCAGGCGTGCAATGACCTGCGTCTTTTGGGCGGTGATTTCGCGGATGCTGTGGGCGAGCTGGAGGAGGGTTCCGATGGCGAAGACCGCGAGGGGGCGCCCGCCGCGGAAGCCGAGCGTCGATCCGGCAAGATGGCGGCGCTGGAGCAGCTTTTTGAGCAGGCGCAGCAAGGCGGGCACAGGATGCTTATCTTCAGCCAGTTCTCCTCGATGCTCGACCTGCTTCAAGGCTGGATGGAATCGCGCCGCATCGACTTCTGCAGGTTGGACGGTTCCACGCGGGATCGTACGGCCCAAGTGGACCGGTTCCAGACCGGCGGCGTGCCGGTTTTTTTAGTGAGCCTCAAGGCGGGCGGCGTCGGGTTGAATCTCACCGCGGCAGACACCGTAATTCACTTTGACCCCTGGTGGAATCCGGCGGTTGAGGCGCAGGCCACGGATCGGGCGCACCGGATCGGGCAGAAATCAGTGGTGACTTCCTACAAACTGATCATGCGCGGCACAGTGGAGGAAAAAATTCTGAGTCTTCAGGGACGCAAGAAAGCATTGATGGACGCGCTTGTTGAAAGTGAGCAACCGATGATGGAAGGCCTGACCATGAATGACTTGAGCGAACTGCTCTCGTGAACCGCGGCGCTATTGCGTTGTCCGCAGGTGTCGGTTCAGAAAGTCGAGCAGGGTGGGGAGGAGGTTTCTCTGCGGAGGATCAATCCCGAATCCGTGACCGGCTCCTTCGATGATTTCAAGCTGATGCTCGACTCCGAACCGGGCAAGCGCTTCCGCGAGAGTCCGCGCATGCTGCACTTCCACCACTTCGTCTTGCGTGCCATGGAAGATCAGAACGGGAGGATCGTTTTTGTCCAAATGCGAAAGCGGCGAGAACTGGCGGTACATCCACGGAGCCTCCTGTCGCGTCTTGCCGAGGACGCCGATATCGTCGTGCTTGGAAGTATCGATGGGGCCGTAAAAATCAACGATGCATTTGACGGCGCTGGATTCATCCTCGTGCGTTTCACCAGGCTCCAGACCGTCCTCGGCGCCGGTGAATCCCACAAGACAAGCGAGATGCCCCCCGGACGAAAGGCCGATCGCGCCGATGTTGTCCGGGTCTATGTTCAGGGGCTTTGAATGGGCGCGCAGCCAGCGGACCGCCGTTTTACAGTCGTGCAGGTTTTGCGGCCAGCATCGATCGGATCCGTCAGCGGTGCCGAGTTTGTAGTCGATGCACAGCGCGGTGAATCCGTGTAGGGCAAGGGTGCTTGCGAGGGCGGCCTCGCGACGGGAATCTTTCCGGCCTGCGACCCATCCTCCGCCGTGGATCACGAGGACCGCGGGAGAGGGCTTGGAAGGGACAGGCGGCTGGTAGAGGTCGGCTTTTTCCGTCCTGTGGTCGGGAAGGAAGGAGATGTTTCGTTCAATTCGTGCTTCTGGTGCTGACGCACCGCAGGGGATTGCCGCCAGTGCTGCGAGTGCGAATGGAAGTGCATTTCTCACGGAGGCTCTTTGGCTGGAAAGGGTTCCCCGATCAACGAAATAGATTGCCCCCAAAAAGGACTTTGGGCATTGTGACGGCTCCGCGACCGGGGTCTTAGCTCAGTTGGTAGAGCGCCTCAATGGCATTGAGGAGGTCAGGGGTTCGAATCCCCTAGGCTCCACCACGGTGATGCTCATTAACTTGGAAACTTCCGTCGTTGTTTTTAAGACCCGAAGCAAGACGCGGTCCGCCGACGTGCCACTCTGTACGAGGTCGTTTGAAGTGGTGGTTCCGCCGCTTGCGGTAGACCCGACTTCGAGGCATACATTTTTCAAGGACGCCCAAAAAAGCCATGAGTGCGAAGCGGACGAGTCGAATCATCTCGAAGTCCCACAAGCAGATGCCTGAGTCTTCCGAAGCAGTTCAATTGTCGAACGCTTGGATCTTTTGTCCAGATGCGTTGGACCTTCTCGTGACAACCGCCGTTAAAATGCCATCCGTCTTTCCCTTGTTCGATGCGGATCTTATCCAAGACCGAAACGATTCGGACGCTATTTCGCGGGTTTGTTTTGCGCCTTAGTGTTGCTGGTGTTTAACGATCGCGTGCTAATGTGGAATGGTTGTTTCCTTATCGGGAGCACTACTGCTGCTTCGCTTGGAATACACTGAAAAAGAAGCGTCCGAGACGTCTGAGACTTCCAGACGATAGTCCAGAGACTTCCCGCTATTAGAATCGCTCCAAAACAGGCCGGAAATCTTTCGAACGGTACTGGCAGACGATGTTGAAAAAGAAAGCGCACGGTATTGTCGCAGGCCGCGCTAAAGAATGTGCTCTCAACTCGGAAATAGCCTCCCACAAACGCACGGCCATATCCGTGAGCGCCAGTTGGTGTAAACCCTGCAAGTCGTTCGCGCGTGGCCTCCTCGAATTCCGAAACCGTTATTTCGAGCGCTTCAAATTGGTCTGCAAGAAATTCGTTTTTTCGGCAGGGGCACCGGCAACGGTTGGGGAGCGGATGGGAACCGGAGGAGAGAGGGGGTCTGTTGTTTGTACGATTCTCGTGATAAACCATTCAATGGTGGCAGAAAGGGCATGGGCACCTGATTCATCGTGGAGTTCGACATTCACGGAAATCAGCCCGCGACCTTTGCCTGCCAATGCAGCGCGGAGTTCGTCCAATGCACCGTCGGTGACAGTCGCTGCCGAGGTGGTGACGCCATTTGCCGGTTTGCGGAACTTTGCCTCCAATCGGCGCACGACCGGCACAATTCCATCCGTTCCGCCGAGCAAACGCAGTAGAAACTCGCCGCTACTCGCCTCCGCCAATGCCAGAAGTGCGCTCGCGTGGACGGTGCCAAGATGGTTCAGATATTGTCCACCCGAAGGGAGTCGCAGCAAATGCGCGTGATCGGCGGCGGCTTGTAGATTCAGCAGTTTGTTAAATGGCAGCTCGGTAACAGTATCCATGTGTTTTGAACCCCGTCGAGAGCCTGTCCGTAAAACGATGCTTTTCAATTTCCGTTTTCAGGTCCAGAAGAGTAATGATGTCGAGAAGGTCGGGATTCAGGTTTTCCATCGTCTTGGGTTTGGCAGATCACGGCCATTGCAGAGAGACGCTCGGTTGGGGAGTATTTCGCCCACGCGTTGGGACGTGCCAGTAGGGTCTGGAGAGGGCGCTTAGTGATGATTTTTTCGATGGGCATATTTACTGCCAAAACACCGGGAGAGCATCGGCGTGAAGCCACCGCCCGCCAATCTCAATGACCACTCCCTTCCAGTCGGTTGACTAAGGAGCCCAGTTTATTCGATTCGAAAACACCTCAGGTCAATGTGGCATTTTTAATGTTTGAACTGCGGAGCTCTGTTAGCTCAACCGCGCCGGTTGGCCGGTGCTCTCAAGCACTGAATTCCACAGCTCGCCGTGGGGATCCACCTTCCTTCGGCCCTGCGTCACCATGCGCAGTGGCAAATGGACAAAAGCTCCGTGCCAGCGGCCCACCAGCATCGAAGTTTTCCCCGCCATCGCCGCGTGTACGGCGTGCTGCGCCAGGAGCGAGCAATATACGTTGTCCTGTGGATTGGCGGGAACGCTCCTTATGATGTAGCTCGGGTCGATGTATTTCACCGTGGACGAAATCTTCCGCTCCCTGAACGATTCAGCAATGCGATCGCGCAGAAAAAAGCCGATGTCCGCATAGCGTTGATTGCCGCTCTCGTCCGTTTCGGCTTTCCCTGCCAGAAGATTTTGTCCGGCTCCTTCCGCGACCACTACCACGGCGCTCTTGCGCTTTGCGATCCGGTAGTGAAGCGCCTCGAGTAGTCCACCAGAACCTTCCAGCTCAAACGGAACTTCGGGAATCAGCACGAAGTCGACGTTGCTTCCCGCAAGTGCTGCATAGCACGCGATGAACCCGGAATCCCTGCCCATGAGCTTCAGCAGGCCGATGCCGTTCAATGATCCGGTGGCCTCGATGTAGGCAGCCCGCACGGCCTGTACCGCATTCGCGAACGCGGTCTCGAATCCGAAGCTTTTGTCCAAATACATGATGTCGTTGTCGATGGTCTTCGGAATCCCGACTATCGCCTTGCGCAGCCCGCGCTTTTGACATTCCTGTGAAATTGCCTCCGCCCCGCGCAGCGTTCCGTCGCCTCCAACCACGAAGAGAATGTCAATGGTCATTTCCTCGAGCAGATCCACCATTTCTCCGATGTCCTGCGGTCCGCGGGATGTTCCGAGGATGGAGCCGCCGAAGTTGTGGATTTGCGACACCGACTCGGGACGCAGAATCATCGGGGTGAAACCGTAGCGGCTGATCATGCCCTGATAACCGTAGCGGAAGCCGTACGTTCGCGTAACGCCATACCGCGTATGGCATTGCGTAACAATCGCGCGTATGATGTCGTTCAGACCGGGGCAAAGGCCTCCGCAGGTTACGATAGCGGCAGTCGTTTTGCTTGGGTCAAAAAAAAGCCGCTCGCGAGGTCCCGCCAGCTCGAAGCTGACGCCGCGTTGAGCGGGTGTGGCGGTTTCGGTCAGGTGATCATAAAGCACCCGTTCCGAGTCGGATCGAAATCTTACCTCGAAGGAGTTGTGTGTCAGGGGAGAAACGATTTGGCATGGGCCTAAGCTCTCGATGGTCGTTTCCATAATTTGATCTTACATCTGGAGGTACGATGGGGGCGGGAAACAAGGCAAAAGATGGGTGTCTCTAAGGAAAATGCTGCTGAATGTCTTTTCCCACGGTGGATCCTCAAAGCGGATTTCCGATCGGTTTGGCGCACTTGCCAAAGCCTTCTTCTTGTCGCAACCTACTTGCCTAATCTTTTGAGCCCGCCCCGGTCGCTCGCAAATGCGAGAATCGCCGGCGTTGGCTTGAACTCAGTAACTCAAAAATATGGCACACGAACTCCCGGCTCTTCCGTACGCAACGACCGCGCTTGAACCCCACATCGACGCGAAAACCATGGAAATCCATCATGGCAAGCATCACAAGGCGTACGTCGATAACCTTAATAAAGCGTTGGAATCCGAGGCGAGTCTCGGCACGAAGTCCGCAGAGGAGTTAATCCGTGATTTGTCCGCCCTTCCTGAGTCAATCCGGACGGCGGTCCGCAACAACGGCGGCGGACATGTGAATCACTCGCTCTTTTGGACGCTTCTAAGCCCGTCCTCATCCGGCAAGCCGTCTGGTAAACTTGCAGAAGCAATCGTCGGAACTTTCGGCAGTTTCGAGGCTTTTCAGGAAAAGTTTCAGACGGCCGGCGCAACCCGTTTCGGCTCGGGCTGGGCCTGGCTCGTGGTCAATCAGGGTAAGCTCGAGGTGGGTTCAACGGCGAATCAAGACTCTCCGCTGATGGGTAAGGCAGTTGCCGGAATCGAAGGCAAGCCGGTGCTGGCCCTCGATGTCTGGGAGCACGCGTATTACTTGAACTACCAGAACCGCCGACCGGACTACATGAAAGCTTTCTGGAATGTGGTCAACTGGGAGGTGGCTGAGCGCCTTTACTTGGCGGCGATTTAATGGGCCAAGAACTGAGTGCCCGAGGTGCCCTGAGTGACCGACACCCGGGCCTCGCAAGATGATTGTTCCAAGGCTCAGACCGTAGGCCCCTGTCGTGGTATCTTTGGATGCACGCAGGGGCTCGTTTTTTCACGGCAGACGCATTGCCGTCTATTGGACGAGTTTCTCTGGCCACATCAACTCACCCATTCCCACCTCCGGTTGCTCGTTTAGCTCATGAAGAATTCATCCAAGAAAAATGTCCGCAAAGAGGGTGTGTGCTATCTGGCTGGAGCAGGGCCAGGGGATTTGGGATTGGTAACCCTGCGGGTGCGCGAGTTGCTGGAGGTGGCGGACGTAATCGTTTTTGATTATCTGTGCAACCCGGAGATGCTCAAGTGGGCGCGGGCGGACGTGGAGGTCATTTACGCCGGCAAAAAAGCTGGGCAGCACACGCTCAAGCAGGATGAAATCAACGCGCTCTTGGTGCGCAAGACCGCCGAGGGTAATCGCGTGCTCCGCTTGAAGGGAGGCGATCCGTTCCTTTTTGGACGCGGAGGCGAAGAGGCGGAAGCGCTGGTGGACGCGAATCTGGCATTCGAGATCGTCCCCGGCGTGACTTCCGCAATCGCTGCGCCCGCTTATGCGGGTATTCCCGTGACGCACCGGGATTTCACGTCTTCGCTGACGATTTTTACAGGGCATGAAGACCCGACGAAAAACGAGAGTTCGCTGGACTATCAAAAGCTCGCGTCAATGCCCGGCACCAAGGTGATGCTCATGGGAGTGGAGCGGATCGGCCCGATCACGGATGAGTTGCAGAAACACGGGTTGAGCGGGGACACGCCGATTGCGCTGGTGCGCTGGGGAACTACGGGCCGGCAGAAAACGCTCACTGCGACGGTGGCGACGGTGGCGGCGCGGGTCGCGGAGACGGGATTTACCGCGCCGGCTGTGGCGGTGATTGGCGAAGTTGCCACGCTTGGCGGGCGTCTCGGTTGGTTTGATCGGCGTCCTCTGTGGGGCAAACGCATTGTGGTGACGCGCACGCGCCAGCAGGCGGGCGTTCTGAGCGCGGGTTTGCGCAGCCTGGGAGGCGATGTGTTTGAACTGCCGACGATCCGCATCGAGCCGCCGGAGGATCTTAGGGCGTTTGGTGAAATGGTCCAGGATGCGCATTCGTACGACTGGCTTGTGTTTACCAGCCCGAACGGGGTAAGCGCGTTCTTCGAGACGTTTTTCAAGATCTACTCGGATGCTCGTGAGTTGGGGGGCGTGCGCATCGCCGCGATTGGGCCGGCGACGTCCAAGCGCGTGCGTGATTTCCACCTGGCGGTGGACCTCCAGCCATCCGAGTTCATCGCGGAGGCGATCATTAAGGAGTTTCAGGCCAAGGAGGGGTCCATCGAGAATCAGCGTTTTCTTCTTGCCCGCGCCGAGCAGGCTCGCGAGGTGCTCCCGGCGGAACTCGCGAAGCTTGGAGCGATCGTTGACGAGGCCGTTGCTTACCGCACAGTGCCGGAGACCGAGGACGTTTCGGGGGGCATCGCGCGTTTCCGGGCTGAAGGTGCGGACCTCATCACGTTTACCAGCAGTTCAACTGTGGAAAATTTCATGGCGCTTAAGCTGCCGATTCCTTCAGAGATGATTACTGCCTCAATCGGACCGATCACTTCTGAAACCATGCGCAGGCTCGGACTGAGAGTCGATATCGAGGCTGCGCAGTATGACATCCCCGGTTTGATTTCGGCAATCCGCACTCATTATCAACTTTAGTATCTGCACGGCCAAAAGCTCCGGACGCAACTGGGTCTTTGAGATCAAACCGTGCGTGGTTTTCACTCCAAGTTCCATCCATGTTCACCACTCCCATGAATGCATTGATTCGGTTCGCTCTGAGTTTTTCGTTTGTTTGCACTGCGTTGCATGGCGCCCAGTGGCGGATCGAGACATTTGCCGGAAACGGTTCCCAGGGTTTTTCCGGCGATGGAGGCCCCGCAACGCTTGCGCAAATTGACAATCCGTTTGGGGTGGTGCGCGGACCGGATGGAGCGATTTGGTTCTGCGAGTACACGGGACAGCGCATCCGCCGCGTCACTCCCGACGGAAAAATCAGCACGGTGGCTGGGTCCGGGAAGAAGGGATACTCCGGAGATGGCGGACCCGCGCTTGATGCGGCTTTCAATTTGCCCCACGAACTGCGCTTCGATCGGAAGGGTGATTTGTTTGTAGTCGACATGCAAAATCACGCAGTGCGGAAGATCGATTTGATGAAGGGAGTGATCAGCACGATTGCGGGGACGGGTAAGGCAGGCTATTCGGGCGATGGCGGTCCGGCTGACAAAGCGGAGCTCAAGCAACCGCACAGCATTCAATTCGGTCCAGACGGAGATTTGTATATTTGCGACATCGGCAACCATGTCATTCGGAAGGTGTCGATGGAGACCGGGAAGATATCAACTTTCGCTGGTACGGGTGCGGCTGGGGCGACTCCGGATGGGGCCCCCATTGAGGGCACTCCTCTAAAGGGGCCTCGCTCTTTGGATTTTGACGCCGCTGGTAATCTCTGGCTCGCCACGAGGGAGGGAAACCAGGTTTTCAAGTTTGATCTGAAGGCAAACCGGATCGTGCACATCGCAGGGACCGGAGCGAGCGGCTTTTCGGGTAACGGTGGGCCGGCAAAGGAGGCCGCACTCAAGGGGCCAAAGGGGATCGCGATCGACAGGGAGGGGAATGCTTGGCTTGCTGACACGGAAAGTCACACGGTGCGAATGGTTGAAAACTCGACTGGTAAGCTGAAGCTGATTGCGGGCACGGGAGAGAAGGGGGACGGTGCCGACGGGGATCCGCTGCAGTGCAGAATGGCACGACTGCACGGAATTTTTATCGATGCCGACGGGTCCGTTTTCATAGGAGACAGCGAAGCCCACAAGGTGCGCGTGCTCAGGCGCGCCGAATGACTCTGGCCCAGTGCGCATTTCTTCCTAAGATAAAGTTGAGTCGGCTGCTTAAACTTTCGTAGAAAACACCCCGAACATGAACTCCTCAGACAATCATTTCACTCGCCGTAAATTTCTTAAAACTTCAGGTCAGGCCGTTGGAGCCACCGCGCTCGCCTCTGTCGTTCTCCCCACTGTGCACGCTGCTGACGCGAACGAGATCCGCGTGGCCTTGGTTGGTTGCGGGGGCCGTGGCACCGGCGCAGCAGGTGACGCACTGTTTCAGGGGCCGCACATGAAGCTCGTGGCGATGGGTGATGTTTTCGAGAACAAGCTTAGCAGCAGCTATGGAAATTTGAGCCGCAAGTACGAGGCTCAGGTCAACGTTACTGAGGATCGAAAATTCATCGGTGCGGATGCTTACAAACATGCGATCGACTCACTGCGGCCCGGCGATATCGTGATTTTGGCGACGCCGCCTGCGTTCCGTTGGGTGCATTTCAAGTACGCCATCGAAAAAGGAGTCAACGTTTTCATGGAAAAGCCCATTTGCGTGGATGCGCAGACGGGGCTCCGGATGATCGAGCTTGGCGAGCAGGCCAAGAAAAAGAACCTCAAGGTTGGCGTGGGCTTGATGGTGCGTCACTGCCGCGGGCGACGGGCGTTGTATGACAAGATCAAAGATGGGGCGATTGGCGACATCCTTGCGCTCCGAGCCTACCGCATGCATCCGCCGGTCGGTTCGGCGTTCACAACGGGGAAGATGCGCGAGGACTTCCTCGCCGACGGCAAGAGCGAATTGTTGTTTCAGATCTCCCGGTTCCACAGTTTTCTTTGGGCCTCGGGCGGGTTATTCAGCGACTTTTACATCCATCAGATCGACGAGTCTTGCTGGATGAAAGATCAGTGGCCCGTGAAGTGCCACGCGTTGGGCGGAAGACATTACAAGGAAGACAAGATTGACCAGAATTTCGACTCTTATCACGTCGAGTATACTTTTGCGGACGGCACAAAGTTTTTCATGTACGGCCGCACGATGGGCGGCGTGAAGGACGAGTTTTCAAGCATCGCTCACGGAACCAAAGGATTGGCGACCATCAGCCTGGGCGGGCACCATCTTGGGAAAGCAGGGCGTATTTTTAAGAATCAACTCATCAAGCCATCCGAGGAGGTGTGGTCGGCATTTCCCGGCGACGAAAAGGCTCCCGATCCGTACAAGATGGAATGGGCTGACTTGGTTGAGGCGGTTCAAAAAGACCTGCCTTACAACGAAGTGAAGCGTGGCGCTGAGGCGAGCATGGTGACCTCGATGGGGAGGTTTGCCGCACATACTGGTCAGGAAATCACGTGGGACGATTACCTCGCAAACAAGCATGAGTTTGCGCCGGGCTTGGATACGCTCACGAATGCATCGCCGGCTCCATTGAGAGCTGACAAGGATGGCAGGTACCCGGTGCCTGCGCCGGGATTGAACCGCGACAGGGAATACAAGGAATTCGAGGGGTAGTCTCAAAACGCGGAAGAGTCCGGGGCGCCGCACGCGGTCTTATCGGACTCTTGGTCGGGTTTTTCCGTGAGACTTGGAGGGCTCGAAGAGTTTGACTTGCCGGTTTTTAAGATTTGGCAAGCACACTGAGCGCGTGCTCCTTGTCCACCTTGATCTGATCGCTGAGGCGGTTGAGATCAGGGAATTTTTGCTCGGCTCGAAGAAATCGGACAAATTCGATTTCTAAAAGCTCGCCATAGCAGTCGTCGTTAAATTCAAAAAGATGCACCTCGAGTGTTGGCGTAGTTTCATCCTCGCCCAAGGTTGGGCGAAATCCGAGGTTTGCAATGCCGGCGATCGGTGAACTGCGTGAAATCCGGCGTGCCTTCACCGCATAGACGCCGGGTGGAGGAAGTTGCTCGTTAAAAAGCGTCAGATTGGCTGTAGGGAATCCGAGAGTGCGGCCGAGCCTCCGGCCCTCAATCACCGTGCCGAGAACGGCGTAGGGCCGGCCCAGGAGCGTTTGTGCGAGGGGGAAGTCACCGGCAGCGACTGCCTGACGGACCCTGGTGCTGCTCACGGGATCTTCGATCTCGGTGAGTTCGGTGACTCCAACGGCCCCAAAGCCGTGGGTAGGCCCGAGTTCTTGAAGGAGATTGAGGTTGCCTTTGCGGCCTTTGCCAAAACTCCACCGTTGCCCCACGCAGATTTTAGTGAGGCGATGGCTTGAAGCTGCGAGGGAAGTGATGAAATCCGATGCCTCCGTCGCGGCAACGTCCGCTGTGAATGGCAGCACCAGTGCATGGCTGAAACCCATGTCGGATAACAAGTGCATTTTATGCTCCTGGCCTGTCAGGAGCAGGGGAGCCTTGTCTGGGCTCAGAATTCGGGCGGGGTGCGGATCGAAGGTTAGGGGAACTGCGATTCCATCCGCTATCGCTGCTTCCTGCACTGCGCGACGGAGAACCGACTGGTGGCCGCGGTGCAATCCATCAAACACTCCGATGGCGAGCACAATAGGGGCGCGAATCGATGAGAGCTCGGATATTGAACGCAATACTTGCATGAGTCCGCTTTTGTCAGGCGCCTCTGAGGCGCGAAACAGTCGGAAGGTCGAGCGCCCTCTCGCAAATCCAAGCTGGCTCCTCTTCTCGGAGTTGGCTTACGGTGATCGCATGCTCGACTGAAAAACGCCCTGATTTGGTGCGGCGCAGGCTTCGCAGATGAGCGCCGCAGGAAAGCGTTTCACCAATGTCATGGGCATAGGTGCGAACATAAAACCCTTTGCTGCACACAACTCGGAATTCAATGTCAGGCAGTGTTATGCTGCGAATTTCATGGGCGAATACATGTACGAAACGCGGTTCCCGTTCGACGACTTTGCCTTGGCGAGCAAGCTTGTACAGCGCCACGCCACCTTGCTTGATCGCGGATACCATAGGAGGCAGCTGATAAAAGTCGCCGTCGTACTTTGCAAATGCTTCTTCAATGTTCGCCGGAGCCAGTTGCGGCACAGGACGCGAATCTACGACTTCACCATCAGCATCCTGACTGTCGGTTGAGATCCCAAGACGCATGATCCCCACATACTCCTTGTCCTCAGCCATGAGGAGGTCTTGAATTTTGGTGCCTCGGCCTAAAACGATCAGAAGTAATCCCGTGGCTAGTGGGTCAAGCGTTCCGCAATGCCCGACTTTTTTGATCCCAAGGCGCTTTCTCACAAGAGCAACCACGTCGTGGGAAGTCATTCCCGACTCTTTGTCTATGATGAGGACACCGTCGATTTCTTGAGATCGCATGTATGGTGAAAGTTTTTAAAAGCTTCAAAGTGCTGCGCTAGTCAGCAGCGTGCATATGTCGGTCAATTGCAGCGAGCACCTCGGATCGTATATTTTTCAGATTGCCCGTGATTTTTGCGCCTGCAGCGAGTTTATGTCCGCCGCCTCCGAATTCCGCGCAGATGGCGCAAACGTCAATTTTTGGATTCTTTGAGCGTAGACTGATTCTTACCAGTCCCTCGGAAATCTCCTCGAAAAACGCCGCGACGATCACGCCGTCGATTGAACGAATAGTATCGATCAAGCCCTCAGTATCATCGGGAATCGTACCGATGCTTTTGGCCGTGGCTGCTGTTAAAGCAAAGCTCGCGACTCTGTCCTGACTTGAAAACTCGAGTACATTGAGAAGTTCTCGCAGCAATTCCAGACGTCTGCGAGGGGAGGTTTCATAGAGGTTTTGGTTGATCTCACCCACTTTGACTCCGGCTTCAACGAGTGCCGATGCGATCGCGTAGGTGCGCGCAGTGGTGCTCGGATACTGGAAAGATCCTGTATCGGTTGAAATCGCCGCATAGAGTGCATTGGCGATGGAAGAGGTCAGCGGGAGGCCTGAGCGTTCAAAAAGCTCGAAAAGAATTTGACCCGTTGCGGGTGCGGATGTGTCTACGTAAACAAAGTCGCCGAGTCTGTCGTTTGATACGTGGTGGTCGATATTTACCCAGATTGCGCCTTGTGGAATCGCCGCGAGGCAATCCTCTCCGGCGCGACTGCGCACGGCGGTGTCCAAGATTAGAACAACATCAAACGGTTCTGCGGTCTTCTCAGGCCTGACGATGCGTGCCGATTCCTCAAGAAACTTGAATCTCTCTGGGAGTCCGTCTTCGTTCCAGATGGTGACATCTTTTTTAAGATTCAAAAGGAAGAGCCCCATTGCGAGGGAACATCCGATGGCATCACCGTCCGGCCGGAAATGGCTGAGAACCAGAAAACGATTTTTCTGTCTCAGAAGCGCGATGATTTCATCAAGGGCATCGGCGGCGATCATCTTTGCGTTGGTCATGCAGTGCTGTGGATTTGCGGGCGTGATACGCCCGTGATCGGATTGCCGTTGGGCGGTGGCCTGTTCCTGGTGTTTAGGGCAGGTGTTCTGGAAACTTTGGGTTTCCAAAATCGTCCTCATCTTCAACGGGCGGGAGGAGATTCAGTTCATCCAGCAAGTGAATCACTTTTGTGCCTCTTTCTATCCCCTCATCCAGTTTGAAATGCAGTTGGGGCGTGTATTTGATGATCACCCTGCGGGAGAGTAGGTATTGGAGCTGCCCTCGCATACCCTTGAGTTGCAGAATGACGTGCTTGGCTTGCTCGGGACTTCCAATCACGGACATGTAGATGTGGGCGTGTTTTAGGTCCGGTGTGACGTCGACCTGTTGAATGGTGACGAGCTGGGCGTCAAAAATCATTTCACGCCTCAGAAGGTCCCCCAGTTCCCTTCGGATCAGTTCATTGACCCGCTCAAGACGGTGTTTAGCCATGGTCGTGTTCTATCAGGATGCCGCAGAGCCTGTGTCGCCACAAAGTCAACACAGAGCTCGGGAGGCTTGTCACTCTTTGGCAATGACTAGAGTTGCTGAGGGACTTTCTCAAGCGTGTAACATTCGATGATATCGCCCTCTTCATAGTCATCGAAGGTGCCAAGGCGGATACCGCACTCCATTCCATTGCGAACCTCTTTCACGTCGTCCTGAAAGCGGCGGAGCGTTGCGAGGCCGCCATCATAGATCGGCTGCCTGCCGCGCAGGACGCGTGCACGCGCCGATCGCAGTATCCTGCCGTCGGTGACATAGGAGCCGGCAACAGTGCCCTTAGTGAGCGAGAATACTTTGCGAACCTCAGCGTGGCCGATAATTGATTCCCGGGTTTCAGGATCGAGAAGCCCGGCCATGGCATCTTTGATTTGATCGATGAGTTCGTAGATAATCGAGAAGAGTTTGACCTGCACACCCTCGCGTTTGGAGGTGGCAGCTGCAGTACTTTCCACTTTCACATTGAATCCTACGATGATCGCATTGGAGGCCGCCGCCAAGAGTACATCGCTTTCACTGATGGGGCCCACTCCTGCATGGATGATTTCCAAATCGATCTTTTTACTCTGGATTTGTTTCAAGGAAGCGACCAGCGCTTCACTCGAGCCTTGAACGTCAGATTTGAGAAGGATTCGGAGCGATTTACGCTGCTCGTCGGCGATGCTTTGGAATAGATTCTCGAGAGTCGGCCGGGACGGAGCCGCTAATTTGTTCAGGCGCAGTGCAGCGAGTCTTTCTTCCGACAGCGTGGTTGCAGCCTTCTCGCTTTCCATTACAACGAGTTCGTCCCCTGCGTTGGGAAGACCAGAGAACCCAATAATTTTAACCGGTGTGGATGGGCCTGCGCTCTTCAACGGTTTGCCGTAGTCGTCGAGCAGTCCCTTGATCTTTCCGGAGTAATTTCCGCAAATGAACGCGTCGCCGGTTTTGAGTGTGCCGGTGCGTACGATGAGGGTCGACGTCGGTCCACGGCCTTGCTCGACCTGGGCCTCAATCACCGACGCGCGTGAAACCCCACCCGAGGTTGCCTTGAGCTCCGAGATCTCCGCCACCAATAGAATGCTCTCAAGAAGCTGAGATACTCCTTGGCCTTTCAAAGCTGAGACCGGTACGCAGATTGTGTCGCCGCCCCAGTCCTCGGGGGCGAGACCTTTTTCCTGCAACTGACCTTTGACGCGATCCACGTTGGCTCCGTTTGCATCGATTTTGGTAATGGCCACGATGATTTGAACCTTCGCCGCCTTTGCGTGGGACAGCGCTTCAAGTGTTTGAGGCATGATTCCGTCGTCTGACGCGACAACCAATACGACGATGTCGGTAACGTTAGCGCCGCGGGCCCGCATCGCTGTGAAGGCGGCATGCCCTGGAGTATCGAGAAAGGTGATTCTCTGCTTGTCGTGCTCGACCGAATAGGCGGCGATGTGCTGGGTGATGCCTCCCGCTTCGCCGGCCGCCACACGTGTCTTTCGGATGGCATCCATGAGGGTGGTCTTGCCGTGATCCACGTGGCCCATGAATGCCACAATCGGAGCGCGAACCTTGAGTTCTTCCTTTTTGGGCTTTTCAACCGGTTTGGGTGGCTCGACCACTTTCTCGATCGGCTTGTGCACCCCAGCGCCTTTTTCCCGCTTCTCGCGTTCAAAGAGGAAGCCGTGTTTTTTGCAAACCTGCGTGGCGACTTCAACATCCACCGATTGGTTCAGGTTTACGAAAATGTTCATTCCCATCAGGTCTCGCATGACCTCAAAGGGCTTCAGATTCATCGCCGCCGCCAAGTCAGTGACTCCGATCGGAGGTTTGAGGTGGATGATTTTTTCTTCAGGCTTTGCGCCCGGTTCGCCTGTGGTCGACGCGGCCGCGGTCAGCCCCGCGCCCTCGTGAGCCCCCGTAGGCAGCGCAGTGTCATTCGGGGTGTCGCCCGCCGAGGTTGCTGGCAAGGTTTTCTCAGGGCCGAGCTTTGAAATCCGTGGAAGCGCTGCAAAAGGCTTGATTGTTTGCGCGGGCGTTCTCTTGCGGACGAGTTTGGGTTTCTCGTCGATGAGAGAGACTGCCTCTTGAGGCGGTTGTTTCTCAGGCGGCGCAGCCTGGGAGGCGACCGGCTTTTCCGGCAGGGGAGATGAAGATTTGCCAGTGATCCTTTGGATGCCGACACTTTTTTTCGTCACAGCGGCTTGCGCAGGGGATTGCTCGGACGGACTCGGTTCCGCGGCGGTTGACTTGGCCTGCTTGGTGCGCTTCGAAGTAGTCTTTGAGGAAGACTCTTCATCCCCCGTTTTTGCAGGTTTGCCAACGCCTTTGCGCGCGGTGAGGCGCGAGGCAACGGTGGCCTGATCTGCTTCGGTTGGGGTGCTGGAGCGTGTGTTTCGAGTGGGCATTCAGTTAGATTTGGTACGTTGGGATCCCGCAGCCTCGACTGTTGAGTGTGTTGGCTGCCGGTATTTGAGCCCGTTCGGCTTTCTATAATATTTTTTCTGAAGACTTAAGTCGGGCTATCAGGAAGGGATTCGCAAGCTGCATCAGGAGATTTTGATCTAGGCACCCGGAGGCGGTTGAAGCTCACGAGGCTGACTTTGAAAGATTGGCCCGTGCCGCGTTGTAGATTTCCTCCGCAGTCGCAACATCGCAGGTGATGGCTTCGGCGATGTCGGAAGGGTCTGCCATCATGATCACATCGGCGCTGACCATGCCCGCGTCCATAAGTTTCCTGGCAATGTCGACGGATACTGAAAGAGCTGCCGCGAGTGAATCGACTCCTTTTGCAACATTCTGTTCGAATGCCTCGCGGGCGGATTCGTCACGCTCGATGGAAATGTCCCAGCCAGTCAGCCTGGAGGTGAGGCGCGCGTTTTGGCCACGCTTTCCGATTGCCAGCGAGAGCTGGTCGGCTTCCACCTTGATGAGCACATTGTGTTTGGCTTCATCGAGAACGATGGACTTCACCTTTGCGGGCTTGAGTGCTTCCAAAACGAGCTCCTTGATGTCAGTGCTCCAGCGGATGATGTCGACTTTCTCGTTATTGAGTTCGCGTACAATGTTTTTGACACGGGCTCCGCGCATGCCCACGCATGCCCCGACCGGGTCTACCTTCTCGTTTGCGCTCCACACGGCGATTTTTGTGCGGTGACCGGCCTCACGGGCGATTCCTTTGATTTCCACGGTCTTGTCCGCGATTTCAGCCACTTCAGTTTCGAACAGGCGGCGCACGAAGTTGGGGTGACTTCTGGAAAGAATGATTTCCGGGCCGCGCGCCCCGTTTTCAACCGCGACCACGTAGGCTCGGATGCGGTCACCCACTGAGTACTCCTCGGTCGCAACCCTCTCGCGGTTGAGCATAATGCCTTCAAAGCGGCCCAGGTCGATGATCACATCAGAACGGTCGAAACGTCGCACTGTTCCCGTGATGATCTCTCCAGCGCGATCCTTGAACTCCTCGTAAATCATATCCCGCTCGGCATGCCGGATCCGCTGCATAATGGCTTGCCTTGCAGTTTGGGCGGCGATGCGGCCGAAATCCTTCGGCGTGACAACGGCGTCGATCTCCTCGCCCACGACGGCGTCCGGTTTGCAGCGTTTCACTGCTTCTGTGAGGCTGATTTCGTCGTGTTTATTTGTCACCCTTTCAACCACGCACAGCTTTGCAATCGCCTTGATATTCCCGGATTTAGGGTCGATTTCAACCCGAAGGTCTCTGGCCGGTCCGACGGCCTTTCTCGCCGCGGTCAGGAGGGCGGTGTTGATCGCTTCCAGCAAAACGTCGCGCTTGATTCCTCTGTCGCGCTCGAAAAAGTCTAGTAATGCAAGAATTTCGTTGTTCATAGGTGGCATGGTGGCCGAAGACGAAAAAAAGTGGGCTGTTGACCCACTTTCTCACTTTGACCAGTTGGTTAAGTTACTCGTGAAGCGCGGTGGCGTCAAGGAGCGAAAGGACTGCAGTATAGCGCTCCCTCGCCTCTGAATTTTTGACACGGGGAGGGGTAGGTGAGAGCGCCAGCAACCGAGCGGCGTTGCCCGAACCGGCTGGAGCCCGGGCCGTACGCCGGGGTCGATTCGATCGCCGGTAGGTTGCTGCGTCTCCCCGGCGTGATCGCCGCGGCTCGAGACGGGCGACTTCGGGTTGTGATTCGCGGATGGAGCGGTGGCAATCGTGCAAAATAAAACGTTGGTCTCCCAATTTAAAGTTTCTTAGCTATCCTCGCCACATTGATGGACGAACCTGATCTGGACGCAGAATCCCTTGTGCTGCAAAGCACCATGCCGCTTCTTTTGCTTAGCGAGATCTTCCTGTTCCCGGGATGCGATTTACCGCTGAAAGTCTCCGCGTCCATCCAAAGCAGCATGGTCAATCACGCCTTGGAGAACGATCAGATGTTCGCCGTCGGTTGCCCGTCGGAGTCAGGCGCGCTTTTTCCCGTGGTGACTGCGGGCGTCATCAAGTCCGTTATGGAGTTCGCCGACGGGAGCTCCGAGCTCGTCCTCTCTGGTCTGCAACGCATGAGGATTCTGGGGCTTAATCAGCTGAAGCCTTTCCCGATTGTCCGCGTGGAATCGATTCCCTACAGCCCTGTCACCCCCGAGGAATTCGATGATTGGCACGAGCAGTTGAGTTTGCTCATCGAGAGCCGCTCCAAAGAATGGAATGATTCGTTCACGCAGATGGCGGACTGGGTTCGGCGTGTTGAAGATCCTTCGATGATTTCAGATGTGGTCGGATATGCACTGGTCCGTGACCGGAAAATTCTTCGCGAGCTGTTGGCGGAGGAGAGTACCAAGAAACGCATGAGCCTTCTTCTGGGCACGCTTGAGGAAGAACGTTCCGAGGAAGATGACGGCTTCGAGTGAGCGGTGATCGGTGTTGCGGAATTAGTCCGGAACGCCGTTTTCCCGCGCTGCCGATTGAGACGGTGAAAAGACGGGGCCTTGCGTTCGCTTCAGCGGTAGCGTTTCCGGTAAACGCCCGGTGATTCACCGAGCGAGCGGGTGAATTCGCGCGTGAGATGGCTGTGGTCGCTGAATCCTGCTTCCAGCGCCACGGCAGTAATGGTCCGGTCTGTTTCAATCAGAAGTTGGCAGGCTTTTCCGATTCGGAACTGACGGAGATGGTCGGTGGGGCTTACTTGAAAAGCCTGCTTGAAGTGACGCTGGAAGCTCCGTGCGGACATGCCGGCGATGCCGGCGAGTTTCGCCACGTCGATCTGCTCGGAGTAGTGCTCTCGGATGTAGTCCAGTGCCGGCGCGAGCCGCGCAAATGGAGTCGCGAATTTCGCGGCCTGCTCGAGGTTTCGCGAAATACCGGCAAGTCCCATGATGTTTCCGGACTTGGATCGCAGCGGTATTTTGGACGTGACGTACCAGTCCGTGCAGCCGGGGTGCCGCATCACCATCTCAATGCGCTCCCAGATCTGGTTCCCGGCGAGGACATCCCGGTCGTCGCGCGTGTACTGGTCCGCGAGGTAAGCCGGAATGAAGTCATGGTCGCGCATTCCCAGAATGGACGAGGCGTCTTCGCAGCCATGGGCAAGACACATGCCGCGGCTCGCGTACATGTAGATTCCGAGCGTGTTTTTGATGAAAAAACGCACGTCAGGGAGAGCGTCAAGCAGGAGGAGTCCGTGTTCGCGGGAGAGCTGTCCGAAAAATTCCGAGACTTGCTTTTCCGTGGCGTGCATGTGCAAGTGCGTTCTGGATGTCTAAAACATTCCAAAGCGGGCGCTGGGTCAATCCGGAAACCTGCCGGCTGGCGCGTCCGTACACAAATGCGCCGCCCCCGTACAATATGCTGGGCTCCTTCAGGGGTTAGATTGTGCGCAGTTCCCGACCAATCCCTCATGAAGATTCCCCAGAAAGACACCCTCATCCACAATTGCACGCTCATCGACGGGACCGGCGCTGCCGCTGTGCCGGACGGCGCTCTGCTGATCCGCAACGGGCGCATCGCTTTCAGCGGCAGACTCGCGGATGCGCCGCCGGCCGGCGCCGAGGTCGAGCGCATCGACGGCCTTGGCGGCACTTTACTCCCCGGATTGGTGGAGGCGCATTTCCATGCGACCTACTTCAACATCGCGGCTCTGGAGGATTTGGACATCAAGTACCCCGTCGAGTATGTATCCCTGCTGGCTTCGGTGAACGCGCGCCTCGCGCTGGAATGCGGTTACACTGCGGCCAGGTCCGGCGGTTGCCTTTTCAATGTGGATTTCTGGCTCAAGAAAGCCATCGAGGAGGATCTCATTCCGGGTCCCAGGCTTTCAGCCAGCGGCCGCGAGATCTGCTCTGCGGGCGGACTCATGGACTGGAACCCCGAGTTTCGCAAGATTGGAATGGAGGGCCTGGTTTTCATCATCAACGGCGCGGAGGATGCCCGCAGGGCGGTGCGCGCTCTCGTGAAAGATGGCGTGGAATGGGTGAAAACCTATCCCACGGGCGACGCCGCCTCGCCGGACATCAACGATCACCACACGCTCTGCATGACTTTTGAGGAAATGCACGCCGTGGTGGCCACGGCCCACAACCACAAACTCAAAGTCACCGGGCATTGCCGCGCGACCCAGGGGATCAAGAACGCACTGCGCGCGGGGTACGATGCGATCGAGCACGGCACGTTCATGGACGATGAGGCGCTCGATCTACTGCTGGAGCGCGACGTGCCATGTGTTCCCGCGCTTTACTTTGAGAAGGCGAGCGTGGAACTCGGGCGCGACTTTGGATTGTCGCAGGCCGTCATCGACGGACACAAAGAAACCCTCGATGCCGGCAGCGAAAGCGCCAAGCGAATCCTGCGCGCGGGCGGCCGGCTGGGGATGGGCGGCGATTACGGGTTCGGATGGAACCCGCACGGCGATTACGCGCGGGAGCTCACGTTTTTCGTGCGGGATGTCGGCCTCACCCCGATCGAGGTGATTTCATGCGCAACCAAGACCGGTGCTGAAATCATGGGGCGCGGAGCGGATTTCGGCACGTTGGAAGCGGGCAAGCTCGCCGACGTCCTGCTGGTGGAAGGAAACGTTCTCGCTGATATCTCGCTCCTTGAAGACCGCAAAAATATTCTTGCGGTGATGCAGTCCGGCGTTTTGAAAGCGGGACGTTTGGCGAAACCGTTTCCAGCCATGGTGCGCCGCGAAAAGTGAACCAATGAACCGGCCGCTCCAACATCCTCGGCAAGCGCTCCTGTCTAAAACGCGACCGCGCCTCGCTTTCGTGAAAGAGGATGTCGGCTCGGATGTGACTCTTTTGCTGCTCCACGGAGTGACGCGGCGGGCGCTAGATTGGTTGCCGGTTTTTCAGGCGCTGAGCGGCGTGGGAAATCTTTACGCATGCGACTTCCGCGGCCACGGCGGGTCAGACAGAGCGTCTTCGTACTTCGTCACGGATTACGCGGACGATGCGGCGGCGTTTCTCTGCGCGGAAATAGATGGTCCCGTGGTGCTGGTCGGGCACTCGCTCGGAGGCATGGTTGCCGCTGCCGTCGCCGCCCGTCTTCCAGAACGGGTCCGCGCGCTGGTGCTCGAGGATCCGCCCTTCGAAACAATGGGTGCGGGGATCATCGGCACGGCATGGCAGCACCAGTTTATCGGGATGCAATCGGTCGTTCGAAAACCCTCCGGACACGGCGAAATCGCGGAAAGGCTGGCGGATGTTTCCATCCCGCAAACCGACGGCACCACCAAAAAGCTTGCGGAACTCCGGAGCAAATCCTCCCTCGAATGGAGCGCCCAATGCCTCGAGAACGTCGATCCGGAGGTGTTCACCCCATTGATTGAGGGGCGCTGGCTGCATGGGTATGATCGGGCGGGGATTCTGGGTGCCATCCGTTGTCCGTCGCTTCTCTTGCAGGCTGACCCGGGTTCGGGTGGCGCACTTACCGACACGGACGCAGCCGAGGTTGCCGCAGCAATGCCGCGATGCCGGCATGTGCGCTTGCACGGAACCGGGCACCAACTGCACCGGGATCATTCGGAAGCGTTTCTCTCGTGTTTGAATGAATTCACCGCAAGTCTCCGCTAGTTCTATCCCGTATCCGCAAATCCCCCGATCCATGGCTATGAAAATCTCCCCACGCTCAGTCTTCTGGTCGCCGCTTGTTTTGATGCTCACTCTGTTCGCAGGATCCGTGAGCGCTGCGGATGCGGAAAAGGGGCTGTTCAGACAGGACAATCTTGCGGCTTGGTGCATCGTGCCTTTCGACAAGGCCAAGCGCACGCCAGAACAGCGCGCTGCGATGCTTGAGAAGCTGGCGATCCGTCACTTTGTTTACGATTACCGCGCAGAGCATATTCCCCAATGGGATGAGGAGATGGAGGCAATCAAGCGGCATCGCGTGAATTTGCTCGGGTGGTGGTTTCCGGGTTCGCTGAATGCGGATGCATTGAAAGCGCTCGAGCTCTTCCGCCGTCATCAGGTGAAGCCCCAGCTTTGGGTGAGCGGGGGCGCGGGGGGGATCGACGCCGGATCCGCTGAAGAGCAGGCACGGCGCGTTGCGGCCGAGGTCAAGCGCCTCAAGCCGATCGCAGACGCGGCAAAAGCGGACGGATTGAAGGTGGGCCTCTATAATCACGGGGCGTGGTTCGGCGAACCCGATAACCAGATCGCCGTCATCCGGGCGCTGCAAGCAGAGGGCGTTGAAAACGTCGGGATCGTCTACAATCAGCACCACGGGCACGGGCACATCGCGGGATTCAAAGAGCTGCTTAAGCGCATGCTGCCGCAATTGATTTGTTTAAATCTGAATGGCATGGACGTGGGCGGGGATCAGGTCGGACGCAAAATCCTGCCGTTGGCCGCGGGATCCGAGGACCTGCAGCTGCTCCGGATCATCGCGGAAAGCGGCTATACGGGCCCCATCGGCATCCTCAATCACACGGGCGAAGACGCCGAAGAGCGCCTGAGAGATAATCTGGACGGGCTTCGTTGGCTCACTGCGCAGCTCAGGGGTGAACCCGCTTCGGCGAAGCCTGTGCCCCGCACGCCTGTTCCAGCCGCAAGCGGGCAGGGGAGCGCTCCAAAATCCGCGAATCCTGGAACCCCGTCGGCAACCGGGGTTCCTTCGGTGAACGCGGCTTTTGGGAAAGCCCTCAAAGGGAGCTTTCAGACCGAAGGCAAACCCGAATACCGCAAGCTTCCGCTCACGGTCGAATGCCGCGCGAAGCTGACCGGCTTTTCAGCATACAACATCCTGGTTGCATCCGATCCGAAATCCTCGTCGGAGCATTGGGAACTGTACACCCATGCAGGCAGCGGGCGCCTGAGTTTGTACATGCCCGGACGCTGCGATGTGCGCGGGGCCGCGAACGTGTGCGATGGAAAATGGCATGCGTTTGCAGCGGCCATCGGGGTGGACACGGTGAAACTTTACGTGGACGGGTTGATGGTGGCCGATGCGCCGCTGAAAGCGCCGAGTGGAACGGCGAATCCCGGGCAGCTCGCGATCGGTTCTCTCGTGGAACGGACGCTGCATTGCGAGGGCATCATCGATAATGTGAGGATTTCGTCCGGTGCCCGGGAACCAGCGGTTTCTGGAGAATCGCCGTTGAAGGCGGACGAGAAGACGATCGGGCTTTGGGATTTCGATACGCTTCCCGAGGCGTCCGCAGCGGACCCGGATCCATCGAAAAAGGAGACGCTTTCCCGGGTCGACCGTTCCGCTTTGCCCGCCGAATTTGTCCTTCCCGGGGCGAAACCGGAAATGCTTTCGAAATCCAACGGTTGGCCGTCGTCAGGCAACGCTCGAGACTGGGAGCGCTCGCTGGGCGGAAGCACTTCAAACCGGTTCTCTGAGTTGACCCAGATTACACCCGGTAATGTTTCCAAGCTCGAGACCGCATGGACGTACCGCAGCGGGGACGGGAAGGGGAACATCCAGTGCAACCCCGTTGTGGTTGACGGAGTCGTCTACACGCCGACTCCGGGCAACCACATCGTCGCAATTGACGGTGCGACGGGGCGGGAGCGATGGCGGTTTGCGATGCGGGAACTCTTGGGTGGGCAGAGCAAGTCGCCCGCAAGGAGAGGGCTGCTTTTCTGGAGGGGGGATGTGCAAGCATCTCCTCGTTTGCTTTTCGGGGATGGCAACTGGCTCGTGGCGCTCGACCCTGCGTCCGGCATGCCCGTGCGTGGATTTGGAGACGGCGGCAAAGTGGCTGTCCCGATGGGAACGACGGCGGTCGGCGCGATGCATGCTCACATCCTCGTGCTGCCCGGATACGGCGGCGATGTGTATGGGTTTGATGCCCGCAATGGCCGGCAGTTGTGGGTGTTTAAAACGCGTCCTGAGCCTGGAGAATACGGGAACGAGACTTGGAGCCGTGTGGAGAGCGGAGCCAACTGCTGGGGCGGAATGGCGCTCGATGAATCCCGTGGAATCGCCTACGTCAGCGTGGGCTCCCCAAAACCGAATTTCATCGGCTTGAATCATCAAGGCGATAACCTGTTTAGCAATTGCGTGCTCGCGCTGGACGCGCTGACCGGAAGACGGCTCTGGCATTTTCAGGAACTGCGCCACGACATTTGGGACTGGGATGTTCCCGCGCCGCCCAATCTCGTTACCGTGGAGCGCCACGGCCTTAAGGTGGACGCCGTGGCTCAGGTGACGAAGCTCGGCAACACGCTTCTTCTGGACCGTGTCACTGGGGAGCCGTTGTACGATTTCCGACTCGTGCGTGTGGACACCCACGGATTGCCGGGCGACGAGACAGCGGCCTACCAGCCCGCGCCATTGTTGCCCGAGCCGTTCGCGAGGCAGGCCTACACTCAGGCGGATCTGCCGGCTGCCGATGCTGATCGCGCGGCGGTGATGCCGCTCTTTGAGCGGGCGAATATCGGCGCGTTTCCCTCGTTTGATGAAGCCCGTCCGACGATCCTTTTCAACATCCACGGCGGGGCGGAGTGGACCGGCGCAGCCGCCGACGCGCAGGGATTCCTGTACGTTACCTCCAACGAAGTGCCATGGAGTATCACGTGCTTTCGCGATGACGATCCCGCGCCCGCAACGCCGCCGACGCGCGGCGAGCAGATTTTTCAGACCAACTGTGCCCCGTGTCACGGAGCGGATCGGAAGGGCGTGGGCCACGCGCCTCCCATGAGGGGCGTCCGGCATCGGATGGGCGACGCTGAAATCCGCGCATTGATCCGGAACGGGCGTGCGTCGATGCCGCCGATGCCTCATCTCGGCGAGTCGGACGTTGCGCCTCTGTTGGATTTTCTGCTTTGCAGGGATCGTCCGGGTGGCACACCGCCGGTGAGTTCGGGGAGGGAGTGGACATTTGGAGGATTCAGTCGGGTGAAAGATTCGCGCGGATACCCCGCCTGCACGGCGCCGTGGGGAACGTTAAACTGCATCAATCTGAACACCGGCAAAATTGCATGGCGCGTTCCTTTTGGCGAATACCACGAGCTCGCCGCGGCGGGGGTGCCGAAAACGGGTCAGGAAAATTTCGGCGGCGCGATCGTCACGCGCGCCGGTCTGGTGTTTGCGAGCGGAACGAGCGACAAAAAGATCCGCGCGTTCGCCGCCGACAACGGCCGCGAGCTCTGGAGCAGCGAACTCCCCCTGCATGGCACCGCGCCGCCCGCCTGTTTCGAGGCCGACGGCAGACAGTTTATCCTGCAGCCCGCGACCGGGGGCGGAAAGCTCGGCGGAGCGGCGGGGGACTACTGGGTTGCATTTGCGCTGCCAAAGCCCCGCTGAGCGCGCCGCCACCACCAGGCTGCCAGAGTTCACCAACTCAACGTGTGAGTGCGTGAGTGCGTGAGTGCGTGAGTGCGTGAGTATGCGAACGGGTGAACGGGTGAACGGGTGAACGGGTGAACGGGTGAACGGGTGAACGGGTGAACGGGTGAACGGGTGAACGGGTGAACGGGTGAACGGGTGGATCACCGAGGGGTCCGTGATGCGCTTGAACGCTGCGGATCCCCCGCTCAGTGGTCCGGCTCTCGCCCTTGTGGCCACATCGGGCCGCCCTTCGCCGTCGCGGGGAGCAGGGCCGGAAGCGGGGCGCGTGCCGCCCTTTGGAGGAGGGGCCACGCGAGTTTGCCCCGACTCCAAAGACTGCGGGCCGCCGTTCCACGGGCAACCAGCGGCGGCTCCGAACGCAATGCCGCGCCTTTTCTTCTCCCAGCAGACCGGGCATCGCTTTCCCCGTTTGCTCCGGCGAGTGCCGGATGATTTTGGCGGCGGTTTACTCGAACAGATCGCGGAAATCCTTTGGCAGGATCCGGCTGATTTTATCCAATTCGCCCTCCGCAAGGAAATTTCCCATCACCTGCAGCACGTGCCGGGTCACCGCCTCGGGATCGATGGAGCGCGGGGTCACGATCTTGTCGGCCACGCGTTGCAGGAATTCGGCGCAATCCATCGGATCGGGAGAATCCGAGGGGCGCCAACCCTCGTAAAAGATGCCTCGGATCAGAATCGGGAGCTGGGCTGCGAGGTGCGCCGCCTCGTTGGAGGGGAGGCGGTCCCGGAGGGTCTGCAGCACGGCGCGCAGGGCTTGGTATGATTGGTGGGTGTCCAGATGCGAGCGGTCGGAGATGGCCTCCAGCCACTGGTGCGTCTTCTGGACCGTGGTTTCTAATACTTCTAGGTGTTGTGCGCTCATAACACACCTCACTACGGGGCGCCGCCGGCGAAAGTTTTGGAAAAGTTTGGGAAATGGCCTGCAAGGTGGTTCCCGGATCCGGGGAGCGCCCCTCGCGCGCCTACATCTCCCTGCCTCGCGGGCGGTTTTTCTTTTGACGCCAGCGCAAAGCGGTTAAAGCTCGCCGCTGTGATTAGCCGTTATTCCCTTCCCGAGATGAGCGCTGTCTGGACAGAACAGCGCAAGTATGAAATTTGGCTCGAAATCGAGATTCTCGCCTGCGAGGCCATGGCGGCCCGCGGCCTGATCCCTCTCGAGGACGCGAGGGCCATCCGCTCCCGCGCCAAGTTTGTGGTGGAGGAAATCGAGGAAATTGAGCGCCGCACCCACCACGATGTCATCGCGTTTTTAGAAAACGTCGCCTCATACGTCGGGCCCGCGGCGCGGTGGATGCACCAGGGGATGACCTCCTCCGATGTGCTGGACACCACGCTTGCGGTGCAGATGGCGCAGGCCAGCGACATCCTGCTTGCGAACTTGAAGGCAGTCATCGATGTGGCGGGAAGGCGCGCAAAGGAGTTCAAACTCACGCCAATGATCGGGCGCAGCCATGGGATTCATGCGGAACCCGTCACATTCGGCCTGAAATTGGCGCTGATGTACGATGAGTTTCGACGCGCTCTCGAACGGCTTCAGGGAATCCAGGGAAGGATCCGCGTCGGAAAACTGAGCGGCGCGGTCGGGACGCATGCGCACCTTGAGCCGGAGATTGAGGCGCATGTTTGCGCGAAGCTCGGATTGCAACCGGCGGCGCTCAGCACTCAGGTGATCCAGCGGGACAGGCACGCCGAGTTTCAGTCCGTACTGGCGTTGATCGGTTCAAGCGTCGACCGCTGGGCGACTGAGTTCCGGCATTTGCAGCGCACCGAAGTACTCGAGGTGGAGGAATACTTTAGCGCCGGCCAGAAGGGTTCTTCGGCGATGCCCCACAAGCGCAACCCGATCACGGGGGAGAAGCTCAGCGGGTTGGCGCGGATCCTCAGGTCCAATTCGATGGCGGCTCTAGAAAACGTGGCGCTTTGGCACGAACGCGACATCTCACACTCGTCGGTGGAGCGTGTCATCATGCCTGACTCAACGATTTTGCTAAACTACATGCTGGTGACGCTTGCGAAGCTGGTGGACCGGCTCCTGGTGTATCCGGAAAACATGATGCGCAATCTGCGCCTCACCAAGGGCCTGTATTTCAGCCAGAGCGTTCTTCTCGAACTCACCCGCCGCGGGCTCGAGCGGAAGGCGGCGTACGAGGCGGTGCAACGGGCGGCCATGAAGACATGGCAGGGGGATATTTCGCTTCAGGAAAATCTCGCCGCCGAGGAGGAGATCGCAAAGGTGCTCACCGTGATTGAGATCGAGAAGCTCTGTTCGCTGGAGGTCCATTTCCAGCACGTGGACGACACATTTTTGAAGCTCGGCCTGCAGTGACGGGGGGCGGGGCCGTGGACTCACGGAGTCTTTTCCGGGCATCTCGGCCGATCAATCCTTGGCCATCGCCGCGACGACGAGCTCCCGGAATGCGCGGATATGCGGCAATTCGTAGCGGCTTTTGCGTTGAATCAAGGCGACTTTCTCTTGTCCAAACAGCGCCGCGAGGTTGCGCATGGTGAGTTCGCACTCGCCGGCACCCGGGCGTGGGAGTTTCGCGTCGTTGGCGCTGGTGCAGATGGTGACGCCGAGGCGGATGGATACATAGTCAAGCAGCAGGTCGCGGTTGGTCGCAGTGGTGGTGACTTTCATGCGTTCGCCGAGACCGGCCTGCGTGAAAATATGACGGATTTGGCGGTGGGAACTGGATTGTTCGACGCTCAGCACGAGCGGATGCCGGACGATGCCTGCGAGGGTGACGCGCCTCGCTCTGGCCAGTGGATGATCGAGTGGGCAGATGAGCTGGAAGGGATAGCTGGCTAGCGGCCACACTTCGAATTTCGTCAGTGGTTCATCACAGGCGGCGATGCCGATAATGGCGATATCGGCACCGCCCGCTTCGATCAACTCCCGTGCGAGCTGTGAAGGCCGGTCGATCAGGGTGAGATTTACGGCGGGGAATTTTTTCCGATAGGCGGCGATTGGCTTGCGCAGGGCTCCGTGAAGCATCGGAGCGGGTGCCACGATGGTGAGGGTGCGAGGCATGGCACGATGGCGGTCGGTGAAGATTTCTCGAAGGGAATCAAAGCCCTCCACGAGCGGAGTGGCCAGATCCACGAGCGTTTGCCCGTCCCCGGTGAAAGAAAGCTGCGCTCCTTGCGCTACGACAAGTTGCACGCCGTATTCTTCTTCCAGAGCACGGACCTGTTGCCACACCGACGGTACGGCGAGGCCGAGAGACGCTGCCGCCGAAGCGAAGCTGCCCCGCCGCGACAGCTCCACGAGGGCTCGGATTTGCCGGAAACGGACTTCCTTGAAGTAGCGTCGTGCGGGCGGCTGGGCTGGAGACTTTCTCATGAGTTTCCGCATTTTCATTAGGCTGGGACGAATGTTGTTTAGGAAGTTTTTTAAAATTGCGCATCAAAAATCAAGGGCGAGAAGGGTAGTTTCATGGGCGTGAAGCCCCTATCGAAGACCGCCCTCCCGCCCTTTCTTGCCTCGGCGCTTTCAGGAATCTCGCGTTGCCTTCCTCGAGTGGGAGCGTTCGCAGCGCTGGCGATTTCCGCAATCGTCCCAGCGCTTCACGCTGAAACAGGTGGGGGCGTTTTTCTGGAGGCCGAGGGTTTCGCTCAGCCCGGCGGCTGGGTTGTTGACCAGCAAAGCATGGATGTCATGGGTTCCGCTTTTCTGCTGGCGCATGGCATGGGCGTGCCTGTGGAAGATGCGACGACGATGCTCGGGTTTCCACGCGCGGGCAAATATCGGCTATGGGTGCGAACGCGAGACTGGGCAGCTCCGTGGAAGACAGCGGAGACGCATCCCGACATGCGGGCGGAAGGCACTCCTGGGGTTTTTCAGGTGATTGTGGAAGGGAAGCCGTCAGCGGTGACTTTTGGCAATGAGTGTGCGGACTGGCATTGGCAGGATGGCGGCGTGGTGGAGGTCGCTGGCAGGACGGCGCAGATTGCACTGCATGATCTCACGGGGTTTGCAGGTCGATGCGATGCGCTGTTTTTTTCGCCGGACACAGAGACGACAGCACCGCCGAACGACCTTGCGACGTTGGCTCCGCTGCGTCGCGTGCTGTTGGACTTGCCGGAGCACCCCGAGGAAGCAGGCGAATTTGATTTTGTGGTCGTCGGCGGTGGCGCAGCGGGGTGCTGTGCGGCTGTGAGCGCAGCTCGACTAGGATGTAGGGTGGCGTTTATTCACGACCGCCCGGTGCTCGGAGGGAACAACAGCACCGAGGTCCGCGTCGGATTGTCCGGCCTCATTCATCAATTGCCGTACCCGCGGCTTGGCAATCTTCTCGAGGAACTTGGTCCGGTAGGTTACTGGAGCCTCCAACAGGCGAAAAAATCACGCGACCTGCCACGCAGTCAGGCGGTCATCGAGTTGTTTGAAAAAGAACCGCAGCGCCGTATTCACAATGCAGGCCCGGCCGGCAACTACGAGGATGGGAAGAAGCTCGCAGTCGTCGGCGCGGAGAAAAATATCGTGCTCTATCTCAGCACGCGTGCGATCAGCGTGGAGATGGATGGCAATCACATCGGCGCCGTTCTGGCGCAGGACATCAAGACGGGGAAACGTTTGCGATTCAAAACCAAGCTTGTCGCGGATTGTACGGGTGACGGTGTCGTCGGCGCGATGGCCGGAGCGGATTCCGCTTACGGCCGTGAGAGCAAGGAGGAACATGGTGAAGAGTTCGCGCCTGACAAAGCTGACGAGCTGGTCATGGGCACGTCGGTGCAGTGGTTCGCCGAGGAAACCGCGGAGCCCTCGACTTTCCCTGTTTGCCCGTGGGCGCTCAAGTTTAATGCGGAGAACGCGATCAAAACAAAGCGCGGCGACTGGGACTGGGAGACCGGCGCCATGCGCAATCACATCACCGACATTGAGAAAATTCGGGACTACGGGCTGCGGGTCGTTTATGGCAACTGGGCCACTTTGAAAAATGATCCGAAGTTCAAAGAAGAGTTCGCCCGACAGAAGCTCAGTTGGGTGGCCTATATCGGGGGCAAGCGCGAGAGCCGCCGCCTGCTTGGCGACGTGCTTCTGCGCCAGCAGGACATTGTCGAGGCGCGACCCTTTTCGGATGCCAGTGTGACAACGACCTGGACTATCGACCTGCACTACCCGGAGAAGCCGATGTGCGCCTGCGAGGCCTTCCAATCCGAAGCGCGGCAGTTTAAGATCCAGCCTTACCCGATTCCTTACCGTTGCTTGTATTCGCGCAATGTCGGAAATCTGATGATGGCCGGCCGTAACATCAGCGTGACCCACATTGCGCTGGGCACCGTGCGTGTGCAGCGTACCACCGGCATGATGGGAGAAGTGCTCGGCATGGCCGCCATGCTGTGCAAGCAGCACAACACCACCCCGCGTGGCGTCTATGAAAAGCATCTCGAAGAGTTGAAGACGTTGATGGAGCGCGGCGTCGGCAGAGAGGACGTCGAGACCCGAGGCGTTCGCTAATTTTTTAAAAGCATCATGCTGCCCCAACGTTTCAGCGACATTTCGCGGCGCCACTTTTTGAGCACCAGCTTTGTTTCAATGATGGGTCGCCTCGCAGCGAAGGAATCACGGCCGCGCCGAATCCTGCTCCGGTCCTCGTGGCAGACGGTGAATATCGGCGACATCGCGCACACACCGGGCGTGCTCGCTATTCTCGAAAAACATCTGCCGGAAATCGAGGTGATACTCTGGCCCAGCAGCGTGGGCAACGGCGTTGCCGAGATGCTACTCGCCCGTTTTCCGAGGCTCCAGATTGCCCAGACAACAAGTGCGTTGGAGGCCGCATTCCGGCAATGTGACTTCCTTTTGCACGGCTCCGGCCCGTCGCTCGTTGCGGGACAGGACATCGCCAAGTGGCGCGATTCCACCGGCAAACCTTACGGTGTTTATGGCATCACGTTCAATGCACCCGACACCGCCACAGCGAAGCCTGAATTGGTGAAAAAGTTCCAACAGTCCGTTTCCATCATGAGCGGAGCGCAGTTCGTTTTCTTCCGCGACAGTGTTTCCCTTGCCGAGGCACAACGGCGCGGCTGTACCTGTCCAGTTCTGGGCTTTGGTCCTGATGGAGCCTTTGCAACCGACTTGCGCGATGATGACCGTGCCATCGCCTTTCTGCAGGCGAACGGGCTGAAGGAAGGTCGTTTTCTTTGCTGCATTCCCCGTCTGCGCTACACGCCTTACTGGACAATCGGCGCGCGTAGGACATCGCTGGACGAGACAAAGAACGCCCGCAATGAAACGATGAAGGAGCACGATCTCGCGCCTTTGCGTCAGGCCATCGTTGAGGTCGTCCGCCAGACCACGATGCGGGTGCTGATTTGTCCCGAGGATGAGACGCAGATGACTCTCGGTAAAGAAATGCTCCTCGAAAGGCTGCCTGACGATGTGAGGGCGAAAGTTGTCTGGCGTTCTGACTTCTGGCTCACGGGCGAGGCCGTCAGCACCTACATCCGCAGCGCAGGCCTCTTTGGCGCGGAGATGCACAGTCCGATTCTTTGCATCGGCCATGGCATCCCGGCCATCGTCTGCCGCTGGGAGGAGCAGACCAGCAAAGGCATCATGTGGAGAGATATCGGTCTTGGCGATTGGCTCTTTAATCTTGACGAGGCCAGCGAGATTCCCGGCATCGTGCCGGCGGTGCTAGCCCTAGCCAGAGAGCCTGACACAGCCAAGGCAAAGGCAATGAAAGCAAGGTCGTTTGTTGAGCAACGCCAGGGTGAGACGATGCAGGTGCTCGCAAATTGCCTGTGACGTCTCGTTCGGTCTTTTAACTCGCATTTATTTCCCTCAAAAAACTTCCATGAGCCCACGCATTCTTATCGCAACGCTGATGCTTTCTTCATCTGTCCTGCTGAATGGACAGGAGCAGATCGAAAATAAAGACCACAACAGTGCCCCCCCGGCGGCATGGGATCAAATCCGCAGCGTGCAGATGAGCGGTGGTTTGCGCGCCTTTTGGAATGTGGCGGGCGGTGACAATCCAACGAACTATCGCGAGGCTGCGGCGCATGGATTCGAGATGGTGGACCTTTTGAGCACCTATTCCGACTACCCGGGGAGGCAGAAAGAGAACATTCGCAAGACGCTTGATACCAACAAGACCAACCCCTGGCAGAAGCCCGATTTTTTTGAGCGCATCGTCAGACGCAACATCGAGCAGCGCGGCAACCGCAACGCCATTTTTGTGCACGACATCGAGTTCAGCTTTGAGGAGGACATCGACAAACTTTGGGCGGATCCCGCGGTGCGCGCCGCATCAAAGACGAACACCCGCGAGCAGTTTGCCGACGCCTATCTGCGCGAGTGGGCCACCTGGTTCACGTTGCCGTGCCAGTGGACCAAGGAACGATTCCCCGGCACTCCCGTCGGTATTTACGGTCCGCAGCCGTTTCGCCGCGATTACTTCGGAATCTCCGGCAAGTCCGCGCAGCAAATCGACGGCACGCACCAAAGCGATGCTGAGCTATGGCAGCACATCGATCCCTTCGTCGACTACTACATCGCCAGCATCTACGTTTTCTACGACAAACCCGACTCGGTCTACTACATGGCGGCCAATGTGGAAGAAAACGTCGAGCGCACCAGACGCTACGGCGGCAAACCTCTCTACGCTTATGAGTGGCTGCGCTACCATGATTCCAACAAGAAGCTGGCTGGTCAGGAGGTCGCACCTTGGCTTGCCGAGGCCATGGCCGTGCTGCCCTACTTTTGCGGAGCGCGCGGCATCGCGCTCTGGGGCTCCGAGCCAAAGCGGGCTGGTCAATACTACCACACGCTTCCAGTCTTTGCGAGCAGCCTTGGCCGGGTTTCGGATTTTTCCGCAAAGATCGCTTCTGCAAAACTCATGGCCGACGAGCCCGCGCACGTCCTTTGGAAAGCAAAGAGACCGCTCATACGCCGGATGCGTGTCAGCGCCGATGAATGGATTGTCCTGGCCGTGAATCCTTGGCAAGCCGAAGACGCCGTTTGCACCGTGGAGGTGCCTTTGGAAGCAGGCGGCGTCAAAGTTGAAATACGTGGACGCCACAGTGAGGTTTTTCACTTCCAGGGCGGCAACGTGAGTCGCTTGTGAAGCCCGGGCTGTGATCCTCGCTGTGTGTTACGCGGGGTCAAGGGCGGGGGCGAGACGGCCGGCCTCGGCATGCGCAACGCTGCCCACCACTTGGGTTCCGCGGAAAATCCAAACAGCCCTTTCGCCGGGCGGGATTTTGTCCTCGAGGATCGGGAGGGAGGGCGGGGACGGCTTGCTCTGGCAGAGATTCGGGTTTTGCATGACGTCAAGAACTTCTCCGAAAGCGCCCAGTGCGATGCGACCGCGGCGTCGCGCGATCAGCCGGCTTCTCGCGGGGCGGGCACAGGATTTCAGCGGCCGGATGCGGGTCATTGAATGGGCAAGGCCTGCGGCCGATCCCGGAATCTGCATTTTCGGCCACGGTCGTGAGGATCGTAAAAACGCAGCAAGCCGCTTTGCAACGCGAGCTTTTATAGTATGTTTGCGTTGTGTTCGAAGCCGTCCGTTCTGTGAAAAAGCTGTGCGTTGTTGCGCCCTTGGGCGCGGCGATTTTGCTGTGGTCTTGCAAGCGCCCGTCTTTGCCCTCGGCGGAGCCGCCGCCCGCCGCGATTGCAGCGAACGCGCCGCAGCCCGCGGTGGATGCGGAGGCTTCGAAGCCGGCACCGCCCGCGCCGGTCCAGCCCGTCAAGCATGCGGACACCTCGGGGTCGGTCATCGTGCTGTGCTACCATCGGTTCGAAGAAAAGCCGAAGGACGCCCTTGGGATCACGCCTGCGGCTTTTGAGTCGCAATTGAGCGCAATCAAGGAGGGGGGGTATTCGGTGATCGGGATGCCCGAATTTCTCGCGTGGCGCAGGGGCGAGGCGAGCATTCCTGCCAAGAGCTGTTTGATCACCATTGATGACGGGTTCAGATCCTCCCACGACGTGGCGTGGCCGATTCTCAAGAAGTTTGGTTACCCGTTCACGATGTTCATCTACACCGCGTACGTGAAGGGGGGGGCTCTTGCGGGAGGCGCCTCACTCTCTTGGAATGAGTTGAAGGAGATGCGTGACGCGGGGGTGGATATCCAAAGCCATACGATCAACCACCAGAGTTTGCGCGCAAAGAGCGGCAAGTTTCAGAGCCAGTTTGCAAGTTACGAGGAGTGGCTTCGGAATGAGATGCTAGGGTCCAAGCGTTTGCTGGAATCAAATTTGGGGATCTCGGTAAAGGTGCTGGCGTACCCCTACGGCGAGCACAACCAGCTGATCCGCAGCATCGCCATGGAAGCCGGCTACGAGGCGGCTTTCACCGTGTACGGCCAGAGACTCACCTTCCAAAGCCCGGCCGACCAACTCGGCCGGTACGCCATCGAATCCACAAAGCCCAAGATTTTTTCCGACGCTCTTGCGATGATCGGCGGAAGCGGGGATCCCGCTCCCCAGCCTGCTCCCGCGGAGGTGACGCACGCTGCAGCGGCGTCGATGGTGACGATGCCCTTCGAGGGCGAAGTGGTGAAAGAGTTGAAACCGGTGGTCAAGGCGGACCTTGCCGTGCTGGGGGAGGTGGAGCCAGGTACGGTGGAGATAAGAATCAGCGGCGTCGGCCCGATCCCCGTCAAATACGACGCTGCCACGAAGAAGGCGGAGGGTGTGCTGGTTGAACCCCTCAAATCGCGGAATGTGACCGTAATCCTTTCGGCGCTGGTGCATTCCAAGAAGGTTGAAATCAAGTGGCAGTTTATCTGCGACGCGGTGCCCGAATCCATTCCAAAACCTTCGACTGCCCAGTGACACATTAGCCTCTCCGGAGCAGGGACTTGTAGCCAAAGCGCCGATAGTCCTCCGCCGCCGGGAGCGCATCCCAAATTTTATGTTTTCGCTCCTCTCAGACAAACTCCAGGACGTCTTTAAAAATCTGCGCGGCCAAGGGCAGATCACCGAGGCGAACATTCAGGAGGCGCTGCGCGCCGTCCGGATGGCGCTGCTGGAAGCGGATGTCGAATTCAGCGTGGCGAAGTCTTTTATTGCAAAGGTAAAGGAAAAGGCCCTTGGAGAAAGCGTCCTGAGGTCGGTGACGCCGGGGCAGCAGATCGTGAAAGTTTTTCACGACGAGTTGACTGCGCTTCTCGGGGGCGACGGGGAGCCCTTGAAACTGCAGGATCCGGCGCGGATCATGATCGTGGGCCTCAATGGCGCCGGCAAGACAACCTCCAGCGGAAAGTTGGCGCTGTGGCTCAAGAAGCAGGGATGGCATCCGCTGCTGGTGGCCTGCGATTTGTACCGTCCGGCGGCGGTGGAACAGTTGGCCACTTTGGCGCGTCAGGTGGGGGTTCCCGCGTACCTTCCGGCGGCTGGCAGCGCGGATGTTCTTGGCGAGGCGGAGCGTGCGATTGAATGGGCCAAAACACAGCCGGGAAATCTGACGATTTTTGACACGGCGGGCAGGCAGGAGGTGGATGAGGTGCTGCTTGAGGAGCTTCGCCGGCTGAAGGAATTGATCAAGCCGCAGGAGGTGCTGCTGGTGGTGGACGCTGCCACCGGGCAGCAGGCGGTGAGCGTGGCCCGGCGTTTTCACGAGGTCGTTTCGATCACGGGGGTGATCATGACGAAGCTGGATGGGGACGCCCGGGGCGGGGCAGCATTGTCGATGCGGGAGGTGGTGCAGCGGCCCATCAAGTTCTCCGGGACCGGTGAAAAGCTGGAGCAATTCGAGAGCTTCCATCCGGATCGCTTGGCGGGCCGGATTCTGGGGATGGGCGACATCGTGAGCCTTGTGGAGAAGGCGGCGGACGCGATTGACGAGAGGGATGCGAAGCGGATGGAGGAGCGGTTCCGGCGGGCGGAGTTTGATTTCACTGATTTTCTGGAGCAGTTCAAGATGCTCAGGAGGCTGGGGCCCTTGGAGAATATTCTTGCCATGATCCCGGGCATGAATAAGTTGAAGGACTTCTCCGTTGACGAAAAGCAACTCAAGCGGACGGAGGCGATCGTTTTATCGATGACGCCCCGGGAGCGGAGTTGTCCCGACGTTCTGAATGCGCGCCGCCGCCAGCGGATTGCGAAAGGGAGCGGGGTTTCGGTGACGGACGTGAATGATCTTGTGAATCGTTTTGGGATGATGCGCAAGATGATGAAGAATATGGGTCAGTTTAAGAAAATGCTGTCCCGCGGCCAGAGAAACGGCATTCGCTAGAGTGCCGTGGTTCGGGGACTGTCATTTAAAGGTGGCAATCCAGGCCGGAATTAAACTAACCTCATTTTTAATCATTTTTAATCGAAGCAGTCAGAACCCGTTATTTATGTCCGTCTCAATCCGTCTTCGCCGCGAAGGAACCACCAATAGTCCTTATTACAAAATCGTTGTTGCAGACTCCCGGAGTCCGCGTGACGGGAAGTTCATCGAAATCATCGGCAACTACGACCCCAAGAAAGCAGGGCAGAACTCCAACATCGATCTCGGGCGGGTAGATTATTGGATCAGCAAAGGTGCGCAGCCGTCCGAAACGGTTGGCAGTATCATCAATCGGTCCCGGAAGGCCGCCGCGGCAGCCTAGTCTGGCGGGCAACCTGAAATCTGAGTGCCGCTCTGGTGACTTGTATCCAGCGCGGCACTTTTAGTTTGTAAAATGCAGGGCAGGCGGAGCGGACGCAGAGAGTAGTTGGTTGGTTGGAAAATTTGCAGAATTTCCAGAAGACGATCAAAGAATCAGCATGCAATCTTTTCTAGAGTTTGTAGTCAGGCATCTGGTGGATCATCCTTCGGAGGCGACCGTCTCCAAAGTTCAGCGTGGAGAAGACTCCCGCGGTGGAACTTTGTATGAATTGCGTGTCGCCCGCGGAGATGTCGGGAAAATCGTCGGCAAACACGGCCAGACAATCGAGGCGATACGGTCGCTCGCCGCGGCATCTGCGGCGCGGTATTCGGAGAGGGTTCAAGTAGAGATCGTCGAAGATCAGCCGGAAGCTTCGGCTGGCGACCGAGCGGGGAATCAGACGGACGGAGCGGGGTCGCCGGAAACGGTTTGATTCACCCGAGGGTTTGGCCGGAGCTGGCGGCTCCGGATAGCGGCTCGCCGAGGAGGGCCGATTGCGCAGGGGCTTAGAGTGCCAATTAAGAGTGGGGCAGACCTAAGCAGCGATCCGCGAAACTACGGACCATCGGACCCTACTCCAGATGCCCGAACGGGCCGTGGGGATATGGCTCTGGCACCGAGTTTAGCTTGCGGTAGACAAACTTGCTCGCCGTGGTCCCGTCCTTGCTGATGGCGCGTGCCACGTGCATTTCGGACGATTTGAGCGCCAGAAGGCTTTCAACGAGGAGCGTGGTGCCAAGTCCGCGGCTGCGGTATTCGGGTAGAACACAGGGGCCTGAAATCAAGTGAAAGGCGGCATCAGGATCCGTGCAGAGGCAGGAAGCGGCGATGATGCGGCTTCCGTGGGAGAGCACGATTGCTGCAAGCATCTGGGATCGAAAGGCCTGCTGGATACGCTCGTGGATCGGGGCCGCGATTTTCGAAAAGCTCCCACTCCATTGCTGCTCGAATTTGAACGCTCGGTCGACCAGCGCATGGATTTCTGCTTCGTCCTCACGGGTGGCCGACTTCAGCACATGCCCGTGGGGGAGGGTGGGGGGCACGGTGTTGATTTGGCTGAGGTTCCAGCTGAACAATATCCAAGAGTCGCGGATCATTTCAGTTCGGAGTTTGGCAGGGGATTTGCAAAATGCGAGGTCGCATTGGGCCCCCTTTCAGGGGCGAGGGGTGGCGCGCGCGGGCTTTTGCAGCTTCCAAAATAGAGGGGTATCGGGGTGAATTTGCGCGTGTCTGCGCTTGCAGGAATGCGGAGGTTTGCGACTCTAGAGGGCTACTCCCGATGCTGCGATCCCCAGAAACTCTTTCTTCATTGCGTGGCTTTGCCAGGTTGCTTGGATCAGCGCATGGCCGGCGGGCGATCGAGCTCGAGTCGCGGACCACTGTGGTCGTGGAATCGGAGAGCGTGACCAAAGGTGTGCTCAAGAAGTTTGAAGCCCGCATCGTTGAAGGGGGTGCAGAACACCGAGTGCTCGCCGAGTGCTTCAAAAGTACTTGGGCCGTCCAGTGCAGTTGCGGCGCCGAGCGGGGATGCGAGCACGTGGTGCTGGCTTTTTGCAGCGCGCTGGGGGAACCGGTGACTGAGGTGACCGGAATTCAGGCGGCTCAAGAGGAGCAGGGGGGTGCAACGGCTCCGCAGGAGACTGCGAAACCTGCAGGCGCCGGGAGCGCGAATGCGGCACAAGCGCAGGGGGTGGCCCAGAGTTTTGAAGAGCACATTGCATTGAGGCTTGAGCGGCCGCTGTTGCAGGAGGAATTGCGCTACGCCAAAAATGTGCAAGGGCTTTACCAGACTCATGCTGAGTCCAAAAACCTCACGGCGGAGGCGTTGATGCGGCTGCTGGGGCCGAAGCAGCTCGGTCACTGGGAGCTCATTGAGCTCTGGCCGGCGCCGCCCAGGAGCGCCTGGGAAGCTTGGCTCTACCTAGCGTGCTTCCTTCAGCGCAGGGGGTTCCCGGTACCGAAGTTTCTGGCGCAAATCACCACTGCCGCTGAACTGGACCAGATCCGCGGCGACTGGACTAGACGGCAGTCGCTTCGATGCTGGGACGAAAGCCTGGACCGGATGCTGGAGGATCTGGAGGTCGAGCATTACCGGATGGAAGTGTGCCTGCGGCTCATGCTGGGCCCCTCGAACGCCAGATTGCAGCGCAGGTCTCCGGACAGCCAGAATTGGGAGGACCTTCAGGAGCGCGAATTTTCGGAATTGTTGCAGGCTTTCGGAGAAGGCCGTGTGTCCTGTTCGGCCGGGGAGCGGATTTTGGCGGAAAGCTTTTTTGCAACGGGAACCATGAGGAACGACGTGGGATACTCCCGGGAAGAGTCAAGGGAGCGGTTGATCCGCATGCTGCTGAATCCGGTGATCAACCCGCACATGGTTTCGGTGGAGGAGATGCCTTTTTACCATGCTGAAACGCCGCTCGGTTGGAGGTTGGTGAGGGATGTGGAGGCGCAATCCGAGGCCCCGGACTATTTGTTGGAGTTGGTAAAGCCGGACGGCTCCAAGCCCGAGAAACCCATTCTTTACTGCGGTGGAAGTTTGAATGTCTACGTCACTTCCGGGACGGTTTATAAAACACCGCCTTTGCTGCGAATGGATCCTTCGGTGCCTTTGAGGATTCCTGCGCTGGGGTTGCAGTCGGAGAAAGCGATCCGCTTTTTGTCCGGCTTGGGATTGGCGCTGCCGAGCGAGATCGAACAGAAGATCGTATGGGTGCAGCCCGCGGTTTCGATTCGCTGCTGGCTGGAAACAAAGGGTTTGGAAGAGCGTTTGTGCCTCGGGGTCTTGGCGAGCATGGAGCCGCATGGAGAAAAGTCCTACACCGGCCGGGGTTGGGAGAACTTCGAATCTCCTACCGATGAAAACCCAGTAATTGTGACGACCGACACGCGTTTGATGCGGAAAATTCCCGGGTTGCTCACAAGCCTCGGGGTGCGGGACTACCGGGATTCTTCCGACTGTTGGGTGCGCGTGATTGGAAAGCGGTTTCCCGAGGAGTTCACTGCGTGGCTTGGAGAGGTTCCTCCCGATATTGAGCTGTTGCTAGAGGGTGACTTGGACAGCTTGCGGACCGAAGCGGTGAAGGGGACTTTGCAGCTGAGCGTAGAGGAAAATACGCCCGACTGGTTTGACGTGCGCGTGGCGCTTTCCGTCAGCGACACGCAGCTCACGAGTGAAGAGATCCAAATGCTCATGGAGGCGCGCGGAAAATTTGTGCGCCTCGACGGCAAGGGATGGCGGCGTCTTGATTTTGAATTCGAAGGCGACGATGAAGCCATGTTGAATGACCTGGGGATTAATTCCATCGAACTGGATGGCCCGCCCCAGCGTTATCATGTGCTGCAGCTCGCGCATTCCAGCGCAAACCGGCTTTTGGAGAAGAGCGCGCGCGAAGCGGTGCTGCAGCGCGCTGGTGAGCTTCAGGTTGCGGTCCAACCCGCCATCCCGGCAGGGGTCAACGCGAAGATGCGTCCTTACCAGGTCGAGGGGTACCATTTCCTGTGTTATCTCAGCACCAACCGCTTCGGTGGAATCCTCGCGGACGATATGGGGTTGGGGAAAACGCTGCAGACGCTTACATGGATCCAATGGCTTCGGGAGCGCGATGATTTCGATGGCAAGTGCACGCTCGTGGTCTGCCCGAAATCCGTGGTGCAAAACTGGGTGCGCGAGTCGGAGCGATTCGTGCCCGGAATGCGTGCGACGGCTTGGAAGGGAGGCGATTTGCCCAGTCTGCGCAAATGCATCGAGCAGTCCGACCTTGTGGTGGTGAATTACGCGCAGCTCCGGATTCTTGCGAATCTGCTGACTGCCATTCAATGGCATGCGATTGTCTTGGATGAAGCCCAGTACATCAAAAATCCCGCATCGCAGACCGCAGTGTCCGCATGCGCGCTTTCAGGCAGTTACCGACTGGCGCTGAGCGGCACGCCGATCGAAAACCGGCTGATGGATCTGTGGAGCATCATGCAGTTCGCGATGCCGGGCCTGCTCGGGCTGCGGTCCCATTTTCAAAAACGCTTCGATTCGAGGACCGACGGGTTCGCGCGTCAGCGGCTCTCATCCCGGGTCAGGCCGTTTATTTTGCGCCGCAGCAAGGGCGAGGTGGCCAAGGATCTTCCAGAGCGGATCGAGGAGGATTTGCTTGTCGAAATGGAGGGTTCACAGGAGCTGCTCTACCGCGCGGAACTCAAGCGTGCGCGCCAGGCGATCCTGAAGATCGAGACGAGCAGGGAACTCGACAAGCAGCGTTTCAACGTGCTCACTTCGCTTTTGCGACTCCGTCAAATCTGCTGCCATCCAGGATTGGTGAGCGAGGATCATGGACACGCCGACAGCGCGAAGCTCGATGCTCTGACCGATTTACTTGAGCCGTTGATGGAGGAAGGCCACAAAGTACTCGTGTTCTCGCAGTTCGTGGAAATGCTCGAGCGCGTGGAACGCGAGGTGGATGCTCGCGGATGGGATTCGTTCATACTGACGGGTGAGACGGAGAATCGTGGCGAACTGGTTGACGAGTTTCAGGCCCACGAAGGTTCCGCGGTCTTCTTGATTTCACTGCGGGCAGGGGGCATGGGCCTGAATCTGACAGCGGCTTCCTATGTGGTCCTTTTTGATCCTTGGTGGAATCCGGCCGTTGAAAACCAAGCAATCGATCGAACCCATCGGATTGGTCAAACGCACCAAGTCATCGCTTACAGACTGGTTGTGAAGAACTCGATTGAGGAAAAAATCCGCCATTTGCAGCGCACCAAGAGTGCTATGGCGAGCGATGTGCTGGGTGAGGAATCCTTCGCAAAAGCGCTGACATTGAGTGATTTTCAGTTCTTAATGGAGGATTGAGCGATGGCCGCTCGTGGAAACTTCAAACGGCGCACTCTTCGCGCTTTGGCGCTGAAATGGGCCGTGCAACAGGGGTTCAAAATCGCCGCGACCGAGGTTCCGCTGCCATCGCTAAAGACGCGGGCAGATGTAGCGGCTTGCAAGCCCGAGGCGCCAAAGCGCGTGAAAGGCGCGTTGCTGCTGCGCGCCGGAGCCACTCTTTTGATTGAATGTTTGCACGGACGGCAGCGAGCGGGCGGAGACGCACAACCGGAAATGATCCTTTCCCGTCTTGCCGAGCTTGAGCAGCAAAAAGAGGAGCATGAGTCGGTGATGCGCCGCTCATTTCCGACTTTGCGCGAGGGTGAAACGCTTTTCCCGGAGTTCGACATTTACCGTTTCCAAGATGCGGGCTCCGCTGCGTATGGCGCGGTGATCAAAGAAATCGAAGCCCTGTCGGTGCAGCTCCACAACGGCACGAAGCTTGAAAAACTTGCTCGATGGCCGTCGGCGAATCTGCGGTACTTGGCGGCCGAGCAGGGTGCGGTTCAGGTTCATGAGTTGCCGGCCGGCTGGGGGTTGATTGAGCGCCATGGCGCAGAATTGGTTCCGGTGGTGAAAGCGGTTTGGATCGAGGCATCCGAGATCAACCGCTGGACGTTGATGATGCGCATCGCCATGCGGGCCTCGGAGTGCGCGGCGGACTCTGCGCCCGACCTGCTGTGACCATTCGACAACAGCGTTTTCACATGCCGCTCCGGACCTCCGACTTTGACTATCCGTTGCCCGAGCACCTGATTGCACACGTGCCCGCGCCTCGAAGGGATTCTTCCCGAATGATGGTCCTTCATCGCTCGGAAGGCCGAATAGAGCACAGGCGGGTCGTCGATTTCCCGAGTTATTTGAAGGAGGGGGATCTGGCGATATTCAACAACACGCGGGTTATGCCAGCGCGGGTCTTTAGTGATGACCGCCGGATTGAGCTTCTGCTTTTGGAGCGAATCGGGGACGCGTCATGGCGTTGCCTGGTGAAGCCGGGGCGCAGAATGCGGTCCGGCTCGCGCATTGAAGTAGGCGGTGTGGCCGGCTCTGTCGCGGAGGTTCTGGAGGATGGGGACCGGATCGTCGTGTTTGATCGGCCGATCGACCCGCACGAGGTTGGTGTGCTGCCTTTGCCTCCGTACATCGATCGGGTCGCAACCGAGGAAGATTGGGCGCGATATCAGACCGTGTACGCGCGGGAGGAGGGATCAGTCGCAGCCCCGACGGCTGGACTCCATTTTACGAGCGAGATGCTCGAGCAGATTCCGCATGAATTCGTGACCCTGCATGTCGGGGTCGGCACCTTCAGGCCGGTTCAGGTGGAGGATCCTGCCGATCATCCGATGCATTCGGAGAGGTACAATCTCACGGAGCAGGCCGCGGGGGCTGTGGCGCGGGCCTCGCGGGTGATTGCGATTGGAACCACGAGCGTCCGGGTGCTGGAGGCGTCCGCACATCGCGAAATCCCGCTCAGGCCCGGCCAGGGTCGGACGGATTTGTTCATTCGCGAGCCTTACAACTTCAAAGTTGTCGGGGCGATGTTGACGAATTTTCATCTGCCAAAAAGCACGTTGCTCATGCTGGTGTGTGCCTTTGCGGGGCGGGAATTCGTGATGGAGGCGTATAGGACTGCGGTGCGGGAGGAGTACCGGTTTTTTTCCTACGGGGACTGCATGCTGATTTTGTAGGAGAAAACCTCCGGTGCCGTGTTGAGGGCTTTGAGCTGCTCGGAGTCGTGCCTGCATTCGGTCGCGCAGTTGGCTTGGATGGACGGGATGAGCGTTGTGTTGCTTGCGCCGTCACATCGCTGGTCTCAGGCGGCTCAGGCGGAGAAGTCCCGCTGGAGCGGCCTGAAATCAGATCCGATTTACGGGTCCGCGGATCCGCCGACAAGGTGGCGGCCGACGGTCCCGGCCCTCGGCAGTTGCCGCCAAATCTGACGCACTGCGGGGATGCCGATGCGCCGGCCGTCGGCAAACGTCAGGCCGGCGCGCGCAGTCTTCCGCATGGACCGGTGGGGTCCGCAAACCTCGGCGTTGCGGATCGCTCCCGGCCACGATGAGCCGCCGGCACGCGCGGACCGGTGCACGCCGCTGGCGACGGGGATGGCGACAGGGCGGACGCGCCGCCCAGCCGACGGGCGCCCGGCCCCGAAATCCATTCCATATGACATACATTGTATTGTGTTATAGAAATGCGGCTGATGGCGAGCGGTTTCTGTGCCTGTGAATAACTTGTGAGTCGTTCCGGCGCCCGCTCCGGCCCACTGGCTGACAACGCGGCTTATTCACTGCGGCAAGTCGCTCGCCGCGGTCCGCACCCGCATCCAATGCAGTCTTCCAATCTGTTTGCGGGACTTTTACTATTCCCGCGGCTCATCCACCTCTTATGGCAACCACCGCTCTCGATACCCGCCAAAAAGCGCTCCAAGTAAACCTCGACCCCACATGGTACGGAACCTTCGCCGAGATCGGCGCCGGCCAGGAGGTCGTCCGGTGGTTTTTCCAGGTCGGCGGCGCGGCCGGCACCGTCGCAAAGAGCATGTCGGCCTACGACATGACCGTTTCGGACGCGATCTACGGCCTCTCCAGGCGCTACGTTTCCCGGGAGCGCCTCGAGGCGATGCTTTCGCATGAGTACGCGCTGGACGTTGAGCGACTCGATTCCCGCCGTGGCGAGAAGACCTGCTTTTTCGCGTTCGCGGACACGGTTGCCGCCAGATCCTTCAAGGGGTCCAGCGAATGCCACGGCTGGATGGGCATTACCTTCCAGCACGCGCCAAGAGCGAATCCGAGCCGGATCATCCTGCACGTTCGAATGCTTGATAACGACGCCGCTGCGCAACAGGAAGCGCTCGGAAAGGTCGGAGTCAACCTCGTCTACGGCGCCGCGTACCTCCACAAGGATCCGGAGGCGCTGCTCTCTTCGCTTCTGGATCAGCTGTCGGTTGGCCGGATCGAAATCGATATGATCGAATTCAGCGGGGATGTTTTTGCAAGTGTGGACAACCGTTTGATGAGCCTGCGGCTTGTTCAGATGGGTCTCTCAGGCGCCGCGATGTTTGGCGCGGACGGCCACGTGCTGCAGCCCTCCGAGGTGTTCTACAAGAAGTCGGTGCTGGTTGAGCCCGGTGCGTTTCATCCGTTCACCAAAGCGCACATGGACATCCTGGAGTGCGCGGCGGAAAAGTTCCGCCAGGTTCCAGACGTCGAGGCGGAGTCCGTTGTTCCGGTGATGGAGATCACGATGCGCAGCCTGCTTGCGGACGGTGCCCGCGTGAACCCTCAGGATTTTCTTGATCGCGTGGAAGTGATTGGTGCATGTGGGTTTCCTGTATTGGTTTCGGACTTTTCCGAATACTACCGGCTGGCCGCCTACCTTGCGCGAATGACGGGCGAACCTCTCGGTGTGGCGCTTGGAGTCAGGCGTCTCGCTGAGCTTTTCAACGAGCAGGCTTACGTCAATCTGCCTGGCGGCATCTTGGAAGCGTTTGGGCGTCTGTTTAAAAATCACATGAAGCTTTTCGTCTACCCGTCGCGGGACGCGAAGACCGGGGTCGTGACCACGCTAGACTCTTTGAAAATCGAGGGTTCCCTCGCCAGTTTATTTGCGTATCTGCGCGAGCGTGGCTCCTTTGTGGGACTCGACAACTGCAAGTCTGAGAATCTTGGAATTTACGCAAAGGACGTGTTGGCTTCGATCTCGGCAGGCACAGACGAGTGGCGCTCGAAGGTGCCACCTCAGGCGGTGGAGTTGATCGCCAAGCAGAAGCTATTCACGCATACCTCGTAAAATTTCAGGTCTGCGTGCTCCGCTGAGTCGCCGCACGCGCTCCCGCATGCGGAAACGGCTGAGGCTTGCTTGGGCAGGTCGCCCAGTGATTTCACCGGCGCGATGAAAATGGTTTTAGTCCTCCTTCACATCCGTCGTAAGAAACCTTAACAAGAATAGATTCTTATCAGCGCGATACTCCCGGGCCTGAAGTTCTCAATACTGTCGCCGAGCTGGGTCCCCCAGCCCGTTTGGTTTGATCAGGCCGGATCGCGGCGGCCCGCCGGCTCGACTTCGGATGATTGCGCCGAAGAGCACTCGGAGCCGGGCTTGCCGCATCCGCATCCGCCGCCCATCACCTCAACCTCGAAGTCGATCCCTTGAAGGGCGGTTTGATCATGCACGATCTGGAGAAAATCCAGCACTTGATCAACCGGCGGCGCGGCGCACTCAAACCGAAGCAAGACCGGCTTGCGGGCAAACTGCGGGTAGGATTCCTCCATCTCGCCATCGAGGATGAACGATAGATAGGCGTTCAGTTTTTCCTGAAGCTGGAAGAGTTGGAGTTCAGGCTCGTTCCAAGGCCGCCGTTCCACCATCACAAGCAGCACGCGCTGGGAAGCAGCGTCAAACGCCAGAAAGTCGATGACGCCCGGATGTTCAATGCCCTTTGGATTCTCGCCCGCCTGCGGATGGTTTTGCGCGCTCATGTGTTCCTGGATTCCTCGTCTGTGAGCATAGGCCGAAGCAAGCGCGGGCTTCCATACGTTTCTGAAATCGGGCAGCCTTCGCCATCGAACCATTTATGAAGGCAATCATCGTTGAGAGTTTCGGGGGCCCGGAGGTGCTCGTGCAGAAGGAGGTCCCCAGGCCGGAAATCGCGGACGATCAGGTCCTGGTCAAAATTGAATTCGCCGGCGTGAATCCCGTTGATTGCTACATCCGTTCCGGCACGTACGCGTCCCTTCCGGCGCTTGGATACACGCCCGGCATGGACGGTGCGGGGACGGTGGAGGCTGTGGGAAGACAGGTGCGCGGATACCGGAAGGGGCAGCGCGTCTACGTTGCGGGCAGCGTCAGCGGGACCTACGCGGAATTTTGCGTGTGTAATCCCATACAGCTCCATCCCCTGCCCCGGCAGAGTTCTTTTGAAGAGGGTGCCTGCGTCGGCATTCCTTACGCGACGGCGGCGTACGCATTGTTCCACCGGGCCAGCCTCAGACGCGGTCAGACTGTGTTGGTGCACGGCGCGACGGGCGGGGTGGGCATCGCGGCGATCCAGCTCGCGAAACGGGCGGGGTTGCGGGTTTTCGCCACGGGTGGCAGCGACGCGGGGCGAGTCTTGCTGCAAAGCCAGGGGGCGGACGTCGTGTTTGACCATCATCAACCGGGGTATGAACAGCAGATTTTGGAAGCCTCAGAGGGCGCTGGCGTGGATCTGATCGTGGAGATGCTTGCAAATGCAAACTTAGGGCGCGACCTGCAGATGCTCTCCACCAACGGCTGCGTGGCGGTAGTGGGCTCGCGCGGGATGGTGCAAATCCAGCCTCGCGAACTGATGGTGCGCGACGGGGACATCCGCGGGATCATGCTTTCGAAGGCTGCCCCCGGAGTGGTCGGGAGAATCCACACCGAGCTGCTTTCAGGGTTCACCGACGGAAGCTTGCGGCCGGTGATTCGAAGCGTTTTTCCGCTGGAGCGCGCCATGGAGGCGCACCATCTGCAGATGACCCCGGGCGCCCTCGGGAAAATCATCCTCAAAACCTCCTGATGCACGGCGATGAATTCCGCTGCAGGCAGGTTTCTCAACCATATCAGGGTCGGCGCGCTGGTTTCCGCGGGAAGATTTCCACTGCTCATCGCATGCACCAGCGTTCTTGCGATCGTCGGAATGCTGCTTGTTCATAACGCGGCACCGAAGGCTTGGGTGATCTTTCTCCAGCGTGTGCTCATGTCGGCCGGGCTCGGGGTCCCGCTTGCTTTCGGAATCACGATTTTTTGCGAGCGGAATTCGGTTGGGCGTTGGCTTGAACTGATGGGGCTGTGCCTGCTGTCAGCTTACTTTTTTATTCCGAAAGCCGGGCTGTTCGACGAGCCGTATTGTCATGGCATCCAGTGGGCTTTTCTGCTTGCTGGCCTTCACTGCTTTTGCGCGGTGATCGGATTTTTAGTCGGCGCAGAGACGAGGGGTTTCTGGCAGTTCAACCTCCAAATTTTTTCGCGGTTTATTCTAGTAAGCATCCACTCGGCCATCCTGCTGGCGGGGATGGAGCTTGCGCTTTTGAGCGCCGACAAGCTCTTCACTTTAAAACTCGAACACGCATATGCCGACGCTGCGATTTTGATCCTCGGATTTTTTCATCCGCTCTTCTTTGTGGCGGGGGTGCCGGTGGATTGGAAAGCGTTGGATTCAGAGGAGGGATATCCGCAGTTGATGAGAGTGTTCACCCAGGCGGTGCTCGCGCCTCTGGTGGCGGTTTTCACGGGGATCCTCTACGTCTACGCGTTGCGGATCGCCATCACCGGGCAATGGCCGCATGGATGGGTGGCGCTGCCCGTGCTGCTTCTGTCGGCGTTCGGAATTCTCGCTGCCTTGCTGCTGCATCCCCTCAAGAACGACCCCAAAGAGCGATGGTCCCGCTGGTTCACGAAATATTTTCCAAGAGCGCTCGCGCCGCTCGCTGTTTTGCTTCTGCTATCGATCCGGGTGAGGATTTTGGAGTACGGGTTGACGGAGTTACGTTACATCGGAGTCGCTGCCGCATTTTGGCTGCTGGCGTGGTGTTTCACTTTCACTTGGACGCCGTCGGCGGGAATCCGCTGGGTGCCGGTTTCGCTGGGTCTCGTCGCGTTGGTTTCGGCATTCGGGCCTGTGAGCGCGTCGGCGCTATCCAGGAAGAGTCAGCAGGATCGTTTTTCGAGCATGCTGGAAACGTTTAAAATCCGGGAGCAGATGGCGAACCGCGGCGGTTCCGACCTCTGGCTGACATCGGATAACTACCGGAATTTGGAAAGAACCCTCAGATATCTGCTCGAGACCCAGGGCGCCGAGTCGGTGACTGCAATGTTGGAACCGGTTTGGAAAAGCGAATGGAATAAGGCTCAGCCGCGGCCTTGGGTTCTCGCTGGTGAGATTTTGTCTTCGATGAAAGTTCGGGAAAGCCGCAACAATCAGCAGCGGGAGTATCACTATTGGTACTTGGAAAAAAATCGGGCGTTGTCTGAATCTGGATTTCGCAGGACTTCCATTTTTCCCGAACTCAGGGCTTCCAGTATTCAAAAAGTGACGGACGGCGCGGTCTGGATGGTCCTTGAAAATGGCGCCCTCAAGCTCGGTTTTTCGGAGACGGGCCCCTTCACTCCCGTGCCTCTGGATCCGATGTTCTCGGCGCTTCCGTTCCGCACCGACACTCTGTCCACGGAATCGCTTAAGATCGACTGGCAGTATGAAGGGCGCGATTTCCGGATTGTGTTTCTTGAGCTCTCCGGAGAGCACTCCAGCGACCGATTGGTCTTAATCAACGCCTGCAAGTTGGTTTTGTTTGAGCGTTGACGCGCAGGCGCGTGGCCTGCGCGCTCAATGATTTCGAAATCGCCAAACCGAAAAGATTCCGCGCCGCCCGCATTGAAGTTCGCAGATGCGGAGATGCGGGCGGGTAGATGAGCGTTCGGGCGCACGGGCGGATTTCCCACGGCGCAGCGCTTAGCGCGGAGCGCCTCCGACCGGCCGAACGCTGGGCGGCGCTTCCGTTTTTTGGGGTACCGGTATCCCGTTCACGGTGACGGCAAGTTTCCCGGCAAGCGGTGTGATCGGCTTTTTGTCGAGCACTTTCCCCCGGCAGACCACGGCGACACCGCGCGGTTGGCTGCCCTCGGGCACGTTGACGTGGAACTTGTTCATGAAGCGGCCGCCGAGCCGCTCGCCCGCAAGCCGGAAGCGCAGCGGCCCTTTCGCGGTCTCCACCAGCAGGTGGCAGTCGGCCTCCTTGAGGCTGGCGCCGTCATCCGGGTAGCAGAAACCGTAGGCGCCATGCAGGGCCGGGTAGATGTAGCTTTGCAGCTGTCCGAGGGGGTCATAGTAGCCCACCAGCGTGACCACGGGCACGCCGAATAACGCCGGCTTGCGCTCAACGGCCAGGCTCGAGACGGCGCTCTCGTTCCAGAGTTTGCCGTCGGATACGTAGCTCTTCTTGAAACCCCGCGCGAGGCTGACCTTCCCGCCGTTGATGGAGAGGACGCTGCCATAGCCGGCTTCGTGAATGACTGCGACGGCTCGCCCGCGGTTCGCAGCCGAGGCAGGCGGGAGGGCGACGTCACGCGTCCAGTTGCCGTCAGCCATGGCGACCGTGACCACGTCATACTCCGCCAGCAGGGCGGCAAGCTTCTGCTCGTTGAGGTCCTTGATTGGTGCGTTCGTCTCGCGGCCGACCTCCACCCTGTGGCTATAGGGTTCCATCTGCGAGGAGCTTTCGTTCCACCTGCTGAAGCCGGTCGGCGAGTTCGCATCAAAGACGGCTTTGCTCTCAAGGAAGCGCTGGATGATGACGGCGGAATTCGGGGTGTAGAGGGTGAAGCGGTTGAAGCCCGAGAAGGGCGCGCCTCCCGCCATGGCGTCCAGGCCGAAAGAACGGCCGTCAAACGGCGCCTGGCACTGCCCGTCGAGGCAGGTGTCTTTGCCCCCGCGAATCGGGGAGAAATTCGGAATGAAGCGCCCTTTGTCGGCGTCCCAGCCCCAGGTGGAGTTGATCTGGTCCGCGCTGCGGTGTACCGAGCCCTTGAAGCCGTCAACGTAATGCCCAAGGCCGTAGTTGTGCCCCACCTCGTGACTGAGTTCGTTGCCGAGCGATTGATCGAGGGTGACGATCCCGCCGCCGCCTGAACCGCCGTGCGTCTGGAGGCCGTTCGAGTATTTGCCGCGGCTGTTGTGCGCTGCGAGCTGGGCGGCGACGTAGGGGTGACTCTTCTCCCCCTCGCCTGAGGTGCTGTTGATGCCGTAATTGGCGTTGTCGATGCCGTGGGAGATCAGCTCCTTGCCGATGCTCTGGCGCATTCTGCCGGTGTGCCAACCGCCTTCGCTCTCATCCAACTCGGTGAGCAGAGTGCCGCTGGGCATCATGACTTCAGGCAGCGAAAGCGGGGCGTACTGGCTGACGATCAGGCGGCTGGTCGGCACGGTCTGGAAATATTCCCGGTGGGCCTCTGGGTCGTTCGCGAAAGCGAAAGCCCCGCGCGGCGCGGTCAGCATCCCGAGGTCGATCGTGTGGATGAGAAGCTGGCTCGGGGGGCCGACCCGAACCCCGCCGAGTTCGCCAATGAGGTTGCCTTGGCGGATTTGCAGAGTGAATCCGGGTGCGATCCACTCGGGCGGCAGCGCGACGCTCCATGCGTCGCTGGCGTAGGTCAGTGTGTTGTTCTCAAGCTCGCCCTCGCGGAACCAGCCGCCATTAACGCACTTGAAGTTAAGGCTCTGGCCGCGCGCCAGCACCACCTGCCTGCCGCTGTAGTGGATCGTCGATCCGTAGCCTGCCTGCGACTTGGCCCGGACCATCCCCCCTTCAAGCGCGCTGGACTGCGGCAGATAAATCTCACGCACCCAACGGCCGTCGGCCATTTCGATCTCCACCATCGCGTGGCGCCGCAGTTGGCTCAGAAGGAAGTTCCCGCTTGAATCGTTCAACTTCTCCAAGTCGCCACGCTCCCGCACCGCGGCAGAGGAGCCGTTCTTCGGCGTGAAGTCGATTGGCGCGTTCGGCGCGCCCTCCAAATGGTAAGCCGTCTTTGGCAGCAGCCTCGGCGGATTGAGATTGACCGATCCGAGCGGCTTGCCCTGGCGGTCGCGCACGACCACCGCCATGGGCACGGCTTCCTCGGGCTTGAGCGGACGCACCAGAAGCAGTGTTTTACGCTGGCCGACGAGATGCGGTTGGTTGTCCCCCTCGCGCGGGCGGGCCGGAATCACCTGACTCTGGGCGAAGAGCACCTGCGCCGCCAGAGAACCCTTGAGATCATTCGGCGGCGGCGTGGAGTTGAACACCAACTGCGGGGAAGCCTGCAGTTTTGCAGGCCGGAAGGAGCCGATGCCGGCGGCGATCAGCCCGCACATGATTAGGGAGGATCGCGGAGTCATGGGGAGGGATGGGGGGTGTCGAAGCAGTGGCCATGCTTCGCAAATTTAACGCTTTTGCCAGCCCTTTCGGGCCCACTCGCATCAAGCGCAAAGTACTGGCGCAAAACACTGCGCCCAAATTTGCGGATGTACGAGGCATTTTGACAGCGCTAGCGTCGCGGATCCGAATGACATCAGCGAGTCTGGCACCACGCCCGCGCGCCCTGATTGAGAACCGCTGCAAGCTCGTCTGGAACCCCTATGACCACATCGAAATCGAGGGCACCGCCGTCGCTCCCGTAACGACTCTGCATGTCCCGAAACCGCGCGCCGAGCGGTTCGATCTCGCATCCAATCCAGAGCCGAAACGAAATGAAAACAGCACTCCCCTTCCTCACCGCCCTACTCCTCACGCCATTCAGCCTTTTGGATGCCGCCGATGCTCGGAGCGGGAAGCCCAATGTCATCGTCATCCTTGCCGACGATCTTGGTTACGGTGATGTCAGTTGCTACGGGGCGACGAAAATCAAGACCCCCCATATTGATCGGCTGGCCGGTGAGGGCATGCGCTTTACCGATGCCCATACAGCAGCATCGGTTTGTTCGCCGTCGCGCTACGGCTTGATGACGGGGCGTTACCCGTGGCGTTTGCACCGCGAAGGCAATGACTACAACATCGAATCCGAACGCATGACCATGGCCGCGCTGCTTCGAGCCCAAGGCTACCGTTCCGCTGCGATTGGCAAGTGGCACCTCGGCTACAGCAGGGACTGGAACAAACCGCCGATCAAAGGACCGCTGGAAGCGGGTTTTGACTATCACTTCGGCGTGCCGCAGAACCACAACGATCCGTTCCGCATCTTCATCGAGAACCACGACATCGTGGGGCGCAAGCCGGGCGAGCCATTCCGGCCTTCGAAGGACGGCCGCTTGCCGGAAGGCATCGCCCAGCCGCGCATCGAGGACGAGGTGGACACCACGCTGACTCTCAAGGCCGTCAACTTCATCCGCGAAAACGCCAGCCGCCCTTTCTTCCTCTATTTCACGCCTTGTGCGCCGCACACCCATGTCACGCCAAACGCCGCCTACCGTGGCACCAGCGGGTGCGGTCTGTTCGGCGACTACATCCAGGAGCTCGACGCCCATGTGGGCCAGATCCTCACGGTGCTCGACGAGCTCAAGCTCAGCGACCAAACGCTGCTCTTTTTTACCAGTGACAATGGAGGCGGAGCGACCGACTTCAAAGGGAGCAAAGGTGCGGAATTAAACTTGGCTATCGAAGCGGGCGACGTGCGGACGAAGGCGAAGTCCGCCAGAGACGACGCACGCGCCATGGGGCACATGGTCAATGGCCCGTGGCACGACGGGAAAGGCACTCCCTACGAGGGCGGGCATCGTGTTCCCTTTATCGCCCGATGGCCGGGCCGGATCGTGCCCGGAGCATCCTCCGCGCATCTACTCTGCCTCACCGACCTGCTCGCCACTGCGGCTGAGATCGTTGACGCCAAGCTTCCCGAAAGCGCAGGAGAAGACTCCTTGAGCTTTCTGCCCGTCCTTCTTGGCCAACCGACGACCACAGCCCTGCGCAAGGTCGCTTTCATCCAAGGCGACCAACACGACAACGCCATCGCAGTCCGCGCGAACCAGTGGAAGCTCATTGAGACCCGAAACGGCAAAAACCAGAAGGCTCACCAGCTCTACGACCTGTCCGCCGACCCCGGCGAAACCAACGATATCGCGAAGGCTCACACGGAAGTCGTCCAAGAACTCGCCGCCGCATTGGCAACGGCCCGGACTGACGGCCGCACACGGAACTGACACCATACAGTCCTCACCCTCTTCACCGCCGTCCTGCATTCGGCGCTGACCTTGTCCATGTCGGCACCCTGATTCCGAAATTTTACGCGCCCCGTGTTCATCCCGCGCGCGGACTGCGAAAGTGGGCTGCAAAGCGAATGCCCGGTGTCACTTCATCGGGCGAGCGGCGCCTGAGTACCCGTCGGCTGCGGCTTGGCCGGAGCCGGAGCTTCGCCCAAGGAGGGCGGCTCGATCCGTATTTGCTCAAAAGCCCGCTGATCCGTCATCCGGTTCTCTTTCAAAAGCACCCCCTTCGTGACCGATCGCACCCAGATGCCGATGTTGGTTCGTTTTGCGAACCCCGCGTTCAAGCGGTTTGCCAACTCGTTGTTTTCAATCCGGCAGCCTTCGACATTGTCGACGGCTATGCCGTAGGTCTCCCAGTCGGTGAGCACGTTGTTGCGAATCAGGATGCTCCGGTGCCCCAACCACGGCGACTCGTCATCACGCTCGCCTGGCTGGCGGACCCGCCAAAGGTTGACCTGAATGGCTCCGCGTTTTAGCCCGGAGATGTCACGTCCGAAGCCGCAACGGGTGATGGAGTTTTCCTGCACCACCATGTTGCGGCCCACGATTCCCTCCCAACCGGTCGGCTCGTTCTCAATATAGATGGCGCTCGAGGAGAGACCCTCGAAGTGGTTTTTCTCGATCACCGAGTTGATCGCTTTGACGTTCAGCCCGAACCGGCGTCCATCGACAAAGCGGTTGTTGCGGGCGACGAACCCGGTGTTCTGGCAGGAGAGGTTGTAGACATGGGTGTGCCGCCGCGGATCGGTCCCGGGGTTCAGTCCGGAGGGCGCGTCCACGGTGGCGATCGTTTTTTTACCATGGCCGGGCTTCTCCTCTAGGATCTCGGCGATCTTGGTCTCTATCAGCATCCGGCCCGTGGCAGGGTCCCAGAAGAGGAGTTCATCGCCGGGTTTCCAGACCGCGTCCTGGTAGCCGGGCCCGGTACCGAGCTGGAAGCTTTTGGGCGACGGCTGGGATGCGATGAAGTAGAGGTTGCCGGTGATGTTGGGGCCGTCGTCGGAAAGCGCTTCGAAGAGGCAGTGCTCAATCCATGGACCGCGACGGTCGTTGCCGCTCACCCACGCGTTGCCTGGCAGCGGTTCGCGCGTGGGACGGCTCTTGTAGCCGATGAACTTCATATCTTTGTTGCCGCCCCCCATGAAAACCGAGCCCTCAGCGCCATGGGTGACAACGTTGAGGAAAAGAAAGTTGTCGCACCGGGCCACCATGCCGACGGGCCACCGGCGGTAGGGAATCAGGACCTCGTCGCCCGGCTGGAGCATGCCCATCGAACCCCTCTCGCCCTCATCCCTCGCGAAGTAACGGTAGCGGTGTTCGGCGATTTTCTGGGTCTTTTCGGGAGCGAGATAGGTGTGGCCTGGGCGATCGGGATGCAGTTGCCTGCGGTTTGCCGGGTTTAGCGCGTAGCAGAACATCTGGTTGACCATGCGCGGGTAACGCTCCTGATCGAAACCATCGATCACTTCGGCGTCCATCGCGCCCGCTTTTGCGTCTATGGCCAGCACCCGCGCATAGCTCGCCGGATACGGGTCATACTCGTACGAAAGATCCGCGATCACGACGTTGTCGGCATCCACCACGTTCCACAGCTTGGCGGAGGGTTCGCAATTAATCAGGCGGCTCCCATTGCCCTCGATCAGTACGTCTCTGCCTTTATTGACCACCATCACCGACTGCTCCACCCCCGGCGTAAATCGGTAAACGCCTTTCTCGAAAACCAACCGCACCGAGTGGGGATCCTTTTTCAGTTCCTGAAAAACCGATTCGCGCTGCGGTTCGGTCATTTCGGGCGAAACACGTAACGTCCGCTTTGGTTCAATGACGTTCAGCCGGCGAACCCCAGTCCATGCGCCCGCATGCCCGTTGGCCTCTTGAAAACGGAGACGCCAGAAGTAGCCGCCGGGAGCGAGGCGCTCAGCGCAAACGTACCAACCGCTGAGCGCGGGAATCACATCCCTGTCGACGATCTGTTGAAAGGAGACATCCCGGGCGACCTCAATCTCGCAGTTCCATTCCCCTTCGGGCGGGTTCCATGCGAAGTGCGGACAGAACACGATGGTCTGTTCGCCGTCTCGCGGTTCTTGGATCTCAGGCACGGCGGGATCTGCCAACGCTGCGGACGAAAAAAAACAGAGCGCAAGCGCGCAGGATGGCAGCAGTAATTTTTTCATCTCAACGGCTCGTGTTACCGCGCCATTCTGCCTTTAAAAGGCCGAATCGTCCGTCGATTTTCATAGGGCTTCACGGTTCCTCGCAGATCCCCTAGCGGGAGACCGTTTCTTCCGCCCACAGCGGGCCTTGGTACTGGGGCAACCCCCACTCGCTTTCCGGTGGTTTTTTCCACGCGGGCGGCGGCATCTCCGCATTCCAGCTCAGCCAATCGGCATGGAGGCGTTTGGCCAGGTCCGGCTTCTCCGAAGCAAGGTTTTTGGTTTCGGAGCGATCCGCCTCCAGATCGTAGAGCTCCCACTTCGGGTTGGTCACGGCGGTGATCAACTTGTAGCGCCCTTCGCGGATGGCGCCGCGGGAATTCAGCTTCCAGAAAAGATGGTTGTGCGGCGGTTCTTTTTCTGACCCGTGAGGTGCGGGATGAGATCGACGCCTTCCAGACGCATGTCCAAGGGCACGCCTCCGGCCAAAGCCAGTGCCGTCGCGCCGATGTCCATGGATGAAACCGGCTGATCGCAGGTGATGCCCGCCGGGAGTTTGCCTTTCCATGTGGCAACAAAGGGTACGCGAAAACCGCCCTCGTAAAGGTCCCCTTTGTACCCGCGCAGCGGATCATTGGAGGAAGGATACTCGGGGCCAGGGCGCCCCCCGCCATTGTCGCTTAGAAAGAAAACCAGCGTCTTTTCCTCCAGGCCTTTCTCTTTTAACGCCGACAGCACCTGACCCACGCCCCGGTCCATCCGCGAAACCATGGCGGCATAGGTCCGCCTCTGCGCCGGCGTGACCCCGTCGATTTTGGTCAACCGCTCCAGATCATACCTGGCTTCCTCATCGTCCGGCGCTTCGGAGGGCGAATGGGGTGCGTTGTAGGCGAGGTAAAGGAAGAAAGGGTCGCGTTGGTGGCGGTTGATGAAATCAACGGCCTCTCCGCTGAATTGATCCGTCAGATAACGGTCGGTTTTCACAGGCTCGTTGCCCCTCACGATCGGCAGGGTGATGTTTAAAAACCATTCCGGCCAAGGGCGCTTAGGCAGCCTGTCTTTGGCGCCCTTGTGCCACGTTTTGTAGCTGTCCCGCGGGAAGTATTCGTGCGCGCCGCCGAGAAACCCGTACCACTCGCTAAATCCCATGCTGTTGGGATGCCGGTCGGGCGCGCATCCCAGATGCCACTTCCCGATTCCGCCAGTGATATATCCGTGGGCTTGCAAGGCGAGCGGGACGGTGCCCATCCCGGGGGGCAATCCCTGATCGGCCGCCAGCACCGGCGTCGGGTTGGTATAAAAACCAAAACGATGCGAGTCCCGTCCGGCGATGAGAGAGGCCCGCGAAGGGGCGCAGGCCGGCCATGTGACGTACCCCGAGGTGAAGCGCACGCCGCCGGCGGCTAAGGCGTCGAGGTTGGGCGTGGGAATATCCTCGCAGCCTTGGAACCCGACGTCGGCATACCCCAAGTCATCGGCGAGAATGACGATCACGTTGGGTTTCTCTTGGGCGGGTTTCCCGGCCGCGTCCCCGTAGGAAATCAGCCCCAGCAAAGCGACTGCGCCGGTGATTGCTTTCTTCATTTTCGAGGCAAGGAGCATGGGTGGTGTTACCCCACTCTCTGAGCGCTTTCTGAGCGAAAACTTAGGTCCGTTTCAGCATCGGTGCATTTTTTTCTAAAACCCGAGGGGCATACGGCTTGCGGCACTCCGGCAAAGATCGCAACTACGCTCGGAATTTTCCCGGGTCCCGAGGAAATGCCTCGAGCAAGAGAGATGCGAAAACAGATTCGAAAACAAATTTCGCCAGTGCCTTGGAAAAGGCACGTTCTTGGCAACCACGTTTCATCGATTGACCGACGGTTTACGACGCAAAACATTTTCAAGAGCCCTGATGCGCTCCTCATTTGGAGAACCGTCAAATCCTAACGTTGGTTGAAGCCAGCCTCCTTCGTCGTGTTCGTTCCATGCGTACACGATTACGACATTGGCTCGATTGATGTCCCGATGCGCGCTGGTCCACTGGATCGCATCACGAAGATGCGAAGCGAGCTCCTCTGGCGTCGCGGTGACAGAATCAATCAGTGGGCGCTGCAAGTGGAAAGGAACCGGGTCCGGCGCAGGCTCGACTATGAGCTCTCGGATCCAATCCGGCGGACGCTCATTCCGGGGCCGCGTGTCCCAACCTGCGCTGGCAAGGGTGATGCAGGGAATGTGCCGTTGTTCCCATCGCCCCCAGAGCCGGGTTTGGAGCAGTAGCGTCTGTTCCGCATAACTTGGTTGTTCCATGCTGTAGGCGCCGCCCCGCGCGTAAGCTGAAACCGCGTCAAACCCAAGCGAGGCCATGTCTTTTACGTCCTCCTCAAGATTCCATCCCATCAGCACCAAATAAGGGGCATGCAAACCCGCAACCACTGTTTGCCGTTTGAGTTCGTCCCAATCAGCCCGTGGCAAGAGGCTCGGCTTCATGTACACAAAAAGCAGCGGCCGACCGCCAAGCACCTTCTGATAGTCGGGCGATCCGAAATGCTCAACAAGACTTCCCCAGGCTTTCGTCCCGACCTTGTCGAGCCGCCCGCCTTCCTCAATGAGGCAGTAACGGACTCCTTTTTTATCTTTGGTTTGAAGGTAGCGTTTTAAGCCTATCCCCATTTCTGGAGCTTCCTCCCAATAGTTGAGAAAAGCCCAGTAATTCAGTCCCGCCTGTGCGGCATAGGAAATTTCCTTTTCCATGATCGCAGGCGAGTCTCCGTTGATGGTGACTTTATCCTCGCCATGAACTTTGGCGAACCATGGCAGACGGTTGTGATACTTGGGTTGCCCGAGCGTGTGCTCAACCGCCCTGACGACTCCACCCGTGCCGTACCACGCGTCCCATCGGATCGCTCCAATGATGGGCGGCTCAGTCGCGGACTCTGCGGGGTTAAGTTTATTGACTCCCTCGGACGCTTCAACCGCAAGCGCTGTCAGCGAGGCGATGATTCGAATAAAACGGATAATCAGCATGAATGAGCGATGGTGAAGGAAACCACCGAGAGGAAACGTCTTTTCCGCACGCACCGATGAGCGTCCATGAGCTTTGCCGTATGGCGCTTGAGGTTAAGAGTAAATACGAAAAATACCTTGAGAGGTCTTGCTCTATCGGCAGTCTGGCCGTCCAACATCGGGCAGAACCACGGGTCAGACAAAATAGCGAGCAATCCGAACAACACGTGAGCCCGAGGGGCGTAGCCCGTTTCAGCATTCTTCAACCAGGGTGCATAAACCGAAGTAGAATATCGAACGGAGTTTTCCGGTACCGCGGCGCAAAGTTAACCGCTACCCGTTGCATCAGGACAAAGCATCCGGCAGGACGTACGCGAGGATCACACAGAGAACGGCGACCGCGAGTGCCAGGAGCAGCGCGTGCCAGACCAATGTGGCCGTGCCAATACCGCAAGCGACATAGGCGTACCGATGGTCCTCGCGTCGGAGGTATGACACCGCTCCACCAATGATCGCGAGCGCGGCAAACGCAAAGGAGAGAGTATCCGGCAACTCCCGCGCAGAGAACCGCTGGCGTGGAGATTCCGCGGGTGGCGGCGTTTTTTTGAGTTTTGCCGTGATGTGCTGTTTCAGGCTGACGATGGTTTCCGCGAGTTGTTTCTCCGCGGGTGGCGGCGGAATGATCGCGTCACGGATGACCGGGCCTACGATAACGGATAGCAAGCCAAGGAATCCGACGATCACGCCGATCATGCCAAAGGTCTTCGCTTTCGGTTCGAGTGCGATGTCTGCTGTGCTCATGGGTGGAGGCGCGTGATCTTCCAGCAGAACTTGCAAGGGATGGAAGAACAGGCGGGATGACAATGACACTCGGCACCGCATCCGCCAAGCGAATGGATGTCCGGACGCGCGTCCAGTTCTGCCGCCATCGCCTCCGCGCGTTCGGATGATGTGGACTGTGGCGTCACCGTCCCCTCGCCTTCTGCATCGCCCACCCTCGCCGTTGTATGAACATCCGCGCCACGGGGGAGCGGCATCTCGCCTCTCCCCTGGGATCCCGCCGGCCTGACTCCCCCCCTCCCGATGTGCGCGGGGTTGAGATCCCGGTGCGGAGTACCGCTGCTGAGGGCGCCCGTCCGATGCCCGGACGGGTGCCGTGAACGCGGCGGATAATCGAACTCGATATATTGTCGACACTTTTGGATTGCCTTTAAGTGTCGACACTTTAAACAAGCGTGGTGCCCGCGCCCGTCCCCCCGAATGCAACCCGCCGGAACCCGCCGGAACCCGCCGGAACCCGCCGGAACCCGCCGCGGCAGACCTTCCCGCTGCCGCCGTCATGGAACCCGAAAACCGCCGCTGAAAAGCTGCCGATGAAAACCGCACTCCAGCCTCCCGGCATCCCTTCTCATCGTCTTTCTCAACGGCTAATTTGCGCGCTCTTCGCGATGCTTCTCGCATGCGCGCCCGCCGCCGTTGCGGTTGAAAGCGACGCGCAGCTGTCCAAATCCTACGACGAGCGGATCCATCCGCTTTTTGTGAAAACCTGCGGAAAATGCCACGGTGAAACCCCCAAGGACAACGACCTCGACCTCGCGGGCTTGACCACGGCGGGATCCTTTTTTGCAAAACCCGCCGTCCTCGCCGATGTCGCGGGCCGCCTCCTCGACGGAGACATGCCGCCGCGCAAGGCGGCGCAGCCGACGCAGGCCGAGCGGGAAGCGCTGTTGCATTGGGTTCAAAGCGCCCTTGACTTCACCGCGTCCGCAAAAGCTGGAGACCCCGGCCCGGTCACCCTGCGCCGCCTCACCAACAACGAATACGACAACGCCATACGCGATCTGACCGGAGTGGACATGCGCCCGACCCGCGCCGGCGAATTTCCCCCGGACAGTGTCGGCGGCGAGGGCTTTGCAAATGTGGGTGAAGCCATGCCAATGAACCCGGGACTCGTGGAGCGCTACCACGACGCCGCGCGTTTTGTCGCCGCGCGCGCCGTGATGCTCCCCAAGGGCTTCCGTTTCTCCCCCTCGCCCGACCGGCCCGACTGGGCTGCGGAAGCGGAAAAGGCGCTGCGCGGTTTTCATTCGCGCCATGCGGGCGCCAAAGGCGAGCCACCGCTTGCGGCGCATCTTGCCGCCACCATCCAACATCGCGAGCGGCTCATTCGCGGCGGTTCCGCGGAACTCGCCGCAGTCGCCGCGCAGGAGAAGCTCAATCCAACCTATCTCGCCGCGCTCTGGACCGGGCTCAGCAGTAATTTAGCCGCGTTGCGACCGGCGGAAATCGAGGCGCAGACCACCGAATGGCGGCAAAAAACGGCTCAGGCCGAAGCGCAAAAGCAACGCGCGCAGGCCGCTTTTCAATCGGCGAAACAGAAAATTGATTCCCGTTGGGCTTCCTCAAAACGGATCCTCGCGCAGTCGAAGGTGGCCGAGGGCAGCTCAGTTGCGTTCGAACAGAAGGTCACCGTTCAACCCGGCGAGCTTCTGCTTCTGACCGTGCTTCCGAACGAAAATTACGGAGCCGACAGCACGCTCGTCGAGTGCTCGATCCGCGAAACAACCGGCGGGCAGCGCAGTTGGAGCACCTCGGATTTGGTGCCGCATCTCCTGAAGGGCAACCCCTGGGTTGACAAGCACGACGCCCGCTGGAGTTTTCTCGAAACGACGGCAACCCCGGTCTTTCTCACGGATCGCCGAGACGGCATTTCAGGGCGGGCCGAATTGAAATCATGGAGCCTCGGATCGGAGCCCTCCGTCTTCGTGAACTCGGCGGCGGAGGACGCTCACGTTTGGACAAAATTGCGCGCACGCTCGGTTTTCGTGCATCCCGGATCGAGACGACCCGTGTCGATTGCCTGGACAAGTCCCGTTGCGGGCGAGTTGACGGTCGCAGGTCTGGTCGCCGATGCGCATCCAAGCGGCGCCGACGGCGTCTCTTTCGAGTTGGCGCATCTCGCGGCACCGGAATTGGGACAGGCTCTGGCTGATCTTCATGAGATTCCCAGCGAGGTGCCGGGCGCAAGCGTTCCTGCGGACGTCATCGCGTACGTGCGCGAAGTTTGGCGGACGGCCGCCGATCCGGCTCCGGTTCTCGCGGCCATCAAGGCCATGCAGGAAAAACTCTTCCGCGACAACTATCGGAAACACAGCGTGATTGCCGTCGGCAACGGATTCCCCGCATGGGAAGATACCCTCCGCATCGTCTCAAGCGAACGCGCGGAAAGCGCGGCGCGCGAACCGATCTTCCGACTGGTGGCGCGCCAGGTCGCGCCCGCACTTGCCGGCACGTTCGTCATCTGGGACCGGCTCCGCCTCGAAGACGGACGGAAACCCGATTTGGTTCTGGCTGAAAATCCCGAACTGCGTGCGGCCATCGAGACCGCCTCCGGCCTCAAGTTCGGACGACATCCGCAGGGACGCGATGTACCTTCCACCGCCCTTGTCACGGAGGCTGGAACGGAGATCCGGATCGATCTCAAAAACCTCCCCAAGCCTCTATTGGAGTCCCTCGACTTGCCGCGTTTCCTCCGCGCGGATGTGCGCCTCGATGAGGCCAGCCCGGAGGCGGCAACCGTCCAGGCCCTGCTGCTAGCCGAACCCGATTCAAAGGACCGCAAGGAGCCTGCAAAGCCCGATCCCAAACGCGCCATCCCCACCGCTTGGCGTTCGGGCGACCCGCTGCTCGCCGACGAACCCGAGCCCCGCGTCGCCCAGCTTGCGCATCCGCGCGCCGCCGCCAAGCGCGCCCGTCCTGCCAGCGAGTTCCGCGCTCTGTTTCCTCCGGCGATCCTGTTCGCGGACGTGATCCCGCGCGACGCGCAGGGCAGCCTCTTCCTCTTCCACCGTGAAGACGAACCGCTCCGCCGGCTGATGCTGGATGAAGATGGCCGCCGCGAGCTGGACCGCTTGTGGAGCGAACTCCATTTTCTCCGCGAAGACGCCGTGGCCCACGCGCTCATGCACGCAGAACTCCTGAAGTTTTACGCGAATCCAAACGGAGCTCCGCGCATGGATTTCTACTTCAAAGACGCCGGCGAACGTGTCGCGCGCGAACTCGCCGAACTCACCGCCGCGCAGACGGCCTCCGAACCCACGCACCTCGACGCCCTGCTCGCTTTTGCCGAGCGCGCGTGGCGCCGGCCGCTTGTTGCGGACGAACGCGAATCCATCCTCGCCGCGTACCGCTCCGACTGCGCGGACGGCACCAAACATGACCCGGCGCTCCGCGCCGCCCTCGCCCGCGTGCTTTCCTCTCCTTGGTTTTTGTACCGCGTTGAGCAGCCGGCTCCCGGACCGCGCTGGCAGCCCGTCTCCGGCGACGAACTCGCAACACGCCTGAGCTTCCTCCTTTGGGACTCCATTCCGGACGATGCGCTTCGGGCCACCGCCTCCAAACTTCGTGAACCCGGGGTGCTCGAGGCGCAGCTCCAACGCATGCTCAGGGACGAGCGCGTTCGGGGAATGGCTGAGGAGTTCGGCGCGCGCTGGCTGGGCGTGCGCGACTTTGTTGCAAACCACGGACGCAGCCTCAAAGATTTTCCGGCTTTCACCCCGGCCGTGCGTGATTTGCTCGCCGAGGAACCGGTCCGCTTTTTTGAAGACGCCCTGCGCAACGACCGGCCTGTGCAAGAGCTGCTCACCGCGGATGCGACCGTTCTGAACGACGCATTGGCCAGCTTCTATGGAATTCCGGGCGTGACCGGCAACGGATGGCGGCGTGTTGAAAAACTTTCCGCACACGGTCGGGGCGGCGTCCTGGGTCTCGGCGCCGTGCTCGCCAAACAATCGGCCGCAGCCCGCACCAGCCCGATCAAACGCGGCGCATGGCTCGCCCACCTGCTTGGCGATCGTTTGCCCAAACCGCCTGCGAGCGTGCCGCCTCTGCCGGAGACCCCGCCCGACGGACTCACCGTGCGCGAACTGACCGCGCGTCACCGCGAGGACCCCAGTTGCGCCGGGTGCCACGACAGGATTGATCCCTATGGTCTGGCTTTTGAAACCTTCGACGCCATCGGCCGACTGCGTCCCGCCAGCCAGCTTCAACCGGGCGAATGCCGCTCGACTCTGCGCGACGGCACCGAGGTGGACGGATTTTCCGGCATCCGCAACTACGTGGTCGGCACGCGCCGCTCCGACCTGCTAAAAACGCTGTCGCGCAAGTTCACGGGCTATGCCCTCAGCCGCGCGGTGCTACCCTCGGATCGCGCCCTGGTTGACGAAGTTGCGAAGATGCTTGTCAACGGAGGGCGCTGGTCCGACGTCCTGCTTGTCATCGTCCGCAGCGAGCAATTCCAATCCATCCGCCCCTCAGGCTCCACCACCGCTTCCAACAATCACTGACCGCAGGCTCGGCACACCACCGCGCATGCCATCCCGCACAACAAATCGCGCCGCTCAAGACGGCAATCCCATCCCCCAACGCACCTCGCAAAAATGAACATCCAACGAAACCAATGGCTCATCAGCCGACGCCACGCACTCCGCGGTATCGGTGCAACCCTCGCCCTGCCCTTGCTTGACTGCATGCGCCCGCTGCGGGCCGTTGCGGATGCCGCCGAGAACCGCCCCCCCACGCGCACCCTTGTCACATTCACGGGCATGGGTTTCCACTCGAAACACTGGTGGGCCACGGGCGAGGGTGCGGCGATGCAACTCGGCCCCTGTCTGGAACCGTTGAACCCGTGGCGGGAGAAGATGGTGTTCATCCGGGGCCTGTGGAACGAACAGGCCAACAACGGGGTCATCCACTGCATGCAGACCGGCAACATGCTCAGCGGGGCGACGATGGCCAAAACCGAGGTGCACACCGGCATCAGCTTCGACCAAATCATGGCGCGCCAGATCGGCGACCGCACGCGGATCCCCTCGCTCGTTCTGGGCTGTGAAGACGCGGTTCCGGGCTTGCAGGACGGACATCCCCTGCTCTACGGCTCCCACATCTCGTGGAGTTCGCCGGTATCGCCCACGTGGACGGAGACCCGTCCCGCGCTCGCATTTGATCAACTCTTCCGCACCGAACGCGGCCGCGACAACCGCCGCGTCGTGGATGCCGTTCTCGAAGACGCCCGCTCGCTGCAGCGCAAACTCTCGAGCGCGGACCGCCAGCGTTTCGAAGAATACCTCGGCTCGGTTCACGAAATCGAGGGCCGCATCAAGCGAGCCGGACAGCAGAAGGAAGCAGGCGGCTGGAAACCCACCCTGACCGCGCCCGACCGGCCCCGGCCTGCAGACGGCGTGCCCTCCGAAATTCCCGAATACTGGAAGCTGATGAACGACATTCTCATCCTCGCCTTCCGCACCGATTCCACCCGGATCGCCACCATGAAGTACTGCAACGATGCGTCCACCATCGTGCATGCGCACCTTGGGATCCGCGACCATCACCACTACATCGCGCATTCGCAACCGGAGGAACTCATCACGCTCAACAAGTTTTTCATGTCCCAACTCGCCTACCTCTGCACGCGGATGTCGGAGATCAAGGAGGGCGAGAGCACCCTGTTGGACAACACCTCCATCATGCACTGCTCCAGCATGCTGCACGGAAACCACGACTCCAAGCAGCTCCCGATCCTCCTTCTCGGGGGAGCCGGAGGCAACCTGCGCGGCGGCCGCGTTCTCGACTACCTCGACCAGCCCAACCGCCGGATGTGCAGCCTTTTCCTGAACCTGATGGACTGGGGCGGGCTCAAGCTTGACCGCTTTGGCGACTCCAACGAGCGCTTGCCCGCCCTGGCTTAATCCGGAGTTAAACGAGGAAGTTGCCGGCGCTGGCGACTCAGCGCTTGTTCGCGCGTCAGCGCTCTGGACCCACCTCCAGAATACAAACTGAGCGGCGGGCGCGTGTCACATTTCGCATAGAATTTGACGCGCCGTTGCGGGCTGCGGCGGATACATTCTTCACCGTGGCTTTTCCTCCCGTTACCGGTTCTGTTTCCCGCCTGATCGTGACCCTCCTTTCGTTGACCGGAGGTGCTGCGCTCGCATTGAGCGCGGAGCCCGCTGTCCTGCTGGAGGAAACATTCCAGCAGCCTCTTTCTGGCGACTGGCACTGGGGGCTTGGCACCTGGGTCGCGAAGAATGGCGTGCTGCGTGCTTTCGAGTCTGGCGAGCGCCGCCATGGCCCCGTCAGGCAGCGCCGCCTCGCTTTCACGGAAGCGGATGTCCGCTTCGAGTTCCGACTCGAAGGCAAAGCCTCTTTCGCAAGCTTCCCCATCGACGGCACCCGCGAGCGCAGCCACATTCTCAATTTCGTCATGGGCCGCGATGTGTTCCGCATCATCGCACACCCCAAGAAGGGCGAGAACGTGGACCTTGTGCGTGAGAAAATCACGCTCGCCGATGGCGACTGGCATTCCGTCCACATCGTGCTCAAGGGCGAGACCCTCACCGTCGATTTCAACGGCCGCACCTGGACCGCGAAGCATCCGGTTGTTGCGGAACCTAAAGCGAACGTCGGCCTGGGGGGTGAGTCCGGCGGACCCGACGGCGAAAAGGCCGGAGCGCTGGAGTTCCGACGTCTGAAAATCACAGCCATCCCTGACACCGCAAGCACAGCAACTCGCCCGTGACCATGCTCCCTGCCGACCAATGAAAATTTCTTCCCTGAACATACCCATCCTAAACACCGTTTTTTTGGCGCTCCTTGCCTCCATTGGCGGAACGCTGTTCGGCGCAGAATCACAGCATGCGGATGTTGTCGTCGTTGCCGCCACGCCCGGCGGAGTCGCCGCAGCCGTGGCAGCGGCTCGCTCTGGCGCGAGCGTGATTATTCTGGAAGAAAAGCATCACGTGGGCGGGGTCGTGTCGGCAGGGCTCACAAATACGGACATCTATAAAAAGGCGGCGGTCGGCGGCCTGTTCGCTGAGTTTGTAAACCGGGTGCGCGAGCACTATGTGAAAACATACGGCGAAAACTCCGAGCAAGTGAAAGTCTGCCAGGGCGGACATATGTTCGAGGCAAAAGTCGCTGAGAAAGTGTTCCGCGACATGCTTGCGGGCGAGAAAAACATCCGCTTGATCGAGAGTCAGCGCATCCTCTCAGCGCGCGTGGTCGGGGCCGATGGGATTGAACGCGGGGCGGAGAGGGGTCCAAAAATCAACGGATCCCAGCCGAAGGATTTCGGCCCTGCGTTGAAGCTGGTGAGCGTCACCGCCGAAGACGTCGCACGGCCCGGCACCAAGATGGAGTTCCGTGCGAGAACGTTTGTGGACGCGACTTACGAAGGCGATCTCGCGGCGCTGGCTGGCGTGCCCTATCGCGTCGGAAGAGAGAGCCGTGAAACCTACGGCGAAGCACACGCGGGCAAAATTTACCTTCGCTTCAAAGATTCCAATCCACAGCCCGGATCCACCGGCGAGGCGGACGATGGTATTCAGGCCTTCTGCTTCCGCATGCATGTCACCAAAGACTTGGCCAATGCTGTGCCGATTGAAAAACCTGCTGCGTTCAACCGGGACGACTACCGCGCGATGCTTGAGGACATGCGGTCCGGCAAAGTCACGAAACTCAGCAAGCTCATCCACGTCTTTCCAATGCCGAATGGAAAGTTTGAGTTAAACAACGCGCATCCGGCCGGCGACACCGGTGTGCCCAGCGAGTCCTTCGATCTCGCTGAAGAAAACTGGCGTTGGCCCGAGGCGGATTTTGCAGAGCGCGAGCGCATCTTCCAACGCTACTGGGCGCACTCCGAAGGTTACCTGTGGTTTCTGCAAAATGACCCCGAAGTGCCTCAGTCCATCCGGGACGAAGCGATGCAGTTGGGTTTCCCAAAAGACGAGTTCACGGACAACCGCCATCGTCCCCATCACATTTACGTGCGCGAAGGCCGGCGCATTTGGGGCGAATACAACTTCACCGAACGCGACGCCGCTCTGGACAACGCCACCGGCCTGCCCCGCCGCAAACCCGATGGCATCGCTGTCGCCGAGTTCGGATTCGATTCGCACGGCGTTCACAAATACGACCCCGCGCATCCCGGCGTGCGCGAAGGCTACATCTTCATTGACCACCAGCCCCTGCAACTTCCATACCGCATCCTTGTCCCGAAACGCGTGGATGGATTGCTGGTGCCGGTGGCTTGCAGCGCGAGCCATGTCGGCTACCAGACCATCCGCATGGAACCCGTGTTCATGGCGCTCGGTGAGGCCTGCGGGATTGCAGCGAAGGCGGCTATCGATGCGAACGTCGAGGCGCGAGCTCTGGATGTGCGTGCCTTGCAGAAAGAAATCCTGAGACGCGGCGGCGTGATTCTTTACGAGCACAGCGCAATGGCACCCGCAGGACTTTAAATCTTTTCCCCTACGAACGCCCATGTGATCAGGAATAATCGTCGGGCGAGGCGTTCATCAAAAAACCGGATCTTCGCACCCCGCTTATCCCCAACCATGAAACTCCTCAAATCCCTCTTTTTCGCCGCAGTGCTCGCGCTTTCATCCGCCGCCTTCGGGGTGGGTCTCCAAATGTACAGCCTTCAGGAAGAATTTGATCGCGATACGCCCGGCACGTTGGATTGGCTGAAAGCGCAGGGCTTCATGGATCTTGAAACGAGTGTCTTCACGAAGCTGCCCGCTGCGGAACTGCGCGCATTGCTTCAGGCACGCGGCATGACGTGCTCGAGTCATCACGTGCGGCCCGAGGATTTGGAGAAACGGATCGCCCAGGTCATCGCGGACGCGAAGGCGCTCGGAGCGGCGCAGGTGGTGTGCCCCATTTTGCCTCATAAGGCGCCGCTCGACCGCGCGCAGGTGCTCAAGGCGGCGGAGAAATTTAATCGGTACGGCGCCGCCTTGAACGCGGAGGGCCTGCGTTTTGCGTATCACAATCACGCGCTTGATTTTACACCGGCGGATTCGCCGGCGACTCCCGGCGAGACGTTCTACGATGTGCTGGTTGGCGCGACCCAACCCGGCGCGGTGGGCTTTCAGCTCGATGTTTTTTGGGTGGCGTGGGGCGGAGCGAAAGCGGCGGACGTCATCACCAGGCACGGAAACCGCATCTGCTCGCTGCATCTCAAGGATCTGGCCCGCGATGCGAAGCCGGACGTGGCCAATCCCAAATCCGCGCGTCCGCTGATGGTGCGTCTGTCGGCTGGGCGCGTGGATATTCCGGCGGTGATTGCGGCTGCGAAGGCCAAGGGCGTTTCGCATTTCATTATCGAAGACGAGAGTCCCAACGCAGTTGCTCAGCTCCCCGAAAGCTTGCAGGCAGTGAAAGCTCAGTTTTAGCAAGTCCCCCGAAGTCCCCTCATCCCAAGGGCGGAGACGGGCCGAAGAGCATTCGCCACTCTTTTCACGGGGCGATTCGTTCCGGAATTCAAGGCGTACTTGATCAGGATCGACTATGGAGTTGCAGCGTTGCGGCGCTGCGCGGTAAGACATCACCCCATGCCTCCCCTGCTCCCCCTCCTGCTCGCCGTTGCGTCCCTTGCCGGTTTTCCATCAACCCTCTCGGCCGAGCCCGCGGCTCCCGAGGGTTTCCGGTCACTTTTCAACGGAAAAGACCTGGCCGGATGGTACGGATGGAATCCGCACTCCACCGCCAAACTCGAAGGGGACAAGCTTTCAGCCGCTAAGAAATCTCAGCGCAATGAATTCAGCTCGCACTGGCGCGTGGAGAATGACGAACTGGTAAACGTGGGCACCGGCCCCTACGCCTGCACCGAGGAGCAATTCGGCGACATTGAACTGTTGATCGATTACAAAACGGTGCCGAAAGCCGACAGTGGCATTTACCTCCGGGGAACTCCGCAGGTGCAAATCTGGGATTGGAACCAGGTTTTTGATCCGCAAAAACCCGATCGCCGCCCGCATCTCGGCTCGGGCGGTCTGTTCAACAACACGCCCAACGCTCCCGGGCGTGATCCGCTTGTGCTCGCCGACAAGCCCTTCGGCGAGTGGAACCATTTCCGCATCAAACAGGTCGGCTCTAAAACGTGGGTCTGGCTCAACGGCAAAATCGTGGTCGACGGCGCTGTGATGGAAAACTTCTGGAACCGGGCCGAACCCCTGCCCGCCACCGGACCGATCATGCTGCAAACCCATGGAGGCGAGATCCGGTGGAAGAACATCTTCGTGAGGACCATCAGCGACAAGGAGAAGGCTTCCGCGCCTTGAGGCGGGCTGTCGCGGCGCCATCGCGGTAGCGCAGGGAGCTTTACAACAGATACGGGGTGCCTCAGCCTCGTATACCGGATACGCCGGCGGGTCCGGCGCCCATCCCCCTCCCCCCTCGAAATGAATTCCTCCCGCGCCCTCCTCGCGCTCCACGTCCTCCTGCTTCCCCTCTCCCTTGCGGCGCAGGAGCCCCTCAAACCGCTCCGCGCCGGAATCATCGGCTTGGACACCTCGCATGTTCCTGCGTTCACCAAGCTTTTCAACGGCCCGAAAGCCGATGGGGATCTTGCGGGCATCAAAGTCGTCGCCGGATATCCCGGTGGCACGGATATGCCAGCGAGCAGGGATCGCGTCGCGAAGTTCACGGAGCAGGTGCGCGAGATGGGCGTTGAGATTGTGAGCGACATTCCGACGCTGCTTCAGAAGGTCGACGTGGTGCTTTTGGAAAGCGTGGACGGGCGGATCCATCTGGAGGAATGCCGGCAGGTGTTTCCGAGCGGAAAACCCGTTTTCATCGACAAGCCCGTTGCCGGCACTCTGGTGGAGGCGGTCATGGTTTACGAACTGGCGAAACGGCACCGTGTGAAATGCTTTTCCAGCTCCTCATCGAGGTTCGGTGAGGATCTCCGCGGTCTTCTCCACAACGAGGCGGTGGGCGAGCTCGTTGGCGCGACGACTTGGGGGCCTTGCTCCTATCAAAGCGGGACGCCGGACTTGTTCTTTTACGCGATCCACGGCGTGGAATCGCTCTTCACGCTGATGGGGCCGGGTTGCGCAACCGTGACGCGGACAAAAACGCCACAGCACGACCAGACGACCGGAGTGTGGAAAGACGGAAGACTCGGCACCTACCGCGGGATCGTGAAAGGCAAAGCCGAATTTGGCGCGACGGCCTACGGAAGCAAATCGGTCCAGCACGGCGGAAAGACGATCAGCTATGAAGCACTTTGCCGGCAGATTGGCAGGTTTTTCCGCACGGGAATCCCCCCGGTCAGCGCCGAGGAAACGCTTGAGATTTTCGCTTTTATGGAAGCCGCGGACCAGAGCGTCGCCCAGGGCGGCGCGCCGGTCAGCGTCGCGTCGGTTTTATCGAAAGCACAGGAAATCGCCGCCCAAAAGTTGGCGGAGCTCCCCAAATAAACGCAGCAATTCGCCCGATGAAATCCATCACACGCCGTCGCTTTTTTGAAGACTCCCTCATGAGCGCTGCCGCGCTAGCCGTTCCGAGCGGGTTGCGCGCCCAGGAGGCCGCAGCGGCGTCCAAGAACGCGACGCCCGCCAACTCAAAGATCAACGCAGCGATCATCGGATGCGGGATTCGAGGAAAAGCGCATGCGCGGGAACTTGCGAAGCTCGCGGAGTGCGAAATCATCGCGGTGTGCGACCCGGACATGGATCGGACTGACGAGATCGGCGCTCTTTTGGTGGAACTTCAACGTGCGATGCCGAAGAAGGTGCAGGACATGCGGGAGGTTTTTGCGGACGCCTCCGTCGACGTGGTGTTCATTGCGACGCCCAACCACTGGCATGCCCTGGCATCCGTGTGGGCCATGCAGGCGGGCAAGGATGTGTATGTCGAGAAACCCGTGAGTCACAACGTCAGCGAAGGGCGCCGGATCGTTGAGACCGCGCGCAAACTGAACCGGATCTGCCAGACGGGCACGCAAAACCGCTCCCGCGGGGCGCTCGCCGAAGCGGTGCGCTACATGCACGAAGGCAAACTCGGGGCAGTCGCGCTTGCGCGCAGCGTTTTTTACAGCGGTCGCTCCTCCATTGGCGGCCCGGTGGATTGCCAGGTGCCGCCCCGGTGCGATTACAATCTGTGGGCCGGTCCGGCGCCCATGGGGAAAATCACGCGGGCGAAATTCCATTACGACTGGCACTGGATGTGGGAGACGGGCAACGGCGAGATAGGCAACAGCAACGTGCATTCCATCGACATCTGCCGCTGGGGACTCGGTGTTTCAGGACTGGGAAAAAGCGTCATCAGCTACGGCGGACGTTTTGGATACAAGGACGTCGCCGACACTCCGAACTCGCAGGTGGCGATTTATGATTTCGGGGGCAAAACGCTTGTGTCGGAAACCCGCAACCTCAAGACGACACCCTTTCACCCGAGCATCAAATCGATGTGGTTTTTTTACGGGAGCGAAGGGATCATCGCGGACACGCACTTGTTCGATCTGAACGGCAATCTTGTGCGCCCCTTCGAGGCAAAGTCCGAGAATCACTTTGCCAACTTCCTCAGGGCCGTTCGGTCTCGAAAACACACGGATCTTGCTGCGGACATCCTGGAGGGACACCAGTCTTCCGCACTCTGCCACATCGCGAACATCTCCTACCGAAGCGGCGCACCCGCCTCAACTGACGCGATTCGCGCCGGTCTCGGAAGCCTCGGGGTGCAGGACGACGTGATGGCCACTTTTGAAAAGACGCGCGAGCACCTGGTTGCGGCGGGCATCGATCCCAACGCCGATAAACTGACGCTTGGGCGCCACTTGTTCTTGGACCCAAACAAAGAGTCCTTCTCCGGAAACGATGCGGCGAATGCGCTGTTGACGCGCGAGTACCGGGCGCCTTTTGCGCTCCCGGCTGTGTAGATGAGCGCCCAGTCTATGAGCGCACCGAACTTGAGCCGGCGTTCGTTTCTAAAGTCCGCATCAGCCCTGCCCCTGCTGGCTGCGGGGGGGACAGGCCTGAACGTCTTTGCCCCGGCCTCGCGAGCAAGCGAACCGTTTGACTCTGCGAACCCGAAAATCCGGGAGGCCAGGGAATTGTCCGTTTCCCTGCTGAAACCTTCAGCGCGCGATTTGTCCAAGGGTCTGGCGTTGCATGCGGAGGCGCTGGTCGTGGACGCCTACGGATTCGCGCCGCGTGCCGCCGTTGACGGACTGAAGTTCACGCAAGCCGTTGAATCGGGGGCGACGGAGGCGGAGCTTTCCGATCTGCGTGAGGAAATGTCCATGACGCGCTGGGCAACGGACGCCGCCGAGCGCGGTGAATTTTTAGAGGCGATGCGCTGCGCCGGAGTGACGTGCGTTTTTCAGAATGCGGGCGAGGAGGGCAGTGATCCCCTGCGTCTGATGAAACGTTTGGCGAGATTCACGTACGCGACCGATCTGGCGCGCGAGGACTGCGGCAAGGCGGTGATTCCCAAAGAAGTTGAGGAGGCGAAAAAACGGGGCAGGCACTGCCTTTTGTTTTCCGGCAACGGCGTGCCGCTGCGGCAGGAGTGGGAGTCCACGCGGGACGAGCTCCGCTTGATCCGCATCTTTCACCAACTGGGAATCCGAATGATGCACCTTACCTACAATCGTCGCAACCCGATCGGGGACGGCGCGGGCGAACCGGGTAACGCGGGGTTGAGCGACTTCGGGCACGCGGCGGTCGCGGAGCTTAACCGTTGCGGCGTCATCGTGGATGTGGCGCATTCCGGATGGCGCACCAGCATGGAGGCGGCGCGCGCCTCGAAAAAACCGATGGTCGCAAGCCACTCGGCGTGCGCAGGCCTGTACTCGCACTTCCGCGCCAAACCGGACGACGTTTTCAAGGCCATTTGCGACACCGGCGGCTACCTTGGCATTTGCCTGATCCCGCGCTTCTTGGGCGGTGACGGCGACATTGTCTCGTTTCTCGACCAGATCGATTATGCGGTGAAGAAGTTCGGGGCGGAGCACGTCGCGATCGGCACGGATGTGGCGCATGTCTCGCGCAACGAGGAGGCTGAGCGCTCAAAAATCCCCAAGCGCACCGAGCCGAATCCGAAGCTGACACTGGGGGGCGGACGTTGGGAGCACTTGTGGCCGCCCGACCACTTTGTTCCAAAACCGCATGCCGAAAAAAGCCTCGCATGGACCAACTGGCCTCTTTTCACCGTGGGGATGGTGCAGCGCGGGCACAGCGAGGAAGACATCCGGAAAATTCTCGGGTCAAATGTCATGCGCGTGTTAGCCGCAAACCGAACCCATTGATCACAGCACTGCAGTTTTTCTATGAACATTCTTGCCTCCTCATCCTCTTTGTTTCTTTCAACCGCTCGCATGCTGCTTGGACTCGCCGCCTTCCAGCATGTTTCCGTGGGAACGCTTTTGGCGGCGAAACCGCAGTTTGAATGGGTCAGTGGAGGCGGTTCTCAGGTCAGCGACAAAACAAGGGCGATCGCCGTAGACGCATCCGGCAATACCTACCTCGCCGGGGAAATTTCGGGTCCGGCGGATTTCGGCATGCATTCCGTGGGATCGGCGGGT
>JBILLT010000041.1:0-26742 GCA_044375925.1 Chthoniobacteraceae bacterium | reverse complement strand
CCTCTCAAAACTAGCACACTGCGTATCCGATTTAAATGGTACAATGCACTAGCTCTCTTGATGCGGTTTTCGCGACCATTCAAAGAGCAGTTCTTCGATGCGCGCCAGAACCTCTTCCATCGTTTCCCAGTCCGGTAGGAGAGTGATCCTAAAACGGTCTTTGTAGGGGACGTTGAAGCTTGTGCCGGGCGCCATGAGCACGTGTTTGCGCTCGAGTAGTTCAAAAGCGAACTTTTGATCATCAAAATTCGGGAGCTTCCCAGTCTTCACTCCCACAAATGCGTACATCGCCCCCATGGGTTTTTCGACATGCAGGAAATCCGATGCTTTAACCGTATCAATGATCGTTGATCGTGTTTGCCAGAGGCGTCCGCCCGGACGCGTGAGGTCGAGCACTGATTGTTTGCCGCCTAGGGCCGTTTGAACGGCCCACTGCCCGGGAACATTTGAGCAGAGTCTGAGCGAGGAAAGTAATTCGAAAGCCTGTATGTAATCTTTCGCTCCGCCTTTCTCCCCTGAGAAGCTCACCCACCCGACGCGAAAGCCGCATGCGCGGTAAACCTTGGAGAGCCCTCCAAACGTCGCGCAAAGCGTCTTCTTTACAAGTGTGGCCATCGGAATGTGGATGGCATCGTCGTACAGCACCTGGTCGTAAATCTCGTCTGAATAAACAACGAGATGATGCTCCTCGGCGATCCGTGCAATGCCCTCCAGAACCTCGAGCGGGTAGACCGCTCCGGTTGGATTATTCGGACTAATGACAACAACTGCCCTCGTCCGTGGAGTCACAAGTGATCGAATTTCTTCCGGATCCGGAATGAACGCGTTTTCGGGCCTGCAAGGATAGTGCACCGCTTTTCCCCCGTGCAGTACGGTGGCCGCAGTCCAGAGCGGGTAATCGGGGCTGGGTATCAGCACTTCGTCTCCGGGTTCCAGCAAAGCTGAGAGGGAAAACAAAATCAGTTCGGAAACGCCGTTACCCATGAACACATCGTCGGATGTTACATCCAGGACGCCGCGAGTTTGCTGCTGCATCACAACCGCCTCACGCGCCGGGAAGATTCCCTTTTGATGGCAGTAGGCGTCTGCTTCGCGGAGGTTTTCAATCATCGCGAGCCGCATCGTCTCCGGTGCGCGGAATCCGAACGCACCCGGATTGCCGATGTTCAGTTTGATGATGTCGTAGCCGGCTTTTTCCAATTCCCCGGCTCGGCGTGCCAGCGGCCCGCGTATTTCATATTTTACTCCTTCGAGTCGCGAGCTGGGGTTGATGCGGTGCTGTTTCATGGCATGAAGCGTCAGCGGGGCTGGGCCCCGAAGCGCGGGAATGTCTAGTTGCCCGTGACTCCCAAACCGAAGGCCTCATGCACGAGGTTCGCCCCTTGAGCGATATGGGATTCGTCGATGATGACAGCGGTTTTGATCTCGCTTGTTGAAATCATCTGAATGTTGATCCCGCCCGAGCTGAGGGCCTCGAATAGCTTTGCCGCGACGCCTGAGTGCGAGCGCATGCCGATTCCCACGATCGAAAGTTTTGCAATGCCGTCCTGGGCGAGAATTTCTGATGCGCCCACTTCCTTGACCACAGGCGCCAACTTCGCCTGCGCCTTCGGCAGTTCGTCCTTGGACATCGTGAAAGAGATGTCCGTGGAGCCTTTGACGCTCACGTTTTGAACAATCATGTCGATGATCAGGCCCGCGTTCGCGACGGCGTTGAAAATCTTGGCGGCGGTGCCCGGGCGGTCTGGAACGTGGGTGATTGTCACCTTCGCCTGATTTTTTTCGATGCTCACGCCGCGGACGACCACGGCCTCCATGCTGTCGGTTTCTTCCTTCACGATGGTTCCTGGGTTGTTGTTAAAACTTGAGCGTACTTCGAAGACGACGCCGAACTTCTTTGCAAATTCCACCGAGCGACTCTGCATGACTTTGCTGCCGCTCGACGCCATCTCCAGCATCTCGTCATACGAAATCTCCGCAATCTTGCGGGCGGAAGGCACGATGCGCGGGTCGCAGGTGTACACGCCATCGACATCCGTGAAAATCTGGCAAAGGTCGGCTTTGATCGCAGCTGCGATCGCAATCGCAGTCAGATCAGATCCGCCACGCCCGAGCGTGGTGATTGTGCCTTCGGCAGTTTCCCCTTGAAACCCGGCGATTATTACGATGTTTCCCTCGGTCAGCGCTTCAACCACTCGAGCCGGGGCGATGGTCGCGATCTTTGCCTTGGTGTGTAGGTCGGATGTAATGATGCCCGCCTGCGCGCCGGTCATCGAAACGGCTTTCTTTCCAAGCCCGTTGATTGCCATTGCGGTCAGGGCGATCGTGGTTTGTTCGCCCGTTGCAAGCAGCACGTCCATTTCGCGCTCGCTGGGGTTGGGCGAAACGTCCTTGGCGAGTTTGATCAAGCTGTCGGTCACGCCGCTCATTGCCGAAACCACCACCACCAGCTGGTTGCCCTCGGCCTGCGTTGCAATCGCCCGCCTCGCGACGTTAAGGATTCGCTCGGGGTTTCCAACGGAGGTGCCGCCGTACTTTTGAACAATAAGTGCCATGAGAAAAGGGGGATGGATTGTCTCCGCCTATCTTCGGGGGGGAAGCTAATTTGCCTATTTCTTGGAATGGAAGTCCAAGACGAAGACGTCTTCCAAGTTGGGCTTGAGGATGTTCACAAAAGCCACATGGTCTGGATGGTCGATGTAGGTCTTCAGCGCTGCGAGGTCGTTGAATGTGACTATCCACATGTGGGTGAATCCTTTGGATAGGCCTTCCGGGCTGACATCCGTACCCCATTCCAGGGACTGGATTTGCGGGATTTTGCCTTTCAACGCGGAGAATGCTGTTTCAATCCTCTGGATTTCCTGCGTCGGGGTTTCTTTTTTGAATTTGAATGAAACAACGTGGCGGAGCGGAGCATCCGAGCAGATGGCAGTCGTGGCGGTCATTAGAATAAAGGCTAGGGTGTTGAGGAGACGCATGCCGGTAATGTGCGGGAATTGGGGCCCCGCGGGAAGCGCGAAGCTTGGCGATACGCGCCGGTATCGGGACTCTTCAGGGTGGGGGAACCGTTAAGGGTGAGCCGGACGCTGGATCAACTCGATTTCGTACCCTTCCGGCGCGTCGATGAACGCGATGATACTCCCGGAACTGGTCGGAGTGGGACCGTCCGAGAGGGGGTATCCCAATTTTTCTGTGTGTGCTGCGAAAGCCGCGATGTCGTCGACTTGGAATGCGAGGTGGGTGAGGTCGGGGCCGACCATGACGGGACCGGAGCCGTCGTACTTGCAGATTTCAATAAGCTCCTCACTCTGTGGTGCTTTGAAAAAAACCAGCTCCGAGCCGCGGGGCGATTTGTGGCGTGAAACCTCCTCCAGCCCAAGGACCTTCGTGTAAAAAAATGTCGTTCGTTCGAGGTCGGCCACCCGGTAGCGGGTGTGGAGTAGGCGCGTGATCATGCGTGATTTTCGTGCTTCTGGTTGCTTGGTCGGTGAGTAAACATTGCCGCACTCTTCCCTCCAGGGAAGCGGCTTTTCAATTTAGAACCTATGATATCGCTTGGCATCGATAGTGGCACGCAGTCAACCAAAGTAATAGCCTTGGATGCCGAAAACGGGCGCATACTAGCCAGCGCTTCCAAGTCGTACACTCTCATTCCCGGGTTGCCGCCCGGGCACATGGAGCAACACCCCAAGGATTGGGTGGATGCTGTGGACAGTTCGATCCTAGAGGTGCTTCGCCAACTCGGAGATCGTAAGCAAGAGGTGAGTGCCATCGGCGTGAGTGGCCAGCAGCATGGATTTGTTCCATTGGACGCGAAAGGTGACGTTATCCGGCCCGCAAAGTTGTGGTGTGATACGTCGACGATTGAACAGTGCAGACAATTCGAAGCTGAATTCGGTGGCAGGGATGAGCTGATCAAACTTTCGGGAAATCCGATGCTTCCAGGGTACACGGCCCCTAAAATTCTGTGGCTTAAACAGAACGAGCCGAACAATTACAAGGCGCTCCACACCGTTCTGCTGCCGCACGATTTCATCAACTTTTTTCTCACGGGTGAACGCACCATGGAGTATGGGGATGCTTCCGGGACTGGCTTGATGGATATTCGCTCGCGGAAGTGGTGTGAGCCGTTGGTTGATTTTATTGATCCGCAGCTTGCTGACGCGCTCCCCACACCAGGTTCCTCGCGGCGAGCGATTGGGCTCCTCAGGGAGAGTCTCCGGGCACAGTGGGGGCTTCAGAAAAGTCCGGTTGTGAGCGCGGGCGGGGGCGACAACATGATGGGCGCCATCGGCACTGGAAATGTTGCTCCCGGTGTTGTGACCGTGAGCCTTGGCACGTCCGGAACAGTTTTCGCTTACTCAACCGAGGCTGTGACCGATGAAGAGGGCGAGGTTGCCGCATTCTGCGATTCAACCGACCGCTGGATGCCCCTTGTTTGCACGATGAACGCTACGGTTGCTACGGAGCAGATTCGGCACACCCTCGGCTGGAGCCATCAGGAAATGGAGTCTCAAATTTCAAGCGCGCCGGTCGGGGCGGGTGGACTTGGATTTCTTCCTTACTTGAACGGGGAGCGAACACCAAACTTGCCGTCGGCAACCGGGGTGATGCACGGGTTAACCACAACAACGATGGCGCCTGCTTTCATGGCACGTGCCGTGATGGAGGGGGTCACCATGGGGCTCGGCTACGGTCTCGCAAGATTCCGGGCGCTTGGCATCAAACCATCTGAAATTCGTCTCACCGGGGGCGGCAGCAAAAGCGCGATCTGGCGTCAAATTTGTGCGGACGTGTTCGGCGCGGAAACAGTCTGTTTGAAAAGCGCGGAGGGTGCGGCGTTGGGCGCGGCGGTGCAGGCTGTGGTTGCTTGTCAGAACGCGCAGGGCAAAAGAATTCAATTCAAGGAGGTGTGCGGACAGCTGGTCGAATTGGATGAAGCATCAAGGTGTACGCCGGATACGTCCAACGTTTCAACGTATGCCCGCCTTCAGGAACGACAGGCCGAAACAACCCGAAAACTGCACGCTGCTGGAGTGATTTAAAGCATGCCTCGCCGCATGCTTTCGAACGCCGCGCCAAGTCCGTCTGCAACATCGGACGGGAGCAGCGATTCGACGCTGCGCCGACCTGATGAAATCAGTATTTCGGCGCTCCGCCCGCAAAGCCACGCACCAATCCGCGCAGCATTCAGGCAGCTGTGGCCCTGTGCAAGCAGCGTCGCACACACGCCGGTTAAAACATCTCCCATCCCGCCGCATGCCATCCCTGCGTTGCCTGTGGAATTGTAGGAAATTGAGCCGCCTCTCTCTCCAAAAATGGTTCGCGCGCCTTTCAGCAGCAAGGTGACCGGAAAACGAGATGTGAATTCTTCCACCAAGGCGCGCCGCGATAAATTGGGAGTTTCCGAGCAAAGCCGTTTCATTTCGCCGGGATGCGGAGTCAGCAACCGGTGCCCCGCGCACTGCGAGAGGGGCGTGTTTCCGTGCATGGCGATGATATTGAGAGCATCTGCATCCACAACCGCCGGCCCCGGGAAATCGCGGACAGCGCACAGCACCTGCTGTTCGTTGCGAATTCCAAGGCCTGGGCCTATGCCGAGAGAATCAGCTTTCAATGTCATCGCATCGCGAGGGTCGTCAAACGGAAGGACCATGCACTCTGCGGGTGTCATTGCGCAGACATTCATGTAGATCTCCCCGGGGACGCAGAGCGTCACGAGGCCGGCTCCTGAGCGGAGTGCGCCTTGAACCGCGAGGGAAGCTGCTCCTAGTGTGCCCATGCCTCCGGCGATCAAAAGGACGCGCCCGCTGCAACCTTTGTGCGAGGATGCGAACCGTCGTTTCATCATCAGCCTCAGGCTGCTTGACGTGTTTACGCAAGCGGGATCAGCGCCGGCGGGTTCGGGAACCTTTTGGAACGGTTGGATAGGCACAACGGCGATGCGACCGGTAAAGTCTTCCGCGCCATCGGCGACAAGTCCGTTTTTTGCGAAGCCAATAGTGACGGTTAGATCTGCAACAATCGCATGAGGGTCGGCTTTTCCAGTCTTGCCATTCAGGCCGGTTGGTATGTCGAGCGCGATCGTTTGCAGATGTGAATGCTCTCTGAGTGCGTTGATGTCGCTGCAAACTTCGGCGATTGGATTCGCCAAAGGACCTACCGATCCGATCCCGAGGATGCCATCGAGGACTATTAATGGTTTTGATTCGTCGCCTGCCGTTTTCGGAATGCTGCGACTCTCAAAAGTGTGGCAACGCCCGGCCTGCTCCCATTTTTTCGCAGTAAGGGCGCGCCATTTTGACCGCTCGAAGACGGGGACAAGGCTGACCTGCCAGCCCCACTCCGAGAGAATTCGGGCTACCACCAGCGCGTCGCCGCCGTTGTGACCTTTGCCGAAAACAGCGATGCAAGTTCCGGGAACGGGAAAGAATTCCCTGATGACTTGCGCCATCTTGGTGCCCGCCTCCTCCATGAGCGCCTCCTCGGAAGCGCCAGCCGAGATCGCTTCGGCTTCGATCTCCTGAACTTGCCCGGGTGTCAGGATCATGAGGGATCCATGGGATAGGTCTTTTTACGCGCTCAAGTCAGACATTTCTGAACTTTTCAAAAATGCGGTTAGCTTCCTCGAGCGTTTCCTTGCTTCCAACGTCGAACCATGTGCCGGGTACGTTCCATGTTTGTACCGGCGTGCGTTTGTAAAGCCATTGCACGAACCTCCCGGGTTGATCCGGATTGTTGCCTTCGCTGATGTATGTCGCAAACTCCGAGACGGTATGTTTAGGGTAGTAGTAGAGTGCGATTCCGATGAGCGTGCTTTTCGGCTGCTCGGGTTTCTCTTCAAAACTGCTGATAACCCCTTCTTGGTCGACTGCAACCACGCCGTACTTGCGGGCCTCTCCGAGAGAGCCTACGTCGTAAAGGGCGAGCACCGGTTGGTTTTTAGCGCTGCAGAAAGATCCGAAAGATTCGAGGCTTTGTGAAAAAAGATTGTCCCCCGCCACCACCATCAGGTCCGAGTTTTCAAGCCCCGCTTTTTGAATCACAAGGTTGATATCGCCGATTGCGCCGAGTTTGTCCGCATCCCCCGTGGACCGGTCATTGATGATTTCGATCCGCGCCGCACCGTGGGACTTGCTGTATGCGGATGCCCAGCTCTCGAAATCCGCGGCAAATTTATTGTTGGTGACGACGTAGATTGTTTCGATTTCTTTGATGGGAGTCAGATTGTCGATGACCCATTCCATCATCGGCTTTCCGGCGACTTCGAGCAGAGGCTTGGCCTTGGTGAGGGTAAGAGGGTAGAGGCGGGTAGCGTATCCGGCGGCGAGAATGAGAACGTTCATAAAGCGGATTGATCTTCAGAATACTCGATCGAAGTGTCGAGCGGGGAGAGTTGTAAAAAGATGGTTTGAGCTGCAATCCGGAGTCGGCAGGTTGGAATTTTGATCCGCCCGCGCGAATCGGGGCGAGCCTGCTCTTCGTATCACGAAATTTCGCTTCGCATTTGCCTTGCGGCTGTTGTCGAATAACCTTTCCGGATCCCATGCTTGACGCGACTTCCTTCCAATATGCCATCGAAAATACTCAGGTGATCCATGCTCCTGAGCGGCGCATTGAAACGTTTGGATCGACCAGCTTCCGTTTTTATCTTGTGACCGAATTGATGGATTCAGCGAATCAGGTTCGGGTTCGGGACGGCCGTTTGCATGCGGAAAGGCCTCAAATTATCGCGCCGGGCAATTTCCAGAGGATGATGCTGGAGGGGTTTGGCGAGAGAGCTGAGCAGTTTATGGATTGGCTTCGCTCGAATGCGGGGCATTTGGCTGTTCTCAAATACGGCTTTCAGTTTCGAAAAACGGACGTTTCGGAGTCGGTGGTTCACAGCCCTATCGAGGAGGTTATTGACCGGCTTCGGGACGTCGTCGATCATTCTGAGGATCCCCTCAGCGCGATCATTCAGGGTGTCGACGAGGGATGGGAAGTCAGTTTGTTGAAGTTTGCCTCGGATTTGATCCAGGAGTCGTCCAGTGGAAACATGGGTGATTTTCGCAGGCGTGGGTTGATTTAACCGTGCGTACCTTCCTAAAAACCCTCATCGTGCTTGGCCTCGCGTTGGTGGTTTTCGGGGGTGCGGGTTATTTCGCTTACAACCTTTACTTGAAGCCGGAGGAAGAACTCCGGAGAGAGTTGGAGTCCCCGCAATCCGCGCCTCCAGCGATCGTTGACACGACGCTTCCGGAGTTTCAAAAATGCCTTGATATCGAGGCTGTTGGGGATCACCTCGCGTCCAGACGGGCATTTCTTGAATTCGCGGAGACTTACCCGGATTCCCCGAGTGCGGAGGAAGCCCGGTTCAGGGTCGGCCGGGCGCAGGCGGCATTGTTGCTCTCAGGAAAAATGACGCCCGACAAGCTCACCTACACGGTCAAGGCCGGCGACAATCTCAACCGATTGTGCGGTCGCCTGAAATGCTCCGCGGACCTCCTGCTGCAGATGAATCATCTTGAATCATCAAATTTGCGGGTCGGGAATCGGTTGATTTACACTACTGCGAATTTCTCGGTGCACATAGATCGACCGCTGGCGAAGGTGGTGGTGAGACGCGCAGGAGAGTTTTTTGGTCAATATCGAATCCTTTCAGTGGAAGGCAACGCGAAGATTGGAATGCCTAAAAAGGGGAATGAAACGATCGCCGTAAAGGTTCTGGACAAGCCGGGGTGGCTGAATGGAGCTCGGCTTGCCTCCAACGATAAGGCTTATTTGGAGTCCGCCAGATGGATTGTTTTTCAACCCGGCGGCCACACACTCTTCGGTGTTTCCAGCGACACGGACCAGCCTCCGGCCAAGCCGTCCTCGGGTTATGGCGTTGACCCGGAGGCTATCCGATTGCTTGCAGCCGTGCTGGGGAAGAACGATACTGTATCGATCCGTTGAAAATTCATGAAACTTTCGCCCCTTGAGTTTGAAAAGCCCGTGTTTGAGTTGGAAGCCAAGTTGGCCGACCTCAGAAGCAGCTCTGCGGCGAACGACATTAATTTGGAGGCTGAGGTCAGCCGGATGGAGCAGAAGCTGGAGGAAACCCGCAGGGAGATTTATTCAAACCTCACCGCATGGCAGCGGGTTCAGATCGCGCGGCACCCGGCGAGACCATTTTCGCTGGATTACATGCAGTTATCCTTTCAGGACTTTACGGAACTGCACGGAGACCGGCTTTTTGGTGATGATGCTGCGATGCCTGGCGGATTGGCCAGTATCGGGCGGCACAAGTGCGTGGTGGTCGGGCATCAAAAGGGGCGGGACACGAAGGAAAACTTGCGCCGGAATTTCGGCAGTGCGCATCCGGAGGGATACCGTAAAGCATTACGGCTGATGCGGATGGCTGAGAAATTCGGGCTGCCGTTTGTGTCCTTGATCGACACGCCGGGGGCGTACCCCGGTGTGGGTGCGGAAGAGCGGCATATTTCAGAGGCAATCGCCCTCAATTTGCGTGAGATGATGGTTTTACGTGTCCCGACCGTGGCGGTGGTGATTGGTGAGGGGGGGTCCGGGGGCGCTCTTGGAGTGGGCGTTGCAGACAAGGTCCTCATGCTGGAGAACTCGTACTACTCGGTGATCAGCCCTGAGGGGTGCGCCGCGATTCTCTGGAAGCACCGCAAGCATGCGCCGGAAGCGGCGGAGGCTCTCAAACTCACGGGGGGCGATCTTTTGAAACTGGGTCTGATTGACGGGGTGATCCCGGAGCCGATGGGAGGTGCGCACCAAGATCAGGCTGCTGCGGTGGCGAATTTGAAGAATGCCTTGATCTCGCATTTGGATGCCCTAGCGGGGCAGCCGATGGACGCCCTTCTGGAGGCAAGGTACCAAAAATTCCGCCGTTTCGGGGAGTTTTCTGACAAAAACGCCTGAATATAAGCGGTTTGCTTCTTGAATTTTGCCTGTGTCGCACGTCTGGCAGCCGCTGGGACGCCCGGTGGAAAAACCCAAAAATCAGGAGCGATGCAAAAAGAGAGGCTTGCAAAGTCTCGGCCCAGCCTCCAACCTCGCCACCCATTTTCCCTAAAAGCTGCAAATTGTTATGTCCACTGAACTCATGACGGAATTGCTCGAAGCGGGTGTCCATTTTGGCCACCAGAGCAAGCGCTGGAACCCCAAGATGAAACCGTTCATCTTTGAAAAGCGCAACGCCCTTCACATCATCAACCTTGGTGCAACCGTCCACCAGTTGGATGCCGCAACCAAGTTCTTGTCAGCAATTGCGGCTCGCGGGGGGAAAGTGCTGTTTGTGGGGTGCAAGAAGCAGGCTCAGGAAGCGATCAAGGAGGCGGCTGAAGCTTGCGGACAGTTTTACGTCAATCAACGCTGGCTCGGCGGCACGCTGACTAACCGCGCCACGATCCGGAAGAGTGTGGCTCGCATGACTTACATCGAGCAGTTGGAGAAGCAGCCCGAGTATTCAAAAATGGGCAATCAGGAGATTTCCGCCCTGCGACGCGAGGGTGAGAAACTGAAGCGCAATCTCTCCGGAATCCGCACAATGGAGAAGCTTCCTGACGCGATCATTGTGATCGACACGGTGCGCGAAGCGATTGCGATCGCCGAAGCTCGCAGACTGAACATCCCGACTGTTGCAATTGTCGATACGAATGCCGATCCGGCGTTGGTAACCTATCCGATCGCTGGAAATGATGATGCGATTCGAGCGATACGCGTGGTTTTGCAGAAACTCGTGGATGCCTTGGTCGGTAATGCTTCCGCGGCTCCCGCCGCAACCCAGGGCGGCGAAGACCTCTCTGCGGTCAGCGAATAGCTGGGAACGACAGTTTGTTCGTGCGCACGGAGAGATCCGTGAGCGCATGAACGAATGCACCGGGGACGGCGCGGACCGGCCGATCCTCTGTAACAACCGGCGGAAATCGCCGGTTGGTCCTTTTAGAAATACAACGAATCCGCCTTTCAAATTTTGTAAACTTATGAGTGAAGTAGTAATCGACGCCCAAATGGTGAAAACGCTCCGTGAAAAGACCAACGCAGGTCTGATGGAGTGCAAACGAGCATTGAGTGATACCAAGGGTGACTTGGAAGCTGCCGTGGATTTACTGCGGAAAAAAGGCGCAGCGTCAGCAGCGAAAAAAGCGGATCGTGAGGCGAAAGAAGGCGTCATCGCTCAGAGTATTTCTTCCAACGGGAAAGTGGGAGTGTTGGTCGAGGTGAACTGCGAGACGGATTTCGTGGCGAAAAATGATGCTTTTAGGGGCTTGAGCGACGGTGTGGCGCAGAAATTAGTCGAAAACCCCTCGGTCGATCTTGAGGCGGACCGGGTTGCCGCAGTCCAAAAGCTTGGGGAAAACATCCTGATCCGCCGTAATGCGCGTCTGGAAGTACAGGGCAGCGGCGCGGTCGCATCCTACATTCATACCGGCGGAAAAGTCGGTGTTCTAGTGGAAGTCGGTGCAGCGAAAGATGCCACCATGCAGAGCGAGGAGTTCAAGCAGCTCGTTCGAGATCTGACTTTGCAGATTGCAGCGGCCAGCCCGGTCTGCGTTTCGAGAGATGCCGTGCCTCAGGCTTTGGCAGACCGCGAGCGCGAGGTGTACCGCGGCCAAGTTCCTCCCGGAAAGCCGGCGAACATCGTCGAGAAGATTGTAGAGGGCAAAATGGATAAGTTTTATTCCTCGGTTTGCCTCGTGGATCAATCGTTCATCAAGAACCCTGATCTGACCATCACGCAGCTCATCGCCGAAAAAAACAAGGCGCTGGGTGAGTCGATCAGCGTGCGGCGTTTTGTGAGATTCGCTGTCGGTGAAGAAATTTCTTCGTAGGTTGGAATTATAGAAATCGGATCGTCGATTCCGGCGAATAGGACGAAGAGTGATTAATCATCGAACGGGCGACTCTTTACGGGGATCGCCCGTTTTGATTTCCAACGCACCAAACCTGGCATGGCTTTAACAATCTTTTGTAACACGAAGGTAAGCGCTGAAGCTGAGGAAATGCTCAGGGTCGGGACAGTTGGCCACAGGTTGATCATCCCCGAATCTGCAAGTGCCTCTGTGCTTGCGAAAGGGGCCTCGGAAGTTGATTTGGCTGAGGCTGACGTGGCATTCGGGCAGCCCGATCCGGACGACTGTATCCGCAGTTCTAGATTGAAGTGGGTTGAGGTATCCTCCGCGGGTTACACCCGTTACGACACCCGGGAGTTTTTTGGGTGGATGCGCGGCAAAACAGGCGTTTTCACCAATGTATCGAGTGTGTTTGCCGACCCGTGTGCGCAGCATGTCTTGGCCATGATGCTTGCTTTGGGACGCCAGTTGCTCCCTTCATTCCGCGATCAGATCACCGATCAGTCATGGCATTACGACGAACGTCGATATCATTCGCGGCTTTTAACCGGACAGACAGTTTTGATGCTAGGGTACGGTGCGATCGGCCGACGATTGAGTGAGTTGCTCCAGCCTCTCGGAATGAGACTTTATGCCGTGCGCCGCAGTCCGGGGAATGAAAGCGGCGTCACAGTGGTTGGACAGGCATCGCTCGACGGGCTGTTGGCGAAGGCTGATCACATCGTGAATATTCTGCCCGCGAACGATTCCACGATTCGCTACTGCGACGAGGCATTTTTTGCCAAGTGCCGGCGAGGGGCCCGGTTTTACAATGTCGGACGGGGTTCGACTGTGGACCAGCAGGCGGTCGTGCATGCGCTTAACGCGGGTAGGTTTGATGCTGCCTATCTGGATGTGACGGACATCGAGCCCCTGCCGCCGGATCATGAGCTGTGGCGGATTCCAAATTGCTATCTCACGCCCCACACGGCTGGTGGGCGACATGATCAAGACGAGGCGCTCGTGCGGCACTTTCTCCGAAATCTCGATGCTTTTGAATCTGGCGCGCCAATGGTCGATCGCGTGATCTGATTTCACGCATGGCCTGCGCGAGAAATTCAGGCGATCCTCATGGATAGGCCACCGTCGATTGTGATCGTATCCCCGGTCACGTAGTCGTTTTGAATAATCGCGACCATGAGTTCGGCGACCTGAGCGGAAGTGCCCTCCTTTTTCAGGGGAATGCGGTGGTCCAAATTGAGTTTCTTTTGCTCAGGCGTCATCTGCTGGTGGAAGCGCGTCCGGATCACTCCCGGGGCGATACAGTTGACGCGAATGTTGTCGGGCGCGAACTCCCGTGCGAGTCCCCGCGTGATGTGCGGAAGGGCTCCCTTAACCGCTTGATAGGCGATGTGACTTGGAGTAGCGAGCTTTCCTGCGGTCGATGAGACCAGGAGAATCGCGCCGCCACTCCGTTCGCGCATATGCGGAATCGCGGCGCGACAGAGGTAGAATACCGCATGGACATGGATGTCGAAAGCGGAGTGCCATGTCTGCGGTGTTATCTCGAGTAAACCGCCGTTGGCTGGTCCGCCTGCGGAGTGTATGAGGACGTCTAATCCGCCGAGTAAATTTACCGTATCCTGGACGCAGCGCACAGCCTCTTCAGGCTTCGAGCAGTCGGCTGATATCAACTCGCAGCGCCGGCCCGTCGCACGGATAGACTCCGCCGTCGTGTGAGCTTCCGCATCCATGTTGCGTCCAACGATCGCGATGTCCGCTCCGGCAGCGCCCAATGCGAGTGCTGCGGCTGCGCCAATTCCGCGGGTGCCCCCGGTGATCAGCGCCACTTTTCCATGGAGGTCCATTGGTTTGCTAAGAGCTCGAGATCATGCCGGTCTGGCGGGCGTAGTTGAAAATACCGCCCGCATCGATAACGGGGCGGACTTCACCCAGCGGCTTTAGCTGATGCGTCACCCCATTCACCGTCAGCGTGTCTGCCTCAAAGTCCAAGGTGGCGATATCTCCCGTCTTCACGATATCCGAGAGTGGCGTGCTTGCGTCGTATGGATACAGCTCCCCCGTGGCCACGCAGTTTCTGAAAAAGATCCTCGCGAAACTGTCTGCAACGACCGCCTCCACTCCTGCAGCGCCCATCGCGATCGGAGCATGTTCTCGGGAGGATCCGCATCCGAAATTTCTGCCGGCGATGACGATTTTGTATTCGGTCTTAGTCTGACCATCTGCAACGAAGCGCTTTGGATACAGGTCGTCGGGAAGTCCCACCAGCGCGTAAGACCCGAGTTTGTCATACTCCTCCTGGATAGTTGGAACCAGAGTCAGGTATTGGGCTGGGATAATTTGATCGGTGTCGATGTTGTCTTTGACGACGTAAACCGGAGAAGTGAGGCTGTTTGCCATAGCAGGTGAATTTGAGATGAATCTCTGAAGCGGTGGGACTATGAAATGAACTCGCGGGGATCGGTGATATGGCCTGTGAGCGCGCTTGCGGCCACTGTGTAAGGGCTCGCAAGGAACACTTGGGACTCTTTGTTTCCCATTCTTCCCGGAAAATTTCGGTTTGTTGCGGAGATGCATTTCATCGGCTGGTTAAGGCGGCCGAATGTGTCCACTGGTCCGCCCAAGCAGGCGGCGCAGGATGCGTTTTCAGTGAGGCGCACACCGGCGGATTCGAGGATGCTCCAAACGGTGCTGCCACCAATCACGGTTTCTTTCAGTTCTTGAACAACCTTGGTGGTGGCCGGTACGCCGAAAGTGTCGATCTTTACTGCTTTGCCCCTCACAACCTCTGCAAATGCCAGAAAATCGCTCGTTTTTCCGCCGGTACAGGAGCCGATGTATGCCCGATCGAGCGCGATGTGCTCGAGTTCCTTCGCGCTCTTTCTGTTGCCCGGATCCGGATGGCAGGCGACTGTTGGTTCCAATTTTGAAAGATCGAAAACCTTGTCGTAAACAAAGCGCTGGTCTGCGTCCACCTCGACCGGGTTGAAATCCGATCTCGTGTTGTTTTCGGCGACCCGCTCGTTCACGTAGTCGATGGTCTTTTGATCGCAGGGGAAGATGCCGTTTTTTCCTCCAGCTTCGATCGCCATATTGGCGATCGTCATGCGGTCGTCCATGGACATCGCGTCGACTCCCGGGCCTTCCCACTGCATCGCGCGGTAGGTTGCGCCATCGAAACCGATTTCGCCGATCACGTGCAAAATCACGTCCTTTGCCATCACTCCTTTTGCCAGTTTGCCCTCCAAGAAAAACCGCATGGTTTCCGGAACCTTGATGAGCAGTTTGCCGGTGCCGAGGATAAATCCTGCGTCTGTGTTTCCAATTCCGGTGGCGAACTGGTTGAAAGCACCCGCCATGCAGGTGTGCGAGTCGGTTCCGAACAAAATTTCGCCGGGTCTGGTGTGTCCTTTCCACGGAAGAGTCGTGTGGCAGACCCCCGTGTAACGCGAGCCGTATTGCTTTTTAAACTGGCCTTGGGATGCATCAAAGCGCCAGTTGCCATTCGGGTCGTCGATGACGTCGTAGAAATAGGGAAGGTCCTGTTCGCGCACGAATTCTCGCAGGATGTCCACGTTTCGATTCGACATGCTGTCGGCTGTGAAAATGTAGTGATCGGGGATAATCACGACCTTACTGCGGTCCCAGACCTTCGCGTTCTTCCCGAACTCTCTTTTGAACACGCCGATCGTTCCAGGGCCGCAGACGTCGTGGGTCATGAGTGTGTCGACGGAAACCCATACGTTGTCGCCGGGTTGCACGTGCGCCTTGCCGGAGGCGCGAGCGAGGACTTTTTCGGTGAGTGTCATAAGCCCTTCAGGATGCATTTAGGCTCCGTTCAGGGCAAGGAGTCGGTGCTTTTTTCCCAATAGCCCTGAATCGCTCCTCGGAAAAATTGAGGGATCTCACGAATCAGTGTCGCCAAACGACGGCGAGGCGGGTATCTAAATATACTAACTTGATCCCTAGCCATGGCTTCCGTTCGTTTATCTGACCCCACCAAAACCAGTCTCCTCGCGGTGACGCAAACGGCCGTGGGATGCGGCCTTGGCCTCTTGATTGCCGGAAAACTACAGCGACCGGCGCAGAAGACCACGGCCGCGACGCTTCTCTCGCTTGGCGTTCTCTTGGCTGTTCCGGCCGTCGTTGAGACGGTCATCCGGGTATGGAAGGGGCCAGAATCCGAACGCGGCGTCCGTCGGAGGCTTGACTCCATCAGGGATGACCCCGGACTGACGGAAGAGACGGAGGCTTTCTAGGGATTTTAAGGGCTTCTCGGACTCTCCCGGGGGCTTTTGTCTCGCAATCGTTTTGCTGCGAGACTCATGAAAATACAACAGCTGCCGGAGTACCTTTTTTAGGCCGTTTTTATGCATGCTTTAATCGCTCTGTGGTTCGGTTGGGTTCGCGACTGGGGCTACGCGGGGATCGTGGTTTTGATGGCCATGGAGAGTTCCATCTTTCCGGTGCCCAGCGAGGTGGTGATTCCACCAGCCGCCTTCTGGGTGAGTCAGGGCAAGATGTCATTCGCGGGCGTGATTTTGGCCGGGACTTTCGGGTCTTGGTTGGGATCGGCAATCACTTACTGGGTTGCCCGTTGGGTCGGCAGGGCGCTGATCCTGAAGTGGGGCCGGAAGTTTTTGATCACCGAAGACAAACTGGAGCGCTCCGAGCGGTTCATCCACCGGTACGAGGCCGCCGGAGTGTTTTTCGCGCGCTTACTCCCTGTTTTGCGGCATTTAATTTCCATTCCGGCTGGGATCGTTCGCATGGGGTTCGGAATGTTCAGTGTAATGACGACCGTGGGCGCCGCGATCTGGTGTGCGATCCTAGCCTGGTTCAGCATGCGCGTGGCCGAGCGCAACCCGACGTTGATTGAGGATCCTGCGGCACTGGTTTCGGCGATGAAGCACGAGTCCATGTCGTTTGTGGTGGCGGTGCTTGGAATGGTGGTTCTGTACGGGGTCACGCTGCGACTGACCGCCAAGAACGCGAACTGATGGTCCAGCGACGCGCATTTGAGTGAAAATCTTGGACAAAGGCTCTCTCCAGCGTAACCTCCGCTCCCCGTCTTTGGAGTTTCCAACGATGATGGAAATCACGCAATTTTAGTTATGACTGTCACAGTGTTATTCTCAACCGTCGCACAGGCCGCGCCTGCGGGAACCGCTCAACCTCCGGGGATCGGCGGGGTGTTGGTTCCCATGGTGCTGATTTTTTCCATCATGTATTTCATGATGATCCGCCCTCAAAATCAGAAGCAGAAGAAGCTCGCTGAAATGATCAGCAACCTGCAGACGGGCGACCCTGTCGTGACCACGGGCGGCATCCACGGGGTGGTCGCGAACGTGAAGGACGGCTCGACGCTGATGCTCAAGGTCGCCGACAACGTGCGGATCGAGGTGGATAAAAGCGCGATTGCTTCCGTCCTGAAGGAGGCGCGGTTGGAGAAAGCATAGTCAACAGACTCTCTCCCACGACGATCTCTGTCGGTGGGCTTGGCTTACTGCCCTCCGAGTTATCAGGAAATTACCCTTTCAAGTCACTCTCCCTCATGAACCCAGCGTTAACTTTTTTATTGGGCCTTATTCTGGCTGCATTATTCGGTTGGTATTTCCTCACGGACTCCGACCGGAACAAAAGAATTCTTGGCTCAATCCTGACGGTCCTCGTCGTCGCTCTTTGCTTGGCTGCAGTGTATCCCCCTGAGGAGAAACTGCCGCTCGGCTTGGATTTGAAGGGAGGCACTTCGTTCCTCGTGCGTTTGAAGGCGGAAGCCGATGAGGGTGGCGCGGTGCGGGAAATCACCCCGGCAATGCTCGATCAGGCGAAGGAAGTGATCCGTAAGCGGGTCGACTCGATGGGGACTAGCGAGCCTCTTATCGCGCCGCAGGGTGCGGACCGCATTCTTGTTCAGATTCCCGGACTGAACACCGGGAAGTTGGATGAGGCTCGCGAACAGTTGTACAAGCCGGCAAAGCTCGATTTCAAACTCGTGCATCCGCAGAGCGACGGAATTCTCTCGGGTGCCGTTCCTCCTGATCCAGCTTTCAAGGTCGAGACTCATCAGGATGAGCGCAACGGAAAACCGTTTGAGGAAAAAATTGTTGTGAAGAAGAAAGCGGACATTCCCGGAAGCATGGTGAGTGGCGCGAACGCTTACTTTGATACCCAGGGATGGGGGGTGAGTCTGCGCTTCAGTTCCGAAGGTGCGGCGCAGTTCGCAAAATTGACCCAGGAAAACGTCGGCAAGCGCTTTGCAATCATGCTCGATGGAAAGGTGCAGTCCGCGCCAGTCATCCGCGAAGCAATCACCGGAGGAAACGCATCCATTACTGGAAACTTCACCGAATCTCAGGCCCGAAACCTGGCAAGTGTTTTGGAAAACCCGCTTGCGACTCCGGTCGTGATCGAGGAAGAGCGATCAGCATCAGCCTCCCTCGGTGAGGATTCTATCCACAGCGGTGTTTTCTCGGGACTTCTTGGTATCGCGATGACAACGGTGTGCGTCCTTCTTTACTACCGCTTCAGCGGAGTTGTGGCAGTTATAGCGCTGCTGGCGAACGTTGTGTTGTTGTTCGGATCGATGGGTCTCTTCAGCACGGTTCTTACACTTCCCGGAATTGCGGGGATTATCCTGACGCTTGGAATGGCGATTGATGCAAACGTACTCATTTATGAGCGGTTGCGCGAAGAGATGAACGAGAGGCGTCCCTTGGCCGCATCCGTGCGTGCGGCTTTCGAGAAGGCCTTCCCCGCGATTTTCGACTCAAATATCACCACCCTTATCACTGCTCTGATTCTGTTTTGGAAGGCCACCGGCCCGGTAAAGGGGTTTGCGGTTGCTCTGATAATAGGAATTGTAGCGACGCTCTTTACGGCGCTGGTTGTGACCAGAAATTTATTCGGGTGGGCGTTGCACTCAAATATTCTCAAGAGCGTCTCAATGGGCCGACTTTTGGTTTCTACGGATATTAATTTCCTCGGAGCACGAAAGACCGCGGTGAGTATTTCTCTAGCGGTGATTTTTGGTTCGATCGGGTTGTTTTGGGCGCGGGGTGAAAAGAATTTCGGGGTCGACTTCAAAGGTGGAGATCGTGTTGTTCTCGAGGCTGTAAAGACCAAGCCTGAAATCGGCGCGGTGCGGTCGGTCGTCGAATCGCTCAAGATGGGCGATGTTGCCGTGCAGATCGAAAAATCGGCGGCTAAGGAATTTTATACTATTCGGGGGCCGCAGGGGACTGGTGAAAAGATGGCGGATGTTCTCAAGGAAAAGTTTCCCCAGGCGGAGTTTCGTTTGGAGCAGGTTGAGCGTGTCGGAAGTTTGGTGGGCGGAGAACTCGCAACGAATTCGTTGATCGCACTTCTGCTTGGGATGTTGGGGATCTTGTTCTATGTAACGGTCAGATTCGAGTTCTCGTTCGCGCTTGGCGCGCTTGTGGCCCTCATTCATGACGTGACGATCACCATCGGGGTTTTCGCATTGTTGGGCCGTGAGTTGTCGCTGGTGACTGTTGGCGCGGTTCTCACGATCGCCGGGTACTCGGTGAACGATACGATTGTGGTTTTTGATCGAATTCGTGAAGGACTTCAGACAGGTCGGAAAGGATCTGTCATGGACATCATGAATCTGAGCATCAATGAAACGCTCTCACGCACGATCATCACGGGTGGCGTGACTTTGCTCACAACGAGTGCGTTGTTCTTCTTCGGAGGACCGGTGCTGGCTGACTTTGCTCTGGCAATCTTGATCGGGGTGCTTGTTGGAACCTACTCCTCCGTGTTTGTTGCCGCTCCAATTGTCCTGTGGTGGACGGGTGGCCGGGGTGGCAGTCTCCGTGAGGAAGTCAATCGTCCGTTGATCCGCTCCGGGGAAGCGGGCGCGTAGTGGACTGGTTGGAGCAGAATCCCAGAGGGAGCCTTGCAGAGAAGAATGGCATCCAGTTTGCCCCTGCCCCTGATAGGGGCTCTGGAATGACGTTACACTTTTGGCAGTGTCACCCGCTGGCTTTGGTTTTGATACTTGCCTTGCCGCGTCTTGTAAGAGGTTCCGCATGTTTCACCGCGAAAGAACAGCATTTGCACGACTCCTTCGTTCGCGTAGATCCTGCAGTCCGCGGCGCTTGAGTTGGAGAACTCGAGTGTGAGATGCCCCTTCCAGCCGGCTTCAGCGGGAGTGACATTCGCGATGATCCCGCAGCGGGCGTAGGTGCTTTTTCCGACGCAGATGGCGGTTACGTCGGTGGGGAGGTGCAACTGTTCGACCGCGACGCCCAAGCCGTAGCTCCTCGCCGGAAGGATGAAGAAGCTGCCTGACTCATCCTTTTGAAGCCGCGTCGATTCAAGATTTTTTGAATTAAACGCTTTGGGGTCGACCACGGTGCCGGGCACATGGCGGAAGATCAGGAATTCCTTTGCGGACAGTCTCAGGTCATATCCATAGCTTGAGGGGCCGTAGGATAAGACTGGTTTGCCGTCATCGAGTCGCCTCACGAGAGACCCTTCGAATGGAGAGATCATGCCCTTTTTGGCAAGCGTTTGAATGGTGAGGTCGTTTAGAATCACGGCGTTGTTAGGGTGGTACTGTAGTAGTTTGTCGTGCGAATGAACGCGCGAGCTTGAGGAAGTCTAGCGTTCAACGAGTGCTTTTACGAACGGTTTCCCCATGCAAGCGGCAGGTTCCGTGAGGCCCAGTGCTGAGCAAAGCGTTGGAACAATGTCCGTGATAGAGAAAGGCTCCGCGTAGCGTCCTGCTCGGATTCGAGGTCCGAACATGAGCACAGGCACGTGGGTGTCGTAGGAAAAAGGTGAGCCATGCGTGGTGCCTGTCGGTCTTTCTGCCGCAATGCAAAAAGGGTTGAGTATCAACACGACATCGCCGCTGCGCTGCGCGTTGAATCCGTTGACTACACGTTCCCCGATCGGCCCGAACACGCGCTTTTCGAGAAGTTGGCTGCGAGTGTAAGCGGCATGAAACTTGCCGGTTTCAAGCGCCCTGTCCCGGATGAATTGCGCGAGTTCATCGGGTGAAATCTTTTTTTCAAACAGCGCGTCATGGTTGAAGTACAGATTTCCATCCACAAGTCTCGGGGAGAGTAGGAACCTTCCATCACCGAACCGAGCGGTGATTTGATCGGTTAATCCTCCCATTACTTCCATTACATTCACGCGTTCGGCCGCCAGACCCTCTGCGCTGGCTGATTCCGGCGTGGGCGCCACACCATGGTCAGCGGTCAGAACGATGGTTGTATTCTTGAGGCCGACTTTTTCGTCTATCGCCTTGAAAAGGGACTCGAGTTGACGATCCAGTCTCAGGATGATGTCCTGCTCCTCTTGCGAGTACGGACCGTAGATGTGCCCGCAGGCGTCCGTGGAAGAATACGAGATGCACAGCAGATCCGGCCTCGATGTGGAACCTAATCGTTCACCCTCAATCGCTGCTATGGCAAACTCAGTCAGCAACTCGTTCCCGAATGGAGTGGGGACGATGGTCTCGTATCCTTCGCTTTTCGAGATCTTGACGATCCTCGTGAATTCTTTTGGATCGGAGGAGTCTCGGTCACCCTTTCCAGCCCCGATTGCCGGAGAGGGGGCGTCGTATAATTTCTCATCAAGAAGTCGAGACCAGCTCTTCCCGATATACGACTTCGGGATTTCCCGGGCGTTGAACTTTTCCACCCAGCTTGGGAGTTCGGTCTTGTAGTAGGTGCTGGTCGCAAATCTACCCGAGACAGAGTCAAACCAGTAGGCGCCCGCGGGCTTCTTTCCCGCAGGCAAAATGGCGCCCCGATCTTTCAGGGAAAGACCAACGACTTTGGTGTGGTGACGCAGACGGAGTTCATCCGCAAAATTAGAGCCGATGAAGTTGCGCGGCGATCTGCTCCCGTACTTTCCGGATATGCCGACGCCTTGCACGCTCGAATCCTCCACGCAGTTCACCATTTTCTTTGTGGCCTTGTCGAACCAGTCGTTCCCAATGATGCCGTGAAGTGCGGGCGAAGCTCCGCTCAAATAAGAAGCGTGGCCCGGTCCGGTGACGGTGGGCGCGTAGTCGTAGTGCGCTGAGGTGAAAAAAGCGCCCCGTTCCATGAGCATGCGAAGTCCCGAGCTTGAGAATTGCTCATGGAATTTTTCCAAGTAGTCGTAGCGCATCTGGTCGACAACAATGGCTACAATCAGATTTGGCTCCTGCGCAATCGCGGCAAACGACGCGCAGATCAGAATGCATGACGCTGTGATCCATTTTGAAATTCGCATAAACGGAAATCAAAGAGTTTGCTAAGAGGCGTTCCACTGCAGAGTGCTTTTTGCTGCTGCTTCAATTTCGGAATGAAGCGAGTCATTCAATTCGCTAAGAAGCGGAAGCATGGGACCCGTTTGCGCGACGGCTGCATGCGAGACCGCTGCGTGCAATACTGGAATCGGTCCATGGCTGTTCCTCAGGTTTTCCAAGCGCTCGAATCCCGCGCGAATCGACTCCGCCGTCGCAAAGTCGCCGCTGTGCAGCGCATGCAGCAGTTGCTGCGAGCGGCGTGGAGCAACGCAAACACATCCGCTGGTGAACGTTTTCAGGCCGAAACCGTGCCAGTGCGCGAGGGTGGGCTGCTCGCCGATGCCACCCACCACGATCGACGGATCCACGCTGTCCACAATCGACTTGAGAAGCGGGTCCGTGGAAGGGTCCTGTCTGACCACAGCATACTTGATCCACGAAATCACCCCCGCTTTCACGAGATTCACCACAACTTGCAGGTTCACGTAGCCGTCGTCTTTAATGTAGAGAACCGCCGGAATGCCTGCTTTTTCAACAAACTTCATAACCGCGGTCTCCACGCCTTTTGGAGTGCTCACGGCCAGGGTGGGAAGCAGCATTGCTGTTGGAAAGCTGCGTTTCGCCAGAATGGATGCTTGATCCATCGCGGTCCCGAAAAATGGTCCGACGCTCGGAATGACCCATGTGTCGGCCCCCGCCGCGTCCTCGAGGATATCCAGTGTCGCTTCGTATTCGGCTAGGGAGATGTTATAGAAATTCGCGTTACCCCCGTAAAGCAGCGATGACACGCCCCCCGACTCGATGTGTCTGATGAGGCGTTTGTTTTCGGATGCGTCGACTTTGAGAGCCGCATCACGGCACAGGGGCGGGACCGCAATCACTGAGCGTTCGAGATCGTGGCGTGTAATTTTTGATGTCTTCATGCGGCGGAGTTTGATGGTGGGCGCTGATTATGGTGGGATGAGTAAAATCAATCGAAGGGTTTGCGGCAATGCGTCTGTTTGGGGCGCGGAGCTAGTGAATTTTCGGCTCGGGAGTCTCGCTGGCTGATCCCAGAAACCGAAGGTCGCAGCCTTCATCCGCTTGGGTGACTTCCCTGAGAAAGAGCGAGAGGTAGCCGCGGGTGAATTGGGTTGGAGTTGGCTTCCAACTGCTCTTCCGCTGTTCAAGCTCGGTTTCGGACACCTCGAGAGTGAGTTTTCTTTCGGCAACATCGAGCGTGATCAGATCCCCGTCCCTCACAAACGCAAGCGGGCCGCCGACGGCAGACTCAGGAGCAACATGCAGGACGCATGCTCCGTAACTGGTACCGCTCATGCGTGCATCTGAAATTCGGAGCATGTCCCTGATTCCTGACTGCAAGAGTTTTTTAGGGATAGGCAGCATGCCCCACTCGGGCATCCCGGGACCCCCGACTGGGCCGGCGTTCTGGAGCACTAAGACCGAGTCGCCTGTCACATTCAGAGAAGGATCATCAAGCTTAGCGGCGAGTTCCTCGTAATCCTTGAAAACGACCGCAGGTCCGGTGTGCTTGAGGAATCTGGATTCCATTGCAGCGTGTTTGATGACGGCGCCCCTCGGTGCGAGGTTACCTTGAAGAACTGCCGTACCTCCTTCCTCGGATAGCGCGTTTTCGCGAGTCCGAATGACTTCCTTGTTGAAGATCTGTGCCGAAGCGAGATTTTGGGCAAGGGTCTTCCCGGTGACTGTCATCGAATCACCATGAAGGAGGTCTTTCAGTTGGGCGAGAAGCGCTGGCAATCCGCCCGCAAAATAGAAGTCCTCCATTAAGAATCTGCCTGCCGGCCTGAGATCAGCCAGTCGGGGCGTGTAACGTGAGACTTCATCGAAGCGCGATAGCGGCAAGCTGAAACCTGCGCGGCCTGCCATCGCGATCAGGTGCACAATTGCATTCGTGGAGCCTCCAATCGCCATGTCCGCAATGATGGCGTTGTTGAATGAGTATTCAGTGAGGAAACTGGAGGGTCTTAGGTCATTCCATACATTCTCGACAATTTGTCGTCCGCTTTCAGAGGCCATGCGGAAATGGGCCATGTCGTTGGCTGGAATCGACGACGCGCCAGTCAAGGTGAGGCCCAAAGTTTCAGCGATCGCCGTCATCGTCGATGCCGTGCCCATCGTCATGCAGTGCCCGTTGGATCTGGCGATTCCGTCCTCGATTTCGCACCACTCGGCGTCGGTGAGGTTGCCTGCGCGGCGTTCGGCCCAATACTTCCATGCGTCTGAGCCTGAGCCGAGGGTCGTGCCGCGCCAGTTGCCTTTTTGCATGGGGCCGCCAGGGACAAATATGAACGGCAGTCGAGAAGAGATCCCGCCCATGATAAGGCCGGGGGTGGTTTTGTCGCAGGCGCCAAGAAGAATCGCCCCGTCAGCCGGCTGCGATCGGAGTACCTCCTCGGTTTCCATCGCCAGCAGGTTCCGATAGAGCATCGGCGAGGGTTTCATGAACGTCTCGCTGACTGATAAAACCGGAATCTCCAAGGGAAGCCCACCGGCTTGCAGAATTCCTCGTTTGACGTTTTCTGCGAGCACCTTGAAGTGAAGGTGGCAGGGGTTGAACTCAGACCAAGTGTTTAGGATGGCGATGACCGGCTTCCCTTCCCAGTCGGCGGGCCCCAATCCCATTTGGCGGGCGCGTGAGCGGTGACCGAAGCTGCGTAAGTCATCCGGTCCGAACCAGCGCCATGATCTTAATTCCTGAGCAGTGAGACGTGTTTTCATCGGTTTAACGAAGTGGGATTATCCAAGCGGCGAGCATGGTTAGCAGAAGTCCGATGACACCTTGGAATGCCATCATGGGGGAAACTGTACGAAGGGTTTGAGATTCGCTGAGCCCGGAGAGGCGGCTGATGATCCAAAAACCTGCATCGTTCATCCATGAAAAGGGTTTTGAACCGCAGCCGATGGCGATTGCATAGTATACCGGATTGATGGATGAGCCCCCCGCTATGAGCGCTTTGGCGATTGGGGCGGCGGTGATCATGGCGACGGTAGCAGACCCCTGAGCCGTTCTTACTAGGGTCGTGACGATAAAAACCAGAGGAAGCGCAAAAGTTTGGATGCCCCTGAAGTGTGACGCCAACTGTCCGGCGATCCCGGTCTGCTGAAGGACTCCTCCGAACGCTCCCCCGGCGGCGATGATCAAAAGGATGCTTGCGCCTGACTCGAGAGCAGTGCCCACAGCTTGTGCAGCCTTGGATCGGTATTTGGAGCCTGCAAGGGGGGCGAGCGCCGCAATTGCTGCAAGCGTCAGTGCCATGTCCTTGTCGCCAAGATTTTTTGTGACCCAGGAAAGGGCTGGAAATGTTCGGTCCAGCGTTGAGGTGAAGGTGGCGTCGATGCCGATGAGCACAAGAGGCAGAGCCACGGGTAGCGCTGCAAGCCAAAGTGGTGGCAGTTCGGGAACTGTTGAACGTTCGTGCAGGGGCTCATCGGGCACTTCCAAAACCATTCGTGCATTTGAGATCTTTGCAAAAACCACGCCAAACATCGCTGCGCCAAGGCCGATGATGCTTCCCATTCCAATCATCATGCCAAGGGGAACTCCAAGTTCGCCGGCCACAAACAGGGGGCCCGGGGTGGGCGGCACCAACGAGTGTGTGATTGTGCCCCCCGCAACCGTGCACATAGCCAACAGCAGGTAATCCTTCCGCGTCCTGCGTGCTACTGCTTTAAACAGCGGAGCGAGCAAGTACATCACGGTATCCAGCATCACTGGAATACAGAGCACGAACGAAGAGGCAAAGAAAGCCCAGTGGGCACGCGCAGCTCCGAATAACGAAAGCAGTTGCGCAGCGATTTTTTCAGCCGCCCCTGAAAGCATCATGGCCTCGCCCAGGATGGTGGCCATAGCGATGAGAATCCCTAGATTCGCACAGGTGCGGCCAAACTCGTCCGCAACACGAGCGGGCGCAGCTTTACTCAAGAATTTGTCCGCGGCCTTTGTCGTCCACTCAGCTTTTGCGATCCGCTGATCCGCATACGACTGCAGCGCATCAGCGGGAGTCAATAATGACACCGCAAACGCACCGATCACGAGAGCGAGGAATGCATGCATTCGCAAGACAAGAATCCCTGTGATCACGACAGTCATGCCGCATGCGAGGACCAGCAGCGGATTCATTTGCAAGAGGGTGTGTTCGGGGTGTCCATCACGGAGGGAGGCAGACCAGAGTGACAGGGAAATTAACGAAACGTCCAGCTTCCCGATTCTGGGGTTTGCCTTTGGCGAGTGGTCCGTCGCATGATGTCCGCCGGCATATGGTCCAGAAATCAAAAGAGGAGGTTATTGAGCTGTTTGAATCGATTGCGCGCCTTCTTGAGCTGAAAGGAGAGAATGTGTTCAAGGTACGGGCTTACACCAACGCCGCGAGGACGCTGGAAACCTTCACGGGGGATTTCGGGGCGGTTGTGGCGGAAGGGCGTTTGGGTGAGGTTGATGGCATCGGGGCGGCACTTCAGGAAAAGATTACGGACTTCGTCAGGAACGGATCGTTGCCGTATTATGAGAAGCTGCGCGCGGAGTTTCCTCCGGGGTTGTTTGAGCTCTTTGAGCTGCAGGGGCTTGGGCCTAAAAAAATCAAGGCGCTCTGGGAGCAACTTGAT
>JBILLT010000106.1:0-7029 GCA_044375925.1 Chthoniobacteraceae bacterium | reverse complement strand
GGCCATTGCTGGCTCGTTGTATCCAAATGCCGCTCGGATGGAGGTGGAGGACGAAATCCTGGGGTTAATCTCCAGCAGCTTCAACTCACCCTTGTGGACACGAAATTGGAAGTTTGTGGGGCCAACCGGATTGAAATGAAAGCAGAGTTCCGAAACAGCCTGCAGGATATCATTGCCATCCACTACCTCGGCTTTCTCCGTAAAGCCCAACGGGGAGAGTTTCCTTTTCAGAGTAATGTGGGCCGAAAACCCGCGTTTGCCGTCAGCAAAAACGGCGCATGAATACTCCTCGTTGTCGGATCCGACCACTGGCTGCGCCATGAGCTCGAGGCCGATTTGACTTTGGTGCCTCATGAAAGCCTCCCGCGTGTGAATTATTACGATGCCTTTTGAGCCGTAACTCCTCCGCGGCTTTAGCAAAAAAGGCAACCCGAATTGGTCCTGCAAAAAATCAAAACTTGGATCCACGCTCGAAGGAATCGCGCTCTTGAGATCGAGCTGGCGAAGCGCAAGGTAAAACAGCCATTTGTCCCTGCACAAATCAATCAGTCCGGGACGGTTCAGCGCGAGTTGGCATTGATCCGTCTCAATCAAGCCCGCGTTCTCGCTCCAGTGGTATAAATCAGGCTCGATGCCCGGAAACATGATTTCGATCCGGTGCCTCTCGAGCGTTTCGTTGAGCCAGCCCAAATACGATGAATCCGACGTCGGCACCGCCTGCTCAAAAATATCGCAAAAGCCCGGCGCCACCGAGTCGTTAAAAATGCTGCTTCCGACGAGGAGCAGGTCGAGGTTGGATTTTCTCAGCGCGCGCAGGATTCCGTAACCCACGACTCCGCTCGCTCCAGAGACAAAAACGCGGTGCATAAAAATTTCTCTCAAAACCGATTTTTCAAAGCACAAAAGCCAAACCCATGAAACGTCTGCCGCTGCTTTGCCCGCGCCTAAACAAACGCGTATTCATTCTCAAGATACGAGCGGATGCTTGAGGTTGGGTTGAACATCATTGCGTCCACAATCGAAAGTGCTCCGACAAACGAATTCCCGAATTGATTGTAAACAAACGGCTTGGAATCAAGAAACGACAGTTTGATGTTCTTGTTTTGAAAGTGCTCTTTAGAATACAGATCCAAGCCGCCGATCGAATTGACGTATTCTTTGGCTCCGATTGAAGCGCACAGTGCGATGACGCGTTCCTCCTTTCTAAAGGTCGGGCTGATTGGAACTTCAGAGGTCTTGCCGTGCGGCAGTTTAATCCCCAGGTGACGGCACACCTCGTTGATTGAGTTCTCCAAAAATGCGAAAAGGTTTCGGTTCGGAAATTGAATGATGTGTTCCAGAAGCGGAATGGTTTGAGTAAAAAAAGGAGCTTTTCGGTATGCGTTTTGAATTCCGTTCAGGATCTCTGTTCCCGTGAAATTTTCGGCGATTTCACGTTCCCTGATTTGTTTGTTTTGTGAATCGTTTTTGATTGGCAAACTGAACAGTGCATCCTTTCCATCGCGCAAAAATCGGTTTCTGGTCATCCAGCCGTGGCGGGTGTATTGAAAATCATCGCAGAGTACGAAACGGTCTGTCGCTGTGATCAGTTGGAAATACCCGGCGTAGGGAAGGAAGTACGGTTGCATGATGGCCGCTTTCATGACGGGTCGTTGATGAGGTCGATGACTTCTTGCAATTCGTCGGGGGCGAGGTCGGGATAAATAGGAAGGCACAGCACCTCGTTTGCAGCGCGGATTGCCACTGGAAGGTTATGAGGAGCAGCGGACGGAAGACTGCGGTACATCGGGAAGTCGGTGATAAGCGGGTAGAAGTACCGGCGGCCATTGATGCCGGCTCGCGCAAGCTTTTCGAAGAGCTCATCCCGGGAAAGCGGATACTCGGGGCCGATCAGAATGGGAAAATAAGAAAAGTTGGCTTTTTGCTCACCTGTGTGTGCGAGGCAGCGTATGCCGCTTATCCCTGCGAGTTGCTGCCGGTAAGCGAGGTCAATCGCTTTCCTGCGACTCATGGCGGCGTCGATTCCTTTGAGCTGAAGCATCCCAAACGCGGCGTTGATTTCGCTCATTTTGCCGTTGATGCCGGGAGCAACAACTTTGACTTGGCTCACGATCCCGAAGTTCTTGAGGTTGTCGATGCGTTGTTTGATTTTTGCATCTGGGCAGACGATCGCGCCGCCTTCAAAGGTGTTGAAAACCTTGGTTGCGTGAAAGCTCAGAACCGAGAGGTCACCGTGGTTGAGCACGCTTCCGGACGCAATGGTGACGCCGAACGCATGTGCGGCGTCGTAGATGACTTTTAAGTTGTAAATGTCCGCGATTCTCTGAATTGACTCAACGTCGCACGGATGGCCGTAGCAGTGGACAGGCATGATAGCCGTCGTGTGTGGTGTGATCGCTGATTCAATTTTTTCGGGATTGATATTTAGTGTGTCCGGGCAGATATCCACGAATACCGGCTTGATGCCGTTCCAAAGCAGTGAATGCGCTGTGGCGACGAACGAGTAGGGTGTCGTGATGACCTCACCCGTGATTCGCAGCGCTTGCAGAGCGGTGACGAGTGCGATGGTCGCGTTTGCGAACAGGCAGATGTGGTTTACCTTGAGATGCTCGCAGAGGGCGGCCTCCAATTGCTGGTGGAAAGGGCCTCCGTTGGTCAGGATTTTCGTGGACCAGATTTCTTTTAGATACGGAATAAACTCCTCGAGCGGAGGCATCGCAGGCTCGGTCACATAAATGGGTTTGGAACTCATTGGATGCTCCGAGAGGTTAGGGTTCGGTTAGGCGGCTTATGGCGCGGTGTCGGGGACGCGGATCGGATTTGATAAACCGCTTTGGCGAAGCTCCTGATGGCCCTGGAAAATGGGTTGGGCCGGGCGAAAATCCACCGGTCGAATTCGCGGGTAAGCCGTTCCGATCGGGACCTTAATCCGACCTTGTAGAGGATTTTGACTCGGGTGGAAATGGAATGCCGGCGCTTAAACGTCTCGTAGAGGGCTCGGTAATCCGCGAGCATTCCGTGACTGATGTACGTCAGGGACAGATGGAGGTATTGGCGTTCTATTTCAAGATTCAGGGGTCCCGATTTGGCGTGCCCCAGAAATTCGTCGAAACGCTTGAGTGACTCGAAAATCAACTCAAAGAAATCTTTCCTTCTCCGGATCGACTGCATGTCGGTGGTCCATGAAAACGGTGTGCCTCTTCGATAGACGCACATCGGATCCGGTAGATAAATTGCACCGCCGCGCATGCTCCCCATGACTTGGAGAAAGTAGTCTCCGACAGGCGTTGTCCGCAGAAATTCTGCAAGTTTCTCAAAAACGTCTCTTCTGATCAGAATGGATGCGGTCGGGCAGAAATCGCCGCCCCCTGAGATCACCGCGTCTGTTCTGATGCGTTTTTGACGGCATGATTGGAACCCGAACAACTGGTTTGTATTTTGACGGCCGAAGAATGTCTGGGCCGGGTGGAAGCAAAGGTCCACAGACGGGTTTTTTTCGAGTTGTTCGACCTGTTTTTGGAGCTTCTTGGTGTCCGTCCAGCAGTCGTCTCCCTCGCAGAAGGCGATGTAAGTGCCGCGGCAATGGTTCAGGTTGTGCAGGGCATTTCCCATAATGCCCAGGTTTCGGTTGTGGCGGATGTAACGCACTCGGCCCGCCCTCGGGTGGTGGAGCAGCAGGGACTGGATCACGTGGTGGGTTTTGTCGGGGGAATGGTCGTTGGAGACGATTAGCTCGATTGCAAAGCTTGTTTCCTGCATGAGCACTCCTCGGATGGCCTCTTCCACGTATGGTTCGTGTTTGTACGTAATCATAGACACACTCACCAAGGGAGGCGCATCCGGGTCGGGGCGGCCTGTGCGCGAATCAGTGGTTGGCTCGGGATGCCTTTCTGCGCCCTCGTCCCACATCCCATCCGTATGGATTTCAGGGTTGCCTCGATTGTTTGCCTTCATCCCGCTTCCTCCGTTTGCGCCTCCAGCCCGGGCCCGCAAACATGTTTCGGCTCTGCTGCGCGCCCCGCGTGTTCCGCTTCGCGGATTTGGCGGGCGCATCCCGGGGTTCCGGATTGGCTGCTTATGGCGTTGAAGTTGGGATGGATTGCGTTGGGTGCTTGGGACTTCTGTTAGGCTTTGGCGGGTGTAGTGTCAGAGCCTGTCCGGCGGTTCTTTGTTCGTGGCGTTGCGGCTTGGTGCGGCGCCGTTTTTCGGCACCATTTGACTGAGTAGCCTCACGAGGATATGTTTGGGACATGCTCCAGATATCACAGGCCGCCGCATTGCACCTTCGCTCGCTGGTCCCTGATGATGCCCCCGAGCGGACCGGTTTGAGGATTTTTGTGCAAAAAGGGGGCTGCGCTGGTTTGCAGTACGAGATGCGAGTCGATCAAGCCTCGGAGGGGGATTTACTTAGCGAGCGCGATGGGGCGCTGGTCATGGTGGATGCACATAGCCACGCGTTTCTGAAAGGTGCCGAGCTGGATTACTGTGACGATCTCACGGGTACGGGGTTTAGGATTGTCAATCCAAACGCCGCGAGAAGCTGCGGGTGCGGTACCTCGTTTGAACCTGCGAAGGATTCGGATGGGTCAGGATCCGTTGACGGTGTTGCCGCTGCTGCGGGCGCCTCGCTTGTTCGCGGCTAGCGCGCCAGACGCGGCGATGGAGAAATGGTATGTCTATCGGCTTCTTTCGTGAGGAACCAGCGACGGTCGCCCGGAATAAGGATAATCTTTTCATCTGGACGGTTTTTCTGTTGGTACTCGTGGGCGTAGCGTTCGCTTGCTGGCTCGGAAGTTTTTATGTTTTTGGACATCCGGAGGAGCCGCGCCCTTACAGTATTTTAAAAAAACTCGGGAAGCTCCCACCCCCTGCGCGTTTTCAGGTGACAAAAGCTCCTGCGGGAGAGTTCTTGGACGCCCAACGGCTATTTGAGCGGTACAGCAAATTCACGGCGTTGCAGCTCGATCGTGAGAATCAAATTTATCTTCGGAATTACATTAAAAATTATTCCGAAACCAAGAAGCTGGTTCCTTATATCGTCGGAAAATACGTCATTTTGAAGGTGTATGAACTTCATGAGTCGGACTTTTTCCCCACTGGAGTCGTGGCTCTCACCCAGTCCGTTGATTTCCCCCAAGTGCTGGTCGAACTGATCTATACGGCGCCTGTGGAAAATATCAGCGACTTAAAGGCGATGTTAAACCCCGGGGTTGAAGTGCGCCTTGACCGGACTTTGGACTTGTCGGCAGTTGTCCATGTCGCGCGCGCGATCGACGGGAGGGTTCAGCTGAGCGTGGTGCCGTTGCTGTACGGGCAATACCGCTTGAAGGATGGCGTCGGCGAGTTCTCGCTTGAACCGCCCGCCCATCTGAAGGTGGCCTCCGGGCTGCCTTTGATTCGGAATGAGGAGGTGCGCTCTGTGTTTCGGGAGCAGGCCGAACTTCGAAAGAAGCGTCCGGGAAATGGCGCGCCGCAAACTGACCTGTTCGGCAACGAGTTGGTCAGGGCCGATCACCCCAAGGAGGCGCTGCCGATTGCAGCAAATCCCGCCCAGACTGCCGCCGCGCAAGGGCCGGCGTCTCCCGCAGCTCAGAGCTCAGAACTTCCCTCGGCGGTGCTGGACGAAAATGTGAAGCTTTCAACGTCTCTACACAAGTCGACGCCGGCTCCCGTCGCTTTTCCCGATGGATTTGCTCCCCCAAAAGTGCAGATAGCCGCTGCGGCCAAACCTCAGAGCGCTGAAATCAGTCCGCAGGTCGAAAAGGTTCAGTCCCCAAAAATCCGAGATTCAGGGGTGCTCGCATCGACTCCTGAGAGCTTGCCTCCCGCCCCAGCGGAGGTCAAACCTGAGGCGAAAGCCGCGGGGAAACCAATCGCTAAAAACGACTTGAAAGTGCCGAAGGAAACCGCGCCGCCTGCAATGCCATCGGGCGGAGTAGTCACCGAAAAAACGGCCAAAAGCGCGGTTCAAATTACTGGCGGCGAAAAAGCCGTTGAGCTCTCAGGTGCGCCGTCAGCCCTGAAGGCCGAAACCTCCAATAACGATGCCTCAATCGCGAAGCCTGCGGGGAAATCGGCTGCGGCGCCCGATCTCAAGGAGAAGTTTGCCGCAGCGGCGGGTTACCCGAAGCCAGCGCCCACGCCGCAGGCAGCGCCGCCGATTTCCGTCGCGGCGCTCACGCCGCCTGCGACGACTCCGCGGCCCGTTGTTGTAGCATCTCCCTCGCTTGCCGCTGGCGCGCAGTCGGCGAACTGGAAGACCTATGTCTCCGGCAAACAGCCTCAAGGCAGGTCGGTTTCCACCGACCAGGCGCTTTCACTCCAAGGGCGGAGCGACAATACGCCGAACTATTTAAGAGGCAGATTTGTGGTGACAGCAGTGGATCGCAATCGAGCTGTAATGCGGCAAGAAAGCGCCGACCCGAAAGCTGCTCAGGCGCGGGTCATTGTGGAGTATCCGCCTGGGGCGCTGCCTCCCTCGCAGGGATCTGCAATCTCTCGGGAGGATGGGCGCGGATTTGAGATCCGCGAAGTTCGGCGTGGAGCGGACGGGCAGGTGAATATTTTTGTCCGCGAAGTGATCGCCCCGTAAAAACGGGCTTTCTCTTCCTCCGATCGCAGCGCTGTTTTTAAGAGCGCCGGTAACGTGCTGAAGATCCGACCGGCGGGCTTGAGGATTTCCATGCCGGAGGATTTAAATAATATTGTGGCCATTCAGAATTCAAGTACAGTGCCTGAATGAAGGCTCTGTCGATTGATCTCCGGGAAAGAATTTTGGCTGCCTACGACAAGGAAAACGCCACTCGAGAGGATGTGGCCAGACGCTTCCGCGTTTCACTTGGCATGGTGAAAAAGCTCATTCAACAGCGACGACATACCGGAAATATCCAATCGCGCCGGCATCTCTGCGGACGCAAGCCTCGGATTTTGGAAAACCACCGCAGCCAAACGCGGGATCTTGTGAACAAAAAGCCGGATATCACTCTTGCTGAACTGCGTGATGCCGTAGGTTTAAACTGTACGCTGCCG
>JBILLT010000040.1:0-26849 GCA_044375925.1 Chthoniobacteraceae bacterium | reverse complement strand
CGAGATCGGAGTCTGCGGTTCAGTTCGCGACGTTCAGGGGGCGTAAGAATCAAACGGTTTTTAGTCACCTCTCAAAACTAGCACACTGCGTATCCGATTTAAATGGTACAATGCACTAGTATTCGCATCGACAGAATCAACTTCAAACAATTCACTTTTGCCTTATTGCAGCGCGAACCTGACCGAGCCGGCGGATCCTTAGGCTCCGAAAACATGCATCCCATCAGCAGCACATTCGCTGCTGAGACGCCGTACTCTCAGCGCTAACACGGCGAGCCGCGCCTCCGGTTGCGACTCTCTTTTAGAGCGCATGCCGGAGGATCCCATCCATCATCCAAACGACAAACTTCTCAAGGCCACCTTTTCCAACCCCGACAACGCGCGCGCTTTCTTTCAAAACCATCTCCCACAGCAGATCTCTCACGCCGTCGATTGGAATTCTCTCCACCTTGAAGCTTCAACGTTTGTGGATCCGCAGTTTGCGGCCTCCGAGAGCGACCTGCTCTTCTCCCTCAAAATCCACCGCAGCGAGGCGTTTCTTTACCTCCTCTTCGAACACCAGAGCTCCGAGGATCCGCGGATGGCTCTGCGCCTGCTGTCCTACATCCTGCAGATCTGGCAACGTTTCGCCGCAGCGCATCCGCCTCCCGCGAAACTCCCAGCGATTCTTCCAATCGTACTGGCCCAGGGAAAACGCCCTTGGCGCACAGCACCGCGACTGGAGGATCTTTTGGATCTGCCGGTTGAAATCGCCGACATGATCCGCCCGTGGCAACCCACGCTGGTGTACCATCTGCTCGAACTGGTGCGCATACCCTACAAGGAGCTGGCTGGAACTCCGGAGGGCATCCTGACTTTGCGCGCATTGAAGGCGCAGCCTGTGAACGAACTCTTAAGTGACGCCGTATGGGAGGAGCCGCTTCTATTCGCGATTTCGGAGGATGCACTCGGACGGATCCTCCGGTACATTCTCAATGCCGACTCAAACGTGTCGCTGCTGAAAGAGCGCATCCGGAAAATCCACAGCAAACCCCTTCAAACAAAAACCATGACCCTCGCCGATCAACTCAGACAGGAAGGCAGACAGGAAGGCGAACAAGAAGGATTAATCAAAGGCAAGCGTGAGGGACTCTCGGAAGGGCAGTTGCTAGCCTTTCGGACGGCAGTGTCGCGTGCTTTGGAAATCCGCCACGGGTCTTGTCCCGAGGGGATCCGCGAAGCGCTGAAGGCCATCAAAGACCCGAAGCGACTGGAACAGCTCCATGAAATCGCTTTCCGTTCGGAATCCATCGAGGTTTTCGCACGGAAACTTTAGAAACGCATCTTCGTGAAAAAATCGGCCGCCGCCTGCCTCTATTGCCTGCTGTTCGTGCTGTTGGGACTTTCGCCCTCCCTGCACGCCAACGATCTGAAGCTCGCTTCGATTTTTTCTGACCACATGGTTTTGCAGCGCGAAAAGCCGGTGACCATCTGGGGTTGGACCGATGCGGGTGAAGCCGTGACGGTCACTTTCAGCGCCCAATCCAAATCCGCGACTGCCGACGCGGATGGCAAGTGGGTGCTGAAGCTCGATCCACTCACGGCTTCAAGCGAACCTCGAATACTCACCGCCTCTGACAACCAAGGACACAGAGTCGAGGTAAAGGATATCCTGGTCGGCGAAGTTTGGCTGGGATCGGGCCAGTCCAACATGGAAATGAGCGTGCAGGCTTCCGATGACGCCGAGGCGGAAAAGGCCGCCGCGAACTTCCCTCTCATCCGATATTACGGTGAATCCTCCGGCCCAGCCGAGACAGGGCGGGCCGTGGGCAAGGGCGCCTGGCAGGAATGCAACCCGACGAATGTCCGTCGCTTCTCGGCGGTTCTTTATTTTTTCGGACGTCAAATCCACCGGGAGGTCGGCGTCCCCGTTGGGCTGATCAATTCGTCAGCCGGAGCGACACAAATCGAGTACTGGGTTCCCGCCGGGGTACAGACCGTCGATCCCGAGACGAAGGCGAACTACGAGGCGTTGTTGAAAGGCTACACCGGCTTTGACGAAGTCAAAGTGGCGGCAAACTACGAAAAGCAGCTGGAGTCATGGAAGCTTGCCGCCGCGCAAGCAACCGCCGAGAAGAAAGAGCCTCCGGCCCGCCCCTTTGACATTGTCGCGGCCCGCAAACGAAAAGGCCCGCCTGCAGGTCTGTACAATGGCAAGATCCACAATCTTGTCCCTTTCACCCTGCGCGGCGTTCTTTGGTATCAGGGCGAGAGCAACGCCGGCAACCCGGCCCTCTACGGCAAACTGCTTGCACAGCTCGTGACAGCCTGGCGCGCGCTATGGAACGAAGAGCTGCCCTTTGCGTGGGTGCAACTCCCAAACTTCACTGCGCCGGGCGAAGGCTGGCCGCGGATGCGCGAAGCGATGCTCAAGACGCTCAACCTGCCGAAAACAGGAATGGCCGTCACCATCGATATTGGTGATGCGAAAAACATCCATCCCACAAACAAACAAGAGGTGGGCCGCCGCCTGTCTCTTTGGGCGCTGGGGACGATCTACGGAAAGCCCGTGCCCGCCATCAGCGGCCCGCTTCCGGAAAGCTCCTCCGTCGCGGGCGACGGCATCACCGTCACCTTCAGGCATGCCGACGGCGGGCTGAAGACCAAGGACGGCGGACCCGTGAGGGGCTTCCAAATCGCCGGGCTCGACCGGCACTGGAAAACGGCCTCAGCCCACATCGAAGGCAACAAAGTGGTCGTGGCGAGCGCCGAGGTTCCTTCGCCGGTCGCGGTGCGCTACGCTTGGCAAGATTTACCCGACTTCAACCTTTTCAACGCGGCCGACCTCCCGGCCTCTCCCTTCCGGACCGACGACTGGCCCGCGATTGCACCCTTTGTAAAGTAGGGCCCGGCGGTCGAGTCGGCGGGGTTGCTGCGCCGCACGGCTGGCGGCCGCTGCCGGAAATCCAAAAGCTTTCAGCCGCATCTGGCGAACAAATCGCCGGTCACCGGGGTCTTGTTACGGGTTTTCCATGCAAAGTTACCAGTCGAATCATCCCAAGGCCGGCCAGCCAAACCGCGCTTACCCCCTAACTTTTTAGCGGGCGCGCGGTCGACTTGCGTGGCATGCCTTCTGGTTCGCCCTCAACAATGGCGCATCACAAACCCCGCACCGCGGCAAACGCCCCACCCATACCGATCAAAAAAAGCGCGTACTCAGACCAGCATTCAGCTAAACCGGAAGAACTCGCCCCCCTCAATACTTTGCACCCCGACCAACCCAAAGGTGCCGGCCCGTTCCTCTCTCAGGGATGATCACTGCCGCGCCTCCAACTCCTGCCGCAGTGTTCTCGGCTTTCCGCACCCTCGTTGCATTGCTTCTGCTCGGCGCGTCTGGACTATCCGCTGCTCAGACGCTCGCTGATTCGGCGGACAACGCTTTTTTTGAAAAAGAAATCCGTCCCCTGCTTGCCGAACACTGCCTTGAATGCCATTCGGTTCAATCAGGCAAACGCAAGGGCGGACTCCTGCTGGATTCGCGGGACGGCATCGCCCAAGGGGGAGACTCAGGCCCCGCCCTGCTCCCGGGCAGGCCGGATGACAGCCGGATCGTCAGCGCGGCACGCTGGGACAACGCCGATCTGCGCATGCCGCCGAAAAAGCCGATTGAGACCAGCAAAGTTGAACTGCTCGCCGAATGGATCCGCCGCGGGGCGCCGGACCCGCGCGTTGCAAACGCCGAACGGCGCCCCCACACGGGCATGTCGCTCGAAGAAGGTCGCGCCTTCTGGGCTTTCAAACCTGTCACACGTCCCGTCCCACCGCAAGCTGCGGCGGCTCACCCCGTCGACCGGTTCATCCTTGCCAAGCTCGAAACCTCCGGTCTTTCTCCCGCGCCCCGCGCAGACCGTCGCACCTTGATTCGACGCGCCTCCTACAGCCTTACCGGACTGCCGCCGTCGCCCGAGGACGTGGAACACTTCGCGGCGGACGAATCCCCGGACTCCTTCGCAAAACTCGTGGACCGCCTGCTTCAAAGTCCGACATACGGCGAACGCTGGGGCCGTCATTGGCTTGATGTAGTCCGCTACGCAGACACCTGCGGGAACGCCTCGGACTACCCCGTCCCACAGCTCCACCTGTACCGCGACTGGGTCGTTTCGGCCATCAACTCGGACATGCCCTACGACCGTTTCATTTGCGAACAAATCGCCGGCGACCTGCTTTGCAGCGGCAACATCGCCGAGCGAACGCCCGGCATCGTAGCCACCGGTTACCTCGCTCTCGCGCGCCGCTTCGCTGGAAAAGCAGGCGCCCCCCATCTCACCATCGAGGACACCATCGACAACCTTTCCAAAGCTTTTCTCGGCGTCACCATCTCCTGCGCACGCTGCCACGACCACAAATTTGATCCCTTCACCATGAAGGATTATTATGCGCTCTACGGCTTCTTCAGCAGCACGCGCTACCCGTATCCCGGCGCGGAGGGCGATACAAAGCAGAGCGAATTGATTCCCCTCATGGAGCCCGGAGAAATCGAGCAACTGCTCGCCCCCCACAAAGCGTTGGTTGCGGCCGCCGAAAAGGAGCTGAAGGATTTGGAACGAAAGCTGAAAGAGGCCACCGCAGGTTCCGGCGAGAACAAGTCTGCCGACGACGACCTGCAAAAACGCATCGCCGACGCGAAAAAGAAAATCGCCGATATGGCCGCCGCCGCCCCGCTGATCCGTGACGCTTACGCTGTCACAGACGCGGCCGAAACCGGCGATGCGCGCATCCAAAACCGCGGCGAGCCGAAAAATCCCGGCGACACCGTGCGCCGTGGCTTTCCGGCCGTTCTGGGCGGCATGACCCTCGCTGATAACGTCTCCGGAAGCGGGCGCGAAGCCCTCGCCCGTTGGATTGCCGACCCGTCCAACCCCCTTACCGCGCGTGTGATGGTGAACCGCATTTGGCTGCATCACTTTGGACGGGGGCTCGTCGCGACTCCGAACGATTTCGGAAGGCAGGGTGCGCCTCCCTCGAATCCGGAACTGCTCGACTTCCTTGCCTCGGAATTCACGCGCACAGGGTGGTCTCTCAAATCAATGCACCGTCTCATCCTGTCCTCCGAGACATGGCAGCGCGCCGCCACGCCGCCTCCCACGGTCGATTCCATCGATCCGCTCAACACCTTTTTATCCTACCACAATCGCACCCGACTCGACGCCGAATCCCTGCGAGACACCCTTCTCCAGCTCTCAGGCGAACTCATCCCGGGTCCCGCGCCGGAGCATCCGTTCCCGTCGCGAAACACTTGGAAATGGACGCAGCACAATCCCTTCTCCGCGTCCTACAACACCAATCACCGAAGTCTCTACCTGATGCAGGCGCGACTTAAAAAGAACCCGTTTCTCGCCCTGTTCGACGGGCCCGACCCAAGCGCGGCGACGGGCAGCCGTTCCCTGACCACCACGCCGCTGCAAGCGCTCTTTGCCCTGAATCACCAACTGATCCACGACGCCGCTTCGGCGATTGCGAAGCGGACCGCTGCCACTTCAAATCCCGCACAGCGTATCGCCGCGACCTACCGAATCATTTTCCAGCGCCAACCCGACGAGAGCGAGCAAAGCCGCGCGACAGATTTTCTGGAAAAATACCAAAGCACTGCGGCCCCGTCTGCCGTTTCACTGCCGGAAGAAGCCTGGCCCGCACTCACCCGAAGTCTCCTCGCGACCAACGAACTTCTCTTCCTCGACTGACATGAATCCATCGCCGCTCTCCGTCTCGCGCCGGGCCGCAATTTCCTCGCTTGTCGCGGGCTCAGCACTGTTCAAAAGCCTCGCTGCGGAGCTTGCGCACGGAGCGGGCCCCGCGCCCGGAACCGACCCGCTTCTTCCCCGCCCACCCCATTTTGCGCCGCGCGCGCGGAGCGTGATTTTCCTGAACATGAGCGGCGGCGTCTCTCACATCGATTCGTTCGATCACAAGCCCCGTCTCTTTGCCGACCACGGCAAGACTTACCAGGTGCCGCAAATCATGCTGCAGGCATTTGCAGCCAACAATCGCGCTGCGACCAAATTCTTCAAGCGTCCCGACTGGAATTTTGCCCAGCACGGAAGCTCCGGCTTATGGATTAGCGACATGTTTCCTTACGTCGCCCAATGCGCCGATGAACTCTGCGTCATCAACTCGATGCGCAACAACCACGCGGATCACTTTCAAGCCACCCTCGGCATGCACACCGGATCTGTGACGTTTCCGCGTCCCAGCATCGGTGCGTGGATCAGTTACGGACTCGGAACGCTCAACCAAAACCTCCCGTCGTTTGTGGTGATCGCGCCAAACCTGCCCTATGCGGGAACCCAGGTATGGTCCTCCGATTTTCTGCCCGGCTGCCACCAGGGTACGCTGGTTTCACCGGGTCAAGAACCCATCCCAAACATCCGCCCAAGGCAGTCTCAAAACGCACTTCAGCGCATTGAATTGGATTTAGCGCAAGCGGCAAACCGCAGGCACGCGGCGGTGCGCGGCGGCGATCCACTTTTGGATGCGCGCATCCAATCCTTTGAAACAGCGTTCGGGATGCAAATGGAGGGGCCGGAAGCGCTCGATGTTTCGAAGGAATCCGACTCAACGCTTCGGCTTTACGGGCTGGAACGCGGAAGCACCAAGGGCTTCGCATGGCAGTGCCTCGCGGCGCGGCGCCTCATCGAGCGCGGCGTGCGGTTCGTGGAGCTCATCGATACCGGAGCGGGGGGAAACTGGGATTCGCACGGGAACATGGCGGACCACGGGCGGCTTGCGCTCAACGTCGACAGGCCGATTGCGGCGTTGCTGCGCGACATGCGCTCGCGAGGACTCCTCGACGAAACGCTAGTGGTATGGACAACGGAGTTCGGCCGCACCCCATTCAACTCTTCCAAAGAGGCGAAGGGACGGGAGCACCATGCGGAGTCGTTCTCCTCTTGGATGGCCGGCGCGGGGGTGAAACCCGGCATGAACTACGGCAGCAGCGACGAGCACGGATGCGCGGTTGCGGAGAACGAGGTACACATCCACGACTTTCACGCCACGATTCTCCATCTGATGGGGCTGAACCATGAGGCTCTGACTTTCCGCTACGCAGGGCGCGACTTTCGACTCACGGATGTCGCGGGGACTGTGGTGCGCGGCATTCTTGCGTAGCCCCGCGGGTCAACGGACAATAGTCTACCTTTTCGGGCGACTGTGGGATGAGAGTAGCGGAATCAAAGCATCCGAGCGAAACTCTCAATCGACTCGGAACGCACCGCTCTTTCATGAAGCTGCTCAAGCCGTCCCGGATCCTGCACGGCCTCCAACGCTTCCCGGATCCCCTCCGGGCAAGCACCGTGGCGGATTTCCAAAGCGCGGATCACCGCGGTCCGAAAGGCGCGGATCTCACCCTGGGAAATGCCCTCCTGCCTGCCCTCCTGTCTCAGTTGATCGGCAATTGTCATGGATTTGGATTGAAGAGGTTTGCTGCGGATTTTCCGGATGCGTTCCCTGAGCAGTGAAACGTTTGAGTCGGCGTTGAGAATGTAGCGCAACATCCGCTCGAGCGCACTCTCCGAAATCGCGAACAAAAGCGACTCGTCCCAAATCACATCGCTCAGGAGTTCATCCACGGGCTCCGCCTTGAGAGCGCGCAACGTGAGAATTCCCTCGGGAGTACCGCCAAGCCTCTCGTAAGGAATGCGCACCAGTTCCAGCAGATGATACTGAAGAGATGGTTGCCAGGGTCGGATAATGTCCGCCACTTCAGCCGGCAAATCCAAAAGCGCTTCCAGATTTGGCGCCGTCTTCCACGGCCTTTTCCCTTGGGCCAGCACGATCGGGAGAATCGCCGGCAGTTTCGCAGGCGAAGGGTTAGCCGCAGCAAAACGCTCCCAGATGCGCAGCATGTACGATAGCAAGCGCAGGGCCATCCGCGGATCTTCCGAGCTTTGATGCTCGAAGAGCAGGTACAGAAAAGCGTCGCTCTCGTGAATCTTGAGCGAAAAAAGCAAGTCGCTTTCGAAGGCGGCAAACTTTGGGTCGACAAACGTGAAGGGCTCCAAACTCAGGGAATTCCAGTCAACGGTCTCACACAGCTGCGAAGGAAGATGCTTTTCAAAAAATGCCCGCGCATTGTCTGTCTTCGAGAAGGTAGCCTTGAGCAGTTTGTCGTTCGGATGATGGATAGGTTCCTCAGGCATGGACTCTGAAAGAAAGTCGCATCCGGCGGGTGGAAACGCCGCCTTCAGCCCGGGAATTTCCGCACTTTTGCGCAGGGAACCAATCAGCGACCCGAGAGGCTCGCGGCACTCGGATTCTGGCAAAGACGAATGCATGCCTCCCAAACAGATAAACTTATGCTCGAAAATTGCCCCCTTCCCCCGGACACTACGCGGCGGTCCACCACCCACCCCCAGCCCATGATAACGAGCAGAATTTTGTACGCCATCGGCGTTCTTGTTTGCGCGGGAACACACATGCCCGCCCTGGCGGCGCCACTCTCCGCCCGAGAGACGCAAGCACTCAGGCGCCCCAACGTGATTTTCCTCCTCACCGATGATCAGGGTTACGGCGATATTTCCCGCCACGGGCATCCTTTTCTTAAAACGCCGAACTTCGACCGCCTTCACGATGAAAGCGTGCGCTTCGACAATTTTTATGTCAGCCCGTCCTGCTCTCCAACGCGGGCCGCACTGCTCACCGGCATGCACGAATTCCGAAATGGAGTCACCCACACCAGGCACCCACGGGAGCAACTCTACGACGGCGCAACGACCCTTCCCCAGCTGCTTAAAACCTCCGGTTACAAAACCGCGCTGATTGGAAAGTGGCACCTGGGCGAAGAGTACACTCCCGAGCACGGCGGCTTTGATTCGTACTTTCAACAGCACGGCGAACATTTCTCCGGCATCTTGACGCGGAACGGGAAAAAATCGCGGGTCACTCATGGGCGATTTCGGGAGGACTGCTATTTCGATGAAGCCATGGCATTCATTGAAGAGTGCGGGGACCAGCCGTTCTTCTGCGAGATCGCAACCATTTCACCTCACGCTCCTTTAGCTGCTCCGGAAGAATTCGTTGCACCATTCCGCGGAAAGGTCTCTGAGGAGGAGGCGCTTTATCTCGGGATGGTCCAGAACCTCGACTTCAATCTGGGCCGTTTGCTCGAGTTCCTTGACCAACGAAACCTCAACCAAGACACCATTCTTGTCGCAATGAACGACAACGGGAGCACCTATGGGCTCGATATGTACAACGCTGGAATGCGTGGCTGCAAAACGACTCCGTGGCAGGGCGGCTGCCGGGCCTTCTCATTCTGGCGCTGGGCCGGACATTGGAATCCGCACTCGGTCGACAACCTTGCGGCTCACCTCGATTTTTTACCAACCGTTTGCGAGCTCACCAATACGCAGGTCCCCGAGGCGCTCCGCAAACAGCTCGAAGGGTTCAGCCTAAAACCATTGCTGGAAGCAAAACAACCGCTCGAGTGGCACGCAGAACGGATGCTTTTCGTTCACGCAGGGCGTTGGCCAAGCGGCATGGCGGCTGGCCACAAATACTACAAGGCATCCGTTTTCCAAGATCACATGCTCCTTGTTCGCAATCGCGGCTGCGACAATCCGGACTGCAACGCGGAGGTTTTCTCAGAATGCGACCACTACGTGGAAAGGGGTGGAAAGACCCGCATCTACACAAAAGAAAATGCGCAATACCACTGGGGAGTCACGCCAACGGGTCGTTGGTCGCTTTTCGATCTCAAAAAAGATCCCGCCAGCTTGATGGACATCGCGGATAAGCAACCGGAACTCGTGAAGAAAATGGCTGCTGCCTACGAGCAATGGTGGAGCGACCTGTACCCCGTGATGATTGAGCGCGGAGGGGATGTCGAGCTCGCGGAAGTCGCCAAGAAGCGGGTTGAATCAACCCAGAAGAAAAATGCAGCACCCATGCCGAACTAATCCATGCCTCAGCTGAACAAAAAAGCCCGTTTCTCACGTTCACTTTGACTGATTGAGTCATCCGCCCCCGCCACAATGAGCCACGAGCCAGAGCTCCCAAACCAATTGCCGGGCGAAAGCACCCCCGGCGAAGCCACCATTTGCTTCGATAACGGCGCCCAACTGCCCGAGGCCACGATGGCGTTTGATTCACAAGGCCAGGAGTTGCCGGACTCCGTCCATTATCCCTCGGTGATGAATTACACCGCCAAGGAGGAAGTCGGGCGCGGCGGAATGGCCAAAATTTTTCTCGCAGACGACCTTCAGCTCAAACGTCTTGTTGCCATCAAGGTAAGCACAGCGGACACCAGCATTCCCGACACGCTTTTCCAGACGGAAGCAGAGGTTCTTTCCAACCTCGCCCATCCAAACATTCCGCCCATCCATAGCTGCGGATTTGATGATTCAGGCCGCGCTTTTTATTCGATGAAGCTCATCCGCGGACAAACGCTCCAGAGCATCATCAAACAACTTGCCGCGGGTGATCCCGATGTCACGGCGAGCTTCACGCTTGCCCGCCTGCTGGAGATCTTCCGGAAAGTGTGTGACGGTGTCGCCTTCGCCCATGCCAAGGGATTTCTTCACCGCGACCTCAAACCCGAGAACATCATGGTGGGGGAATTCGGTGAGGTTCTCGTCATGGACTGGGGGCTGGCTCTCGCGTTTGAGACAGACACGCGCGCACAACACCAGCATGTCTCCCAACAGCCCCGCAACGATACCGGAACCATCCGCCTGCAAGGAACGCCACAGTATATGTCACCCGAACAGGCCGAGGGAATGCTGGACGGCCTCGATGAACGCTCTGACGTTTACGCGCTTGGCGGCGTTTTGCACGCGATTCTCACGACACAGTCGCCCGTCTCCGGACGCTCGATCCAGGAGGTGCTTGACCGGGTGCGCGACGGCCAGATCGCACCCATTCCAAACTCGCGTGTGGTCCACGGTGCGTCTGGAAAAATTGAGGTTCCGATTCCGGAGGCGCTCCGGGCCGTGGCCCGCAAGGCGATGGCCAAAATCCGCACGGATCGCTACACCGACGTCACCGCTTTGGTTGCGGACATCGAGGCCTACCAAAGCGGCTTCGCAACCAGCGCTGAACAGGCGGGATTCCTTCGCCAACTCACGCTTTTGGTCAAACGCAACCGAGCTGCCTCGCTCCTTGTAGCTGTCCTGGTGATGGTCGCGGCAGCCTTCACGGTGCGCCTCGCACAAAGTGAGAAACTTTCGCGCCTCAGAGCGTTGGAAGCGCAGCAGAGCGCCGCATCAGCGCGCCGTTCAGCCGCTGACGCCCAAATGACAATCGCGGAATTTTTCGAGCGCGAGAACCATTTCGGCGACCTTCAGCGCACCCTCCAAGCCGTCCCGGAAGAATTCCGGGACCAAAGTTGGCGCTACCTTGAAGACCGCCTCAATGCGGATGGAGTCACCATCCAGATCGACTCCAGCGACCCATACCCTTTCCTTGCTGTACAACCCGTCGCCAAAAAAGCAGGCGTGCTTACAGTGCTGGAGAAGGGCGGCCATATCCGCTCTGTGAACCTAAACACAGGGGCGGTCGTTGACCTTCTGAAAATTGATCCCGCAGGCCTTGCCAGGATGCTGGCCGTCTCCGCGGATGGGAACACTTTGGCGACGATTCGAGAGATGCCCCGCGCAAAAAATGCGCCTGGAAACGCGCCGAAAGTCGACATGATCGAGATTTATGACGTGCCGCAAAAGCGCTTGAAATACAGAACGCCAACACTGCACGGAACCGATCTGATTATCTTCAACGACGCTTGCGACCTCTTCGGAGTTTACAGCTACGCCGGCGGGGGAACGTTTTTAATGCATGATGCTGCCAGCGGAGCACGCCTGTGGGAAAAAGCAGCACTGGAATACTTCGTGGCTTGGTTCTCAAGCGATGGGGCCAAGGTGAACCTTCTCACAAGTAAACATTCACGCCTGCAGTTGGATGCCCGTACAGGCCAGAACAGTGCGCCGCCCACAACGGCAAATTACCCCGTGTACCTCGCTAACGATCCCCGGACGATCTCTGTATCGCCTGCCGGCACGGAGGCTTTTCTTGTGTCCAAGGAAGGATTCGACTTAGCCGACACTAAAACGGGCAAGTTAAGACACACCGTCCAGCTGCCTCTCGGCAATGCGAGCCTCAGGACGCTCGATGCTGATTGGACCAACCAATTTCTGTTCTGCGGTTTTCGCAGAACGGAGCATGAAGCGCTCATCCAGGTGTTAAGCGCCCGCGACGGCAGGAAGCTCATGTCGGTTGGACTTAACATCCCGGATTTGATGAGAGACTTGAAAATCCTTTCACATCCTCTCTCCAAGCACCTCGTCGCGGTCTCCGGGAAATACATCAGGGCGTGGAGACTCCAGCCTGCGGCGGGGTTTAAACGATTCGAACTCGGGCCGCCGCCTCCGCATGCCATCAGCCAAACCTTTTGTTTTCTGGATGGCTCAAAACGAGCCGTCGCCTACCTCGCGAAAAACAACGGACGTTTTCTGAGCCTCTTAAATCTAAATCCCGGAAGTAAGGAGGAAACGCCTTTTGAGGCTGCCGGTGAGGTGAACGGCAACTTTGGGGCGACGGTTACATCCGACTCAACCGGCCTGAACGTCATCATCGCCAGCGTGGCCCGCAACAACAAGCATGTGTTGCAAGTTTACAAATCCGAAGGCAATTCGCTCAAGCCTGTCATCAGAAAGGACGTTCCATCGGTGATACGCAATAGATTTCTGATGACGCCGCTGCACATCAGTCCATCAGGAAAGGAATTCATCCACGGGCGCGCCTTTTTAAACACCGAGACTTTTAAACAGGCACCCGAATTTATGAACACGTCAATCGGTTACCAGGTGATTGAGGAGCCCGTTAAAATCGCCTGGGTCAAGGACGAGCACATCGTTGAAATTGCCGTGCCTGCGAAGTCGGGGTTGGTTGAACCCGAGGATTCCCCTGACCGCGCACTTTTGCTCTGGTCTAGGGAGGGGGCGAAACTGATCCAGGCAGCCAGCGCGCCGAATGCCGTGGCCGTAGCCGCATCACCCGATGCGTCGCAGATCGCCGAGGCGGGCAAAGATCTGCGGGTTCGAATCCGCGATGCTCAAACACTCCAGACGATCCGCGAAATCCGAATGCACGACGCCCCTCTCACGGCAGTTGCCTGGCACCCGCGTCTTCCGTTCCTCGCCACGGCATCCGAGGATCATCGCGTCAAAATCGTCGATTTGCGCACCTACCAAGTGGTAAAAAAAATCGGTCTTTTCGAAGGACTTCCAAACAACCTTTACTGGAGTCCGGACGGAAAAACCCTCGCAGTTCAGAGCGCTCAGAGCATTCAGAGCGTCGAACCATCCTTTTTCATTGATCTTTTCAACATCGACTGCTGCAGCGAATAGTCGGTCGAATCGGGATGCATGAGGGTCTCAAGCGGTCCATTACGGGCCGAGACGAAAACCGCTTCATCACACCCGGGCACAGAAAAATTCAGGGCTTGACGGGCAGGTAGCCAAGAGAGACGAGGAACTCGTCCGTCTTGAGAAGTGTCTCCTCCAAGAACGGGGGTTTGTTGAAGAACCCGTGTGCCTGTCCTTCATAACGGACGAGTTCACACCGGTTCCCCGCAGTCCGCATGAGTTCCGCAAATTTTTCCGCGCTCGAAAACGGCACGGTGGAATCCGCGCTTCCGTGGTGGATAAGAGTGGGCACCGCTCCTGTACGGACATGGTGCGCCGGCGAAATGTCAGGGGGCGGGCAACCGAGTCTCTCGATGGTCGCGTTCGCGAGGAATCCGCTCAAGTTCAGCCCTTCGATCGGCGCCAGCACCAATGCGGGGTTGAATAGAGCGAGCGCGTTCGGGGCACTGGAAACTCCTTTTCCTGCGGCATCGGGATCGAGTCCGGGCAAAAAGGCGGTCGCTGCCGCAAGATGCCCGCCCGCCGACCCGCCCGCGGCCACAATCCGGTCCGGGTCCACGCCCAGGCGCGCCGCCTCGGCACGGATCCACCGAACGCAGGCTTTGGCGTCAGCCACACATTCCGTCGGCTTGACTCCATCCCGTGAGGCGACCCGGTAATCAGCCACACACGCGACCATGCCGCGCGCTGCCAACGCTCTCGCTTGAGATACAAATTGCGAGGGCGATCCGGAAGTCCAGCCTCCGCCAAAAAAGAACACGATCGCCGCCCTCGGCGATTGGTTGGAACCGACCCCAGTGTCCCGAAATATCCAGATCTTCAACTCGCGCTTCCCCACTTTTCGAAAGGTCTCCACCTGCGCATCGGCGATTTCAGGCAGATATTTTTTCGAATCCAATCGTTGGTTCTGGGCTGCAGCCTGCCCAATCAGATTCAGGAGACCAATTGAAAAAATTGCAAATAAAAGAGGGCTGCGCATAGGAGAAGGTGGATTAAAAACAACCGATAACGGACCAGAAAAACCATCGCCACCGAAAAGTTGCGGCTTCATCTCAACAGCCCGCAGCACACCGAATCGGAACTCCTCTCCTTTGAGGGAGACGTTTGCGAAACACTCCACCCGAGTGGCGTCCGGTTCCTGCAAAACATTTTGACGCCACCCCCGTCGTCCATGTGTGCCGCCATGCTTCAACCTTTCACACATCCCATTCCGGATCGGCCTCAATTTTACCCCATAACACTTGCGATGCACAGCGCCTACCATCGCCTCGTTTCGGGCACCGCGTGTTGTTGGTTTCGGAGATGCAGCCGATTGGCGATCGATTGTTGGCTGCGTTCTCAGTTAAGGCTGACGCGTCCTGAGCCGAACGATCTCACCGCTGCTCAGGCAAAGAAACGGCGTAAAACGCCTCGAAATTCTCGCATTACACACACGTGCGCCTTTCAATCATTGCTTGGCGCATCGCTTTCCTCTCCAATCCAAGGCCGAACAATCTTTGCAGCGGTCCATGGCGAGCGACAGGAAAGCCTGCACCGAAACAGAATCCCCCCTATGAACTCATTGATTCGAGATCTCCCCTCAATCGCGCTCCGACTGTTCGCGGGCGCACTGACTCTCACATCACTTTTCGGAGAATCGAATTTGATTCGCCAGTCTGGACTCAGCGGCGGAATCGTTGTGGCGCTGGATTTTGAAAATGGCAAAGCCATTGCCGATCTATCATCGGGCGAGCGCTTTCTCGTTCACGGACTTGTATCCGGTGAGACGGTGCTCGATCAGGCCCGGTATGAAATAAACCAAGCGGGGCTCCAGGGCACGGTGTCATGCGATGGCTACAACGGACATGAACTTCCCTATGTGGATAGCCTTGTAAATATCGTCATCTGCAAAGCGGGCTGCAGGGTGCCGACGGCGGAACTGATGCGAGTGATTGCACCGGGAGGCATGCTCTTCGTTGAGGACGCGGGAGGGTGGAGAAAGACGATAAAGCCTGCTGCCAGCGGAGCCGATGAGTGGAATCAATTCCTGCACGGCGCCGATAATAACGGCGTCTCCCGCGACAACGTGGGTCCACCGCAGCGGATCCGTTGGCACGATGGACCAGAGTACGGCCGATCAAAGGCTCTCTCCCCGTCTTTCACGAACATGGTATCCGCCGGCGGGATCCTTTTCACCATCGAGGATCATGCAACGACGGAAGACGTGAACGCACCCGTCGAGTACCGCCTGGTCGCACGGGATGCGTTCAACGGCATCCAACTTTGGCATCTTCCGATGAAGCATTGGGGAGAATGGCAGACAAACAGCATCAAATCGATCTCAACGCAACAGCAACGCTTGCTCGCAGCGGTTGGAGACACGGTCTTTACAGTGCTAGAGTCAGACGGCCCTGTTGTCGCCCTTGATGCAAAAACAGGCAAGGAGCAGCGCCGGTTCCCCAACACTGAGCAGACAGCGGAGTTTGTCATCGATGGCGCGATGTTCTACGGGATCAAAAGCACCGCTCACAAGCTGCCGAAATCAAAAGGATCGGCAGCGACACCCGGCGTGGAACTCTACGCATTAAAGATTCAACAGGGCACCCTGCTTTGGACCAAGACGATCAACAGCGGATACACCGGCGGTACAATCACAGCGAAGGGCAATCGTCTGCTCTACCACAGTTCCAGCGGGCTCACGCTGATGGATAACAGCACGGGAAGGGATCTTTGGACGGAAACAATAAAAGTGGCCGACGCTCCCGAGCCAAAAACAGGCAACAACCGGAGAGCAAAAAGCCCGGCCGACCTCTCGATTTTCACTGCCAACGAACACCCAACGATCGTGCTCACAGAGGACAGTGTTTATTGCGGCATCTCAAAATTCATTACGGCGATGAATTCCGAGGATGGCACGACCCGTTGGACCGCCGTCGGAAGTACAAACTACATGAAAAGCCCGGATCTTTTTGTGATCGACGGAATGGTCTGGGGACGGGATCTGCAGGGGCGCGATACCAAGACGGGAGAGATCATCCGGCCGCTGAAACAGGAAATGAACGGCCCGATGTCGCACGACCGGTGCTATCGCAACCGCATCACGCATCGCTACTATCTCAACAGCGCGTCGGGCGGTACGGACTTCGTAAAGTTTGACGGCACTGCGGAGACCCCGAATCCATGGGCGCGCTCCACGTGCGGTCTGGCAGTCATGCCCGCAAACGGGATGATTTATAACGGTCCCTACGTCTGCCAATGCGCAATCGGAGCAATGGTGACGGGCGTCAACGGCTTCTACAACGGGTCGGGCGACACCGACAAACGCTTCACCGTGACCATCGAACCCCGCGTGATCAAAGGTCGCGCCTTTGGCGCCTCTTCAGGCGAGGCCAGTTCGGCCGAAGACTGGCCGTCGTATCGCGGCTCTGGCACACGCGGTGGCTTTACGACTTCGAGCACCCCGACCACGGTGGCAGTCAAGTGGAAGTCGAACATCGGCGCGCGCCCCACGGCGCCGGTCGTCAGCGCCGACAGCGTCTATGTGGCGGATCAGACTGGGCACACGCTTCACGCGCTGGATCGGACCACGGGGAAAAAGCGTTGGTCTTTCGTTTCGGAGGGAGGCATCGACAGTCCGCCGACATATCACAAGGGCCTGATTTTGGTCGGTTCCCGCGGCGGTTGGGTTTACTGCCTGCGCGCCACCGATGGTGAAATGGTATGGAAATTCACGGGCATGCCGGAGCGTCGCTTGGTTTGCGATTCCGGACGGCTCGAATCTGCCTGGCCCATCAGCGGCAGTATTCTTGTCTTTGAAGATACCGCTTACTTCGCGGCAGGTCGGAGCACATTCCTGGATGGCGGCATCGGCGTCTTCGGTCTCGATCCGGCGACAGGCGCGATGAAACATGGCAGAATGCTGAGCGGGCCGTATCAGGATGAGAAAAGAAATTTTCCTGTCCCGGCCAGCGGCACGTTTCAACTCGAAGGCTGCAAGGCCGACATCTTTTCCACTGCTAAAAACGAGTTGTTCGTGCGCCAGCAAGCGTTCAAGGCAGACCTCCAGCCAATCAAGCCGGATGACGTGCAGTCCATCCACATCATGGCGTCAGCGGGTTTTCTGAACGACTCACCGCAACACCGGACCTACTGGACCGTGGATCGCGATCTGCGCTACGGCGGATCGATGGGTTCTTTTGGGTCCGGCCCGGCGGGCGACATCGTAGCGTTCGATGGAAACACGTTTTACGAAGTCCGCGGCTACGCGCCGGGCCGCAACCTGGAGGGCCGCGGCAAGGGGATGAAGCCCGCGGAGATTTACTCGGTCCACTCCGGGCGACTCAAAGACACTTCAGGAAAAGAAGACCGAGACGCCATCCCCGGGTTCGGACGCTGGGAGAAGCGGTGGAACACGCCCACGCCTTTCGCGGGTCATGCAGTTGCCGCCTCGGCAAACACGGTGCTCGTGGCGGGAGTGCCGATGCTTCCCAGCTACACCCCGGAGGACACCAACGCCTCTTACGCGGGGAAAAAGGGCGGGATCGCGTGGTTAATCGACGCCAACGACGGCCGGCAACTCCAGGAGATCAGCTTTGACGCAGCACCCGTCTGGGACGGCATCGCAATCGCGCACCAGAGCTTTTTCGTTTGCTTGAATGACGGCTCCGTGATCTGTCTCGGCGGGCCACCTCTCTAGCTGGCATGCTCCATCCGCCAAACCGAATGTATTCGACCACCCTTTTCTCTCATCAAAGTCGTCCGCACTCGCGTGCCAACGTCGCGTTCAGATGTGCGGTATTGCTCGTCGCCGGGTTTTTGCTCTTATCCGCGCGTGCTGGAGCGGCACCCTCTTTAATTCTGCACCATGGGCGAATCGTCACCGTGGACGATCGCTTTTCCATTGTTGAGGCCGTCGCGGTGACGGGTGACCGAGTGAGCGCCGTGGGACGCAACGATGACATTCTTTCGCTCAAAGACGGCACAACCGAACTGGTCGACCTCAAGGGCGCGATGGTTCTTCCGGGACTCATGGACTCACACAGCCATCCTGTGGGAGCCGCGACGACGGAGTTTGACCATCCCATCCCGGATATCGAGGACATCGCATCCCTGCTTGCTTATATCAAGGACAGGACCCGGGTCGTGCCCGAAGGTTCGCTCATCGGGGTGAGCCAGGTTTTCATCACACGCCTGCGGGAGCAGCGCTACCCTACAAAGGACGAGTTGGACAGCGTTGCACCGCGCCACCCCGTGGCCTTTCGAACGGGGCCGGACACCATGTTGAATTCGCTTGCGCTGCAACTGGCCGGAATCGACTCGCATTTCGCGCTGCCGGAGGGCAGTCCCGGAAGAGTGGAGCGGGATGAGAACGGAAACCCTACGGGCCTGGTGCGCACCTTTTCCCCGAAGATCAAAGCGCCCGCTCCGCGCAAAAACCCAAGCGAGGATGAAACTCTGGAACTCGTGCGCAAACTGTTCGCGGATTACAACAGCGTAGGGTTCACGACCATCGCTGACCGGGGCGCAAGCAAAGGCAACATCGCGGTCTATTCAAAACTCAGAGACACCCGTTCGCTCAGCGTCCGGCTTCGGCTCTCGCACACGTTTTCCACAGGCGCCCAGTGGCGCACCACCGAGTTGGCCATCGAAGAGATTGCGTCCCACCCACTGCGCGAGCCCGACTCGATGCTGCAAATCATCGGAACCAAGGTATGGCTCGACGGCGGCATGCTTACCGGCAGTGCTTTCATGGAGCAGCCATGGGGTGTGAGCAAAATGTACGGAATCAGCGACCCGTCCTACCGTGGCGTCCAACAAATCCCCACTGAAACGCTGCAGCGCATGGTGCGCACTGTGGCCTCCAAGGGCATGCAATTCACGGCCCACAGTGTTGGGGATGCTGCGGTCGCAACGTTGCTTGGAGTTTATGAGGAGGTTTCGCGGGAACTGCCACTGCGGGACACGCGGCCCTGCATCACGCACTGTAATTTCATGAGCCCGGACAGCATCGCAAAAGCGTCGCGCTTGGGGGCCGTCATCGATCTGCAGCCCGTCTGGTTTCACCTCGACGGCGCCACGCTGCTCAAGCAGTTCGGTGAAGAACGCCTGAAGCGGTTCCAGCCGCTTCGGGCTCTTTTCGATGCGGGCGTGCCCGTGGGCGGCGGCAGCGACCACATGCAAAAAATCGGCAGCCTGCGTTCCATCAATCCCTACAACCCATGGCTCGGGATGTGGATTGCGGTCTCACGAAAGTGCCGCTCTCTGGAAAGTCCGCTCCACCCGGAAGGCGGGCTTTCACGGAGGGAGGCGATCCAGATGTTCACCATCAACAACGCGCGGATCCTTCTGATGGAAAGGGAGGCAGGCTCGCTTGAGCCCGGCAAGCTGGCAGACATGGTGCTGATCGACCGCGACGTGCTCGAATGTCCGATCGATGAACTCGCAGGCACGCGCGTTCTTAAAACGTGGCTGGGTGGAAAGTCCGTGTTTTCAGCGGATGGCGCGGGCCGAGACCCGGTCAGATAACATCTCACTTCAATCTCGACAACTGCACCGAGAATCAGGCGGCACCACTCACGGATGAGGGCTGGCATCCCAGTGCGGATCCGGGGGTCATTTTTGGCGGATGTGGTGATTTGCCGCGGACTGCAGACGTCTATTTTAGTGCTCCCGCGATCATGCATCTGTCGGTCACCATAAGGTGGATGTGGCGCGGACTGGATGGGTCTTGGATCGGGCCTCACCGGCTCAGTGCTCGTAGGTTGATGGTGGTGACACTTGTTGTTATCTGCCAAGAAAAGATTGACCCTAGACTTTGCATTCTACATTGTGCGCAACATGAACAAAGCAGCTGTCGCGTTTCTCGCCTTTTTCGCATTCCTGAGCTTTCAACCTGCGGCTTTCGGACAAACCGCTAGAATCGCCAATGAAACGACTCAGAGCATCAAAAAGCATGAAAGCGAGTTAAACGCCCTATGCGGGAAGATTAAAAAGAAGATGAAACCGTCTGAGGCCGCCGAATTTGAGAAAGCGCAGCACGCGTGGGCTGTCTTTCGCGACCTTGAATGTGCTTTTTACGAAAAAAATCTCATGCGATTCAACGGCTCTCAGAATTTAGCGTTGTTTGTGAGGGATTCATTAGTCGAGGAGCGGATCAAGCAGCTCAAAGAATTCTTGGAGTCTTGGAATGAATAGCATCTGCGGATACTGGCCAAACTCACACTCCGCTTGCGAAGTGCCGAACCGGACAGCACAGCCGTCAAAATTTCAATGATCCAAACATGAAGCGCGGAGAGTTTCTCAAAATAGTTGCCTTTCTCGTCATTGGCGCAGCGCCCTCGCTGGCGGCCCCGCCGAAGAAATCAGCCGAAAGACAAAATATCCGGACGACTGGGATGTTTTCGGATCTCTACCTCAGTCCTGAAACTGGGGACGTTGGTGGATGGAACATGTTTTTTTTCATGGCAGACGAAGACTATGTCCTGCTCGTTCATGGCGAGGGTGAATTGTGGAAACCGGAACTTTGCCGGGTGGCTCGAAGTGGCAACGCCGTTCAATTTAGGAGGGGCGGCGTAGGAACCTCCGTAGAATTCAAGGGAACCTTCACAGCGACCCACCTCACGGGAAAATTCAGCGATGGCTCCAGCCTAAAAATTCCGAGGAAAAAGGGCCCCCTCCTCTCCACATTTTCCGACTTGGAGTTCAGCAAAGAGACTGGAGACGCGATGGGGATGGAGATTGTCAGTTTTTTAGCGGACCAACCCTATGTACTGATTCTTGAGGGGGCGGGTGATCTAAGACCCCCAGTGATCGTCCCTGCGCGTCAGGACGATAAGAAACTCTCTTTTAGCTTGAGGAGACCTGACGGTTCGACCGCGCGTTTTGTCGGCACGGAGTCGAAGACATTTTTTTCGGGAGTTTTTACTGAAGCGGATGGAACGAAACTTTCGGTAAAACTTCCTGCGAAAAAAAGCTTCTGGGAATAGAAGCAGCACCGAATACGGCAACGTTCCCACGCAATCCTGCACCCGCAAACCGACTGCGTTTTAGACGGGTGTGTCTGAATTGGCTCTTGGCGGCGCTGAATCCACCGCTTCTCATGCCACCTGATTGCCAGCCTTAACAGAGTTGCCGCGCGCGAACGTGTATGTCCCCATTGCCGCTGGCGTGTCCGCTGGCCTATTTCCCGGTGGTCGCGTTCCGCCTCGCTGAACCGGCGGCATCGAATGACTACCACGTCGGGTGTCACCTCCACCACCCGCTTGGGAGGCATCGCCCAGACGAACGCCTGCAACGCCAACATGTGCTCCGCGTAAAAGTGGACGGACTGTTTATCCGCACATGGCCTGAGAGCTGCCATCCGGCGACTTCACATCATACCTGTCCGTGTCCAATTTCATTTGCCGAAAAATGTTTTCAGTAATGAGCACCGGAGGCAGCAACTTGACCTTTATCTCCTCTCTTCGAGCCACTTTTTGACGCGCGGTGTCGCTTTCACCGCCACTACCAAAATTATTAGATAGAGGAAGAGATAAAACGCCCAGATTTCAAACCAGAAAGCCTCGGCAAAACTGGCAGCACCGATACTGATGAAGCCGGAGCTTGCCTGCCAGAGGGGAATCACATCGGTTTTTGGCGCGTCGCTAGCGTTGTACTTGATTGTTGTTGTAGCCTGTTTCCCAGCCTGGTCGGTGTGGATGACTTTGATGCACTCCCAGCCATGTCTTTTGGAGGGAAGCAGATGTTTATGGCGCTCGACAACCCGGCCTTCGATCACATCGCAGTGGGTAACAAACCAGGTTGCCGCGACAAGGTGCCCCAGCCAGAACAGCGCGATGACCAAGCCGTACACCCAATTTTTCACCAGGGTCGACTGCTTGCCTTTCTTTCTACTCATTGAAAAAGAGTGGGAACGGTTTTGGAAGAATTGGTGACAGACCCCTTATCTTCTAAGAAACGCCTGAATGTTTGAACCCTCCAATGATTAGAGCGCGCGCTGCAAACGCGTCCATCCATTTTACGAATGCGTCATTAAGTGGCATCTGGTAGATCCAATCATGCAGATTTGCTCAATCACCCTTCACGGACCAGAAGGCATTGTCAGCACCGCCGACACCGGCGAGGCTCAGTTTGTAGTCGGCACTGAGACCGCAAGTGACGTGTTCAGAGTCAACGGACAGGGCGTCTTGCCGCGCCATGCTTGGGTCTGGATTGGTGTAGGCGGGGTGCAGGTCGAAGACCTTGGCGGTGGGACCTGGGTGAACGGTTATCCAATCCATGAACGTGTGCATGTAGAGTATCCGGCGAGTGTGCAAGTCGGCGACCTCACGCTGGTGATTGAGATAAAGACTGGGAACCCAGCGGCTGTTTCACCGACGCCCAGCTCCATGGACATCACCATCCCGCAGCGAGCGACAGTCAAGAGCAATGCCAGCGCGGACGTGACCATTCCGCAGAGGACGCCCACGAGGCCAAGCGTTGCAAAAACCTCTGGAACCAACACGGCAGTCGTCGCGAACGACGCTCCGCTGCAAGGCAAGTACACCCTTGTCCGTGAAATCGCCCGAGGCGGCATGGGGCAGATCTATTTCGGCGAAGATCCGCAATTGGAACGGCAAGTCGCGGTAAAGGTAAGCAGTATCAGCGAAGATGGCGAGGATGCCCGCTTTTCTAAGGAAGCCAAGGTGCTCGCCCAGTTGGCGCATCCAAACATCGTTCCGATCTATAACATCGGCGTCGATACGCAGCGCAGGCCCTTCTACAGCATGAAGCTCATCAAGGGCCGCACGCTGCAAGCAGTTTTGAATCTTATCCGAGACGGTGATGCTGCAGCCATCAAAGAATATCCCCGAGCGACGCTGCTGACAATCTTCCGCAAGGTGTGCGATGCGATGATGTTTGCGCACAGCAAAGGAATCCTTCACCGGGATTTGAAGCCTGAGAACATCATGGTGGGCGAGTACGGAGAGGTGCTGGTAATGGACTGGGGATTGGCGAAAATCTTGGGTGAGTGCGAGGAACAAGACTCCACCGGCTCGAGGGTCAATGATACCGGCGACTATGGGATGACCATGGAGGGCGAAGTGATGGGGACGCCGCAGTACATGTCGCCCGAACAGGCGGAGGGAATGGTTGCCCAGCTTGACCAGCGCAGCGACATCTACAGTCTGGGCGGGATTCTCTATGCGATTCTCACGCTGCGTCCGCCGATCGAAGGGAAGACCTTGGACGAAGTGCTCACCAAGGTGAAGAACGGGAGCATCAGCGCGATGGTCACGAAGCGAGGGGGCAAAGGCCGCGTGGCGCACGGCGAACCGGCCGCCATGGGAGTAGAGGTGCCAGAGGCGCTGCAATCGGTGACGTTGCGGGCGATGGCAACTGCGCGCCAAAATCGCTATGCGAGTGTAGAAGAGTTTGCAGCAGACCTGGAGCGTTATCAAAACGGGTTTGCGACGCAGGCAGAGGATGCGGGTGCGCTGCGGCAATTCATCCTTTTTATCAAGCGCAACCGAGCGGTGTCATCGGTGGCAGCGGTCTTTGTGACAGCGGCGATTGGGTTTACCCTCAAGTTGGTTGCCAGTGAGCGCATCGCTCGCGCCCACGAAACCCAAGCCCGCCTCGAAATGGAGAAAGCGCGGCGCGCTGAGGCTGAGGCTAGGATGGCTGTGGCTGAAGCCGCCGAAGCGAATGCAGACCCCGAAACTCTGGATCGTGAGTTGGCGAAGGTGCCCGAAGATCTCCGGACCTCAGATTGGGAATACCTTCACGAACGGATTGAAACTGCAAAATTTACGATTCATGCCGGCGAAGGCCAGGCATGGACGGGGTTCGAAGATTTGCCCTCAGACCCGGACCGCATGATTGCATTGCGGGCTGACGGACAAGTTTTTGCGGTAAACGTGAAGTCCGGCGAGTCTGAGCCTCTCTGGAGTTTCAATCCACAGGCTGCACAAAGCCGCAGTACGATTGGAGTGTCAGAAGACGGAACCCTAATGGCGTTGGGATACCGAAAGGGAAGTGCGTTGCACGCCGAAGTTCGTAATGCCCGCGATGGCTCTCCAGTCGGAACGATTTCTTTAGGCCAAGGTTCCTGCTATACTTTGCTGATCTCAGCTGAAGTTTGCGTGCGTCGCAGCTCAAATTTTATTGATGGGTGGGACTACAAAACTGGGCAAAGGCTCTGGCAGACACCCGGGCAATTCGTCGAATGGAGCACTGATCGGAAACACCTTTTCATCTTGAATCTTGAGGGTGCTGTGGAAAAGCGAGAATCGGTCTCAGGAAACCTGGTCTCAAAAGGAGCACTCGCCTGCGGAAGCTTTCACGATTGGATTCCACACAATGGGATGGGTGCCCCGGATTGGCAGAAATGTTTTCTTCCTCGAGGTCTTAGTCATGCATTGCGTGCTGTAAATCCATGGTCTGGTCAGGTAATTTACGAAGTGGTTCCTACACACGGAAATCACGGGAGCGGCATGATTCCACCCGGCAAACTTTTCGCAACGGTTGGCGCGAGTTCGCGGAACGGAGCCGTGCTGGAGTTGCGAGTTGCAGCTTCTGGGAGCCTCTCCCGTGCACTTCCGACCCTCGCTTCAGTTTTGGGACAAGGCGCGGCGCCTCGAATCTGTGCCAAGCCAAGCGCGGTGGCGGTTAATTTCAGAGAATCCTTAAAAATCTGGCACCTAGATTTGCTCGCCCCGACGTTTGATCTGACTCGGGGCGGAATGGACGGGGTGCGCGTCGGAAATTCCAATCTTGTTGTCACAGCCGACAAATCAAATCTGGTGATGTTTGATGGAGTGCAGGGAGACCGCCAAAAATCAAAGGTTTCGCAGGCACCCTGTCCCTTCAACCCATATGGAGTGATCATCTCTCCAAACGGCGAACGGCTCTTAGCTTATGCGTATGGCCAGGCTGCGGCGTACCGGGTTGGCAAAAACGGATTAGAGCAACTCTGGCCAAAAAGTCAGTCTTACCGCGCGCTCGAGGGTTATCCTTTGTCATTTCACCCAAACGAGGATCGACTGTGGACCGGGTCGCGAATTTTTGAGTTTTCGTCGGGCCGTGAAGTGGCCGCGGTAAATCGCGAAGGACTGAATTTTGGGACAGTCCCAGCATGGATTGGATCCGATCGCGTCGCTGAAATCGCACAAGCCGAAAACCGCCAGTCTGAACCTGGACAGTCTTCTGGAGAACCGTTCCAAATCGCATTGTGGGATGCAACCTTGGGAAAACTGGTGACTAAAGTTTCCGCCGAGCATGCGGAGTGGATCGCTACATCCTCCGATCACTTGCATCTGGCGGAAGCTGGCGCTGACAAAAGGGTTCGAATTCGGAGCAGCCTGACCCTCGAAATAGAGAGGGAATTTCGCGCGCATGAGACCGCCCTGATGGGAGTCATATGGCACCCGACTCTTCCGCTGCTGGTAACGCTGGGTAGAGATGGTTTGTTCCGAATTTGGAATACAAGTGGCTTTCAAAAAATCGAAGAGTTTCAATCCGAACCAGCCTTTTCACCGCAGCACAAAAAGTTCGTTTACATCAGCATTACGCCAGACGGCCGGGAATTGAACCTGCATCGGATGGGAAAAATTTCGGTCTTCAGGCCCAGGAGTTTCGGCGGATGATCGCGCATCCAATAAACGTGATGACCAAATTTGGACGCATTTCTCTGTCTTCAACATCAGTGTCCAAAAGCACCCATCACTGGATTGCTCGCCGGCTACGAACCAGTTGCTGTGAGGGATTCGGTTGTTGTTTGGGGTCAATGACATTGTCTTTCCCCGTTCCGTCCCTGGTCCAATGCAGCACGCGAGCGTCGCGGAATTGAGGTGAAAAGCAACCGCCCCCCAGGTGGCTGTCATCCGCCTTTTGGGTTCCAAACATCAGGGTGCTGAGTCAGTGAGTGTTGATCGCCTGCGCCGCGGAGCGATTCCAAAATAGTTGTGGCGATTGATGAAAAAGCGTGCCGCCATTGAACTGACGATCGGTCATATGAAGAGCGAGCATCGGCTGGAAAGAAATCGACTCAAAGGAACCTGCGGAGACGCAATCAATGCGCACTTGAGTGGTGTTGCGATGAACTTTGGTAAGTTGCTGGCGTGGGCCACTCGTAGTCGTAGGAAGGCGCGAGCTGAAGGACCATTTCTGGCACGCTTGATCCATCCTGTACATTTCCTCCGAAAGCCATAAACGGGACGGAATCCCTCCGTCAGCCCCTAGAATAAGTCCGACTGGAACACCAGGTTTCGACTGAAGCGCCTGGCCGAACGAAAACCAGAGCGCCGAGAACTTTTGATTGTTCGACGGAGTCGACTCCTGCCACACCGTTCCCCCTGCTCCTCCGAAGAGCAGCAACGCCGCGCGACTGGACTCTGAACTTTACGCGAGGGCCGCGTTATCTGCAGCGTACTGGGTGGTGCTCATCGCCATGTTGGACTGTCCCGAGCCCACCCACACCTCCCCGACTAAAAC
>JBILLT010000105.1:0-7065 GCA_044375925.1 Chthoniobacteraceae bacterium | reverse complement strand
AGTGACAAATTTTTGTGAGCGCTCAAGCCGAGGAGACAAGTGCAAGTCCACGCTGCTGCCCACCCAAGCGCAAGCCACCGGGGTGGAAGGAAGGCCCGTGCTTGCAGAGCGCCCCCTTCTCTTCGCGCCGCCGCAAGAATCTCCGCTCTCCAATTCGGCGTCGGATCATGCCTTGAGATATTCCGTGCCAGCGCTTCAATCTGCGATTCAAATTCGTCATTCATATGATTTCTTCATAAAGCGGACGGAGGATGGCGCGCAGTTTCTCGAGCGCGTAACGCCACCTGCTGGCAGCGGTGTTGAGCGGCACGCTTTGGATCGCCGCAATCTCCTCAAAGGTGAGGCCGTCGAATAGCCTGAGTTGCACGACAGCCAGTTGTTCCCGGGGAAGGGTCTGTATCGCGCTGGCAAAGCTTGAAGCGAGGAGACTGGAATCCGGGTCGTCCGTGCAATGGGGATTCGGATCAAGTTCGCTGAAGAAGCGCTCCTGCACATCGCCCTTGGTCGCTTGCCTCCGCAGCCAGTCGATGGCGAGGTTGTGCGCGATCCGGTACAAAAAGCTTTTTCACTGAGCGCCGGCTTCCTGGCTCCCTGCGCAAGCTTGATGAAGAGGTCCTGGAGGAGATCCCGCGCATCCGCCTCGCACCTCGTAAACCCGATCAGGTAGTGAAAAAGCCCGGAGGCGTACGCATCGTAAACTTTCTCGAGGTCGGCGGCGTCCATGGTCTGGGGCGGAGTGTCGGGCCCGCGCACTATGACGCACCGGACACCGGTTTTTGCCTAAATTTTCGGATCAAAAAATTGCCCGGGACGCTGACGGGCACTCAAATAAGCGCATAACTTGCTGGTTGTGTTTGCTTAATGTGAGTTGACGGAGTGGATGTGTTTCGTGTTGCGCGGGCTGCCGATTCTGCGCGGCATGCGCTCCTCTTTCTGTGGCCCGGTTACTGTGTTGCGGCGGGCGCGCGTGCTTTTTAAATTGCGCGCCGCATGGCTCAATTTTCGCGTTATATCGGGATCGACTACTCGGGCGCGCAAACCCCGACCCAAAGCCTTCCGGGCCTCCGGGTTTATTCGGCAACCCAAACGCAGTCGCCCCGGGAAGTCCCGCCGCCGGCCAGTCCCCGAAAATATTTCACACGCCGAGGCCTCGCCGAATGGCTTGCGAAAGAGCTGCTGGATGGGCCGCCAACACTTGTCGGCATCGACCACGGCTTCTCGTTCCCGATGCGGTATTTTGAGACACATCGGATTCCGCCCGACTGGCAGATTTTTCTTGAGGATTTCAAAGCGCACTGGCCGACGGACGACGAGCTTACCTATGTCGATTTCGTCAGAAATGGGATGTGCGGAAACGGCGCCGAGCGTCAGGGCCACTCACGCTGGCGGCGGCTGACCGAGGAACGCTGCCGGGCGAAGTCGGTTTTTCATTTCGACGTCCAGGGGAGCGTTGCGAAGTCAACCCACGCAGGATTGCCGTGGCTCCTGTATCTGCGCCGGGAACTCGGGGGATGCGCCCAGTTCTGGCCCTTCGACGGCTGGACCCCACCGGCCGGAGTCTCGGTGATCGCAGAAGTCTATCCCGCGCTCTGGAGCCGGTCTTTTCCTAGCGGGGACCGGAATTCGCATCAACAAGATGCCTACAGCATTGCAAGATGGATGATGGAGCAGGACGCAACGACTGGGCTGGACGCTTTTTTCAAACCCGCGCTTTCTGGAAACGAACGCGCAGTCGCCGAAGTGGAGGGCTGGATTCTCGGGATCCGCTGACGCACGCGCGCCGGAATGAAAGTCGTGGATCACCTTGAAAAATAAGCGGCATGGATTGAAGAAATAGGACTGCAGGCGATCAGTCGCTTGTCCGCGCCGAGGCTATCGGAGTTGAAATCCAGCAAACGGCCAAAACGATCCCAAAAAAGTATGAAACACCCGCTCACGCTCCTCGGCTTCCAGATCTTCGCTTCCATGGCTTCGCTGAATGCCAAGGAAGCCCCCGTCCCTGATTCACCAAGCGAACATGCGGTCGTGTATGCGCCGCATCCGCATTTCCGTTGGCGCCGCGAGTCCGATGTGAAGGTCGACGAGGTGCATCACATTCAGATCGCAAAGGACGCGGCGTTCGCACAAGTGGTGTGCGAGGACCAACTGGAAGTCGTGTCCCGGTTTGTGCCGGTGCAAGCGCTGCCTCCCGCGAGGTATTGGTGGCGAGTGCGTCGCAACGATGGCGATTGGTCGCGGGCCGTGGGCTTTGAGGTGCGTGCGCCGGAAAAAACATTCAGGATTCATGCTGGCAGCGACGCGGAAACGGTGAAGCGGGTGTTGCTTGAGGCCGCTCAGAACACTCCGTCCCGCGTGGATTTCGAGCCGGGCGAATACGCGTTCGCCCCCCAAGGTGCGGAAAGCCTCGTGACAATGACGAAGGCCCGTGATCTCACCCTAGACGGACACGGCGCGCATCTGGTGCTGGCGGGGACTTTCTTAGAGCTCCACGACTGCCAGCGCGTGACGGTTGAACACTTCCGTTTCACGCCCGCCCGTCCTGCGCACACGCTGGTCAAAGTGGTGAAAAAAGACCCGGCCGCGATGAGCCTCACGGTGCTTCCGGAACCGGGATACGCGGCGGATGTGACCAGCTATTTCCAATTCCCGGGTACTGCCGGGAGCTTCCTCGGTTGCATGGACCCGGTGCACCACGGAAAGTACATGGTAGGCGCCTTCGTATCGGCGCGAAACACGCACTGCACTGCCTCGCAGGGTCCCCCGGGCTCTTTTGTGTTCAGTCCAGTGAAAGAGGAAACGCTCGACCGCATTCCGATGGGCGCCGTCGCCGTCGTGACGGCGTATCGCTGGCACTGGTTGAAGACGACGCGCACGGAAGAATGCACCTTCAGCCAGCTCACGCTTTCGGGGATGCCGGGAGCGCTCTGCGCGGGAGGCGGCATGGATACCGCGAAGAGTTTTCTCAGATGCAGAGTCACGCGACTCGCCGAGAAAGACTACTTTGGAGGCCACTCTCACACCGCCAGCGGCCGCGTCGGCGAGTGGATCGAGGGGTGTGAATTCGAGTGCCTGGCCGACGACGGGCCCGCCCAGCAATCATTCCGGAAATCCATCAAAGGAATCGAGGGGGAGGATGGCTTGCTCATCGGGGGCACTGGGGTGCAGTCGGGAGACCGGGTGGCGCTGGTCAATGCCAGGAGCGGACGCGGCGTCTCGGCGGTGGCAAAAACCGTGAAAGGGGCGCTGGTGCAGCTCGACCAGCCGATCCTGCAACTCGCGGCCGCCATCGGCCACGAAGTTTCTGGCGACTGGAGCCAAGTCTTTTTGTACTGCGATGCGCAGAGCAACGAAGATTTTGTGTATCGTCACAACCGCCATATCGGGGGACGCGCCCACGGCGTGAAATTCAACGGCACCCGAGCGTGGATTTCCGATAATCACTTTGAAAACCTCAACGGCAACGCGGTGCTAGCAGGTTATGTTTCCGAAGTCTCAGGGCATGGCGCACGCGAGGTGGTTGTGAGTCGCAATTCCGTGCTGCGCTGCGGATGGACGCCGATCGAGCTCACGTCTACTTCCGGCCTCGGCGGCCATATTCTCGTCCGCGGCAACAGCGTCACTGAGGCGCGCGAAACTGCCATCGCCATCAAGGGCTGCGAGGACGTGCGCATCTACGGCAATGCATTCGCGTCCTCAGCGCCGCCAAAACAGGGCGCGTGGATTGTCGTCGACCGCGCACAGGCGCTCCATACTGCCGACAACCACCACTCTGGCGATGTGCCGCTGATGACCACAAACTCCTCTTCAAAATGAGTCGTCCGGTCGCGCGCATAAAACACTGGCACAAGACCAGCGCTCAGCCAGGCCACGGCACTGCAGTTCGCCCCGCAATTTTCGCTGAATCAAAGTCAAGGCGCCGGCGTGCCGTTTTGCGGGGTGGGTCGCAACTGCCGGGACGCCGCAGTAGATGATTTCCTGCGGCGCGGCGAATGTTGAGCGCGCCGATCAGCCCGGTCAGGCAGTACCGCGGCGGAACTGCCCAAGCGTCTTGCCGTAGATCTGCTTGAAAGCAGACTGAAAGTAATGGCTGTGAGTGAACACGGTTTGTCCCGCAACGACATCCATGGGAAAAACAGTTTCAACCAACTGCCTGGGCCTGCGGTGTCACTCACGGCATTGATAGGGATGCCTCTGAAAACTGCCTGTCCCCAAGGCGTCGCCTTGGCGCAAAACGGTTTTAACCAATTGCCTGTCCCAGCGGTGTATTTGTCCCCGTCCCCGCGGCGTGAAAACTGCGCGCGAAAACTGACTGTCCCCTGTGGCCAGAGTGCCTCAGTGCCTGTCCCCGGTGCCCTGCCCGGTGCCTCTCGGGGACGGAGCTGGCTGCTTGTCGTTGGGGAATGGCAAGTTTTGCTTAGGCCCCGATGTCACGGGTTTGCAGACCTTCGCGGAGACCTTCGCGAGAATGGCGTGCCTGTCCCCAGGGCGTCGCCTTGGCGTCGTAGGGCGTCGCAGAGGATTTTTCTTAAGCGGTGCAGTGCCACAAAAAATTCCGGTGAATCTTTTGCCAAAGTCAATCGGCTCGAGTTCCAGAAACTGGCGAGGGTTGCCGGTAAAATTGTGTCCGACAGCAACGCTTTTGCTTACGGTCTACGAATCGGTTCCTCGGCGCGACTTCCGCAGCTCAAAAATTGCTTTTGTTGATTTTGTGAAAACTGCCTGTCCCCAGGGCGTCGCCTTCAAAGGACGCGGCGGTCGCCCAATTGGTGTGCGAGGACCAACTCGAATTCGTTTCCCGGTTTGTACCGGAACGGTTTCAACCAATTGCCTGTCCCCGCGTGAAAACTGCCTGTCCCCGGCGCCTCCGCGGGCCGTCTGCCGCTGGGGAATGGCGAGTTTTGATCCAGGGCCGATGCCGCGGGTTTGCAGACATTCGCGGGGACCTTCGCGGGAATGGCGTGTCTTTCCCCATGGCGTCCCCATAGCGTCCCCATGGCGTCCCCATGGCGTCCCCATGGCGTCCCCATGGCGTCGTAGGGCGTCGCAGAGGATTTTTCGTAAGCGGTGCAGTGCCACGAAAAATTCCGCTGAAGCTTTTGCCAAAGTCAATCGGCTCCAGTTCCAGAAACTGACGAGGGTTGCCGGTAAAATTGTGTCAGACAGCAACGCTTTTGCTTACGGTCTACGAACCGTTTCCTCAGCGCGGGGCCGGACAGTGGCCCGAAAGCAGTATAGGGCACTAACCCATCGCTTGTGCTCGGGCTTCCCAACGGCTCTCAAGCATATGCAGCCACAGAGTGAGGACTTTCAGAATGAATGCAGATTAACGGCCGCCATGCTTTCGATCGGTCGCGCGCCCGACGATCGATATGCACTGAAGCGATGCCGATACCGCTGAAAACACCCTTCCACAAACTCAACGGAGCCAAGCACCAGCCCCTCCGTAAAATGGCGAATTCTGCAACGCAATGTCTCGCCGACACGCAGCTTTCCTCCAGCCAGTCGCACGGACTCAACCTGCCCGGCTGAAAAACCTCTCCGCTCTCTCCCAGACGCCTCGTTTCCTCGAGTAGAAATTCCACCCGCCTCAAAAAGTTGACACCGATAGGCTGCCAGCCGTTTGCCGATCGAACTCGAGCCCGTAGTAAATCCCACCATCACAAAGGAAATCGCCTCAAGAGACTCCTTTACCCCAGCAACTGCCTCTGCATAACCACACCATCGGTACTCTTTGGGATCGTTCACTAGCCCCGCGCGAACAGGGTTTAGATCGATGTAACATGCCACCACGCGCAGAGCGAGGTCAGGCTCCACAAGCACGCTACGGAAGCGCTCCTCCCACAGTGTACCTTTCCGGTCATGCGCACGGTTGTACCATTGCGAAAACCGCTGCTTAAGCACTCGCATGAAGTAGCTCACATCCCACATGGTGGAAAAAAAGCGTTCGCGAAGCTCCTCGGCTCGCTGGTTATCACCACAGGCACGGAGCATTTCGAGTCGCTGTGCTAGCGTGCTGGCGCCAAACGAGCACTGCGCCTTTCGTAGCCGCTCCGTCAGTTCCGCGTCGGTGGGCAGAAGTTCATTGGATGGCCGGCGCGGGACTTCCAACAAAATATGAACGTGGTTTGACATCACGCAAAAGGTGATGATTCGCACTCCACAGTAAGCTTCATACCCGCGCATCATCCGGACAAAAATCTCTTTCTCTTTCGCTTCCAACACAAACCGTCGATCAACAGTCCGAGAAATACAGTGATAATACGCCACCTCAGCCTCCGGCTCCGCTTTAATTCGTGCGCGCCTCATACCACTCCCTACGTCCAACAACTCAAAACGGTTTTAACCAATTGCCTGTCCCCGAGCCCGGTCCACATTACCTCCCTCAGTTCCGATTTTGTCTCGGGGGCACATGCAAATCTACCGGGCACGCAATCCGCGCAAATCCCCCCTCTGGCAGTGCACCCATCGCCACTTTTCTACCTTCCTCACCCGTTACTCGGACGACTATCAACCTCGCCAAGGGCCGCTGCGTCCCACCATCCCGCAGGTCGTCGACAAATTCCTCAACTGCGGCACCCTCGAACGCGGCTTCGCACGCATCCGCTGTGACAACTGCGGCCTCAACGCACTCCTTGCCTTCTCCTGCAAATCCCGCTGGTTCTGCCCGTCCTGCCACCAGAAAAATGTCCAGACCTGCGCCGAATTCCTCGTCGCCCGCGTTCTCGCTCCAGTCCCCCACAGGCACTACGTCCTCGCCCTGCCGAAGATGCTCCGCGCTTATTTCCAAAGGCACCGTCCTCTCCTCAAACATCTCTGCACCGCAGCCCATCATAGCCTCACCCTTTATCTCCGTTCTGCACTCGGTAAATCCAAGGCGCATCCAGCCATCATTCTCACCCTCCACACCTTTGGCGAATACCTCGATTTTCATCCCCACATCCACGCGCTCGTTGCCGACGGCCTATTCACCCGGGACGGCGAATTCCACCCCCTCTCCGAACTTCCCATCAAGCCCCTGGAGGAAATCTTCCGCGCTCATATCATCCAGCTTCTGGTCGACCTTGA
>JBILLT010000011.1:0-70542 GCA_044375925.1 Chthoniobacteraceae bacterium | reverse complement strand
ACTTGGCACTTGGCACTTGGCACTTGGCACTTGGCACTTGGCACTTGGCACTTGGCACTTGGCACTTGGCACTTGGCACTTGGCACTTGGCACTTGGCACTTGGCACTTGGCACTTGGCGGGCGAAGGGTGCATCGGGTGGAAGGCGATGCCTCGGGCAGCGCTGTGGGGCAGCGCGGGTGGTATTCCGGGTGCGGATTTTCAGGGACGTGGCGCGGCCTGCGCCGCGTAAAAACGAGGAAAAGCCCTGCGTTTTCGGGGAAAACACGGGTGGCGAGGAGTCAGGCACTGGGGATGAGCGGTTTGCAAGGCATTTTCTTGAAACCAAGCATTGATATCTTTCCGGTTTCCGTCAGAGTCAGGAAATGCGAGTAATCCCCCCTGTTCTCGCCGTCTTTGTGGCGGTCCTCTCCACCCAAGCAGCGCCCGTCGCTTCCATCCAAGTTGCGCGCATCCAAAACGGGACCCCCGGCGTTTCAAGCGCGACGCCTTCTTCGCGGTTCGCGAACCTCCAAACGGCTGCTGAGCCAAGCTTCCGCCGGCATGTTGTCCCTCTGATGAGCCGTTTAGGGTGTTCCGGGCGCGAATGCCACGGTTCATTTCAAGGGCGCGGCGGATTCCAGCTTTCGCTGTTCGGATACGATTTCGACACCGACCATGCGCAGATCACCAAAAACGACAACGGCGATGAAGGCGGGGTGCGCGTGTCTCTGGCTGATCCCACCAAGAGTCTTTTGATTCAAAAGGGCGCTGCGCTGATGAAGCACAAAGGCAAGGAGCGCTTCGCGAAGGATTCTTGGGAGTACAATCTGTTTGTAAAATGGATTTCGAGCGGCGCGAAACTCGACGTGGCCGAGACGGGAGATTTCGAGCGGCTGGAGGTTTTCCCGAAGGAAATCTTATTCCGCAAGGAGGGTGAGGCGGTCCAATTACGGGTGGTGGCGCACTGGAAGGATGGAACCGTGGAGGACGTGACCGAAATCACGCGGTTCCGCTCGAACGACGACGCGGTCGCTTCGGTTTCAGAAACCGGAAAAGTTGAGAGCAAAGGGCGCGGTGATTCGCATGTCGTGGCTTTTTACGACAACGGGGTGATGCCGATTCCGGTGATGCTGCCGGTGAGCGATCCTTCGAAATACCCGAAAATCCCCGGCTCGGATCGCACGCGCGTAGACGCGCTGGTGAACAGCAAGCTGAAGAAGACGGGCATCGTTCCCTCCGAACTTTGCACGGACGCGGAATTTCTGCGGCGGGCGAGCCTGGATGTGACGGGCACGCTCCCGCCGCCTTCGGAGATCGAGGCGTTTATCGCGGATAAAACTCCGGGCAAAAGGGACCGTAAAATCGACGAACTGCTCGCGCGCCCCGGCTACGCCGCGTGGTGGACCACCAAGCTGTGCGATTTCACGGGAAACAACCCCGCGGTGCTCAGGGGATCGAATCTTGCCGCGGAGAGCGGCCAGCACAATTACGGCCCGCAATTGGCGCGCCAGTGGTTCGACTGGATTTACGCGCGGGTGGAGCAAAACGCCCCGTATGACGAACTGGCCGCCGGCATCGTGCTCGGTTCGATGCGCAGCAATCCGAATCAAGCATACGGGGAGTTCGTCGAGGAAATGGCCCGCTATTTTAAGAAGGCGGATGCCGAGCCGTTCGGGAAACGCCAGACCATGCCTTGGTTTTGGGCGCGGCAGAATGTTGCGAAGGCGGAAGACAAGGCCCTTGCGTTTGCGCACACCTTCCTTGGAGTCCGCATCGAATGCGCGCAGTGCCACAAGCATCCCTTCGACCAGTGGACCAAGCAGGACTTCGCGCAGTTCCAGGCGTTTTTCACCACGATCGCCTTCCGGCAGCCCGACGGGAAGAAGGCGGAGGACCCCGGCTCCAAAGAACTGGCGGAAAAAATCAGGGACGAAATCCGCGGCGAAGCCAAGAAGAGAGTCGACGCTGATTTTCTCGCGAAAGATCTGAAGAAGGCCGCCGAAGCCCGGGCTGCAAAGCTCAAAGCCGAGGCGGAACAGGCGCCCGCCGCCGTGGCTCCTTCCGCGACCCCCGGTGTCGCAACGGCCGCAACCGCAGGGGCCGCAACCGCAGGGGCCGCAACCGCAGGGGCCGCAACCGCAGGAGCCGCAAATGCCGGGGCCGCAAATGCCGGGGCCGCGGCGCCGACCGAAGCGACGCCTGTTTCGGCGGATCCCGCAACATTGCAAGCCGCCGCCGAGCCGCTTGAGCCTCTTCCAATGACGGATGCCGAGAAAACTCGCCGCGCGGCGGACCTCAAAGTGGCTTATCAGCGCGCGGGAGAGAAGATTCTTGCGGAGCGAATCCGGGACGGCGTTCCGCTTGCATGGGCGGACTTGAGCGCGACCACTCCGAAGTCTGCGAAAGCGGCGAAGGCTCAGCCGGCCGCGGGACCTGTTTCCGGCAGCAGCCGCGTGATGACGCCGAAACTTCTGGGCGGCGAGCAGGTGATGATGGAAACGTACGACGATGTACGGAAGCCTCTGATGGACTGGCTGCGCGCGAAGGAGAATCCGTACTTCGCGAAGGCGTGGGTGAATCGCGTGTGGGCGAATTACTTTGGGCGCGGTTTGGTGGAACCTGCCGATGACCTGAATTTGGCGAACGCACCCACCAACGCAGAGCTGTTTGATTATCTCGCGAAAGGTTTCGTGGAGCGCGGCTTTGACATGAAGTGGCTACACCGTGAGATCCTGGGTAGCGACGCGTACCAGCGCAGCTGGAAGACCAATGCGACAAACAAGACGGATGAGAAAAATTTTTCGCATGCCTTGATCCGCAGGCTTCCGGCGGAATTGGTTTATGATGCGATCATGATGGCGACCGATACGGCGGAGCGGAACGAACAGTATCCGTTTATGGTGGAAGAGCGCGCGATCGGCGCCACCGGCACCACCAATTACACGGCGTCTCCCAAGGGCAGTCCAAACGCCGATTCTTACGCGCTCACCATTTTCGGGAAACCGGCGAGGCAGACCAACTGTGACTGCGAGCGTGTCACCGATCCGACGCTGTTGCAAACCATCTACACGCGGAACGATCCTTCGCTGCTGGCGCGTATCGACAACAAGCGTGGAACGGCTTGGGTGGAGTCTTCTCTGGGAGTCGCGGGTTCCGGTAAGCAGGCCGGAGCAGGCGCTCCGCAGATCGATCCTCAAAATCTCGAGAAGGTGATCCGTGAAACCTACCTGCGCACCGTGAGCCGGCCGCCGACCGCGGCGGAAGTCGAGCGCGCGAAAGGCGACGTGCTTGCGAGCAGTTCCCCTGTGGAGGGAACCCGCGAGCTGCTGTGGACCCTGCTCAACACGCGCGAATTTCTTGTGAACCACTAGTGCTTTTTTACGTTTAGAAAACCAAGCCGGCAGTTATCCCCCCTCATCTCCACCCATGAAAAAACACACCTCCTTGTATTGTGACGGCGTTGCGCGCCGTGATTTTCTGCGCGTCGGCGCAGTCAGCGGATTCGGACTTGGACTGACGCTTCAGGGATACCTGCAAAGTGTGGCGCAAGCTGCCGCCCCGAGCGTGGTGGGTGCGCCGCTGTCCGCGGGAGACGCGGTGCTTCTGGAGGGCAAGGCGAAAGCTGCGATCTTCATACGCCTTGGCGGCGGCCCAAGCCACATGGACACCTTCGATCTCAAGCCCGATGCGCCGGACACGCACCGGGGTGAATTCAAACCGATCGCGACGAACGCCGATGGGGTTCAGATCTCGGAGCATCTGCCGAAGCTTGCGAAATGCGCGGACAAGTACGCGATCCTGCGCGGTGTCTCGCACACGCTGGCTGCGCATGAATTGGGTACCCTTTACATGGGGACGGGCAATCGTCCCATCGCTTCATTGAGCTTCCCGAGTTTTGGAGCGGTCGTGAGCAAGGAGCTTGGGAGTGAGAAGGAGCTTCCCGGATTCGTCGCGGTGCCAACCCAGGGCAACAACCCGACCGGTTACCTCGGCGTTGAATACGGGCCGTTTGAAACCCGGTCGACTCCGGTGCCCGGGAAAGCGATGGAAGTGCGCGGATTGACGCTCAAGGGCGTCACGCTTGACGACGTGGATCGCCGACAGGACATGGTGCGCAGGTATGACAGTGCGTTCGGCGAGTTTGCGAATGAAGACAAGATTTTGAGCGGGATGGATCAGTTTGGACAGAAAGCCTACCAGATGATGCGTTCGGCGAAGGCGCGCGAGGCGTTCGATCTCCGTCAGGAACCTGCGAGCGTCACCGGTTTGTTTGGGAGCACTCCGTTTTCTCAAAGCTGCCTGCTTGCGACGCGGTTGGTCGAATCGGGAGTCAAATTCGTGACTGTCCAACTCGGAGGCTGGGATACGCACGCTGACAATTTTGCCGCGCTTAAAAACAGGCTGCTGCCGGATCTTGATGGAGGACTGAGCGGATTGTTTCTCGCGCTCGCCGCGAAGGGACTTCTTGACTCGACCATCGTCTATGTCACGGGCGAGTTCGGGCGCACGCCGAAGATCAACCCCCGCGCCGGACGCGATCATTACCCGCGCGCAATGTTCTGCCTGCTGGCCGGTGGCGGAATCCGGGGCGGTCAGGTCGTCGGTGAATCCGACGCGAAGGGCGAGGGACCGAAGGACAGGGCTATCAATCCTGACGACGTTGCGGCGACCTTCTACCGGCAGCTTGGGATCGACGTGAGGAAAGAATACCAGACGCCGAGCGGACGGCCCGTCATGATTGTCCGAAGCGGCGAAGTGATTCGGGACCTGGTCTGAGTCGCATCCGTGGGGACGGAGCCCGGGGGTTCGTCCGTGTCTAGCAATGATAGGCCTCAGACATCTCAACGAGGTCCTTTTCAAAGTCAGACACCACGCGGCCCCAGTCGAGTTGTTGCGCGGTCACTCTTGCGGCTGATCCCAGTCTGTGTCGCAGCTCTCGATCGGTCGCGAGAGTGAGCGCATTGGCCATAAACGATTCCAAATCGCCCAGTGGGGCAGTGAGTCCGTTCTCACCTGAGCGGATGAATTCGTGCGCAGCGGCATCATCGAACGCGCAGACCGGCAAGCCACTCGCCATCGCTTCGGTCACCACGTTGCCGAATGTTTCGGTCAAACTGGGATGCAAATAAACATCCCCGGATGCGTAGTGCGCGGCGAGTGTCTCTCCGCTGTAAAAGCCGCTGAAGACCGCATCCGGGCGCCTTCTTTGATATTCAGACAAAAGCGGACCGTCACCCACGATGATGAGGCGGGCGCCGGGGTGCGTTTCTTTGATGCGGTCGAATGCTTCAAAAAGCAGCGGATAGTTTTTTTCGGCGGCGATTCTACCGACGTGGATGACGGCGAGATCCCGCTCCCCTACACCCCATGCGCGCCGCAATGAGTCATCGCGCCGGTGCGGGGAAAACAACGATGAATCAACGCCGCGTGACAGCATCCGCAGGTTGTCGTAACCCATGGTTTTGAGCCGGTCCATCAAGTCCCGCGTCGGGACGAAAGTGCGGGTGGTGTTGTTGTGAAAATGGCGCAGCCACCGACTGACCAGCGGCTTTAGCCAGCGCATCCGGTAATCCTTTGCGTATTCGTGAAAGTTTGTATGGAAACTGGATGTGACCGGGATCTTTAGATCCGCTGCCACCCGAATAGCTGAAGCGCCGAGCAGCCCTTCCGTTGCGATGTGGATGACATCAGGGCGGGAGCCGGTCCAGAGACCTTTCAGCGAATGGAAGGCAGGCAGGCCGATGCGGAGCTGGGGATATCCGGGTACGGGTATTCCCGGCAGGCGCACCTGCTTGCATGCGACCCGTTGCGTCACGCTGTACCGCGGTGATTCATGCCTTTGACGGGGCCGGATCACCGTCATGGAATGTCCCCGCGATGTAAGCCCTTTCACAAGACGCTCCAAAGTCATCGCGACGCCGTTGATTTCAGGAGCATATGTATCAGTGATGATGTGAATGTTCACGGGTTGCTTCGCTGTTGGCGGGGATTGTTTCGGTTTCAGATCATCCAGTGAATCCGTGACAACGGGATCAAGATTGGGCGACAGCGGTGTGATTAGAGCGTGTCATTCAGGCTTCGGTTGTCGCTGCGGGCGCGCTTGCGGTCCGCAATCGCTGGTGTGAAAAGCAACTTGCGGTATTTGAACTTCACGGGACGCAAATCAGCTGAGGGACTCCGTGCGCCTGTCCGCTCTCATTTGAAAGCAGGTCAACCGGGCCCCGCCGGTTCTGCGGTGAATTTGCTTCTTGCGGCTTCCTTCTATAGACCAGTGTGATGTTCCGCATTCCGTCGGCATTTTCTCTCTCTTTGTGCGCGCTCGTGGCTCTGATTGATCCTGCGGATCTGAAAGCGCAGGGTGAGGTCTCATCGAAGATTCTCGCGCTTGTCGATGCGGACCAATCGACGCATTCTGGCGATCACGGTGAAGATGGCGCTGATGGTCGCATCAACCTTGCCGCCATCGCGTATCACTATGCCCATGCCAGCAGTTATCGGGACGGCGGCAGCTCCCCCTGCAACGCGATCGATGGAAAACCCGAGACCGCATGGCACCTGGCGAATACAGTCACCGAGGCCTGGATTGAGGCAAGCTTGGGCATTCCGACGCCCATCGACCGGTTGATCTTGAGTGAACCGCAGCGGCGTATCGGCTGGCATCGGGTCAGCTTTTACGATGGCGACAACTGGAAGACGCTGTACGAAGCCGGTGAGATTGAACCTTCCGGGCGAACGTTCCCCGCCGTCGTGGCCGGTGCCTTGCGCATTGAGGTCCGAACCAGCGGCGGCGGCGGCCTGTCCGAGATCGCCGTATACCGGTCCAGGTCCGCGCCGACCCCGGACGGCCCGGTCGTGGCGCTTCGCCCGACAACGCGTGTGGTGGGCACCAGCATGACCTACGTCGGGTTCAGCTCTGTGAACGTTGTCGAGGGCGAAAACCAAGGAGCGTGGCTGCGTTATTTTGGCGTGAATGGCCTGCGGACTTGGTACACCGCGAACCGACACGTGCAAAACGACGATCTCCGTCTCGGGGAGCCCGTCGCCACGGCCGAGGCTTTTGCAAAGCGGCGGGCCGGTGTGCGCGCAGATCCGCTCCGTTGCGGGGTCATCGACTGGGAGGCGATCGCCCGCCGCGCGGCCAGTCCATTCGCGGATTCGAAAAGGTCGGCGATGACAGTCGACTACGCGAATCTTCTTCTGCAGCGGCTGGGGATCACTCCGCTGTGCGAATTGAACGGTGCCAATTGGGATGAACACTGGCAAACCGCATGGCGGAATTGGGTGACCCTCTACGCTTGGGTCTTCCACCAAGCGCGTACCGCCGGAGTCCGCCACTATGAATTCGCGAACGAGCCGGAGACTTTTGCTTTCAAGCTGAAGCCCGAAATCTATGTCCGCAGTCTTCAGGTTTATTCGGATGCGGTTCATCGCGCGGTAGAGGATGTGAATCGTTTGCAAGGGTCCTCGCTGAGACCCGTTTTCGCAGCACCCGTTCTTGCGGGAAGTGGGAGCAGTGAACTTGCGCGCGCCATGATGCGAATGATCCGGACGGATTTTGAAGGCCGCCGCGCCGATGCCCCGCTGGTGGAATGGTTTTGCAAACACCGCTACAGCAGCAGGCCACGCTCTTATGTGGCTGAAATCGACGAGATGAACTCCATGATGCGGTCCGAATCGCCAGATGGCGCGGCCTTGCCCATTATTTACTCGGAGTTCAATCACACGACGGGGCGCATGTGGGCGAGACCCGAATCGAATTTCACTTGTGACACGCCGGTGGTTTTCCGAAACCAGGCTTCAGTCTGGGGGCTGGCCACGCGCGCCGGAGCGAAAGCCTTCTATCAGTTCAAGTTTGCGGATGGTCAAAGAAAGGCGAACAGCGTTTGCAAGACGCTGGTCCGGGACCATGATCCCGAAGTGGCTGCCGGCGTCGGCGGAGATATCGGCGACAGCACCAAAAACGCGGAAGTCACCCGCCTGTTTGCCGAGGGTTTTTCCAATGCGCGCCCTTTGCTGGACGCCGGTTGCCGCAGCGCCGATATCAACGTGAGCCCGCTGTGTTCGCGGGATCCGTCCACTGGCCGCATCCACCTTTGGCTGCCGCAGCCCAACAGTCGCGCGGATTATGCGCTCACGATGGATCTGTCCGGCCTCGCTCTCCCGCGAGGCAGTCTGGTTCAGATCAAGGAGGTCAGCGCAGCGCGCTTTGGCGAAACGGTCATTCGCTTGCAAGCCGGGGATGAACCGCTCGCATTGGTGCAGCCTCGGGAGTCCGTCTGGCTCGTCGGAATAGAGTCGGGCGCTTGCCGCTCCGAGATTTTAGACCCGGAGGCCGATGGTGAAGTAAGACAAGGAGCCGAGAGGGAGGCCGGCTTTGGCAGAGCCCCCGTGATGGGAGTTCGCCAGAGTTCCGATGGGAACAACCGCATTTCTTTGATTCGCTTTCGTCTGCCGTCAGACATCGCTGCAGCCAAGCGGGTGCTGTTGCGGGTTCACGGCCATGTGGATGGACCTTCCGGGGCTGCATTCGACCATCTCGTGTATGGCATGCCAGACAGCGGTTGGGATGAACAGACATTGAATGCAGCCCATGCGCCGGGCATTTGCCGCACTGTATCGGCAGTGGCCAAAGTCGACCTGACCACGCGGCCTGTGGGGCATCTCTCTTTCGTGCCGGGTGAGTCCGCTCGCACGGCGTGGCTTGATGTCACCAGCTTCGCCCAAGAGCACCCGGGCGACGGAGTAACCTTCGTGTTGATTAAAGAAAAGAAATACGCGGACGACGATTTCCATTCGTACACGGCGACCTTTTCCACGCGGGAGGATCCGCAGGTTGAGCGCCGTCCTGCGCTGGAATTGTGGCGTTGAGAACACCAATGGTGACGGTCAAGAAAGCTGCATGGCTCGCAGCCCAAGCATTCTTTTGACCTTTGGGTCTGCCGCATTAAAAGTAAACCGATGGGTCCGTCCATGACCGCAGAACTCGAAAAACTACTCGCAAGCAGCCGCTTTACGCAGCTCAAAACCGCATGCGAAGCGGCTCTCGTAAAGGATCCGCGGGCGGTGTTCACGAGGCACGTTTTCGGCCTTTTGAGTTTGTGGGATGGCGACATCGAAGCCGCCCCTGAATACCTGTCCCCCGCAATCACCGCATCGATCGAAGCCGAAGGCAAAGAGCGCGAACCCGGCACTCAGGAGAATCTCGCCAGGGAACTCATCACATCCAAGCAACCCGACAAGGCGTTGCCGCTGGTGGTCCGGCGCCTGCTGCGCACTCCTTTGGATCCGACGGCACTCGGGCAGGCCGCTGAGTGCCTTCGTTTGCAGGGCAGGCACCGCGAATCCGCCGGCTTTCTAAAGACTCTGAGCCGACTGCAGCCCGCCGATCCCCAGACATTTTACCGTCTGGGCATGGCTCTCTTGTGCGACCGCGCACCTGCGGACGCCATTCCGTCTTTGAGGAAAGCGGTGGAGTTGAGCCCGGACTCGCATTTGTCCTGGCGCGGTCTCGCCATGGCGTTGCTTCAGGATTCCCAGCACGAGGCCGCCGTCGACGCGCTCAAGGTTTGCATCCAACTCCAACCGGCCGACCTCTTGTCGATCAGCCAGCAAATATTTTCCCTGCACTACTGCCCTCCGCGCCTGCAGGCCGATCTGCCCGGTGCCTACCGCCTGTTTGCAGGGCAACTTCCAGCGGTCCCGCCTCGTCCCCTCAGACTTGGTCCCGATGAGAAAATCCGAATCGGATACGTTTCCGGCGATTTCAAGGAGCACCCCGTTTCCTTCTTTCTGCTGCCTCTTTTGGCGAGCCACGACACGGATGCCTTCGAAGTGTTTTGCTACAGCAACAACGCTGCCAAAGACTCGACCACGGACAAAATCCAAGCGCGTGCACATCACTGGAGGGAAGTCTGGCAGCTTTCCAACGAGGCCTTTTTTGAGCAGGTGCGCAAGGATGGCATTCACGTCCTCATCGACCTCTCGGGGCACACTCCCATGAACAGACTGCCCGTGTTCGCCCGGCGTCCCGCGCCTGTTCAAATCACCATGATCGGAGCCATGCTCAGCACCGGGCTCGGGTCTATCGACTTCAGGGTGACGGACGAATTTTTGGATCCCGCCGGCGGAGAACCGCACGGCGTTGAAACCCCGATGCGATTGAAGAATGGAGCGGTGGTTTTTTCTCCGCCCGAGGACGCTCCGGACGTTTCGCCGCAGCCCTGCGAGTTCGGAGCGCCCTTCACTTTTGCCTCCCTGAATGATCCCGCCAAGATCACCGACGAAACGCTTGCCTTGTGGGCCGAGATCTTGAAAGAGGTGCCGGCATCGCGCTTGCTTCTGGTGAGGAGGCCCGGCAATGGTCTCAAGCGCAAGCTGAGCGCTCTTGGCGTTTCCGAGGAACGCATTCTGGAAAGAGATTACCAGCCGCTCCGCGAATTCCTGAAAATGCACGATGCGGTGGACCTCGCTTTGGACCCGTTTCCTTACAATGGACTCACGGTCACGCTGCAAGGCTGCTGGATGGGTGTGGCTGCCGTGACTCTGTTGGGAACAACACCCTGTTCGAGAGCGGCCGGAATGATTTTCAGCAAAATGGGTCTGGAAGAGTTCGTCGCACGTACTCCGGAGGAATACGTGCGAAGGGCCGTGGAGTTTGCGCGCCAACCTCAACGCCTCGCCCGAGTCAGATCTTCCCTGCGAGCACGCACCCTTGCCGCGTGGTGCGACGGAGCCGCTTATACACGCGAGTTTGAGGAACAACTCCGGAACGCGGTGGCCGTCCGCTCGCGCATCGCATAGCTGCGACCGCGCTGGAGATGGTTCTTTTGAGCGCAAGCCAGCGGTTCCGCGCCCTGCAATAATCGGATTTTCCGGCTGTAAGCATCGGAAAACTCTATTTTCCCGATGGTATGAAGTGATGTTTAATGGCGGCCGACATGAACAGACTTTGCGTTCACACCATCACCACGAAGTCCCTGAGCCTCGAGGAATGCTTCCGACAGTATCCCCCCCGCGGCATCGCGGGGATTACCGTGTGGCGGCAGGCCCTCGAGGGACGTGACCTTCCAAGCGTCAAACGCCAGGCGGCCGACGCGGGTCTGGAGATCGTGAGCCTGTGTCGGGGCGGCTTCTTCGCCGCGGACACGGCGGCGGGAAGGCAGGCTGCGATTGACGACAACCTTCGGGCTGTAGAGCAGGCGCATGCAATCGGCGCGCCCCTTGTCGTGCTGGTGTGCGGAGCGGTGCCCGGCCAAAGTCTCAGGGAAAGCCGGAAGCAAATCACCGAGGGCATCGGTTCCGTGCTTTCCGCGGCCGAGCACGCCAACGTGAAACTTTTGATCGAGCCGCTTCACCCGCTCTACGCCGACAATCGAAGCGCGGTCAACACGATGCGGCAGGCCCATGAGATTTGCGACGCACTGGGTTCACCCTCGATGCTTGGCATCGCGGTGGATGTCTATCATGTCTGGTGGGATCCGGAACTGGAGGAACAGATCATCTTGGCCGGCCGTTTGGGGCGGCTTGACGCCTTTCATATCTGCGACTGGAAAACTCCGACGGTCGATCTTCTGAACGACCGCGGCTTGATGGGCGAAGGGTGCATCAACATCCGCGAAATCACCCGATGGGTGGACGAGGCAGGATTCAAAGGGTACCGCGAAGTGGAAATTTTTTCCGAAAAATGGTGGGCGCAGGAGCCGGGCTTTTTTCTGGATCAAATCGTCTCGCAGTACTCAAGGACCTACGCGCACGCAGACTAGTGGGCGGGTTAAACGGTTGATACTTTATGAAAACAAAACGCATTGGAATCATCATGAACGGCGTCACGGGACGCATGGGCACCAACCAGCACTTGATCCGTTCGATCAAGGCCATACGCGACCAGGGGGGACTGCGTGTCGGGGAAGATTTGCTGCTGATGCCCGACCCCATCCTTACCGGCCGCAACTTGGACAAGCTTAAAGCGCTTGCCGAGCGCACGGGTGTCACGCGCTTCACGACGGATCTGGACGCGGCGCTTGCGAATCCCGACGATGAAATCTTTTTTGACGCTTCCGGCACTCTCCAACGCGCCGGTTTTATTGAAAAAGCGGTGAAGGCGAGGAAGGCGGTGTATTGTGAAAAACCAACGGCAGTCGAGTCCCGTGAAGCGCTCCGGCTCGCAAACTTGTGCGACGCGGCGGGTCTCAAAAACGGGGTGGTGCAGGACAAGCTCTGGCTGTCCGGAATCCGTAAGTTCAGGACGCTGCGCGACCAGGGCTTTTTCGGCAGGATCCTGAGCGTGCGCGGCGAGTTTGGGTATTGGGTTTTTACGGGGGAAGATGCGGACCAGCCCGCGCAACGGCCTTCATGGAACTACAGGAAAGAGGACGGCGGCGGAATCATCGTCGATATGTTGTGCCACTGGCGTTACGTGATTGATGACCTTTTTGGAAAAGTAAAGGCGGTCAGCTGCATGGGTGCGACGCACATCCCCAAGCGGCGGGATGAGCGAGGCAACGCGTACGACTGCACAAGCGACGACTCCTGCTACGCCACCTTTGAGTGCGAGGGCGGCGTAGTCTGCCAGTTCAACAGTTCGTGGACGGTCCGGGTCCGGCGCGACGACCTGCTCACCATGCAGGTCGACGGAACCCATGGGAGTGCGATTGTTGGTTTGCGCAAATGCTGGGTGCAAAGCATCGGCACGACGCCGCGCCCGACTTGGAATCCAGACATTGATCAACCGATCGACTTTTTCAAGGGCTGGCAGGAGGTGCCGGACAGCACCAGTTACGACAACGCGTTTAAGATCCAGTGGGAGGAGTTTCTCAAGCACGTGGCCACCGGCTCGCCGTTCCCATGGACCCTGCGCGAGGGCGCAAAGGGAGTCCAGCTCGCGGAGCTCGGACTTCAAAGCTGGGCGCAACGCAGGTGGCTCCCTGTCGAAGAGCTTCCCGCCTGACCCACGAGATCTCTCCTCCACCACGCAACACCACGCAACAGCATACATGACCAAACAATGAAGGACCTGATCACAAGCGCGGCAGATCTGCGGCCCGAGACCGACTGGCTGGAAACCAAATGGGCGTGGACTGCGGAGGAAGAGCTCATCGATCACACCACCAAGTCCCGGCTCTGCGCGGCCGCGCTCCTGCCGTTCCGCGGCGGGAAACCTGACTGGGACGGATTCTACACGAGCATTCGCTGGATGCAGTCCATTGCGGATCATTTCGGCGTGGAGCTCGTTCTCGTCTTGAACGCCGATACAGGCTATATCTTCGACCTCGACGACGCCATGTACGCGGAGGTGCTGTCGCGGTTTCGATCGGAATTTCCTCGGGCGAAGTTTATCGCTGGCGTTACGGCGCGGGGGGCGCAGGACGATTCGGAATTCAAGGCGGAGCGGTATCGTCCGCTGCTCGATATCGTGCAGCAGCATGAGAATTGCGAAGTCATGCTGATGACCTCGAAGTGGCTCAGCGCACTTCCGGCCGAGGCTTGCCGGGATGCGTACTACCAGATTGCGGAGTGGTTGATCCGGCCGGGAATCGTGCATGCGCTGGAGCCGGCGTTCGTCCCGTGGGCCCGCCCCTTCGGACCATGGCTGCTTTGGGAGCTCGCGAAGCATCCGAAATTCGTGGGCGGAAAAATCAGCACGCTTGATGAGCCGCATTTTCTTTACTGGGCTGCGATGTGTCGCGACCTGCAGCTTGATTTCTCGGCGCACAGCGGGGACGACTTCGGCATTGCGACGGCGATCAAAGTCGGGCTTCCGCTGCTCATTGGAGCGGCTGTCAGCGGTGCGCCCCTGATCTGCGCGGCTAAAGACATGTGGCTTGAAGACCAGAGCCCCGCGAAGAAGTTCAAGTCTGGCACCGGCCGCTTTGACACGCGCGTGTACAAAGTTTTCGAAGCGTTCCAGTCTCTGGAAGACCAAGTGTTCCGCATGGACGCCGGCATGAGTGCGGCGGCCTACAAGCACAGCACCGCCCACGTCCTGCATCAGCTTGGAATTATTGCGTCGCCGGAAGCGCATCCCGCGTGCAGGGATCTTCGCGGGGGCGACGAGGGACTCCGGATGCAGGAGGCGCTGCGCAGGCCGCTGCGCGTGGCGCGCAGGCTTGGACTGCCGCCGGAATTTTCCGCCGGATCGCGTGCGTAGAGGCCGGTTCGCGCCGGAAGGCCCCAGGGATCCGATGATGCGGATCCGGTGAGGGTGATGCGATTACTCCGCCCAGGCTTGTTCAGGCAATGCCGTTTGTTCCCTCGGGGCCAAACCCGCGGCTGTACTGCATCTCGGTCATTTCAGGCGTGTAGCTCCCGTCGGGCTCTGCAACGACAAACGGGGGTTCCTCCTCAATCGGGCTGCTCCAACCCAGACGCGCTGAGTAGAGTGAAAATAGCGGGGGCCGGTCACGGCGGGGGTGGACATCCCGCAGCGTGACGATGCCGAAGCCCGTCGCGTGGACGAGCTGGATGCAGCGCGTTTTTTGCAGGAATGGAAAGCAGAACACGAACACGCCGTCCGGTGCGAGGTGACGCTTGGCTGCCTCTGCGTAATCCCCGACGTGACCGCGCAACTCAAAGCGCGCATGCGCCTTTTGCGTGTCGGATGGAAGAGTGCCGGCCTTGAGCGGAAAATACGGCGGACTCCCGGTGATGAGGGGAAACTTTTGCGAAAGATGGATGTCGCGCAGATCCATGTGCAGCGGGTTGACGCGAGATTGCAGCCCGTTGCATGCGATATTTGCTTTGAGCAGATCGTAGCTCACCTGCTGCGCCTCGACGCAAGTCAGCGATGCTTTCGCGTCAAGTCCCCACAGCACGATCAGTCCCACCGTGCCCACGCCGGTTCCAAGATCCAAAGCCGTCTGCGCTCCCGGTGCTTTTTGCAGCGCATACCAGGCCGTGGCTGCGTCATCGATGGAATGTCGGTGGCCCCCCGCGCGCTGGAAGATGCGAAGCGGTCCCGTCAATCCACTGATGAAGACCGGAAAACCCACCTCGCGCTCGAGTGATTCTTTCCGGTTGTTGAAATTTTCAGTAATGGAATTCAAGCGCGCGAGGTTACCACGGCGGCGCGTGGGAATGTCGACCCCGGAAAGCAACCTGGACGCCGCGCGCAGGACGCTCGTGTGCTGCGAACCCCGTTGAAAGTACGAGGAGCGTGCGGCAGGCCGGGACAGCGGCTATTTCGCCGCGCCATCAGGCGAGCCGATGCAGACCAGTTCCTTCAAACTGCGGTGGTAGATCCGGCCCCGGTCGCAGCTGACGGAATTCAGGCTCCATGTCTGGTTATTGGGACCGAGGTCGTTGATGGCAAGCAGCGCGCGTTGGTCGAACACCTTGGCTTTTGAATCAATCACGTAGGTGATCCCGATCATGGTCGTCACGTAGATCGCGTCGTTGATTGCAACGGGGCTTCCCCAGAATGCGGGAATCTCCCAACCGTCCGTGCGCGAACGGTCCTCGGCCGCGATGTCCACTCCGTCGTTGTTCAACGTGCTTGTGCGCTGCGCGACGCCGTATACGAGCTCATCTTCGGCTCCCGGTTTCCGTACGACCGTGACCGGCACCTCGAGGTATTCGACCTTTCCTGAATCAATGTGGACGCGGCCGATGCAGTGCGAGGGACCCGCGCGGCCTTTTGGCGAGTGCCGGTTGCGGCGGTGCGCGGTGCTGGTGAGGAAGTAGTGGTATCCGTTGATGACGATGTTGCAGTGCCACGCGGGCTGGACGCGGATGACCTCGTCCTTGGCGAGGGGGCTGCGCGGAGAAAGTTCGCGCATTTCACGCAAATCGACCTCTGCGTGCAGCACCAGCGCTCGGCTTGCCGGGTCCCATTGCCGGTAATCCACTTTTTTAACCAGCGACTGCTCGCGCTCGAGTTTACCGGTACCGCTGTCTAAGACCAGATGCGCCTCCTCTGGATTGAGTCTGAACCAATACGCGTGGTTCGCGTCCCAATGCATCGTGTAAAGCGCCTGCCATGCGGCCACATCGGGCGAACCCGGCTCCGGCACGGGCTTGCCGTCCGAGTTGGTGTCGGGGATGTAGCGCCACAGCGTTTTGCCTTCGCTGCCGGCGGCGAGCGAGACCAACGACAATCCGACCGGCGTCTCCGGCACCTCATGATGGCCGCCGCGACCCGTGAGCACCGCGGGCGCGCCGCCGGCCGTGCGTCCAAAAACCGACGTGCAGTAAGTCGTCGTGGCGTCCGCCGCCACCCAGCGGAGTTTGCCGGTGTGCGCGTCGATGCCGGACAGGTAGTTCCAGCCGAATTTTTCGCGGGGGTTTCCCGCGGGCGGCTCGACGTTTACAATCACCCCGTCGAACAGCATGGGTTCGTGCTGCTTGTTGAACGGGTAGGGCTTGCCCCACGGTTCGAAGGAACGGCGCCAGATTTCGCGCCCTTCAAAATCCCAGCAACCCATCTCGCCGCTGTTGTTGGTGAACCAGACGTGCTTTCCATCCGTAACGGGAGTCGGTGATGTTGAATCACTGTACGCGTACAGCACGGGGCTTGGCGTCGGTCCGCTGAGTTTCACCGACCACAGGATTTTTCCGGAATGCGCATCCACGCAGTGGCCCAGAATAGAGCCTGAAAATTTTTCGCCCGGCTGCAACGAGTCGAATGTGGTGAGAAACAAACGGTCGCCCCAGACTGCAATGCCGCTTTGTCCGCCGTTTGGCAGCGGGCAGCGCCAGACGATGTTTTGGTTCCGGGTCACGCTCCAGCTCGTGGGCGCAGAATCGCCGCGCACGCGCCACGTGCCGTCGGGACCCGCAGCCTGCGGCCATCCGCGGCCGTTGGCCGTCTCGGCGGCGGATACCGCAAAACACGAGAACGAACACGACAAGGCCCCGGCAAGAATGCACGCTCGCTGACGGACGGGACGCAGCATCAGAGTTTCAGCGAGTAGTGCCGGATGGCGTTGGCCGACCAGAGTTTTTCCTGATCGGCAGCAGGGCGTGTCCGGATGATTTCGCGCAAGAAATCAATCCAGCGTTTCAGTTCGGCCCCGAGCAGGCATACCGGCCAGTCGCCGCCAAACACAACGCGGTCGGGTCCGAATGCATCAAGGCAGTGATTCACCGCGGGAGCGAGATCCGAGGCGTCGCCGCCGCTTGGAAGACTTGCGGCAACACCGCTGATTTTTGCAATCACGTTCTTGTTCCCCGCGACTGCGTCAATGGCGCGCCGCCACTGGTCCGCCGTGTGTTTTGGCTTTTCTTCGCCCGCGCGCGGGGCGCGGAAACACTTCAAGTCGGGGTTGCCGCAGTGATCCAGTACGAATCGGGTTTCGGGGCACTGCGAGGCGAGTTTTGCAGCGTCCATGAGGTCGGCTCCGCGCATGCAGAGGTCGAAGCTCATCCCCTGCGCGCCCAAAAGCTTGATACCCTTGACGAAGTTTTCCTGCAGGCAGTAGCCCGCGGGAGTGCCCGCACCGTGCAGCACCTGCCGAACTCCCTTCACCAGCGGGTTGCCTTTGTAGCGGCCGATGTAGGATGCGAATTCAGGTGAAGCGATGTTTCCGCCGATGACTGCGGCGAGAGTCTGGGAGCCGCCGGATTTGGCGAGCGCAAGGACATGCTCTGCTTCCTTGATGTGCTGCTCGGGCGCGACATCCACTTCCATGTAGACCGCTTTGACATTCAATCCGAGCGTGGCGTTCCGGTAGTCCTCAGGGGTATAGCTGCGGTTGAGAATCTTGGGGACGCCGTCAAGCCACGGCAGTTTTTGAAAGGAGAGATCCCAGAGATGCTGGTGGGTGTCGATGATGAGCGGGCCGTCTGCGGGCGCTGCCCGGAGGTTGGATGGGGCGATCTCTAAGAGCGCGGAAGCCAGTGCTCCGTGCGCTGCGCTGCGTAGAAAGGAACGTCGTTTCATTGGGGGGTGGTTGGTGGCGGTCAATAGGCTGCTCCCGGGCAGAAAGTTGTCAAGCCGGCGCGGCCGCCGCGAGGAGGCCCGCTCTGCGGTTCCGGAGGGGAGCTTGTACCGCAAAGCGGCATGACGGCGGGCTGGTTGCCCTCTGCCCGGGGTCGGGCGCGCTTTCGCACGCAACTTTTTCAAGCGCACCGTGTTTATGCAAATGCCCACCCTCACCGCCCTCGTTATGCCTCAAGACAAGCCCTCGCCTCGGAGCGTCAAAATGCGCCGTTACGGACCGCCGGTTTCCGCGCTGATTCTCTGTCTGGGCGCGGCCATTGCGCTCGGGGTTGAAGTACCGGCCAAGGCGGCAAAACGGTCCGCGAAGCTGAAAGCGGCGGAGTTGTCGAACGCCCGCGTCATGTTGAAGCCATCCATGCCCACCAGCGCGTGGCGGTCTTGGACGAGTCCGGAACTCGGAAAAAAAGAGGCGGAACTGATTTCCGCAGGTCCGGATCAAATCGAGGTGCGCGACCGCGATGGCAAAACCCTTTCCGTTCGTGCGGAGCTGCTGACGCCGGAGGACCGTGATTTTGTGCAGAGGGCGGCGAGGCTTCTGCCTGCGCCGATGGTTCCCGCGGCGGTTTCAGCACCGCAAGTGGACGCGCTGGTGCAGGCCGGTTTGGAAAAAGCCGGATTGAAAAGCAATCCGCGAACCTCCGACGAGCAGTTCGTGCGCCGGATCTACCTCGATGTGGCGGGACGCATCCCCACCGCGGCCGAAATGCAGGTTTATCTGCGCGACGAGAGTCCCTCCAAACGGGCGAGGCTCATTGACGACCTGCTTAACTCCGAGGGCTACAACTCGCAAATGTTCAACTGGCTTGGCGACATGCTGCGTTTGAAGGACGATTTCGGAAAGGGTGTGCCCTCTTTCGTGTATCAGGAGTGGATCAAGGAGCGCCTGGCAGCCAATGCGCACTGGGACACTTTTGTTTACGAGCTTCTGACCGCGGAGGGCAGGATTTCGAGCAACGGTCCCGTCGGTTATCTGCTGCGGGATCGCGGCATGCCTCTCGACAATCTTTCGAACACTCTGACGACTTTTCTGGGTGCGAACGTCGCATGCGCGCAGTGCCACGACCATCCCATGGCGGAGTGGACTCAGCGCAATTTTTACGAGATGGCCGCGTTCTTCGGAGCCACCCTCCAGATGAATGACAACAAGGCGCCGATCAAGGCTGCCAAGGGAATTTTGGATAAGAAGATGGCCCGCCAGATCCTCGGGCCAAACATGGCGAAGGTGGATACGATCCCCGAAAACACGCTGAAGTTTCCCGCCGACTACGCCTACAAGGACGCGGCTCCGGGCGATCCCGTGCATCCGCAGTTGATATCGTGGAGCAGAGATCAGGCAGGTGCCGGGAAGCCCAGCGGTGGCGTGAACGAAAGCCCCGAGGTTCTGCGTGACGAGTTCGCGGTCTGGATGACCAGTCCCGACAATCCGCGGTTTGCGCGCGCGATCGCCAACCGGGTTTGGAAAAAGCTTTTCGGCATCGGCGTGCAGGAGCCGATTTCCGATCTGGACGATCCCAACCAGGCGTCGAATCCGGCGCTTTTGAAGCATCTCGCCGAGGAGATGAAACGGGTGCACTTCGACCTGCGGGAATTTCAGAGGATTCTGCTCAATACCTCCGCGTATCAGGCGCAGGCGAGTTCCACGCCGGATCTGGAGGCGGGGCACTATTTGTTTCCGGGGCCGGTGCTCAGGCGGATGAGCGCGGAGCAGGCTTGGGACTCCATTGTGACGCTTGCGGTGGGTGCGGAACTGGATCGGTACAAGCTCAGCCGCGCGGAGAGTGTCCGCAAAATGGACATCCCCGAGGATCCGCCTTCGCCGGCGGCGATGCGCGCCAAAGCGGAAATGGTTGAGAAGGAAAAAGGGCGGCGCGGTGAAAGGGAAATTTATACAGGCGGCACGCCGGTGCGCTCGGGAAGACTCACGCTTGCGCGCGCTTCCGAGATTCAACAACCGGCGTGGGAATCCCATTTCCTCCGGAACTTCGGGCAGTCCGACCGCATGATCGCGGATTCAAACTCCGTGGAGGGCGGCGTACCCCAGGCGCTGCTCATGATGAACGGCGATGTGCAGGGGATCGTCACCGGAAACAAATCCGCGTTGATGCGGGAAACCCTGGCTTACGCGACGCCGCGGAAGCAAATCGCCCACCTGTATCTCAGTTTTTTTGGGAGAAACGCGTCCGAGTCGGAGATTTCAGAAATGGAACAAAAGCTGAAAAACGATTTCGTCATCGGCGATTTGGCGTGGGCGTTTTTGAACACGCGCGAATTTATTTTTGTGCAGTAACGAAAGAGCGCCGGCGAAACCCAGCCCGCGGGCGACAACCAACACCACGCTATGAACCAATCCTTCAAACGTTTTGACTGCATGCAGCGCCGCGCTTTTGTGGAGCGCTGCGCGAGCCTCGCTTTCGGGGTGACGGTGCTTCCCTCCTTTGGTGCGGTGAAAGAACAGCCGGGCGGCGGTGAAAAGTCCGCGGCAGGCGCGGCGCCCGCGCAGGAAGTCAGGCCGAACGGATTCGGTTCTGCAAAGCAGATCATCCTCCTGCAGCTCCGCGGGGGCATGAGCCACATCGACACCTTTGATCCCAAGGAAGGCAAAAGCAAGGGGCCCAAGGGTGCGCTTGCGACCAAGGCGGGCTTTCAGGTTTCCGAGTTCCTTCCGAAGATCGCAAAGGTCGCGGAAGAAATCTGCGTGATCCGTTCGATGACCGCAAAGGTGGGCGTGCACGAGGCAGCGACCTACTTGATGCGGACCGGGTACGATCCGCGTGGAACCATCAAGCACCCGATGCTTGGCGCGTGGGCGCAGCATTATCTCGGCGCAAGCCACGACTCGATTCCTTCCAGTGTCTGCATCAACGGCAACGCGGACAGCGGCAACGGATTTTTCCCTGCGACCTATACGCCGCTCTCCATTTTAGACCCGTCGGAGGGGCTTCAGCATTCGCGCAACAGCGAGGGGATCGCGAAGGTGGAGAAACGGCTGGATATCTCCAAGGAGGTGGACCGTGCGTTTCTCGAAAAATATCCCGACTCGAATGTGCGCGCGTACAATGCGTTTTACGATGCAACGGTTCGATTGATGAAGAGCTCGGATTTGAAGGCGTTCGATTTGTCGTCGGAACCGCAGGCGGTGCAGGCGGCTTACGGAAGTTCGGATTTTGGAAAAGGGTGTTTGCTCGCTCGGCGTCTGGTGCAGGCAGGAGTGCGTTTTGTGGAGGTCAAAAGCGGCGGCTGGGACATGCATAACAATCTTGAGGAAGGCATGGAGGAGGGCCCGGGGGCCGAGTTTGACCAGGCTTACTCGGCGCTGATCCTGGACCTCAAGGCGAAGGGTTTGTTGGAGAGCACGCTGGTGGTGGTGGCGACGGAATTCGGGCGCAAGCCCGAGTTCGCGGGCTCGGGGCGCGGCCATTATCCGAAGGTGTTCTCGACGGTGCTGGCGGGTGCGGGGATCCGCCGAGGTTATGTGCACGAGGCCAGCGATGCGCTCGGTGCCGAGCCGGTCGGCCAGGGGGTCACTGTCGGGAATTTCCACGCAACCATCGGCTGGGCTGCGGGCCTTCCGCTGGATAAACCGGTGATCGCTCCCAACGGTCGGCCGTTCTCGATTGGCAATCGCGCACAGCCGGTTGCGGCGGTTTTTGCGTAGACGCACGGTCTGATCGGTTTAATCTCGCGGGCGTGAAACTTTCACCCCGATCCGCGTGGCAGTTGGCGGCCATCGCAGCCATGGGGCTGCTGGGTTGGGAATTCGGCCGGCTGCGGTCTCCCGAGCCTGCGGTGCCCGCAGTGAGGCCGGCGACGCCTCTCCTGCCCCAGGTTGCAAACGCGCCGCAAACCCCCGCGCCGGAGCACGGGGCGGCGCCGGAGGGGCAGATCATCTACAAGGGGAAAGTGCTCAGAGATCCCAAGGCGTTCATGCTGGGTGCGCTTTCGGGGCAGCGCGCCCTCAGGTTTGCCAACCGTGGAGAGATGGAAAAGTTTTTGCAGAGGGCGCAGGGCCGGTTTCCGATCATGGACAGGCAGGATGGCATATGGTCCTTGCGTATTCGCGTGGAGGATCCGGCGGCCTTGGATGAGTTGTTGGACGGGGGCGAAGAGCAGGGTTTTGTTTTTCCGGTCATCCCGCCGAATCCGCGTGGCGGCGAAGTGCAGGCGAACGCGGTGCCGGTTGGTGAAGGATTGCTGGAGTGGCTCGGGGTGCGAAAGGTGGACGCTTCTTGGGGCGCGGGCGTGAAGGTGGCGGTTCTCGACACGGGCGTTGCGCAGCACACCACGTTCAAGTCGGAAGTGAAAAATGTGATGATCGTTGAAAGCGCGGTCGCGCCGCAGGCGTGGAATGGCCACGGCACGGCGGTGGCCTCATTGATCACGGGCAGTCTTCCGGAAGCACAGGGCGTTGCGCCCGGCGCCGAATTGACGTCCTACCGCGTTGCCGACGACAAGGGGCGCTCGGACACGTGGACTGTGGCGGTCGCCATCCGCCGCGCGGTGGACGATGGGAACCAGATCATCTCCATTTCCATGGGCGCCTACGGCGACAGCCCGCTGGTGCGGGAGGCCGTGGGGTACGCGCTCGGAAAAGGAGTGGTGCTTGTGGCTTCCTCCGGAAATGACAGTTACGAAAAGCCGACTTATCCCGCGGCGTACCCCGGGGTGGTGAAAGCGGTTGCCGTCGACGCTTCGGGGGAGCATCTGCTGTTCTCCAATGCGGCTGATGAATCGGCAATCTCGGCGCCGGGCTGGGCGGTGAACGCGGCGTATCCGGAGGAGAAGCTCGTTGAATTTTCCGGGACCTCGGCCTCCGCGCCGATCATCGCCGGCGCGGTGGCCGCGGTGATGACCAAGGCCGGAAAGGATGGCGCGCGACTGACTGCCCAGGAGGCGCTGGAGTTGGTATTCGCTTACGCCAACGAGCTGGGTGCCGCCGGGCCGGACGCGCAGACAGGTGCGGGTGCGGTCAGTCTGGGGCGGATTCTCCGCAGGGATACGCCGGGCATCCAGGACGCCGCGGTAGCTTCCCAGGTGATTCATCCCGCATCTGGAAACGAATCCGGATCCGTGGAAGTGAATGTGCAAAACCAGGGCACTGCGACGCTCGCCAACATTCCATTCAGCGTTGCCACGCCTGCCGGTGTTTCGCAGTTCAGCGTCAACACGCTTGCCCCCGGCGCAGTCCACACGGTGCGCGTCCCGCTTCCGGCGCCGTTGTTTCTCGCAGGGGCGGAGGTGGGCGTTTATTCACAGATCACGAGGCCCGACATGGATGCGGGCAACAACGCGCGCAAAACCGTTTTCACCCCGCCGGCCGCGAAGCAATGAGCGGGCTGGGAAACGAACGAATTATTCCCGCCACGGCTTCTTTTCGCGAAATGCATTCGCATGGCGCTCGATGGCCGTCCGCACATCCGCGGCTGCGTTCGGAATAGTGTTGAAAATGTCCAACGCCGTTTGCGCCGATTCAACCGCTCGGTCAAAATCGCCCGCCGCGGCATAAGCCGCGGCAAGCACATCGTACATCAACGGTTCTTTGCTCGCTCCGTGTTCGACGGCATAGTTTGCGAGACGCTGAGACTCCGCGGGGTCGCGTACGGATTCATCCTCCGTTGTCGCCAGAAGCCAGGCGAGTTTGTAGAGAGGCCGGATATCTGAGGGCCGCTTTTTCACGGCGTCACGTAGCACTTCCGCAGCTTCCCGGTGCGCCTTCGCTTGAAACAGCACGGCTGTCAGACCATCCGCGGCTTCTGCGTAGTTGGGATCAACTTCAATCGCTTTCCGGAAGTACTCGGCGGCCTCCTTCAACTTGCCGATGCGTCCCAGCACGGTTCCGATGTTGTTCGCCGCGCGCGCGTGCTTGTCATCGATCGAAAGCGCACGCTCGAATGCCGCGAGCGATTCCGGCACGCGTTCCGCGCGGAAAAGTGCGTTGCCGAGGCTGAACTGCACCTCTGCTGCTTGCGGGTTGAGTTCGCCCGCTCGGGTCAGGAATTGGACGGCGGCGGGAAAATCGCGAACATCTTCGGCACCCTCGCTCAGCAGCATGCCGAGTTTGAAGTTGGCGGCAAAATGATCGGGCTCTGACTTGAGGATGAGGCGCAATTGTTCGATGGCCTCGGCGTGGCTGTTTTTCGCGATGAGAATATCCGCAAGATCAAACCGTGGATTTACAAACCACGGACTCACCTCTAGCGCCTTCCGCAGGTAGGGCTCGGCATCCATCGGTTTGCCAAGACTGCGCAGCACGAAGCCGAGGTTGTTCAGCACACCCGGGAGGTTCGGATTGATGCGCAGCGCCTCCCGGTAAAAAGGCTCCGCCTCCTGCAGCTTCCCCTGCACCGCATAGGAATCACCAAGCTGGCCGTTGCCGAAGTCGTTGTTCGTGGTGACGTCCACGGTGTGCCGCCAAAGCGCCTCGTCGGAGCGCCACCGATTGGTTTGCAAATGGGCGGTGACCGTAAGGGCAAGAATCCAGCAGGACACGAGCGCGGCTCCGATCGGGCGCGAACGGGGCGAACTGAAGGCACCCGCCAGCACCCAGATCGAGCAAATCGAGAAACCGATTTGGGGAACGTACGTGTACCGGTCGGCGATGATTTGAATTCCCGGAGGAAGAATCCCGATCACCGGCAGCAGCGCGATGCCGAACCAGCTCCAACCCATCAAAAGCATCGGCCACATTTTGCGGCACAAGACGCACGCATAGCTGATCAACCCCACAAGGACCAGGGACTGGACGGCGGTGGAAAAAGCGGGTCCGGTTTGGCTGTAGGGATAGTGCGCCGCGAGGTTGGTCGGAAACAAAAACAAACGCAGGTATGTCAACAGCCAGATTGGCACGTATTCCATGCGCGCCAGAAAGGGGGGCGGAGTCATCGGCCGGTGATCGTCCATGCTGAGGATCGTCGCCACGCACGAGGCCGCTGAAAGTACGAGCAGCGGCAGCTTTTCAATCAGAAGGGCCTGCCATGAAACGGCCGCATTCTGGGCAGGCGGGTCCGTTTGCGGATCGGTTTCGCCATGCGGCGATGTGCCGGCGCGGTGGCGCCGAAGGGGCCAGAAATCGAGCGCCAACAACAACGCCGGAAAAGTGACGAGCATGGACTTGGAAAGCAGTCCACCCGCGTGCAGCAGGCAAACAGCCGTCATCCGCCATCGTGAGGGCTGCCGTGCGTAGCGGGCGTAAGCCCACAGTGCCGCCATGAGAAAAAGCCCGCTGAGCACGTCTTTTCGCTCCGTGATCCACGCCACGGATTCGACGCGAAGCGGATGGATGGCAAACACCGCCGCAGCTGCGGCGCTCTTCCAAACAGCGCTCGTCATTTCTCGGAGGGCGAGGAAAAAGAACAGCGTTGCGAGCGTGTGCAGCAGGAGGTTGTGCGCGTGGAATCCGCCGGCTTCTTTTTTAAAGAGCGTGGAGTCCAGCATGAATGAGAGTGTGGTGAGGGGATGCCAGTTGCTGTAGTGCGGATGCGTCCATGCCCAGACGAATCCCTTCCGGCTGAGTCCCGCTGAAACCTCGGGGTAATCGCGGATGTAGATGATGTCATCCCAGTTCAAAAACCCGTAGTGGAGGCTCTGCCCGAAGGCGAGCAGCACAAGCCCGACAAGTGCCGCGCACAGCAACCAGGGGAGAAATTTTTCCAGCTTGCCGGCCGAGTCGGACGTTGCGGACTGCATGGGGTGGGGGTGTGGGTTTAGCGGAAGCGCGCTTGCAATCAACTGGGACGCGCCCGCTATGAGCAGGCGCCGGCCGCTGCAGTCGGCTGCGGGTGATTCTGTAAAAACCACTCGTAAGCATTCCGGAGTCCGGCCCTCAACGGAATTGAGGCCTTCCATCCGAGTTCGTTGATTTTCGCGACGCTCAAAAGTTTCCGCGGTGCGCCGTCGGGCTTGGCCGGATCGAATACGATTTTGCCTGTGAACCCAACCGCTCGCGCAATTTCCTCGGCAATTTCCCTGATGGAATGATCCACGCCCGAGCCCACATTGATATGCGAGAGGCGCGGGTCGATGTGCCTGCTCCAAACCGCGGGCGACAGGTTCATCACGTGCAGGCACGCCTCGGCCATGTCGTCGACATGCAGGAGTTCGCGCATCGGCGCGCCGGTTCCCCAAACCACGACCTCCGGCGCGTTCTGCAGCTTCGCTGCGTGGAACCTGCCGATGAGCGCCGGAACCACATGCGAGTTTGTCGGATGGAAGTTATCGTTCGGCCCGTACAAGTTGGTGGGCATCACGCTTCGAAAGTCGGTTCCGAACTGGCGGTTGTAGCTCTCGCACATCTTGATGCCCGCGATCTTGGCGACGGCATACGGCTCGTTGGTGGGCTCAAGCGGGCCGCTCAACAGCGCCTCCTCGGCCATCGGTTGCGCCGCCAAACGAGGGTAAATGCACGAGGACCCCAGGAACAGCAACCTCTGCACCCCGGCCTTGTGCGCGGCGCTGATGACGTTGCACTGCATCATCAGATTCTCGAAAATGAAATCCGCGGGAAACGTGTCGTTTGCGTGGATGCCTCCGACCTTTGCAGCGGCGAGATAAACCTGGGAAATCCTGGTCTTCTCGAAAAAATCATGGACGGCCCGGGAGTCCGTCAAATCCAGCTCCGCCCTCGTCCTGCAGACCACGTTGGAATACCCGGCGTTTTGGAGCCGGCGCAGAATCGCGGAGCCTACCATGCCGCGGTGTCCCGCGACGAAAATCGGCTGTGAGCGGTCGGAGGAATCCATGCTTTGAAACGGGGCGGTTCCGGAATTCTATTCCGAGGGCTCGGTGTGGATTTGAAATCCGTTTTGGCGAAGCAGCATCGAGCGCTTGGCGAGGTCCAGATCGTGCGCCACCATTTCTCTGATCATTTCCGCGATCGAAATCTCCGCCGTCCAGCCCAGCTTTTGTCGTGCTTTGGTGGCGTCTCCGAGGAGCGTCTCCACTTCTGCGGGCCTGAAATACCGTGGATCCACCCGAACAATGGTGTCGCCCGGTTTGAGGGCGGGCGCGTTGGATCCGGCGATGTGCTCCACAATACCCCGCTCGTCCGCACCCTCTCCCTCAAAACGCAGGGTGATGCCAAGCTCCCGGGCGGCGAGGTTGACAAAGTCACGGACCGAATACTGCACGCCGGTCGCGATCACAAAATCCTCGGGCTTCTCCTGCTGCAGCATCAGCCACTGCATGCGGACGTAGTCCCTCGCGTGGCCCCAATCGCGCAGTGCCGAGAGATTGCCCAGGAACAGCGCCTGCTCCAAGCCCACCGCGATATTTGAGAGGGCGCGCGTGATTTTGCGCGTCACGAACGTCTCGCCCCGCCGCGGCGACTCGTGGTTGAAGAGAATGCCATTGCACGCGAACATGCCATAGGCCTCGCGGTAGTTCACGGTGATCCAGTAGCTGTAAAGTTTTGCGACGGCATACGGGCTTCTGGGATAGAACGGTGTTGTTTCCTTTTGCGGGATCTCCTGCACCAACCCGTAGAGCTCGGAGGTGGACGCCTGATAGAAGCGGGTCTTTTTCTCCAAGCCCAGAAGCCGGATCGCCTCGAGCAGACGCAGGGTGCCGAGAGCGTCGACGTCCGCGGTGTACTCGGGCGCCTCAAAGCTTACGGCGACATGGGACTGGGCGCCTAGATTGTAAACTTCGTCGGGCTGCACCTCCTGGATGATCCTCGTCAGGTTGGAGGAATCGCTCAGGTCGCCGTAATGCAGAATGAACCTTTGGTTTTCGGTATGCGGGTCCTGGTAGATGTGGTCCACGCGGCCGGTGTTGAACGAGGACGCCCTGCGCTTGATTCCATGGACAACATATCCTTTCCCGAGAAGAAAATCCGCCAGGTACGAGCCGTCCTGTCCTGTGATGCCGGTGATGAGCGCTGTCTTCATAAGAAGCTTAACTGGGGGCCTTGAGTTGCAGTAAACCGGACAACATACGGTTTCCGTCTTCAAATGCAAACGGTCGCCGCTCGGGCTTTGAAAGTTTTGACACCGGGAAGTGTTAGCTTGGGGGAGCGGTGCAGGGTCTTTGATTGAAAAAGAGTGGCACCGGCAACCAGGATGAATGCGGATGCAAAGCGAGTTGGTAAAAAAGAAATACCCCCCTCTTTGCCAAAAATCCGGTTCACCCAGCACCCGCGCGGGCGTTATTTATTTCTATTGCATCGGTCAAATTCGAAAGCACATCCACCTGCCTGAAAGTATGTTGGCATATTAAATTTCAAATTCGTTGTATTTTATGGCGCTGCCGTTGAATGCAATGAACGCCTGCGGGATTTGAAATCTTTTAAGGCCCTATTTCGGAGTCAGCGCTCAAGCGCGTACAGAACACGATCACGCACCCGCAATTTGCGAATCCGGTGGATCTCTCGCGGGTCGGAATTGCGCGAAAACTGGACTTGCGTCTCACTGTTGTCCGAGGGCTCCTCCTCACGCTTGATTCCAGTGTACACCCGTCCCTGAGCTCCCTCTAGAAAAGTCTCGAACAGTGAGCTTGAGCCCAGTTTATGCCCCCTGCTAAATCATCGCTTGACAATATAATACAACGCTCATACGGACTTTTCACCTGGGAGTGTCACCCTGTTTTCAGCGATGCGAGGCATACGACTTTTTTTAATCCATCTGGCAGTAACATTGACCCTAGCCGACAGGGTCTGCCTCGCTGCGGTGCCCCCCAAAAAAGCGGCCTCCACGCCACCTGCTACCACTACCTGGGCGGAGCCCACACCAGCGAACATCGAATTCTTCGAGCGCGAGGTGCGGCCGATTCTTGCCACTGCCTGTTACTCCTGCCACAGCGAGCGAGCCAAAAAAAGCAAAGGTGATTTGGTGCTCGATACGTGGGAGGGCGTTTCTCGCGGTGGTTCAAGCGGACCTGTGATCATTCCCGGTCAACCTGACAAAAGTCCGCTGATCACTGGGGCCCGCTGGATCGACCCAAACTTCAAAATGCCTCCGAAGGAGAAGCTCACGGACCAGACACTGATTGTGATTGAGCGCTGGGTTAAAATGGGCGCTCCGTATCCGCGAACCGCTGGAGTGGTGAGTGCGCCATCCAACAGCGGTCCGCAGGGTTCTAGTGCCGCTGATTTATCGAGCGCGAAGTCAAAGTGGCAATTTCAGCCGGTGAAAGACGCTCCGTCGCCCAAACCGAATTCGGCTGTTTACGAGGCGTTCTCCTCGCATCCGATCGACCGTTTGCTCGCTCAAAAATGGGAGGCTAATGGCTTGTTGCCTCCGCCCCTCGCGGACAAGCGCACACTGCTTCGCCGCGCAACATTTGACCTCACCGGACTCCCTCCATCAGCGCAGGAGATGCAGGATTTTCTTGAGGACAAGGCCCCGGATGCATTCACGAAAGTAATCAACCGGTTGCTGGCTGCCCCGGGTTATGGCGAACGCTGGGGACGCCACTGGATGGACGTCGTGCGGTACGCGGACACCGCGGGGGATGGCGGTGATTACCCGATCCCGGAGGCACGTTTATATCGGGATTATATTATCCACGCGTTCAACACAGACAAACCCTACCCGCGTTTCATCAGGGAACAAATCGCTGGGGACTTACTTCCATTTAAGTCCGATGAAGAGCGGAAGCTCAACCTCGTCGCGACGGGTTATTTGGCTATGTCGCGTCGTTTCGGCGCTGTTCCGGATATTTTTTTAACCATGGACGACACTGTCGACAACCTGGGCAGAGGGCTGCTTGGGCTCACCATTTCATGTGCCAGATGTCACAACCACAAGTTTGATCCCATCTCTATGCAGGATTATTATGGGCTATTCGCATTTTTCTCTTCCATAGTCTACCCCTCGCCGGGGAGCGAATTATCCAAACGGCAGAAGGATTTTGTACCGATTTTCCCAAAAGCGGTTGCGGATAAAATCATGGCGCCGTACCTGCCAAAACTTACAGAATTTGATGAACGGCAGGAGGCGCTTAAAAAAATCAAAGAAAACTTCCGGACAACTCCCGGATCCCCGGAGTTCAAAAAAGTGCTGAAAGACATCTCCGCTTTAGAAAAAGAGCGGATGGAGTACGAGGAAACACTGCCAAAACTCAACTACGCGTACGCCGTTTCCGAGGGCTCAGCTCACGACGAACAGATCCGAATTCGAGGCGAACCCTACAATCTCGGTGAACCCGTGGCGCGTCATTTTCCGGCACTGCTTGGAGGTCAAACCCTGACCCCAGAACAGGCTAAAACCAGCGGCCGCGTGGCTCTTGCCGATTGGATTGTCGACCCAAAAAATCCTCTCACTTTGCGCGTGTTTGTGAACCGAGTTTGGGGATGGCACTTCGGGAGGCCGTTGATGGAAACGCCAAATGACTGGGGCAAACAATCCAAACCCACAGTCTTTCCGGAGCTCATCGATTACTTGGTGACCACACTTGTGCGCTCCGGTTATTCGCTCAAAGCGCTGCACCGTTTTATCATGGTGTCAAAAGCATACCAGATGAGTGCGGAGGAGGCGCGACCAAACGCAGACAGGGACGGAGCAAATGTTTTCCTATGGCACTTTCTACGGCAGCGGCATGATGGCGAATCGATCCGCGACGCCATTCTCTCAGTGTCGGGCGACCTTGAGCTTAAGCCGCCGGTCAACCATCCCTTTCCCCCGAAGGAAAAATGGGACTTCACCCAACACGAGCCTTTTTCAGCGGTTTACGACACTCCGCACCGGAGCGTTTATCAAATGCAACAGCGAATAAAGAAACATCCGTTCTTTGAACTCTTCGACGGGGCGGACACAAATGCATGCACGGGAATGAGGGCCGCCAGCACCACGCCGCTTCAATCGTTATTCCTGATGAATAATTCCTGGGTTCGAGACCAAAGCTTCAAAACGGCGGATCGCATCCTGCAAGTCTCCGGAACGCCCGAAAAACGAATTCCAGCGGCATACCTGCTTGCGCTAAACCGCAGGCCCACGGACGAAGAAACCGCCGAAGCAAATGATTTTTTGAAACGGTTTTCCGAGAAACTGAAGTTGCCTCAACGCGACGGTGCTCACGGGCAGCAAGCCACCAAGACGGCAACGGACGACCTCACTGGGCTCCAGGGAGATTGGATTTGTGTGATGGAGGAAGCTCAAGGCCAGATTCTGAGTGAGGACAAGCTCGCGAAGATGGACAAGAGGATGAACGTCGACAAAGATTTAATGTCGATTAAAAGAACATCCGGCGGAAAGTTTGGCGCCTACGAGGGCAAATTTAAACTAGACTCCGCCGCCTCTCCGAAGACGTTTGATTTCTCTGGGACCGCACCCGACGGAAAGCAAGTCGAACTGAAGGGTATCTACGAGTTTGGTGGAGATGATCTGAAACTGATCTACGCCATCAACGGAGGCAGAAGACCCACAGAGTTTAAGACGACGAAAGGGCCGCCATGCGTGTATGTGCAGTTTAAACGCGATGCCAATGCCCCTGCGAATTCGGCCACAAAAATTCCAGCTGAATCGACTCCGTCTACTGTTGCTAAAATTAACAAGCCACCGAAGAACAACAAACCCCAGAAGCCGATATCTGGTGGCAAACGTCCGCAGTTGGATTCGTCAAATGTAGAAGCCGACTCACCATCATCTCCCTCCAAGAGTTTGAATGATGCCGAGGCATCAAAGGCGGCGCTCGCTGCGTTTGTCCGCACGCTTTTTGCCAGTAACGAATTTCTCTTCATCGAATAGTCATGGGAATAAAAAACATGCATCCGGGCCACTCACGAAGATCCATGATCCGTTCTCTGAGCGCCGGGTCGCTGCTGTTGCCAGGGCTGCTCCAGCACATGTTCAGCGAAAGCGCCTCATGCGCGCTCGCGCCCGCGAACTCACTTGCCCCGAAGCAGCCCCATTTCGCGCCAAAAGCTCAGCGCGTCATCTTCATTTACTTGAGCGGCGGCTTCTCTCACGTGGATACGTTCGACCCTAAGCCGGCTCTAAACGCGTCCAGCGGCAAAGAGATCAGTCCAAACCAATACCTTCAACCGACGCGTTGGGGCTTCAAGAAACGGGGCAAGTGCGGCACCGAAATCAGCGACCTTTTCCCGAGCATCGGCGATGTGGCGGATGAAATCTGCCTGATTCGCTCAATGGCAACCTCACACGCCAACCATTCCGAAGCGACGCTGGGATTGCACACCGGGTCTTTTTCATTCACTCGCCCCAGCATCGGCGCGTGGGTGAGCTACGGCCTTGGGACCGTCAACCAGAACATGCCCTCCTACATGGTGCTCGCGCCCGAAATGCCCTATTTAGCGACCCAATTGTGGGCGGCCGACTTCCTTCCCGCTGTTCACCAAGGTGTGCGCGTTGCAGGCGGCCAAAAGCCCATCACCGACATTCGCCCGGCAGAGCCCGATTTGCTCCAAAGAGAGGAACTTGATTTGCTCGAACGGATGAATCGACGCTTCTCGCAAGGCACGCGAGGCTCAGATTCCGCTTTGAGCGCACGGATGAAATCTTATGAGACTGCTTACCGAATGCAGACGGAAGCGCCCGAAGCCTTCGATCTTTCCAAGGAGTCAGACGCGACCCTCAATCTTTATGGCGTCAAACGCGGTGAGACCAAAGGGTTCGGTTGGCAGTGCCTAATGGCTCGGCGACTCGTTCAGCGGGGAGTGCGATTTATCGAATTGATTGATTCGGGTTCGAGCTTCACCACAAACTGGGATGCGGCACATGGGGATATTAAGACGCACGAGTCACGGGCGAAGCGCGTCGACAAGCCGACAAGCGCTCTCATTCGAGATCTTAAAAGCCTAGGCCTCTTAAAAGATACGCTCGTGGTCTTCACGACCGAATTTGGCCGTACTCCTTTCGTGGACAAGCCAGAGGCAAAAGGACGCGAACATCACAATTTGGCCTACTCGTCTTGGATTGCGGGAGCGGGCGTCAAACCAGGGATTACCTACGGTGAAACCGATGAATTCGGGATCAAAATCGCCAAAAACGAGGTTCACGTTCACGACTTCCACGCCACCATTTTGCATCTTCTCGGCTTCGATCATGAAAAGCTCACCTTCCGGCATGCCGGCAGGGATTTCCGTCTAACTGATGTCTCAGGAAACGTGGTGAAGGCGATTCTTTCATGAGTGACCAAACCATGGCGGCGTTGAGGACACTTGAGTGCGATCATCTGAACCAAAGTGATGAGTACAGGTGCCCACACTAAAGGCATGCGAAAAAAGCAGCAAAAAGCGCTTGTGGCAGCCCGGGTTTAAAGTGCGTTGCCGGCGCGGGGGGTGCCAATTGAGTCATCTAGCGGTTTGCAGCACCCCTTCGACTGGGTAGAATGCGGCGGGCGTCCGTTTGTAGCCCGGCCCCGGCGGGCGGTCCCGCCGGCGGAGTCCGGGCTTTTTTACGAAGGACCTTGATTCCTTCGGGGCCGTCGTGTGCTAGATTCTGCAGCTTGTGAAAACACCCGCCATATCGATCAAGAATCTGACGAAGGAATTCTCGATTCCGTTTCGAACCGAACGGCTTAGGGCTGTGCGGAGCCTTTCGCTGGAGGTTCCGGCGGGCGAGGTGTACGGATTGCTGGGCCCGAACGGCTCCGGGAAGAGCACGACCATGAAGATTTTGCTCGGACTGGTGACGCCGACCGCGGGGAGCACGGAGATTTTCGGTGTGAGTTCGCGGCAGGTTGAAAGCCGCGAGCAGGTCGGGTTTCTGCCGGAAAACCCGTATTTTTACAAATACCTGACCGGTCTCGAGACCCTGCTTTTCTTCGGGAAACTTTGCGGTTACCACGGCTCTGAGTTGGAGGATCGGGCGGTCGAACTCCTCAAGGTCGTCGGACTGGAGTCCGCCGCGGACAGGCGGCTCAGCGGGTATTCGAAAGGCATGCTCCAGCGCATCGGCCTCGGGCAGGCGCTGATTGGGAATCCAAAACTGCTGGTGCTCGACGAGCCGACCGCGGGCGTGGATCCCGCGGGCTCCCATCAGATCCGCGACTTGATCCTGCAGTTCAAAGAACAGGGCATTACGGTCCTGCTGTGCTCGCATCTGCTGAGCCAAGTGCAGGAAATCTGCGATCGGATCGGCATCTTGAACGAGGGTGCCCTGCTGCTCGAGGGCCGCGTCAACGAACTGGTTTCCGCGCACAACCAGACCGAAATGCTTTTCGAGAATGCCACGCCGGAATTTTTAAGCGAGATGGAACGGCGCGCCGCCGAGTGCGGGGTGCGGGTGTTGGACCGTCGGATGCCCCAGCGCGATTTGGAGCGGTTCTTTCTCGAGGTCACCCGCAGCAAATCATGAACGAGACCGCATGAACGAGTCGAACGAGTTGAAACCCCATCCTTTTTTATCCAAAGGGCGAGTCATGGCGCTGGCGCAAAACACGTTTTTGGAGCTTGTGCGGCAGAAGGTCTTTTATTTCCTGCTCTTGTTTGCGCTGCTGATCATCGGCAGCTCGCTTTTCACCGTGGAGTTCAGTTTCCAGAGCCCGCTTCAGGTGCTCAAGGACGTGGGTCTCGGTGCGATGAGCATTTTCAGCTGGCTGCTCGGACTGCTTTGCACGGCGATGCTTTTGCCCAAAGACATCGAGGACCGCACGCTGTACACGATCCTCGCAAAGCCCGTTCCGCGGTTTGAATACATCACCGGCAAACTTTTGGGCGTCTTCATGATGATCGGACTCGCGGTCGTGCTGATGTCGGTTCTCTTCGCCGGCGTGCTCGGCATCCGCGAGCAGCAGGAGATCGCGGAAATCGCCCGCATCACTCCCGTGGAAGAACTCGAGGCGGCGGTCGCCGCGGTGCGCGCCTCGGCGTTTCAATGGAATCTGCTCGAGGGCGTGCTTTTGATTTTCCTGAAAGCGGCTCTGTGCTCGACGCTCACGCTGCTGTTGTCCACCTTCGCGACGTCCTCGGTCTTCACCGTGCTGATCTCGGTCGTGGTTTACCTGATCGGACACGTCCAGGGCATCGCCCGTGAATACTGGCTGCGGCCGGGAGAAGTTTCCATGCTGGTGAAGGCTGGCATCGCTTTGATGGCGCTGGTTTTTCCGGATCTGCAGCTCTTCAACGTGGTCGATGAAATCGCCATCGGCACCAAAATCCCGATGGACCTGTTTTTGCAGGTTACCGGATTCGGACTGCTTTATACCGTCGTGTACTTCATGGTGACGCAGGTGATTTTCGCCACCAAGGAGCTCTAGCAGCGCACGGATGGATTTTTGGGCTGAAGCAGGAAACGATCAAAAGGCCATGCCGGTTCACCTTTCAGTTTCAATCACGGAAGCCCGTTGCGGGCGGAAAGGAGGACTTCGTTGAAACGCATCGTTGCAGTGCTTCTCGGGCTTCTTGCGTTCGGCGTGCTGAAGACGCCTGCGGAGCATCATTTGCTTGAGGAACAGCGCGCCTCCGGCTTTCAGCTCGCGCAGGTCAATAACAACACGCGCGCGCAACTCGGACAGATGGGCTTCGTCGCCGCATTGAGCGGGTTTCGCGCGGTGATGGCCGACCTTCTTTGGATCCGCGCCGGCAACGCCTTCGAGGCAACCGACTGGAACCGGCTGGAGGTGTTCCTTCACTCGGCGACACAGCTGCAGCCGAGGGCGATTATTTTTTGGGAAATGTCGCACTACCACATGGCTTACGACGCCGCTATTGCCGTGAAGGGAGACGAGCAGCGGCAGCCCAACCAGGCGCTGCGCCGCCGCGCGGAGCGAGAGTTTCACCAGATCGGCGAGGGGTTCCTTTTGCGCGGGATTAGCTTCAACCCTGACAGCGCACGCCTCTATGAGTGCCTTGGCAACCTGTACAAAAACCGCATGCAGGATCACCTCAAGGCTTCCCAGAGCTACGCAATGTCCGCTCAGAGGCCGGGGGCGATGGGATACGTTCGGCGCTTCGCCGTGTTCGAACTTGCCAAGGTGCACGGAATGGAGAGCGAGGCCTATGAGCAGCTCAAGGAATTGTATTTGGAGGGGCCGCCCCAGCGCGTTCCCACGCTTTTGACGTTGCTCAAGGAGTTGGAGCAAAAACTGGCGGTCCCCGCGGACCTCAGGGTTTACAGTCCGGAAAACCCGTAGCCTCGCGCTTGCGGGGCGGGTTCCGGCCCCGTTGGCTCAGAAAGTCCCTTGATAGGGTTTGACGAACCGTCGATAGATGCTTTGCTGTCTAATCCGGCCGTCAGTCAAACAGCTCACCCCCCGAGTCTAGAGATCCCAGCGAGTCGAATTCCTCCTGTCTCCACATTTCATCACTGCCCCCATGCGCTACGCAATTTTCGGTGACGTCCATGCGAACTTCGAGGCCTTGCAGGCCGTTCTCGAGGACGCCAAGGCCAATGAAGTCACGCATTACGTCTGCCTTGGGGATTTGGTCGGATACAACGCCGATCCGGTCGCATGCCTGGAGTTGGTCCGCGCGATGGAATGTCCGATTGTCAAAGGAAACCATGACGAGCAGGCCTGCGAAGTGACGGACCTGAGCTATTTCAATCCTCTCGCCGCGCGCGCCATCCAGTGGACGCGCGACCAGCTTAGTGACGAGCAGAAGGAGTGGCTCAAGGCGCTTAAGTTTTCGCGTCTGGTTCGGAATTTCACCATCGTGCATTCCACCCTCGATTCGCCCGCAAGCTGGGGCTACGTGTTGAGCGATTTGGATGCGAGCGCGAGCTTCAGTTACCAGCACACTCAGCTTTGTTTTTACGGCCATACGCACGTGCCCCGCGCATTCATCCGCGACGCACGCGTGCACGAAGTCGCTCCCGACACGATCACGCTGGAGGCGGGCAAGAAATACTTTTTCAACGTGGGCTCCGTGGGCCAGCCCCGCGATCAGGATTGGCGCGCCTCTTACGCCCTTTACACCCCCGGTTCGCAGACCGTGCAGTGGCGCAGGCTCCCGTACGACATTGAAACCGCGCAGAAGAAGATCATCGCCGCAGGTTTGCCCGAACGGCTCGCCCTCAGGCTTGCGGAAGGGCGTTGAATTTTTCGCGTGCCGTCCGAGGCATGCGTCACCCGCAGGCGTTCAAAGCATTCTCGTTTGAGGTTTCACGAACATGAAATGGAACGGTGCGCCGCCTGCTTCCGTTCTCATCATCAAACCCAGTTCGCTCGGGGACGTCGTACACACGCTTCCCGCGGTTGCGGCCCTCAAGAAACTCTGGCCGTCGGCTTCGATCCGCTGGCTGGTGAACCCCGAGTGGGCTCCGGTGCTGGAAGGCAATCCGTATCTGGATGGTGTCCTGATCTTCCCTCGCGCCGAGTTTCGCGGAATGTCCGGGGCGTGGCGGATGTTTCAGTGGGCGCGCAAGTTCGGCCGTGAACACGGAGCGCAGCTGGTGCTCGACTTTCAGGGGCTCCTCCGCTCGGCGGTAATCGGGCGTTTTGCGCGGCGGGACCTTTTTCTTGGACTCGCGGACGCGCGCGAGGGCGCGGGTTGTTTTTACGACTCGACGGTCGGCTTGGAAGCGCATCCCGAGGTCCCGATGCACGCCGTCGACCGATACCTCAAGCTGGTGCAGGCGCTGGGCGTGCCCAAGCTCAGCCCTGAAAAACTCGACTGGCCCCTGCCCGAAGCGCCTTTGCCGGCGGGGTTTTCGGCGGACGAACCGTACGTGGCGTTGCACCCGTTCTCCCGCGGCCGCGGCAAATCCATGTCGATCCCAGACGTACGGCGGTTGTGCGAGACGCTCGCTCCCCATCGGGTGGTGCTTCTTGGACGCTCGGACATGGACATACCTCGGATGGCGAATGTTGCGAATTACCTCAACAAAACCTCGATGGCGGAGTTGATCAGCATGTTGAAGTGCGCCGCCTGGGTTGTGAGCGTCGACAGCGGGCCGGTGCATTTGGCGGCCGCATTCAGTCCGCGAGTTTTGGCACTTCACACGTGGACCGATCCCCGCAAGGTCGGGCCTTACCCCGAAGATGCCTGGGTTTTGAAGGAGTCCAAGATCCGCCGCCGCGGCGCGCCCGAGGTGGTGGCGGCGTCCGCGCCCGACATGGAGGCGGTCGGGACTTGGGTGCTCGGCCAACTCGCCGCTCGCTTACCGCAGGCGGGCAGGGCAGGCTAGTTTGCGTGGGCGGAGATCAGGCTGGGGAGCTGTTTTTTCTACCCACCTGCAACCGCACTCCAATATTTTTGAGCAACCTTTCACGCGCTTCCCGCCTTCGTCCCCCGTTCATTTTCCATGTCACCGCTTTACCGCCGAGTAGTCTCTTACTTTCTCCCGCACTGGTGGCCGACGCTGATGGCGTCCCTGCTGACGGTCATCCAGACGCCTTTCAACCTGCTCAAACCGTGGCCGCTCGCGTTTCTCGTGGCGGAGGTGCTTCCCGCTATCGGCAAGCCTGCGCACGGGCTTTCACTGACTTTTTGGAAGTATCATTACGCGCTCACCGATTGGACCCTCCCGCAGATCATTGCGGGCTGCAGCATTTCGGTTGTGATTTTCCACGTCATTTCGGCCTGGCTGCACGTGGTATCTCAAATGATGTACTACCGCGTCGGTTTGCAGGGCCTGCTGGATTTGCGCACGGATTTGTATTCCTACCTGCATTCGCTGCCGCTGAAGTATCATGATGCGCGGCGCAGCGGTGATTCGACTTTCCGGGTCGCGTACGATTCGCAGTCGTTGCAGGCGTTTTACTCGAAGGCGATCTTTCTTTTCCAGAGCGCCAAGGACCTTGCGAGTATCCTGGTGACCATGTGGGCGCTGGATGTGCAGGTGACGCTGCTCTCGCTCTCGGTCATCCCCGTGATGGTTTTCACGTTCCGAATGTTTGCCACCAAAGTCCGCGATCAGTCCACCCGCATCGCGGAGCGCGAGAGCGCTGTGTTGAGCCTTGCGCAGGAGGGGCTCAGTTCCGTGAAGATGGTCCAGGCCTTCGGCAGGGAGGAGGATGAGGTGAAGCAGTTTTCCATTTCCGCGCAGCAGAGTCTGGATGAAAACATGCGGATGCAGCACATCTCCATGAGCAGTTCGATGATTGTTGCGACGCTCTTGATGGGCGGCACCGCGGCGCTTTACTGGCTCGGCTCGCTGCATGTGATGAGCGGCGCGTTGAGCGTCACGAGCCTCATCGCGATCACCAACTATCTCGCGCTGCTTTATCAGCCAATTGATTCGATCACCTCCGTGGGCTGGGATTTGGAGCGTGCCGCCGGAAGCGCGCGGCGCTGCTTTGAAGTGCTCGACCACACAGACGACGTCGCCGACAAACCGGGTGCGAAGGAAATCAAGGGTACGCGCGGCGAACTGGTTTTTGAGGACGTCAGCTTCGGCTACACCACCGAGAGGAATATCATCGAGCATGTGAACCTCACGCTTCCCCCGGGCCAGACGGTTGCGTTCGTCGGAACAACGGGCGCGGGCAAGAGCACGCTGTTGTCGCTTGTCCCCCGCTTCTACGATCCGACCGGCGGCAGGGTGCTTCTGGACGGCATGGATCTGCGCGACCTTTCGAAGAAATCCCTCCGGGCCCAGATTTCGATCGTCCTGCAGGACACGCTGTTGTTCTCGACCACCGTGAGGGAGAACATCGCCTACGGCCGCCCCGGCGCCACCGAGCAGGAGATCATCGAAGCCGCGAAGCGTGCGCAGGCGCACGACTTCATCATGGCGATGCCCAATGGATATTCGTCTCAGGTCGGGGAGCGCGGCGGCCACCTTTCGGTCGGCCAGAGGCAGCGCATCGGCATTGCGCGCGCGTTTTTGAAAAACGCTCCGATTCTGCTCCTCGACGAACCCACCTCGGCCCTGGATCCCACCACAGAGTCCGCGATCATGCAGACCATCGAAGGTCTGATGCAGGGTCGCACGACGCTCATCATCACCCACCGCCTCGCGACCATCCACAACATGGACAAGATCGTGGTGCTGGGCCCCGGCGGAGTTGTTGAGGAAGGACGCGGCCCGGAACTGGTCAAGCGTGGAGGTTTTTACGCGAACCTCTACCACTCCGCAAATCTCGGGCATCAGAGCTGAATTCCAGAAAACCTCCGGCATCGCCGCGGTTGCCTTTCATCCATCGGCCTGCTAAGTCCCCCCACTCACACACGGAATTTTCGCGGCGCTCCCGCGCATTGGGAACTCCACAAGAACGCACTTCATGCAGAAGAAGAAAATCATCGTAATGGGTTTCATGGCCGGCTGTCCGATCGCCGGCGTCCTCTGGCAGCACATCCACTATATTGTGGGACTCCAGAGGCTGGGTTACGACGTGTATTACATCGAGGACTCCGCGCGCCTGCCCTATGACCCCGTGGCGTACGAGGTGAACGAGAGCTATCGGTACGCCGCGAAGTTGATGGACACGCTGGCCAGGGAATTCGATTTTGAAGGAAAATGGGCCTACTGCGCGCGGTACATGAAAAAACCGGAATGCGTGGGCATGTCGCTTCAAGCGGTCCGCGATTTGTATGTGGAGGCGGAAGCGATCCTGAACGTGTGCGGCGCCCAGGAGATGAACGAGGACCTGCTCAAGTGCCAGCGCCTGATTTACGTCGAGAGCGACCCGGGCATGGAGCAGATGCTCATCGATAACGCCGGCGGCAAAGTGCCCGAATACCTGCAGCGCCACCATGTGCTCTTCACCTTCGGGGAACTTGTCGGCAAGCCTGATTACATGATCCCCAGCCACGGGATGCGCTGGCTTCCGACGCGCCAACCGGTCGTCACGGACTTTTGGAAAACCGACGGGCCAACGCGCCCGAACGCGCGGTTTACCTCCGTCGCAAACTGGAACACCAGCGGGCGAAAAGATGTCGTGTGGCGGGGCAGCAACTACATCTGGAGCAAATCGCTTGAGTTCCTCAAATTCGTCGAGGCGCCCGTGCGCGCCGGTGAATCGTTTGAGCTTGCGACCGAGATTCTGGACGAGCACGCCCACAACCGTTTTCTCGCGAATCGCTGGGAGTTCGCGGACTCCCGTCAGACCTCCATTGACTGGCACCAGTACCGCCGCTACCTGCAGGAATCGAAGGGTGAGTTCACGGTGGCCAAGGACCAGTACGTGCGCCTGAAGACCGGCTGGTTCAGCGACCGGTCCGCATGCTACCTCGCGGCGGGCCGCCCCGTGATCACGCAGGAGACGCAGTTCACCAAGTTCTACGGCGGAGGCAAAGGCCTGATCGCCTTTGAGACCCTTGAAGACATCGCGGAGGCCGTCAAATCCATCAACGGGGATTATGCCGCTCATTGCAAGGCGGCCTACGAAATTGCCGCTGAGGAGTTTGAAGCGACAAAAGTCATCAAATCCATGCTCGACCGCGCGGGCCTGTAGCGCGGATTGTGGGGGATCCGTGACCGGCCGCGCGCATGCCGGCAAACGGCGCGTATGCCGGTGAAGAATGCCGGGCGGAATGCGCCCGGAAATACCTGAATTCCGGTTGGTCTGTCCGCGCACTTTCGTGCTAGATTTTTGAAATCATGCGCAAGAGTAAACTCCCGGGAATCGCTTTTGGGGCACTGCTGCTGATCTTAGGTGTCGCGGTGTGGTACATCCTGAAGCCTGATCCTGCCGCGACGTCCGCAGCGCCTCGAAATGCAGCGCTCGATCCAATCTCGTCCATTTCGGGAAGTGAGCTGGGACAACCGTCCGCAGACCAGAGTCCCGCTTCGGCAAAAAACGCGCCGAAGCCGCTGAACCGGCCGATGCCGCCGGAACGATCGGACGAGGGCATTCCGGCGTGGGAGCGCAAAATCGACACGGCGCTCCGTTCGCAGGGGGAGCATTCCGCCATCGCCCTCGGGCTTCTCTCCGAGGTCAACAGCATGCCGCCCGAAGGACAGACCGCCGCCGCGCAGCACATCGTGAACCTCATCGCGGACAAGGACTATCTTCAGGTCATCCCCTACATTAAAAACAACCGCCTCGACCACGGTTTCCAGGAAATCATCGTCGCGGAAAGTTTGAACCGCCCGGATACCATCAAGCTGCCCGTGCTGCTTGCCGCGGCGCGCGCGCCTGGACATCCGATGGCGGAAACCGCCGTGTCCATTCTGACGGTGCTTCTGGACGTCAATCATGGCACGGACTGGAGCAAGTGGGAGCAGTCCGTAAAGCAGTCTCTGGAGAATGCCGAAAAAGAGAATGCCGCCGAGAAGCCCGTTCAGCTTGAGGTAAAACAATAAGAACGCTTTCGCTTTCTATCGGGCGCGCTCTCGGGCATTGCTGCAGGGGTGAAGCTGCTGCTTGTTGATGGTTACTACTACGCGTACCGATCTTTTCACGCCCTTCCGGGTCTGACCAACCCCGCGGGCGAGCCGACAGGGGCGGTCTACGGATTCCTCAAATCCTTGCGGCGAATGCTCAAGGACCTGGCTCCCGAACGCGCCGCCGTGGTGTGGGACGAGGGCCTGCCCGAGCGCCGCACCGCGCTGCAACCCGCCTACAAGGCGCAGCGCGCCGAAATGCCCGAGACGCTCGACGCGCAGCTTGAGCTCATGCGCGAAATGATCGGGCTGCTCGGCTTCCAGTCGGTTTCAATGCCGAACACCGAGGCGGATGACTTGATGGCCTCCTACGCGCTTGCGGCTCGCTCCAAAGGCTGGGAAACCGTGCTCGCGACGGCGGACAAGGATCTCTATCAAATCGTGGCCTCCGACATCCGCGTTTATTCCACAAACAAGACGGACCTCAAGGCGCCCCAGGACGGCTACGCACTGCTTGAGGAGGACAGGGTTTTGGAAAAATGGGGTGTCCTGCCGAGGCAGCTCGGCGACATTCTCGCGCTTGTCGGAGATTCCTCCGACAACATTCCGGGCGTTCCAGGCATCGGTCCGAAGGGCGCAAGCGCGCTCATTTCCAAATGGGGCTCATTGGACGGCGTGTACGCGAACATCCATCAGGTTGGTTCGGAAAAACTCGTCGCGAAACTTGTCGCGGGGCGCGCTCAGGTTTTTGAAAACCGCGAAATGGTGCGGCTTGACGAGGATCTGCCGCTGCCGACGCCGTTCGAGGAGTTTTTCGTCGCGCCAAAGTACGACGCATTGATTCCCGCGCTGGAGCGCTGCGGTTTCAAATCGCTCAGGCAGGAAATGCACGAGGAGATGAAGTGCGTCGCAACACCGGCGGCGCCTTTGGGCGCGGTGCTGCGGCAAGGAGATTTGTTCGGTTAATTCACCGCACGCGCGCCGTGTTGATCTGCTTTCACAAGCCGTACGGAATCCTCTCGCAGTTTACTCCCGAACCGGGGAGCAAGTGGCGGACACTCGCCGAGTTCGGCTTTCCAAAAAATGTGTATCCGATCGGCCGACTCGATGCGGACAGCGAGGGGTTGCTGCTCTTAAGCGACGAGCCGGAGTGGAATGCTCGGTTGCTTCACCCCAGCCGCGCGCATGTGCGGGAGTACTGGGCGCAGGTCGAACACATCCCCGCACCGCAGGCCATCCGGAGCTTGGAAGCCGGTGTGATCATCGGCGGCCGGCGTACGCTCCCTTGCCGCGCCTCGATCCTCGATCCGCAGCCGGAGGTCGCCCCGCGCGTTCCTCCGATCCGCGTCCGCAAGACCGTGCCGGACTGCTGGGTCTCGCTCGAGTTGGTGGAGGGGAAATACCATCAGGTCCGCAGGATGACTGCCGCCGTTGGGCACCCCACGCTGCGGCTCATCCGGGTGCGAATCGGAGAACTGCGCTTGGAGGAAGTGGAAGGTGTTCAACCCGGTACTTGGAGGGAACTCGGAGATGCCGGGCGTGCGGCGGTGCAGGCGGCGGCGCGGTGAATGGACAGTCGGCACCGAGTCACTCGCTCGGCAGGCGCGCGGGAATGCCGCTGAGGCGGTCCGCACCGCTGTACACATTGAAACGTTCGTCCCGCAGAAAACCCACCAGCGTCATTCCGAACTCGCGCGCGCACTCAACGGCAAGGCTTGAAGGCGCACCAACGGCGCACACCACGCGAATCCCGGCAATCGCAGCTTTTTGAATCAGCTCAAAGCAGGCGCGCCCGCTCAAAAATAGAATATGGCGCTCAAGCGGCAGCACCCCTTCGGACAACGAAAGGCCCACGATTTTGTCTACGGCGTTGTGCCGTCCGATGTCTTCCCGCAACAGCAGTAGCTTTCCTTGCGTATCAAATAGAGCAGCCGCATGGAGTCCGCCCGTGGCACCGAACACGCGCTGCTGGCTAAATACCGAATGACCGAGCGCAAGCAGCGTGGAAGCGGAAACCAAAAGGCCCGCGCCAAATGCTGGAAGCGCGCAGTGGGAGCGCACCGCGTCAATGCTTGCCTTGCCGCACACGCCGCAACTGGAGCTGATGAAGGAGTGCCGCTGCAGCAAATGCGGGGCAAGGCGCACGCCCTCGCTCAGCTCCACCTTGACGATGTTGCCGGCCTTCCCGGGGGCCGACACGTTTTCGCAATGCCGGATCGACGACACCTCGTCCATTCCGCGAATCACGCCTTCGGTGAACAAAAAGCCGAGCACCAGTTCCAGATCGTTCCCCGGAGTCCGCATCGTGACGGCGAGTTCGCGCGTTTCACGTCCCGCATCGCTTGAATAACCGAGTTCAATGCCCAGAGGCTCCTCGGACGCGACCAAGTCGTCCTCCTCGCATGCCGTCTCGGATGTGACCCGCAGAATTTTAAAGGCGCGCACTGGTGGATTTGTCATGTCGGAGGCGAGATGGTTTGCAAAAGCAGGCTCGGAACACGAGTGAAAACCCGTTCATGCCGCCGTATGCGCACCAATCGCGGCGCCCGCGCAATCTGCGTGCTTGAAATCCAACTCAAATCCGAGTCTGGATAACCGCAGCACCTGCTGTTTCGCGCGATAAAGATATCGCAGGTACGCCGCGTGTCCCGGCCCGTTCCACCCCATTACAGACCCGAATCCGATGGTTTTTTTAGAGCGTTCATCCACTGTTGCCGGCCCGGAATTTTCACGATGGATGACTCCGCCGGCCGCCATCGCCGTTCACATGTGCATCGGGGAGGTTTACGGATTCAGCGTCTTCAACGCGCCGCTCACCAAGGTTCTGGGTGTCAGCCAGTCCCTGCCTGGACAAGACTGGACCATTCCTCAGGTCGGCTGGATTTACTCGATCGCGCTCTTTATGCTGGGGATCTCGGCGGCGACTTTTGGCAAGTGGGTGGAGAAGAGCGGTCCTAGAAAGAGCATGTTCGCAAGCATGCTGTGTTTTTGCGGCGGGCTTTTGATCGCTGCGCTTGGCGTGCAACTGCACCGCATCGAACTGTTGTATCTCGGCTACGGCGTCGTGGGCGGAATCGGACTGGGCATCGGCTACATTTCTCCGGTATCGACGCTCATGAAATGGTTCCCTGACCGTCCCGGCATGGCCACCGGAATGGCGATCATGGGGTTTGGCGGCGGGGCGCTGCTCGGTGCCCCGCTCGGCGTCCAGTTGATGGATCATTTCAAAACTCCGCAATCCGTCGGTGTCGCCGGCGCGTTTGTCGCCATGGCCGCGCTGTACGCGGTATCGATGCTGTTCGGCGCCGTCATCGTCCGCGTGCCGGCCGAGGGGTGGAAGCCCGCCGGTTGGAGCGAGCCCCAGACTGGCAACGCTGGTTCTGGAGTGCAGAGTCAACCGCAGGCCGCCGTGCAGGTCAGCGTCGATGTCGCGTGGAAAACGCCGCAGTTCTGGCTCCTGTGGATTGTGCTCTGCATGAATGTCAGCGCAGGGATCGGCATCCTTGGACAAGCCTCGCTGATGTGCCAGGACATGTTCGGTGTCGGCGCCGCCATTGGCGGGGGATTCGCCGGCTTGCTTTCCATCTTCAACATGGGCGGGCGCTTCGTCTGGTCTTCCCTCTCGGACCGGATCGGCAGGCGCGCGGTGTATTGCGTTTTCTTCATCGCAGGGTGCGCCCTGTACTGCGCCGTGCCGATGACCCAGCGGGCGGGCGCGCAGGGCTGGTTCGTCGCGGTGACAGCTCTAATCATTTCGATGTACGGCGGAGGATTCGCAACCATTCCTGCTTACCTGCGTGATCTCTTCGGCACGATGCAGGTCGGGGCGATCCATGGCAGACTGATCACCGCGTGGTCCATGGCGGCTGTCATCGGGCCGTCCCTGATCAATTACATTTCCGATGCGCAGAAGAAAGCAGGTGTTCCCGCCGCAGAGGCGTATAATCTGACCATGTACATTGTCGCGGGGCTGCTGGTGGTGGGGTTGGTTGCAAACCTACTGGTAAAATCCGTGGATCCGCGCTTCCATCACCGCGTGGCCGGCAACGCGGACGCCATCACGTAAAACGCATGAGAACGCTTCAACTTCTTTTCGCCTGGCTTTGGATCACGCTTCCGCTTTCGTGGGGCGTGTACAACTCCGCATTGAAAGCGCTGCCGCTCTTCGTGCCCGCGCCTGCGCCCGCAGGCGCGCCGGCGAAATAACCTCTTTCGCGCGCACCGGCCCGCGACTTCTGCGCATCAGTCAGATGAAAGGCGAGCATCGCCTTCTTCCACTGGGTCACCTGAAACGGATGGAGGTGGTTGTCCGCTGCAATCTGCTGCACTGTTTTGAGTCCCTTGATCGCCTCAAGCACGATACGGGACTTGAATTCCGCACTGTGATTTTTCCGATTTTTTCATTTCTCTGCGGTTTTTTCAACCCAAAGCCCCCTTCTCAAGCTAACGATCCATCTGGCGCCTTCTTTGCGAGCCACTTTTATACTTCAAGGTTTGGGATGGCTGTTTCTATCCGTCTACTTAAATACCATGGCTGCTTCGGCCTTGACCACTTTGACGACACCGACAAGGGCAGAGACCACGCAAATCAGCAAAATCACCGCGCCCGAAAAAACCAATACCTGCCACGGCATATAAAAAGGCGGCTCACCTTTTCTGAGGACAGCGTTCCCAAAACCTGAGGCCAGCCCCACGCCGAGCCCGTAGCCTGTAAATCCAACGGTGAAGGCCTGGAGCGTCACCATCCGGATGAGCAAAAAGCGTCCAGCGCCCATCGCTTTCAGTGCCGCCATGAACCTGATGTTTTCGTGGATGAATAAATAGAACGTCTGGCCCGCGATCGCTATGCCCACGATGATTCCCATCAGCACGACAGTGCCGAAGGAGATCGGAATGCCGGTGTTTTTGAAATACCATTCGATGGTGCGGCGCGCGAAGTCGTCGGAGGAAAAGGCACGCAGCCCGCCAAGTTGACCGACGCCCTCAACCAACGACGCGATATCCGTTCCTGGCTTGGGCTGTACAAGAATAAAGGAAAGAAGTTTGCGCTGCGGGGGCGAGTACTCGAGTGCGCGAGAGTAGGTTGTGAACACATAGGGTTGTCCGAGAAATGAGCGCTCTGTCTCGCAGATTGCCACGACACGAGCTTCCTTATCGTTAATCTCAAAGGTGGATCCGACGCGCAGTTGGATCCCGCGTTTACGGAATTTTGAAATCGCCACTTGGTCCACAATCACCGCGTTAGGAAGCCGCAGATCTTCAATGTTCCCCTCGCGGATCCGGCCGGGCCGTCCTACGAGAGTCGCGCTGTCGAGTCCTGTAAGCTGCACCGCTTGAAATGTCCCGTCCGGCAGCCGCGCCTGCAGAATATTCCAGAACAAGGGCACCGCCCACTGCACACCGTCAACGGAGCGGACTCGCTGGAGCTCGATCTCTCGCAAAGGGACGACTTCGTTCACCTGCTCCACCTTTGAATCCGCCACCCAGATGGGCACGCGCACGTTTCGGATGGTCGCAGTCGTCCACATCAAAAGTCCGCAAAACACGGAGGTCTGCTGCGTCATCAACAGCGCACAAAAAGTGATTCCGCAGACGAGCATCGCGTATTTGGCGCGGTCGCCGAACAACATTTTTAGAGCAAGGCGCATCATGGCGACGGAGCGGTCAAGGAATGGTAAAGCGAAAGGATGAAGGTCCGGTGGCCGAGAGATAGGTTACTTCGTCGCCGCTGAAAAAGCCGGGTTTAAAAGGCATGCGGGGGGCACCCCTGCGAAAGAATGACGCTGTTACGGCTCAGAGAAAGAGCTAAAAAGCCCGACCCACGTCAGCAGTTGACCAAAGTTTATCGCAAAGCCACTCAAAAGCGCACTCATTGCGTCTCCGCAGGTTCGTGCCGACATTGAGCAGCAATTAATTCAACACCAGTTGCTTAACGTGTTTTTGGGTCGGCTCTAACAGCGCTTGAGTGCCGTTTGGTGCTGGCAAGCCTTTCGAAATTGTGAGTCAACTTGGCCAACGTTAACTATTTACAAAGAATAGCTTCATCAGTATTTTGACCCGGTGTCAAAGGTTCAGGTTAGCCAGCCTCTCTGTCTGAATGATTTTGACGCGGGTAACGATTTTTTTGATAATTTTAGTTAAAACGTAAGGGATGGACTCAAGGCTCCAGTGTGCGCCTGCAACCTGCGCCTCAAAACACTCCCAAACAACACGCCCAAACCGGTGAAGCCCCCGAAGACGATTGTCCTTGCATTCTCTCTGCTTATCGGACTTGCAGCCATGCTGAAACTTTGGCGTGCCGAATCTCTCGATTTCACAAATCAGGCGAGCTTCTCCCATTCCTTGCCGGTCGTCACACAAAGCGAGCAGGAGTCTATTGCCGGGGCAGAGACACAGTTCCCGGGAAAGGGCACGGCTGGCAGCCCAAACGCCTCCATCGCCCCGACGGCAGCGCGGGGCTCCGTCGGTTACTTGCCGAAGGACGTTGCGGCAAGGCTTGCGACTCAAGTGAGCGGCAAACGAAACGCGGACTTTTTGAATTGGGCCAACGCCTATCTCTCCGCCGATCCCGCCAAGCGCGAAGCCCTGCAAGACGAGGGGCTTCGCCTCGCCGAGGCTCGACGCGACGAATTCCGGTTGCTGATTAAATCAAACCCCGCGCGGGCTATCGCCGACGCTGTGCCGATGGTCGTGAGACAGGCTCTTCCCGAGGAAATCGTGAAGCGCCTTGAAAAGCGGCCCAATGGCGTTGCCGTCATTCGTGTTATTCAGGCAGCCCCCATGCCCGGCGAGGAGGTTACGCCCGAAACGGGGATCTTCCGGGAAGTCGAATTTCAAAACGGGCCCACCTATCGCGCCTACGTTTATGGACGCCGGGCGGAAACCGTTTTGTGGACCCCGAACGCTTCTGTGAACGGAGTCGCGATCGGCTCCGATCTCGCGGTCAACGAGTCGCCCTCCCGTAGACTCGAAGTAGGTGAGGTACCTTCCTCGACTAAACCAAAAGTCACCGTATGCCCCGTTTCGGGCGACAAAACTGCGGCTGCAGAGGCGCCCGCAGAGCCTTTGCCCGAGGGCGCGGCGGCTGTCGAAACGGCACGCGAAGTCGTCAATCTTTGCGGAATCATCCACATCGAGCCGTACAATCAGGCTTTGATTATGGGCGAGGGGGTGACTGGGGGCGCCTATGGCTTCACCGGAATCCTGCCCGCCGCTCCCACACCCTCCCTCGGAGCAATCAAAGTGTTGGCGATTCCAATGACTTATGCGGACCAGAACGGCGTTCCCTCCACCGAGGAGGCGCTATATCGCACGCTAAACCAAGTCGGCTCATTTTATGCGCAATCCTCCTATGGAAGGCTTTCTTTGATCGGCACGGTGTCGCCCCCGATCAAATTGCCGCATACCGAAGCCTGGTATGTAAACCGTGACACGAGCAACGGCGGAGACATCTCCGGGACCACCCTCGAACACCACCATGCCCGCGCGGAAGCCCGCAAACTGGGGTTCGACGATGCCGAGTTTGATTGCGTGGTTGTCAGGCACAATGGGGGCCCCGGTTCTTACGGCGGTTTGGGCGGTGGCAGTTCGGTCTGGGTGCGCGGTGATTCAACCGCGCTTTGGGCGCATGAAATCGGGCACTGTTTTGGGTTGCCACACGCCAACTTCTGGAACACCTCGGGAATTAGCGCGATCGGGGCCGGTACCAACAGCGAGTATGGCGATCCATTCGATGTGATGGGCAGCGGAAACACCCCAGGAGGCCATTACAACGCGCAGGCCAAGGCCCAGATCAAATGGCTCGAGTCAAGCTTCATTGAACCGATCTCTCAAAGCGGCCAGTACCGCATTCACGCCTTCGACCAGGGCGGGCTAGCTCCCGGAAAAACCTACGCGTTCTCCATCGTGAAGGATCCTCTTAAAACCTACTGGATGGAGCTGCGATCCCTCTACGACTCCAACCCGTGGGTCAAGAACGGCGTCCTGCTCGGCTGGAATTACCCCAACGGATCCGGCTCGAACATCCAGCGCATTGATACCACTACCGGTTCCCCCTTCGGAAAGGAGGACGCCCCAATATCAGTAGGAGCAACCTTCTCAGATTGGGAAGCGGGAATCCACATCACCACAGTGGCTGTCAACGAAAACCCGCGTTTCGCCGACGTGGTTGTAAACTTCGGAACATTCTCCGACAACGGGCCACCAACGCTTACCCTCAACGCGTCGGGGACAAACGTTCCCGCCGGAGCAACCGTCACTTTCACGGCCTCTGCTTCCGATCCGGACGGCGACTCCCTCGCATACAGCTGGCAGCACTTCGGCGATTCCTCGTTTAAAACGGTCTTTGCCAACACTCCCTCGATCACTCGCACCTTCTCCACCGATGGAGCCTACGTGGTGGCCTGTACCGTCTCTGACATGAGAGGCGGCGTGACCACACGCAACTGCCTCGTGACCGTGGGTTCCGGCGGTGCCAACAAATACACGCTCTCTGGCCGCGTTTCATCGCAAGGAAACGGCATCCGAGGCATCCCCCTGACGGCAAATGGCTCAAACGCCGTCTTCACGGACGCAGACGGCTACTTTGTTTTCACAAACCTGCCCGCGGCCACTTACGCGATCTCACCACTCTCGGACGCATTCTCCTTCTCGGAGAAATTCAACAACAGCGTCACCATCGGACCCTCCTTTGCTGGTGCGAATTTCGAAGCCACCTCGCTTCCCATTGTGTCGATTCAGGCAACCATTCCCTTTGCCAATGAAGGCGCTCCTGTCACCGCCGGCAAAATAACCATCAGCCGAACTGGGGACACCTCCCTGCCGCTCTCAGTCAACATTCCCCCATTCACTGGCACTGCCTCTAGCGCGGCAGACTACTTCCTCTCGCCGTCCGCCACGACCGGAAGCCAAGGCTTTTTAAGTTTCACGATCCCCGCAGGCTCCAGCACCCTCGATGTGTTCGTCACCCCAAAAATCGACTCCCTTGCTGAATCCGTTGAAACCGTCACCATCCAGATCGGCCCCGGAAACGGTTACAGGATAGGTCCCCAAAGCGCCGCCACCGTCCAAGTTCTTGACGACGACACCGCCCTGCCCGTGGTTGGCATCACCGCTTCGAAACTCTCCACCGCGGAGGGATCCGGCCAGCCAGCGGTTCTGACCGTTCAACGCAGGGGGTCCACAGCCTCCAGCCTCACGATTGCGTACAGCGTCTCTGGAACAGCCACCCCAGGCGCCGATTATACGGCGCTTCCGAGTAGTGTTGAGATCCCCGCAGGCGCACTTTCCCAAACAATCCTTTTGCAATCCATCGACGACGCCATCGCCGAGGCCCCGGAGACCGTCATCTTCACTCTTGGCTCCTCCGGAAGCTATCTGGCTGATTCGTCCGCCAAAACTGTCACACTGCGCATCCTCGATGATGACGCGCCCGTGGTGACCATTGAAGCAACCAAGGCCACCGCCACCGAAGTCAATCTCTCGCAGCCAAACGCCACCCCAGACGTCGGCACCTTCGTAGTTAAGCGCACCGGTGATGTCTCGCAAGCCCTGACCGTTTACTATTCCGTGTCGGGCCGTGATGACACGGGGAGCGTCGCCATGATGGGAGCCGATTTTGAACCTTTGCCCGGCTCCGTTGTCATCCCTGCAGGCTCAACCTCAGCGAGCGTCACGGTCATTCCACGCTACGACCAAATTATTGAGGGCCCTGAGAGCGTCGTGATCTCCATAGGCGCCAGCCCGCTTTATACCGTTTCAACCGTCAACTCCGCGACCCTGACAATCAACGACGCATCCGGCGATTTGCCCTACGTGAGCGTCATCAACATCTCCAGCGCCGCCGAGCCCACCAACTACGGCGTGTTCCAACTCACAGTCAAGGGCGGCTCCGGAGTCCTGACGGTTCCCTACTCCCTTTCCGGCTCGGCAACCGTGGATGTAGATTACCAAATCACCGGCGCGGGCAACACCAAAACCGAAACGTCCATCACCCTTAGCGGCGGAGTGGTGACCAAAAACATCGTCGTTACACCTATCAGCGATTCTCTACCGGAAGATCTGGAATCCATCACGCTGACGCTTCCGCTTTCTTCCACATACCGGACTTTCGCTCCAACCAGCTCTGCTACGATGTGGCTGAGGGACAACGGGCAGCCCACGGTTTATGTGGATGCGCAAGTGGGCGCCTACTCTTCGGTTTCGAGTACCATCGAAGAGGTTGATGGGAAAGAGGCGCGTTTCTACGTTTCTCGTACCAGCCCCACTACGAGTGCATTGTTGGTGCGATACACAATCGGCGGATCAGCAACGCCAGGGGTAGATTACACAGCGCTCACTGGCTCCATCACCATCGAGGCGGGCCAGACTGGCGCTTACGTCCCCGTCAGCGTGGTCGACGACAGCATATTCGAGGGAACCGAGACGATCACCTTTGACTTTGCCGCCGGCGCTTATTCTCGGGGGCCCGGCACCGTCATGTACCTCGCCGACAATGAGACCTCCTCGCAAACCGTTGCTTTCGTATCCGCCGGCTCCAGTGGCTCCGAATCGATTGGCTCAGTCGACATTCCGGTCGTCCTCTCGGCCCCTGCAAGCGGCCGCATCACCGTCGAATACGAGGTCTCCTCCGGCAACCGCTCCTCCAAAATAGAGAACGCCTCCGCCTCCAATCCGGCATGGCTGAAGCTCGAAAGAAACGGCGATGCCTTCAGTGCAGCCACCTCTGCCGACGGCGTAGCTTGGATCAATGTGGGCTCAGTCAGGACAATCCCTCTGCCGCAGAGCCTGATGATCGGGTTGGCGCTTTCTTCCAAGCAGTCGTTCAGTCTCCAGACCGGCACGGTCCAAAGCACTCTCCTCAACGGCGCGCCCATTGCCAACTTGAAGGGGCGTACCATTGGCTTCGCAGGAGTTGACGGCTCCTACCAATTCAGCGGCGCAACCCATATTATTGCCGGAGCCGGCAAAGGGATCGGCGGGAATGATGACCATTGCTACTTCGCCTCCACCGAAGTCTCGGGGAATTTCTCTATCGTCACGCCCATCAATTCGCAAAGTGTCACCCAGCTCGGACTCATGGTCCGGGAAGGAACCGATTATCGCGGGCGCATGGTTTATCTGGGTGTGTTGAACAAAACATCCGTTGAGTTCATTTCCCGGAGCTTTCCCTCCTCGAGCGCCACCGGCTCCGGAGTAGATTACACCCTTGCCAGCGGCCTTCTGACATTCGAGGCGGGTGACTCTCTGAAAAACATAAGACTAACGATTACCGACGACAACGCGATTGAAACGTCCGAGAACGTTGTTTTCACTCTCAAGAACGCCTATGGAGCGATCCTGCGAAATAACACCCAGTTCACGTACTCCATCTTAGATAACGATACAGCCAGTTCGCTTCCCATCGTCCATTTTGCGGCTGCCACCGGAAGTGCAGCCGAGGCTGCGGGATCCAGCGCCATTCTGGTTAGCCTGAGTCGGCCTTCCTCCTCTGACGTGACTGTCGCCTTTTCGGTTACAGGCGGCACCGCCAGCCGTGGCAGCGATTTCAGCCTCGCCGACGGATCGCTGACTTTCGCACCGGGGCAGACCATCAGTACGATCCCCCTCACACTGATCGATGATCTTCTGGTGGAACCATCCGAAACAGTGGTCGTTTCGCTGGCCAATCCGCAGGGAGCATCCCTTGGAACACTCAAGACGCACACCCAGACAATTAATGATGACGACCTGCCTACCGTCTCTATCACCGCAACCTCTGCGACTGCTTACGAAACGGGAGCAGCCGGAGCGTTTACCGTTTCGCGTACCGGACCGACCACCGCCTCCCTCACCGTGAACTACGCGCGCTCCGGAACAGCTGCTAATGGCTCCGATTACACCAGCATCCCCAGTTCGGCGATTGTGATCCCCGCCGGGCAGAGCAGCGTAGTCGTGAACATCAGCCCTTTGCAGGACTCTGCCATTGAGGGCGCCGAAACCGTCACACTTTCACTTACCCTCAGCTCCGCCTATGTGTTGGGCACCGCCAAAACAGCCACCGTCACCATTCTCGACGATGACCTAAACACCGTTTCCATCACGGCGGACCGTCCGAATGCCTCCGAGACACCAGGCAATTCCGGGCGTTTCACAGTGAGCCGGACCGGTTCGCTTGCCTCCTCTCTGAGCGTGAGGCTTTCGGCGCAGGGCTCTGCCAACGAAGGATTGGACTATACCACCGTGCCCGCCACGATCGGATTGATTGTGTTCGCGGCAGGAGAAAGCTCGAAAACCATCGATATCCTGCCAATTGACGACGCCCTGATCGAAGGAACCGAGTACGTGGTCGTCTCGGTCGTACAGAACGGGTATGATCTCGGCGCGAGTCCTTACGCAAGCGTCACGCTTGCCGACAACGATGCGGCGCCGATGGTGATGATCACCAAGCCCGGTTCACAGGGGACTTTGATCGATGGAGAGTCAAGCCTTCTACTCGAGGCTGCAGTTGCCCAGGGCTCCGATACCAAACCGCTCACCCTTGAATGGACGGCCGTTTCCGGGCCGGGCCCGGTCGTTTTTGAGACAGCCAATGCATCTTCCACGGGCGCGACTTTTAGCCAGCCGGGCGCCTACGTTTTGCGGATTAACGCCACAGATGGGACTTTCGCCTCCAGCGATCAGATCACGGTGATAGTGGGAGGGGCCGGGTCGGCCAGCGACTGGATTGCGCAGGATCTCGGACCTAATGCCTCCGCGAGGGGCGAGAGTTTGAGTGTGGGCGCGACCATCGGGATTACCGGCTCGGGTGCCGGGTACGCGGAAAGAACCAGCGATCAAGCGCACTTGCTTTCGCGTGCCGTGGATGGGGATGCGTCAATTGCCGCCAGACTTTCAGCCTTTGACAGGGGAGATCTCTCGCAAGCCGCCTCCATTATCGCAGGGATCACGATGCGCGATGTCGTGGCAGCCGATTCCCGCCGAGCAGTCCTCGGTTTTTCTCCGGATTACGGCCTCCAATTCCGCACCCGAACGACTGCTGCGACCGGCGACACAGTGACGACCATCCCAGGGATAACCCTCCCCGTTTGGCTGAAGCTTCAACGCAACTCCTCCACTGACGAGGTCACCGCCTTCTACGCCGCCGCAGACCTCGATGGCAATCCGGTATCATGGATGCCTATCGGCTCCGCAGTTGTTGTTAAACAGGGTATCCGCTCCAATGTGGGCCTCACCGCCACCAGCGGAATAAGTGGCAAGAAGGTATCCGCAACATTCGATCAGGTGACGATCTCGCCCCCCTCGACGGTAACGGCCTTTGTTTCTGAGGATGCGAAGTCTGTCCCGACTGCCTCGGGTTCGGCCACTCTTTCCAACGGCACTCACACGGTTTCGGGAAGCAGCAGCGGCTATTTCCATGGGTGGCAGTTCGCAGGGGATTTCATGGTGACCGCCAAACACGTGGACGCCACCTCTGGGGCGGGTTCGGCCACCTCGGGGCTCCGGATTTCGGAGAACCTTGAGAGTGGCGCATTTGCACATTTGGGAAGGATTCCAACCAGTTCATACAACGGGTTTTATTGGCGCGGCTTGATTGGCGCATCGACCTCGGGAGTGCCCTCTTTTACGGCGGCGACCCGTTGGATTCGGATGATCCGAAGGGGCAATTCGATCACGGGCTTCCACGCAGCTGATTCGGGTGGAAAGCCCGGGACATGGAGCCAGCTCGGCCAGCCGCAGACTGTGATAATGAGCACTTCGGTCATGGTGGGTTTCTGGGTAGATAACGCCTCGGGAATCGGTTTGAACACCGCCACATTCAGTGACTTCAGCGTGGTTCCCCTAAACTCGGGCCCCTCTATCAAGATTACCGGGCTTGCTCCCAACCAACCTTCTCCTGTGGCAATCTCCGCCTCGGTCACCGACGACAACAATCCCTCGGGAACCGTGAGCTCCGTTTGGACGAAACGTTCCGGACCGGGCTTGGTTACCTTCAATGATCCGGCATCTGTCAATGTCGTGGCCACGTTTTTGGAGCCCGGAACGTATGTGCTGCGTCTCACAGCTAATGACGGCGAAGTGCAGACGTTCAAAGACATTACCCTCAATATTCCAAACCAAGGTCCTTCCATCATAAGCCCCCTTTCAGCCATCGGTCTGGTGGGATCACCGTTTGAATATCAGATTGGGACCAATAAGGTGGCCACCTCCTACACCTGCTCCGATCTCCCTCTGGGGCTCAGTTTTGACCCGGTTGCAGGTCTGATTTGGGGAACGCCAGCAGCTCCGTGGTCTGGGAACGTTAAACTCGGAGCGTCGAATTCTGAAGGCTACGGAACGGCAACCCTCTCTCTCGTCATCGGAGGAAAACCGGCCATCACCGCTCAACCCCAGAACAGTATGGCAGTCGCTGGAAGTCGCGTGGTGCTTTCTGTTCTCACCGACGACTCGGGCCCCGTGAACTACCAGTGGCGCAAGGAGGGCGTTGCCATTTCAGGCGGCACGCAGGCACAGCTGGTTTTTGATCCGCTCCAAGCCGCTAATGAAGGTTCATACGATGTCATTCTGACCAATGCCTTCGGATCCACCACCAGCGTGTCGGCGACCGTTTCGGTCCTATTCGCCCCTTCCATCACCGCGCAACCGGTGGGAGGCACCTTCAATCTAGGGATGCAGCTGGTCCTCTCCGTTGGCGTCTCCGGCACGGCTCCTTTCTCTTACCAATGGCGCAAAAATGGCTTGCCCATAGAATCCGCTACTCAATCGACCCTTTCTATCGCGCAGTTGCAGCCCTCTGACAGCGGCCTTTACGACGTCCGAATCAGCAGCATCCTCGGGACCGTCACAAGCGCACTTGCAACCGTTTCGGTGAATTCCCCCGCGACCGTCGCCCAGATCTCCCCCTCCAGAAACGCCAACTGGGGCGAATCCGTACCACTCGAGGGAAAAGCGGCCGGCACGGCACCTTTCGCGTACCAATGGTATTCCGGCGTTTCAGGGAACACTGCCTCGCCTGTGGTGGGAGCAACCACCGAGAAGTGGAGTGCTCCGGCGTTGCTGAGCCCCGTAGCCTTCTACTGGCTGAGGATCAGCAACCTGCTCGGAAGCGATGACAGCCCAACCATCACCATCACTCATCGCGATACGCAACCGCCCGCTATCAGTCCGCTCGCCAACATCTCCCTTCCCGCTGTGGACGCCAAAGGTGCAGTTGTCCACTACGCCTCCGCCACAGCCACCGATGAGTTCAGTCCAACTACAACCATCACTTATTCAACGCCCAGCGGCTCCCTCTTTCCCCTTGGCTCCACGCCAGTCACCGTCTCAGCGAAGGACGAGGCCGGTAATGTTGCTACCCGTAGCTTCAGTGTCACCGTCTTCGATGACGCAAAACCCGTCCTGAATCTCCCCAAAAACTTCATTGCCGATGCAACTACCAGCTATGGCGGCCTCGTCTCCTACCCGCCGGGACTCGCCACGGACAACGTCACCGCGGAACCCACCCTCTCTTTCTCGCACCCCAACGGCTCCTTCCTTCCGCTCGGGCGCACCACCGTTTCGGTCACCGCCTCAGACGCTGCGGGCAATACGACCTCCGGCACCTTTGATGTCACTGTCGCGGACATCTCCCCGCCAAAGCTTACACTGCCCGGGGACATCACGGTGCCGACCTCAAATGCTGCAGGTGTAAAAGTCACATATCCGCCCGCGACGGCTAAAGATAACGTCACGCCGAACCCTCGCTTCACTTACTCCAAGGCAAGCAACACCTTATTCCCGATTGGAATCACCACGGTCATCGTCACTGCCTCGGATATTGCGGGCAATACTTCCAGCGGCAGCTTCAAGGTCGCGGTGGTTGATGTCGTCCCGCCCGTGCTTACCCTGCCCCCGAGTCTCACCCTCGACGCGGGAAGTCCCGCAGGCACTTTTGCCGCATATCCCCCGGCGACTGCCGTAGATAATATTACCCCCAATCCAACGATCACTTACTCGCACGCCAGCGGTTCGTTTTTCCCGCTCGGGCGCACCACCGTTTCGGTCACCGCCTCGGATGCTGCGGGCAATACAACCGCGGGCACCTTCGATGTGACTGTCGCCGACCTTTCTGCGCCAAAGCTTACCCTGCCCGAAGACATCACGGTGCCGACCACCAATATTGCGGGTGGAATCGTCAAGTATCCGCTTGCTAAGGCGACAGATAACGTCACGCCGAACCCTGTCATCACTTACTCAAAAGCAAGTGACTCCCTATTCCCGATGGGAATCACCACGGTCACCGTCTCCGCAAAAGACGAGGCTGGCAACACTTCCAGCGGCAGCTTCAAAGTTGCGGTCGTTGATGTCGCCCGGCCCGTGCTTACCCTGCCAGCTAACATCATCGTCGACACTTCCAACGCCTCGGGCACTGTGGTGACCTACCCGCCAGCCAGCGCCACGGACGAAATTTCCGCCAGTCCGGTGCTTACCTATTCCAAACCGAGCGGTTCCATTTTTCCTATCGGCACAACCACTGTCTACGTGAGTGCCACCGATGACGCGGGGAACATGAGTACCGGCTACTTCATGGTGACGGTGAAGTTGACACTCGGCCGTCCCCAAAGCATCGCCTTCGAGGCCATTCCCAATGGCGTAGCCACCACGAAACTCTTGCCTCTGAACGTCACGACATCCTCTCAACTGCCCGTCACCATCGAGGTATTGTCCGGGCCGGCAACCCTCGCCGCAGATGGCGGCGCATTGATCATTTCGGGAAGCGGTTTGGTCAGCGTGCGCGCAAGCCAGCCGGGCGATGCCACCTACGGGGCGGCGCAGCCTGTCACTCAAAACTTCACCGTCCAGAAGCTGCCCGAGTCTCAGCAAATTACCTTCGCTCCGCTGTCCCGAATCACCTATGGCGCTGCTCCATTGAATCTTTCCGCCTCGGCTTCCTCCGGTCTGCCCGTAACCTTCAAGGTCGAGGCTGGCCCTGGCCAGTTGGGGACCGATGGGAAATCGCTCCTCATTACCGGCGCGGGCCAGATCGCGATTTCCGCCATGCAACCGGGGAACGTTGATTTCCTCCCCGCATCTCCAGTGACAAAAACGCTCAGCGTTAGCAAAAAGCTGCTTTCAGTTGTGCCCCGCGATGTTGCCCGCGCGGTCGGGTTAACCAATCCCAGCTTTCAAATCAGGTACGAAGGGTTTGTGGGATCGGATGACGAGTCCGTTCTGGATAAGAAACCTCTGGCCTCATCGATGGCCACCTTTTCCAGCCCGGTCGGCAACTATCCAATTTCGGTTTCCGGTGCCGCGGACGCCAATTACGCGTTTGCATACAAAACGGGAAAGCTCACCGTGAGAGGGCTGAGAGGCGCTTACGAAGCCCTGCTCTTTGATGAATCTGGTGCTGCCTCCGGAAAACTCGAGGTCTCAACCACTACGGGTTCCTCCTACTCGGGCAAGCTGATTCTGCCCGGCGAAACCACGGTTCTCAGGATCTCAGGCGCCCTTGCCTACGGCCATGACATGGCTGGTGCCTCGTCTTCGTCTTTCTGGGTGCGGGAGGCCAAGGCTGGTTTGCCGAGGCTGGAGATTCCGATCGAATGGACGGGAGACTCGATTTTGGCGACCGTTATCCAAAACGGCGTCCGGACCCATTCCAGTAAGACAACCGGTAGGCGGTTGTACGCTCCGGTACCAAACTCTGCCGCGCCATGGACAGGTAACTACACCTTGTTAATCACGAATCCTGTGCCTTTCCCCAAGACAAGTGAGACTTATCCCATGGGCAGCGGCTATGCCTCGGTGTCGGTAGCGCCAGCTACTGGGCTTATGACGCTCTACGGAAAGCTTGCGGATGGAAAGCTATGGAGTTCCACCGCCAGTCCCGATCCGGCTGGCGCGTACCGAGTGATTGCCAAGCCCTATGGAGCGAGGACTCACAGTTATATCTCAGGCCTCCTCGAGTTGATCCCGCATCCCGACGCCGTCTCTTTCCCAAACCGCTTCCATGTTTCTCAGCAGAGCGGTCGGTTCGTATGGGCAAAGGCCCCGGCAACAGGGAGGGTGCCGGATGCCGTTTATGCGCAGGGATTTGGGCCGCTGGAGCTGAAGGTGTCTCTGGATCCATGGCTGGCGCCGTCCAGAGCTACCCAATTCACTCCGGCACGCACGCTTCTTGATCGGCTCAAGCTGTCAGCGAGCGTTCCCGAAGTCGGGGAGTTCGGTGTGGATTTTGGGGAAAGGCCCGTCGACATGGGGGTTTCGGGCAGAGATCTTCCCTCGGCTTTAAAAATGGATGCGAAGGGTTTGATCAGCGTAAACGCCGCCTTCAACCCCTGCAAATGGAGCATGAAAGTCGATGCAGCCACGGGGGTCTTCTCTGGAAAATTTGTGCTTACCGATCCGGCTCAAGATGGGGAGACACTCCCGATTCAGACTGTCGGTTTCTCCGGGATTTTCCGACAAGGTCAGGGTGAAGCGTTGGGTTTGGGTGGCGGTTTCCTCATCATTGATGTGATCGAGGAATCAGTCATTAAAAAAGTCTCAGGCGAACTTAGGTTAAAGCGCGGCGAGTATGGTCTGGGCCCCGAAAACTGGACAGCCACAACAGTTAGTTCTGCGGTAAACCCGTAGAACAGCAATGAAGAAAAAAACAGTTTAGAACAAATCATCCGAATCCTTGGAGAGGTCGAGAAATGCGGACTGAAGATCAGTGACGCATGCCGGCCGCATCAAATCACGGAGCAGACGTATTATCGTTGGAAGAGGAAGTACGGTGGGATGGAGGTGAGCGAAGCCAGACGGCTTAAGGAACTGGAAGAGGAGAACCAGCGGCTCAAGCGCTTGGTTGCTGACCAAGTGTTGGGCATCCAGATTCTCAAAGAGGTGAACTCAAAAAATGGTGAGCCCCATGCAGAGGAAGCTGGCAGTGGAAATGGTGGTGAGCATGGGGCTGAGTGGTCGGAAACAAGCGTGCCTCCATGTCGGGAGGTGTCACGCGAGATCAGCGCGGGGTTGAAAACAAACTGGGCGCCCAAACCAAGCAGGCCGACGCCGACCGAGCCTCTCCGTCGTGAAATCTATTGCATCCGAATCAGTGCGCCGGGCCTGCAGCGAGTGAAGCGGTGATTTCGTCGTGTTCGAGATACTCGGAATCGACGCCATTCTCTGGGACCTCCACGTGAGCCAGCCATACGATCGCGTTCAGCATCGTTTTGCGGAATCCGGCGTTCTTCCAGCTGTCGTAAAAATGGCCGCAGCTTGTGCCGAAACCCCGTCCGCCGCCCGCGCGCTCCCGCGCCCATGCAACCCACCGTCCGTCGGGATCGCGGCCGGGCAGCGAGGGCACCGCTAAAAGAGGCACAAGAGCGTGGTCGGCGGGATCAAAGCGGAGGTTGTAGTAGTATTCCTCCCGCAATTGAAAAGGCTGGACTCCCCGCACAATCGGATGGCTTGGCGTCGGCAGGACCAGTTCGGCATCCATCACTTTAATTGCTGAATACCACTTTCGCAGCCCGTCCGTCTCCCATTGGAAGTATCCGCCGCTCCATTCGAGAATCTGCCGGCGATTGGCCTCTGAGGCGAACGTTGAGAAATGAAATGTTCCGAAGCCGCAACCGCGTTTGATTTGGCGTTCGATGACGGCAGTACGCGCCGCGGTGTTGAAATGCGGAGCCTCCTCGAACTTGTCACCGTCGCGTCCGTCCGAGACGATGAAAATCGCGTCAGCATCGTCCAGAGTGCGCTCGTCCATTGGCCATCCCTCAAAATGCGCCTCTACGCGAAGCTGATCGCGGATGTCGGATTTTTCGCAGAGGACCTTCAGCAACTTGACGGTCCACGGGTAGTCATGAATCCGATTTCCCTCAGGTCCGTGACTCTTTTTTCCCGCGATCAGGACAATTTTCTTGGTTGCGCCAGCCGGTTCAGCGGCGTCAGGAGAGGGTGCAAGCAACGTGACGAGGATTGCGGTGATGAATAGCTGGAATCTGCGCATAGGAGTGGAGGCGGTGCGAATCTTTCGGGCTGCGCGGACGTGATCTGTGTCAGTTGCTCAAGGGTTGAGTTATCCGAGCTTTCACCTCCAAAAAGCTGGGGGATTCTTTCGAATGAAATCGCGTGAGGCAGAATGCAGAAAAGACTTCGGCAAAAAATCCAGCCCCGCCCAACTGGTCTCCGAAATCAGGAATGGGTGGCTTCAGCCTTGGTCTTCGGGCGGCCACGCGAAGGCCTCGCGGCATCGGCGTCCTTGTCCTTTCGCTTGCCATTTCCATTTGAAGACGAAGGAAGATTGGTTGTGGGAAAGTTCTTTGAGAGGTCGGCCTTGAGGGTGGAGTGCTCGGGCTGGGCGGCCAAGTTGGTCCATTCATACTCGTCCTTGTCATGATCATAGAGCTCCTCTGTGCCGTCGGCATAGCGGATGTAGCGCCACCGGTCGGTGCGGACGGCGTGGTTGTTTTGGCCGAATGTTGTCACGCCCACGCCGCTCCATGTGGCGGCCGGATTGGCGAGCAAGGACTTGATGTTGTCACCCTCAATCCACGCGGGCTTTTGGAGGGACGCCAGATCGCAAAGGGTCGGATACACGCTCATGAAATCCACCGGGCTCTTGCAAATGCCTCCCGGCTTTGTCACGCCCGGAACGACCCAGATGAAGGGGGCACGAGCGGCTTCTTCCCAGAGGGCGAACTTCCGCCAGTGTTCCTTCTCGCCGAGATGCCAGCCGTGGTCGCCCCAGAGCACGATGATGGTGTTGTCTTTGTGCGGTGACTTTTCATACGCGTCCAACACGCGGCCGATCTGGCCGTCGAGGTACGAAATCGCTGCGAGGTACGCCTGCACGGCTTCTTTCCAGCGGCCGGAGGCCAGAACGTTGGCGTGGTCTCCGTCCGGTTTGGCCATCTTGACTCCGGCAGCCGGCACATCCTCGAGATCCCCTTGTTTGGTCGGTGGCAGTTGGATGTCTGCCAGAGGATGCATGTCGTAGTATTTCTGGGGGACGTTCCAGGGCATGTGCGGTTTGTGAAAGCCCAAAGTCAGGAAGAACGCTTTGCCGTGAGTCTTGCCAAGTTCAGCCACCCCGAAGTCGGCGATGCTCGTGTCGGAGACACTCTCGTCGCCGCCTTCAACGATCGGGCCAAAAGCGATTCCACCGATGCTGCGGTCCATCACTTTGCCTTTCTTGAATGTCTCCTCCTGAATGGTCGTCCATTGCTCCTTCCACCCGAGCCCTCCGTGCCAGAGTTTCCCGATGCCAAGCGTGTCGTAGCCCGCATTTTTGAACTGCATGACGAGGGACTCATCGGGCTTGAGAACTTTGACGAACGGGTCGTTGTTGTCGTAAATCCCCGTGGTGCCGGGCCGCTTACCGCTCAGCAATGCAGCCCTTGATGGATTGCAAACCGGAGCAGCGCATTGAGCATTCGAAAAACTCACGCCCATCGCGGCGAGGCGGTCGATGTTCGGGGTCTTGGTTTGCTTGTTCCGCCCGAGATGTCCCACCCAGTGGTTGAGATCATCAATTGCAATGAAGAGGACATTTGGCTTGGCGGCGTCCGCCCCTAGAAGCGGTGCATCGCAACCAAAGACGAGTAGTGTGACAAGTGCTGCGTGGATAAGCGGTTTCATTTTAGTTTTGGTTCCGGCGCTGTTGAAAAGCAGGAGTTAGAGGCGGTGCTTGAGATCGCAAAGGAGAATCACTCAAGCTGAGTTTCTTTTCTAGATTCTTCTCCTCTTACTTCTGGCTGCGGGCATGGCTGCAGGCGAAGCGGTCTGAGGGTTCATCCACCGGCGCAAATGCGGGGGTGCAAACAGGCAATGACGTTATCAACGGTTCGTTTCCGGCGGAGGGTCGGTATAATAACGCGTGACAACCGAGTACTTCAGCGCAATCGGCGGTAATCCCTTCGCGCCAGTACCGCGGTAAACGTATCGGCCGTCTTCGGGGTGGCTGTAAACGTAAGGAACGTTCCCAATGATGACATTGTTAAATGGGCGTGAGGTCCAGCCACCGTCGTTGAATCGGGCGCGGCTCGGCAGCAAAAATCGAATCGTGCCCAGCTTCTCATCTTCCAACTGGATCTCGTCGCCTTCGTCCTCATCCTTCTTCCCCACCTGTCGCCAAGCCCAATGATTGCCGCGGGCGCTGCCCTGCGCGTCATAATACTGTTCCAGGCGCAAAATTTTTCTGATGGGTGCGTGATCTTCGTATTGAATTGTAGCTTCGTAGTATCCCGGCTCCGGCCTGACTTTTCTTGGAATCCGGGAGTCAGCGTAGTTGCAAAGAGCTATCAGTGACATGCAGCCCGATTGAGTGGCCAGCAGCATGACAATGATGAACGTTTGCAGGATTTTCATGTCGTTTTTGTGATGCCGGTTTGCAGGGAGCCGTGCACTTGTCTCTGGGTTGTCAACAACCCGCCAGCAGTGTTCCGGGGGTCTGCTGGTTCTTTCTAAATCTCATTCCAGTGGCTTTTCCAGTTTTGGTTTGTTCCAATGACATTCATAGCGTTCACAGTTTGATTTTCACCATCGCGCAATGCATGCGCCTGGTCATCCGCGTTATTGGGAGGTGTGAATGCAGGATTAAACCAAGGATACGCGAAACTTGTTGACTCAGTTTTTCGCGGGCCGGAGGAATCGTGGAGCCTAGCATGGTCGATGCTAAAAAATGCAGTAAGTAATTGGCGTTGAATTGCTTTTGCTATACATTTGGCATGTGTTTTGCTGTGTAAGCGGACTTCACTCTCTCAAATTCTGGGAAAATCAATGAAGCCCAAACCAACCGCATCAGCCTCTCAAGGTAACCTCTTCAAAGTCGAACTCAGCTCCATCATCAGCTTGCAGCATCCACTGGTGAAGCTCGCGGCTCTCATCCCTTGGGACGACTTCGAGCGCCAACTCCAACCAACTTATGCGCCAACTACAGGCGCCCCGGGCATCAGCACGCGACTCATGGCAGCCCTGCACATTTTGAAATTCCAACACGATTTGAGCGACGACGATGTCGTGGCTGCTTGGGTGGAAAATCCTTACTGGCAGTTCTTCAGTGGAATGCAGTTCTTCTCCCATCAAGCACCGATCGATCCCTCAAGCATGACTCGCTGGCGTTCTCGTTTAGGCGCAAGCGGAGCCGAATCCATGCTCAAGGGAATTTTGGAAACCGGCTTAAAAATAAACGCGATTAAGCCTTCAGATTTTGAACGTATCAATGTTGATACAACCGTGCAGACCAAAGCGATTCGTTATCCGAGCGATGCGCGTCTGTGTGATCGGGTCAGGGAGCGGCTGGTGAAGGTTGCGCGTAAAGAAGGATTGAAAATCAAGCAGAGCTACACGCGTGTGGGAAAACGGTTGGTGATGAAACAAAGCCGCTATGCACATGCCAGGCAGATGAAGCGGGCGCAGGCGTGCCAGCGCAAACTCAAGACCAACCTGGGCCGGGTGATTCGTGAAGTTCAGAAGCAATCCCCAAAGCCGGAAAGCCAAACGGCCCGAATGCTGGAATTGGCGAAACGAATTCACTCACAGAGCAAGCATGACTCCGGAAAAGTCTACAGTGTTCATGAACCGGAAGTGCAATGTATTGCCAAGGGCAAAGCTGGTAAAAAATATGAGTTTGGCAACAAAGTGAGTCTGGCTGTGACCAGTAAAAACAACTGGGTAGTGGGGGCTTTGAGTTTCACGGGAAATCCATACGATGGGCATAGCTTGAGCAAGCAACTCACGCAGACACGATCAATGATCGGCGAGAAAGCGCGGATCAAAAATGTGTTTGTCGACAGAGGGTACCGTGGACACAAACATCAAGGGCCTCAATCAGTGAGTGTCGATCAGCTACGCCGCGGAGCGATTCCAAAATGGTTGTGGCGATTGATGAAAAGGCGTGCCGCCATTGAACCGACGATCGGTCATATGAAGAGCGAGCATCGGCTGGAAAGAAATCGACTCAAAGGAACCTGCGGAGACCCAATCAATGCGCTCTTGAGCGGGGTCGCGATGAACTTTGGCAAGTTGCTGGCGTGGGTCGGGCGTTTTTGGCTCTTTTTACGCGCCGTAATCGGGGGGATTTTTTCGCATGGGTGCCCCCTACCTGCCTTTTGAGTCCGGCTTTTTCAGCGCCGACTATCATATTTCCTACTGGGCTGGGGAGCGGGGCACGGCGAATGTCCGGAAAAATGCGGGGTTTCGCTGGGTGGCAACGGGGAAAGATTCGGTGGTTTTGGCGCCTGCGGATGCATTTCAGATCGTGCGTCTTTACAAGAGAGGCGGGCGGATTCGGTTGACGGTGGACGATGTGATTGAGGCGGCCTTCGACGACGACGATGGGATGACAAAGTCCCTGTCCCCTGACCTCCAAGGGACGTATGCGTGACCTCTAAGGGACAGGCACTTTGAGGAGGAGACACTTTCTTTGAAGAGACACCCAAGTTGGCACACACACTCTCTCTGCAAGGGACAGGCACTTTGGATTCCTTTGGATTCAGAGCAGGCGCTGGGGACAGACACTTTCTGTGGCCGTTCACTCAAAGAAATCAGATTTCCGTTACAAAATCTTCCGGACTGATTGCGAATTTTGGAAACGCCTTGAGAACTTTTTGATCGGAAGTCACCAGTTGAACGCCGAGTTCCTCGGCTAAAACGACAAACTCTGCATCGTAAGCGCTCAAATGAGACACGAAGGCCTTGGCGAGCACTCTACCGGGATTGGGTTCCTTCTGAGTTGACCCGAGATGATCTATTGCCTCGGCCAAATGTGCCTCCGCAGTCGCTAGGTCCATGCCCTGCGTTCTCATGTAGGCGAAAAGAATGCTGCTAAACTCAGACTTCCAAAGGGGAGGCACCCACCACTCGCTGTCTTTGAGCAAGACGGCGTCGGCGATGTCCGCTTTCGGTCCCGGCAAATGCAGGTAAGCAATCAGGTTTGAGTCCGCAACGATCACGGGCGTCCGGTTCCGCGGGCTTCGCGGATTAAGTCATCGTAAAGGTGGCCCGGGGTCGCTGCTCTCAGACTCCGGACTCGGGCGAGATACGCAGGCGCATCCAGCGCTTTACCCAGAAGAACGCGTTCCAGACAGTCGATCGCCTCACTGTTGAGGCTCCGGCGATGAGACTGCGCGCGACTTTTCAAGGCTTGATGGAGAGGCTCCGGGATGTTTTTCAAAGTGATCGTAGCCATTTCGCAACCATAATGGTTTTTATTTGAATTTCAAGAAGGGACCCGTGCTCCCTGCAGGCGCTGGGGACAGGCGCTGGGGACAGACACTTTTTGCTTTTTTCAGATTGATGCAATTCTTGAAGAGTTCAGCTCAAGCGGGCTCTCCCAAAGCGCCTTCGCCAGACAGCATGGAATCATGAGACACCCACTTTGGATTACAAGGGACAGGCACTTTGGATTGCTTTCACTCGCACCAAACCGCTGTTTTGGAAACTTCCGGGCCCCGGCGATGCAGGCACTATTCGAGATGGTTCGTGGAAGTTCCGCCCGGCGATCAAGGCTCGTGGCGAGCCCGAACTTTACGACATCACCGCCGATCCCAGCGAAGAGCACAACGTCGCCCAACAAAATCCCAACATCGTGCAGCTCCTGTCTGCCAGACTCGAAACATGGAAGACGACCTTGCCGAAGAGCTATAGCAAACCCGATCCCAGCGACAGCGGGCACTGATCCCCCTTCATCCCAGCGCCTCATGAAATCCATCTGCTTCCTGATTGCCGCACTCATCTGCGCTTCTGCTTTCGGTGCCGACGGACGCAAACCGAACGTCCTCATTTTTTACCTTGATGACATGGCTTACGGCGACCCGGCTTGCTACGGCGGCAAGCTTGCCCCGACTCCCCACATCGATTCGCTCGCGTCCAACGGCGTGCGTTTTACGGACGGCTACGTCTCCGCGTGCGTTTGTGCTCCGAGCCGCGTCGGCTTGATGACAGGACGTTACCAAGCCCGCTCCGGCCACGACTCGAACGAGGGAGACCTTGCCCTTGGTGAGGTCACCCTAGCGCAGCGGATGAAGGAGATTGGTTACACCACCGGCCTCGTCGGCAAATGGCATCTCGGCTCCGGTAAGGAAACGTTGCCCGCCGCGCGCGGGTTCGATTTTTCCATCGGCAGCGTTGGCAATCTGGGCAATGAAGGCGTAAAGACGGGCTTCTTCCGAGGAACCGAGCTGATTTCGAGTCTAGAAGGAGCACCAATTTCCTCGCCGGTGTACGCACGTGAGGCGTGCGGATTCATCGAACGCAGCCAAGCCGGGCCGTGGTTTCTCTGTATGGCGTTTAATGCCGTTCACAATCCCAACGTTGCGAGTCAAGCGGTGCTTGACCGTTTTCCCCAGCTCAAACATCGCGAACGCGACTATGCTGCGACCATCGCCGAGGCCGACGACGCGATTGGAACGGTGCTCGGAAAGCTCCGTTCGCTCGGACTGGAGGAGGACACGCTCATTTTCTGCATCAGCGACAACGGCGACTCTTCTCCCTATGCGAATCAGCAAGGGCTACGTGGGCACAAGTGGCTGCTTTGGGAGGGCGGCATCCGCGTGCCGTGGCTTGTGCAATGGAAAGGCCGCATTGCCCCGGGCCGCGTAGTGAGTGCTCCCGTCATCCAGCTCGATGTTCTTCCCACCTCGCTTGCCGCGGCCAACGCGGAACTGAAGCCCGAGTGGCAGGTTGACGGTGTGAATCTTCTGCCTTTGCTTGAAGGCAAGACGGAAAAACCACCGCGTGATGCGCTCTTCTGGCGCTTCGGGCCCCAGTTTGCGGTCCGGCAGGGTGATTGGAAGCTCGTAAAGGCAGCGAAGGACATGGAACCGATGCTGGTGAACCTCGCAAACGATCGCGCCGAGGCGAACGATCTTTCCATCGCCCACGCCGATAAACGAAATGAACTCCAGACGCTCTGGAATCAATGGAATGCCCCGATTCCACCGCCAATAGGCAGTGGAAAAAGTTGGGATGGCGAAGAGGCGCGAATGGCGAAGAAACAGCGTAAAAAATAGCGAACCGGGTGCGGCGAACGCGCCTGGCTTTGTGCACACATCCCGTTCGGACGTCTCTTTTCCCGCGCCGTAATCGGCGCCTTTTTCCCTGTGACCGCTTGAATTTCTTTGCGTTTCTCACAACAACTGTGCGCCCGCCGCTGGTCGCGGTGCCCGCACTCCGGTCCCCCCGTTCCAAAACCCATTCCGATACCCCGATGAAAATCACCCCCCTCCTTGCAGCCTTTTCGCTTTGCGCCGCCGCGACGGCTCCGGCCGCGCCCGGCGCCTCCAAACCAAACGTGGTCTTCATCGCCATCGACGATCAGAACGACTGGATCGGCCACATGGGCGGGCATCCGCTCGCGAAAACTCCCAACATGGACCGGCTGGCCGCGCGCGGCACGACCTTCCTCAACGCCCATTGCAACGCGCCCCTCTGCAATCCCTCCCGCACAAGCCTGCTGCTCGGTCTGCGGCCCACCACCACGGGCGTCTACGGCCTCGCGCCGTCGTTCCGCGCATTGCCCGAGTGGAAGAACCGCGTTTCGCTTCCGCAGCATTTCGCGGCGAACGGGTACCGCACCCTCTCGAACGGCAAAATATTCCACCATGGCGCCGGCGGGGAAAAACGGAAGGGCGCGCCGGCGGCCGAGCAGGTTGAGCCCGAGTTTCAGGTGCTGGGCAAAGTCGCCGGTGTGGGCGTCAGACCGCCCGCGAAGCTGATCGGCCCCACCCCCATGGGCAATCACCCCGCGATGGACTGGGGCGTGTTCCCGCACAAGGACGAAGACAAGGGGGACTACCAGCTCGCCTCCTGGGCCATCGAGCAAATCCAGAACGCCGATCAGGAAAAGCCCTTCTTCCTTGCGGCGGGTTTTTTCCTGCCGCACGTGCCGTGTTACGCGACGCAGCAGTGGTTCGATCTGTATCCTGACGACGACAGCGTGCTGCCGAAAATCCGGCCGGACGACCGGGGCGACACGCCGCGTTTCTCGTGGTACCTGCATTGGAACCTGCCCGAGCCGCGGTTCGGCTGGTTGCAGCAGAACAACGAGTGGCGCAACCTTGTCCGCAGCTACCTCGCCTGCACGAGTTTTGTGGACGCGCAGGTGGGCCGGATCTTGGACGCGCTTTCGAAAGCCGGGCTCGCGGAAAACACAGTCGTTGTCATTTGGGGGGATCATGGTTGGCATCTGGGCGAGAAGGGGCTGACCGGCAAAAACACGCTCTGGGAGCGGGCGACCCGCGTGCCCCTGATTTTTGCAGGCCCCGGGGTCAGCGCGGGCGGGCGGTGCGCGCAGCCCGCCGAACTGCTCGATATTTACCCCACCTTGAACGAGCTTTGCGGATTGAGCACGGTGGCGGATCTGGAGGGGTTGAGCCTGGTGCCGCAGCTCAAGAAGGCGGAGACCAAGCGGGAGCGTCCCGCGCTCACGAGCCACAATCAGGGGAACCACGCGGTCCGCAGCGAGCGCTGGCGCTATATCCGGTACGCGGACCGGACCGAGGAGCTTTACGACATGCATGCCGACCCTTCGGAATGGACAAACTTGATCGGCAGACCAGGGATGGAGGAAGTCGTC
>JBILLT010000210.1:0-7329 GCA_044375925.1 Chthoniobacteraceae bacterium | reverse complement strand
CAGCGGTGCTTGGCCCGGGTGAGCGCCACATACAGCAGGCGGCGCTCTTCGCCGGCTGCCTCTGCCTTCGCCGCGGAGAGCAGCCCTGCGGCGGCGCGAGTGTCGTCGCTGCCGGCCACCCACGACGCGTCGATCAGACGTCCATCAGCCAGGGAGGCGTGCTTCACCGATGCCTTTCCACTGGGCACGGCCCAGAGCGTGGGGCACAACACCACCGGATACTCGAGGCCCTTGGCGCGGTGCACCGTGAGCACCTGCACGGCGTCGTCGTCGCGGTCGATACGACGCGACACCACCGAATCGGCGTCGTCGACGTTGCCGAAGGCAGCGGCATCGGCCAAGAGGCGGCGCAGGGAAGCGGCCGATGCCGGGCGCGCCCCCGTGGCCGTGTGCAGCAGCTCGGCGATGTGTTCGAGGTCGGTGAGATGTCGTTCGCCACCGCGCCGCGACAGGACGCGGGCGCCGAGGCCGTGAGCACGCGCCGCAGCAAGGAACGCTGCGACCCCGCGACGCGCCAGCAGGGCCGACCAGTCGCCGAGCAGTTCGTGGAGGCCGGCGAGATCGGCGTCGGTGTAGGCGGCCACCTCGGTGGCCGAGTGCCCCATGAACCAGCTCAGCGCAGCGGCGCGAGCGGCGCGCTGCGAACCGGGCCGTTCGAGGGCCCGCAGCACGAGCCGCCACTGCTGGGCGGCATCGGTGTCGAGCACGCTGGTGGCCCCGGCAGTGGCGGCAGCGATACCGGCATCGGCGAGGGCGGCGACCACCCGATTGGCATCCGCGTTACTGCGGACCAGGACGGCGATGTCGCGGGCACACAGCGGGCGTCGGCCGGCGTCGCCTTCGTCGATGTGCGGGGCGGCACCGAGCAGACGGCCGGTGACCGCCACGAGGTCGGCCATCACCGCTCGGCGCGCCTCGCCGGCGGAGAGCTTGTCGGCACCCGGCGGCACCATGCGCAGCTCGATGGGCGACGCTGCGCCATCGGCGCCGAGGGCCACCGCCTCGAGGCGGCTCGACCGGTTCGCGTCGGCGGGCTCGACCGGCTGGAACTCGACGTCGTCGGAGCCGAAGGTGAACCCTCGGAACATCCGGTCGAGACCCTCGAGCAACGGGCCGTCGGAGCGCCGGTTCACGCTGAGCGACCGCACGCTGGCGGCCGCGCTGCGGGCGTCGAGATAGGCCGACAGTTCGGCGCCGCGGAAGCGGTAGATCGACTGCTTGGGGTCGCCCACCAGCACCACCGCTGGCGCGTCTTCGCCGCCCACGAATGCGTGCGCGAACAGGTGCCACTGCACGCGGTCGGTGTCTTGGAACTCGTCGATGAGCACCACTCGGTAGCGAGCTCGCAGTGCGGCCACCAGCGAGGCCGACTCGGCCCCGATCAGCAGATCGCGGGTGTCGACCACCACCCGGTCGAGCGTGCGACGCTGCGACCTGGCACGGCGGGCGATGACGAGGTCGTGGGCCTGGTCGACCAGATCGGCTGCCACCATCGCCCGCTGCCGGCGGCGCGGCTCGGCGGTCATCCGCTTCGAGATCTCCTCGTCGGGGTCGTAACGCTGCATCTGTGCATCGGGCAACTGCAGCCGGGTGCCGACGGCGGCGGCGAGTCGGTCGGGCGCCACGAACTCGACCACCTCGTGCTGAGGGTGGTCGGGTGTGGCGTGGGCGATGAGCAGATCGTTCACCACCTCGTCGACGTCGTCGGTTCGCCGCTCGATGGGCAGGTCGCCGAGGCCATCGCCGGCCATGGCGAGCACCCGCCCGCAGAACCCGTGGATGGTGGTGATGGTGGCAGCGTCGAACTCGGCCACCGCGGTGCGCAGTCGCGCGATGCGTCGGACGAGTTCGTCGGGGTGGTCGACGCGCGCCACTGCCGCCAGGACCAGATCGTCACCAGGATCGGTACCGCGTTCGAGTGCGTCGGCCACCTCGACCAGGCGGGCCCGCACCCGGCCGCGCAGTTCGGCGGTGGCGGCATCGGTGAAGCTGACGATGCACAGCGCGGCCACTGGCGTATCGAACTCGGCCACGAACCGCACCGCCAGCGCACTGAGCGCATAGGTCTTGCCCGTGCCCGCGCTGGCCTCGAGCACCGACAGCCCCGACGGCAGCGGCCCGTCGACAGCGAAGGGAACCGGATCAGTCATCGTCGACCTCGCTGACCCCGTCGAACTCATCGGCCACTTCGGGCTCGTCGGACTCGCCGACAGCGCGGGCAGTGCGAGCGAAGGTGCCCCACACCCGCTCGGCCCAGCGCTCGACGCGCGAACCACCGCTACCCCATTCGTCGCCGGTCTCGTCGGGGCGCGGCGGCAGGGCGAGCAGATCGTCGAGATCGATGTCGCCGAACACGAACTGCACCCAGCGGTCGTCGCGTTCGCCCCTGGAGTACATGCCGCCGTCGCCCCATGCGTCGGCCGCTGCTTTGCGGTCGCCGCGGTGCAGGGCTTCGGTGGTGGCCGGGAAGGCCGGGACGATGTCGATGCCGGCACGATCGGCGAGGTGGACGATGCAGGCCAGTGCCTCGGCAGCGTGCTCGGCCGACAGCAACTGCCACCGCTCGGTGGCCACCGCAGGCTTGTCGGCCTTGCCAGCAGTGCCCACGACGAGGGCCTGCCAAGGCTGGTCGGGGAATGCCGTACCGAGCACGGCAAGATGCAGCCAAGCCGCAATGCGGTTCTTGAGCGCCAACTTCGACACGCTGGCGGCCACCACCACATGGCCGTGCACACCCGGCACCTCACCGTGCAGTCGGCGTCCGTCGGGAAGGGTGATGTCGACGAGGTGGGTGGTTGACGCGTGCGGTACGCCCTCGGCGTCGAGCACGGTGTTGCGGGCCACGCTGACGAGGTCGGCCCGCGTGCGGGCCCGACCGAGCACCCGCTCGCCGAAGGCGAACGGAGGCAACGCGCCGCCTGCCCGTTCGACCTCGGCCCACTGCTCGATGGCCGCGTCGACCACGTCGGCCTCGTCGGAGTCGAGACCCAGACGTACCGACAACAGCGCATCGGCGACCTTCCACGAGTCGAGGGCGTCGGCTGCCAGCGGCACCAGATCGTCGGGCTCGGCCGCGTCGTCGTCGAGCACCATCGCGAGCCGGAGCGAGAGGAACTGCCGAACCGGCGTGGTGAGCGCGGAGTAGAGCGAACCGATCGTCAGGTCGTCGGCGACGACCACCGGCAGTGGTTCGGGGAGGAACGCCGGCGTCGCCGTCTGCTGGCGGCGCTGCACGGCCGCCTGGCACGCCACGACGTCGAACCCCCAGGGGCCGTCGACACCGAGTGCTCCTGCCTGGAAGTTGCGCTCGGACCAGGCCTGGCGCGGATGCTCGAGCGCAATGGCGTCGCTGGCCCGCGAGGCCTCGGCCCGTGGACCGTCGGACGGCGCGACGACCGAGGCGTCGATGAGATCGACGAGTTCGGCGAGCGCCACGGTGGGCGGCACCTCGACGTTGGTGCGCAGGTCGCGCCCGTTGCTGCAGATGACGAGATGTTCGCCCGCTGCAAGCAACGCGTCGAGTAGCTGAGCCCTCGTCTCGCTGCGCGCATCGCGGTCGCCCACCACCGGCGACGTGGCCGTGAGGTCGTCGGCCGCAGCCGCGCCGCCGCCGGCATCGGTGTCGAGGCCGAGCAGGCACACCACCCGGTACGGCACGCCGCGCTGGGCGGTGAGCGACGACAGGGTGATGGCTCCGGAGCCGAACCGGGGCCGCCCCGACCGGCCGCCGAGTCGCTCGGCCAACAGCATCGCCATCTGCTCGGGTGGCACCGGGCGGTTGCTGGGCACACCTCCCGCCGCGGCGTCGGCGGCGAGCCGGGTGAGTTCGGTCTCGAGCCGGTGCCAGTGCCAGCTGTCGGCATCGTCGAGGGTGCACAACTGCAGCGCTGCAGCGCGCAGCGCCTCGCACCACTCGGCCACCGACTGCTCGACCGCCAGCGTCTCGGCAGCCCGTCCGAGGCGGTGGACGAAATCGGCCAGGTCGCCGGCCAGGGCGAGGTCGTCGCCCTCGATATCGCCATACGGCACGGTGTGACCGGGCCCGAGCCGAGCACCCGCATCGGCCATCGCCGCCCCGACGAGCAGTTGGTCGAGGCCGGCCTGCCAGGTTGCGGCGGTGTACTGAGCAGGCAGCCCGTACGGCACGCGCTGTGCGGCGTCGATACCCCAGCGGATGTGCACGGCATCGACCCACTCGACGATGCGACCGAGACGTTCGGCGGTGAACCCGAACCGGCGGCTGACCGGTGGGCGGGCGGCGAACGAGAGCACATCGCCTGCCCGGAAGCGGCCGTCGGTGAAGCCGAACAGGGCAACCAGGGCGTCGAGCAGCGGGATGTCGGTGCGCAGTGAGCGATCGGCCACACGCACCGGCAGGGCAGGAACGGCGCCCCCAGGACCGTCGCCGCCGAACACCGCCTCGGCGATCGGGGCGACCGCGGCCACATCGGGGCACAAGATGGCGATGTCGCGCGGTTCGAGCGGTGCATCGCCGGGAGGGGCGGGCGCGTCGAGCAGGCGCAGCAGTACGTCGCGCAGCACCTCCACCTGGCGGGTGAGGCCGTGGCACCGATGCCACTGCACGCTGCGGTCGTGGGCGGAGAGCCGCGGGCGGAGGTCGGCACCGCCGGCTGCCGGCGCACCCGGCGGGTCGATGTCGGTGCGCAGAGCGGCCTGCAGCCGCGCCAACAGGGGCGTCTGTTCATCGATGGCCGGTGCCGCCGCGGCCACCGACTCGATGGAGGCACCCGATCGCTGGGCGGCGGCGCGCAGCAGCAGGTGCGCCTCGCGCGGCGCCCGGGCCCACGTGCGCGCCAGTCGGTGCGCCACCACCTCGGTGCTGGGGTCGGCCGAGCGGAGCAACGATCCGACGCTGAGCGACGCCGCCGGGCCGGCGAGCCGTTGCCACCACGCCGACGACGGCACCGGCGCCAGCAGGTGGACCTCGCGTCGACTGGCCAGCGCGGTGAGGACCTCGAGGTGGGGGGCGGGCAGGCTGGCCAACCCGAACAGCAGCACACGCTGGGGCACCTCGGGCTCGACTCGACCGGCGCGCAGTGCAGCGATGTCGTCGGCGATGCGGGCGGCGTCGCTGGGCACTCCCCAGCGCTCGACGAGCAGGCGCCACAGTTCGGGCTGCCACAGCAGCGACGAAGCCAACGGATCGCCTGCCGCGTCGACGTCGGTGCCCCGCTCCCAGGCAGACACCATCGGCACGCGGTGCAATGCGTAGCGATCGAACAGGTCGGCGATGGCGCGTGCCCGCACGGCATCGGCGGGCAGGCCGAGGCGGTGGGCGTGTTCGTGCAGCAGATCGTGGAGGGCCCAGGTGAGGGGGCCGATCGACCACGGCGAGTCGACCTCGGTGCGGCCGATGGCACGTCGCACGAGCGCGCCCGGGAAGACGAACTCGATGTTCGTGGCGATGCCGTCGGCCGCCGCGGACGACGACACACCGAGCCGCTCGGCGAGGCGACGCACCAGCCAGGTGCGCACACCGTCGCCGGGAACAGCGACGAGATCGTGGGCGAACGGATCGGCCGGTGGCGTGGCCAGCACCTCGGCTGCCCGGTCGGCCAACGCGACGAGGTGATCGGAGACCAGCAGATGCAGGGTCATACCCGCACCCCCGGCTGGACGATGGTGGAGCCGCCACCCGCCGGGCGTCGGCGCACCTCGATACCGGTGGGCAACTGCTGCTTCATCGCCTCGACATGAGTGATGGCACCCACCATGCGGCCGCTGGCGCGGAGGTGGGTGAGGGCGTCGATGGCATCGTCGAGTGATTCGGGGTCGAGTGAGCCGAAGCCCTCGTCGACGAACAGTGCTTCGAACACCCGGCCCGACCCAGAGCCACCCTGGCTGACCACATCGGCCAGGCCGAGGGCGAGAGACAGCGACGCCTGGAACCGTTCGCCGCCCGACAGGGTGACCGGGGCTCGGCTCTGCCCGGTGTGTGCGTCGAACACTGCCAGTTCGAGACCGTTGCGCTGGTTGCCCCGTTCGCCGTCGACGGCACGAGACAGCGCATAGCGACCCTTCGACATGCGCTGCAGGTGCACGGTGGCCGAGGCGGTGACCCGGTCGAGTTCGGCCGCGAGCACCCAGGTCTCGAGGCCGATGCGGCGGCCGGTGTTGGCGTTGCACACCTGGTACACGTTCATTGCCACGTTGCGCCGTTCGATGAGGTCGGCGGCACCGTCGTCGACGGTACGAGCCGACCCGATCGACCGGACGAGATCGTCGTACCGCTGCTGCACGACGACGCTGGTGCCGGCGAGCGCGTCGCTGTGCTGGGCGAGCTGCCGAGCATGGTCGCGCGCTGGTTCGACCTCCGGTCGATGGGTGGGCACGCCCATCGCCTCGAGTTCGCGGAGACTGACCTGCGCATCGACGATGGCAGCACGGTGGCGGCTCACCTCGAGGTCGAGCGCCTCGAGGTCGGTTCCGTCGAGCGCGTCGACCCCGGCCGCGGCAAGGTCGGTGACCCCGGAGGATGCGAGTGCCTCGGCCGCCGACCGCTCGGCGATGTCGGCCGCGACCTGCGCGTCGGCGGCCTGCGAGCGGGCGACCGACCATGTGGCGATCAGCTCGACCATGTGGTCGAGGCCTACGGTCTCGGCGGCGATACGTGCGTCGTCGAGTCCGGTGGCGGCTACCAGCGCTGCGTCGAGCGTCGATCGGGCGCCGCGCACCTCGGCGCCGCGCTCGATTTCGATGTGGCGTGCCGCAGCGGCATCGGTCTTGGCGACGGTGACGACCTGGTCGATGCGCGCCGTCTCGCCAACGAGTCGGTCTCGCTCGACCACCGCTCGTTCGGCGGCAGCAGCCGCCAGTTCGGCGGCGGTGGCCGTGGTATCGAGTGCGTCGACCGATTGGTGGGCCAGGTCGCCGAGCGCCTGCTGCGAGCGACGGACCCGTTCGACCAGCCCGGCGACGGCGCTCTGTGCGGCAGCTGACGCGGCAAGCGCAGCGTCGAGCGTGGCGGCGTCGACCTCGCCGTCCTGCGGGTGCGGTGCCGCCGGCGACGGGTGCTCGATGCTGCCGCACACCGGGCAGGCCTCACCCTCGACCAGCGATGCCGCCAGACGAGGCGCAACCCCGTCGATGAACCTGACCAACAGCGCATCGGCACGGTCGGAGGCCTGCTGCGCCGCACGCTGCGCCTCGGCGAGTTCGGTGGCCGCTTCATCGAGGTCGCAGCGCTCGGTATGCGCGGCGCGGGCGGAGGTGGCCGCGTGCCGCAGCGACTCGGCACCGACCGCGGCAGCGGCTGCGTCGGCGTGACGTTGCTGGAACTGCTGGTACTCGGCTGTCCGTTGCGCCACT
>JBILLT010000179.1:0-7345 GCA_044375925.1 Chthoniobacteraceae bacterium | reverse complement strand
ACATGGGCGGTGAGCGGTGAGTTTGGAGCATTGCCTGCGGGCTACACGCTGCAGTCGAGCGGGACGTTGAGTGTGCAGGCGGGTTCTTCAGCGTTGAACGGAGCGACGGTGGTGTATTTGACGCGTATCGAGAGCTGGAACGGGGGACCGAGCTGGCCGATGGGGTATGACCGCGTGAATGTGATAGTGAACGGCGGGGTGTGGCTCAATGATGCGATCGCGTCGATGAGCGCGGCGCAGATCGGAGCGATCCCTGTGTCGCAGGTTCGGACGATTGAGCAGTGGAGGATTGGAATGCTGAGCGCGGCGCAGATCGAGGGGCTGACGTGGGAGCAGATCCGGGCGATGAGTCCGAGTCAGTTCAACTCGCTGAGTGCGGCGCAGATCAGCGCGCTGAGTGCGCAGCAGAAGCAGGGCGTGACGTATTCGCAGCGGGGAATGTTGAGTGCGGAGAAGCTGGCGGCGCTTGGGTCAGGGAATCCTTTCATGCCTTTGACGGACGCGCAGATTCTGGCGCTGACGCCTGCGCAGGTTGCGGTGCTGGACGCGGAAGTGCTCGCCGCGATTGCGCCAGCGCAGATGCACTTGTGGAGCAGCGCGCAACTGGCTGCGTTCGCTGCAAACCAGCTGGGCGCACTCAGCCCACAACAGGTCGCCGGGTTGTCCGTGGGGCAGCTTCTGGCGCTGTCTAAAGCGCAGTTGGCCGCACTTTCAGGCGGCCAGATCTCGCTGCTGAACACGGAACAGCTCGCCGCCATCACGCCGGCCACCGAGGTGGACGCCGAACTCGCGGTGCTTCTCGGCCGTGACGAACCGCAGAACTTTAATCTGCATGAGATCTTCTCCAATGAACTCACAGCACCGCCCGCGGCGTATTCCTGGAGTTTCAGCGGGTTCTCGGAATTGCCGTTCACCGTTCCCGACTGGGTGCAGGTTGCTTCCAATGGGGTGCTCTCGGTGCAGGGGCTCGTCGAAGGCGCGCCGCGTTCGGTTTACCTCGCCCTTCAAGTGCGCGGTCCGGCGCTTGGTTCCGCATCCGGCTCAAGCGGCGCGGCGCCGCTTGTGAAGGTGAAGCTGAATCTGGTGCATTTCTCGGGATCCTTCCTGCGCAATGCCAACCGCGACTCGGTCAAGTTCGACCTTCGCGGGCTCGTTGCTGGTGGATCGATCCAAGGTGGCAGCGCGACTTTCGCATTGGCTGCGCCGTTTGCCTCGAGCGTGTCCGTTTCGCCTTCCGGGATTTTGACCATCCTTTCGCCGGCGCCCGAGCGCTTCACCGTGCCGGTATCCGTCACGATGAACGACGGCTCTCCGAACCTCAGGGGCACCGTCTCGGTCGAATCCGTGGCGCCCGGTTACGAGCGCTCCATGCGTGTCTCCAACACGCAGGACGCGCCCTACGTGTTGTCGCTGATTTCCCCGCAGTTCTACGGACCGGCATCCTTCGACAACAAGCGTTGGACGTTTGTGCGTGGCCAGAGTGTTCCTCCCTTTATCACGTTGTCTCAGCGCGGATTCCTCTCCGTGCTTCCGCCGCAGGACGCGGTTTTGTTTGAGGACGGGGTGGAGGTGTTTGTGGAGGTGTCCGATGCGTCCGCGGTGCAGAAGTCGATGGTGAGCGTGCTGATCAAGCCCGCGGATTTTGTGCTGTTCGCTGCGGGGAATTCGCGGGTGTCCGGCGGGCACTATGAGGATTTGCCAAGCCGTCTTCCTGCGTCGCTGGGTTTGACGGGGGCGACCACGTGGAGCTATTCGCTGCAGCAGGCCTGGTCGGGCTGGAACCTGACTCCCGCAGGAAAGCTGTGGGTCGGTGATTACTGGGGCGCGTCGAACATCGAGCTTTTGGTGGACGCTCTGGACTCCCAGGGCCGCACGGCTTCGGGCGTCTTGGTGCTGAATCAATTCAGCATCGACGGAACGGCGCAGCTATACGTGGCGCCAGGTCAGAACGGGGCGTTGTACAATCTCTCGACGCTTTCGTGGGCCAACGGACAGATCGGCTACAGCGAATCCCGCCGGTGGTTCCTCGCGCCGGGACAGAGCATCCCTTCGTGGATGCAGTTGGACGAGGCGGGTACGCTCGCTCTGAATCCGCCCGAGGGGACCGTGTTGGATGACACGACTTACCTCGTGATGTACGCTGGAGGCGGCGACCAGAACCCGTACTGGAACTACCGCGCGTTCACGTTGAGCGCTCAGGGCAAGGGCACGGATCTTCGGATCGACCTGGTGCGCGAAGCCGGTGCGTCTTCGCCTTTGAGCGTCGATTTGAAAGCGAGTTTCGCCCGTTTCAATTTGGAAGAGCCCGTGACTTGGTCGGGCACGGAGCCCGGGTGGAAGGGGGATTATTTCTCGGACTTGAAGTTCACAGATCTCGCGCTCAGCCGCACCGATTTGTCGGCCAATCTGAGTTGGTGGAACGAGGCGCCGAGTCCCGGAGTCCCCGCCGATTTCTCGGCAAGGTGGACCGGCTGGATCACTCCGCCCGTCACGGGGTCCTACCAGTTTTACTCCGAGGTGCAGGACTCGGCGAAAGTCTGGATCGACGGGAAGTTTTTGTTTGAGGGCGTCTGGTGCAATTGGAGCCCTTGGGTGAATTTGGTGGGCGGCGTTCCGGTGCCGATCCGGGTCGATTTCAAAGACTACTCAGGCGAAGCGTATATGCGCCTCAAATGGCAGAGTGCCTCGGTTCCGTTCAACTCGATTCCGCTCTCCGCGATGACGCGTTCTTTGGGCTGGGCGAGCCTCAGCCAGACGGGTGAGTTGCAGGTTGCATCCGGCACCGTCGGGATGAACTCCGCCGTGGTGAGTGCGGTGGACGCGAGGGGCAAGAAAGTTTCTGCACAAGTGTACCTGAACACCGTGAGCGCCACGTTTGAAGCGGTGGCCAATGTGCTCGCCGGCGCTGCGCAACCCACGGTGGTCGAGCTTGCGAAATCTACGGGTCTTCCCGGTGTTTGGGCGCTCACGCCCGGTCAGGCGATTCCTTCGTGGCTGCAGTTCACTCCATCGGGAACGTTGGTCGCACAGGCGCCTGCGGCTTTCACCGCGCCGATGACGCTCTTTGTCGACCGTTATTCCGACACCGGTGTGTTCTCTCGCGGCCGTGTGTGGATCAATCCGGTCGGGTTCATTCAGTCCGTGCAAGGGCTGGCATCCGCTTCACAGACGCTCGACTTGAATACTCTGCTGCCTGCCAACAGCGGCTTGGTCGGGCCGGCGACGTGGTCCGTCTCAAAAGTCTCCTCGGGTTCCGCGGCGTTGTCCGCTTCCGGTTCTTTGTCGATTCCGAGCGGCCAAGTTGCACAGGAAATTTCGGTTGTTGCGCAGGATTCGCAGGGACGCGTGTTTTCGGGTGCGGTCTCCGTGGGCTTGGTGCAGTCGAGTTTCTCGGCGGCGCTGCTTGCGAAGGCGGGCGATGCTGCGCCGGCTACGTTTAATCTCAACTATGCTTCCGGCACGCTTCCGTCGGGGACCCGGCGCTGGGCGTTCAAGGGCGGTCAATCGATCCCGTTCTGGCTGAGCCTGAATTCGGTCACCGGCGTGCTGAGTATCTCGCAAAATAGCAGCACCATCGCGCCTTCGGGTTTTGCGGCGGATTACATCGTCGAGGGATACGACCTTTATTCGAACGCCGTTCCCGTTCCGAAGACTTACGGAACGGTGTCCGTCGGCGTCTCCAAGTTCCGCGGGGTTTTGTTCACCGATCGCACGGCTGCAGTTTCTTTAAATTTGAATCCGCCGCCTTCGGTTGCGGGGGTTGCGGAAGATGCGACATGGAGCGTGGTATCCGGTCCGCTGCCGAGCGGCGTGACACTTTCCGCCGCCGGCACGCTGACGGCGGCGACGTCAGCGAACTGCCAGCAGGATATTCTTTTCAGGGCACAGGATGCGCAGGGGAAATCCGCGCTGGTGCTTGTGTATGTCAACGCGCCGAGTCCAAGCCAAACCTTCTCCCTCGGGGTGAGCAGGAACTCAGCGGAACCGCAGAAGATCGATTTGAACTCGCTGCCCGGGATGTCTCTTGGTTGGCCTGAGACGACTCGAGTCTGGACTCCGACCGCGGGCCAGTTGATGCCTTCCTGGATGAGTTTGGATGAGTCCGGCGTTCTCTCCATGGCACCCGATGCTGGCAGCGCCAACGCGTTTGTGCTGCTCGAACAGAGGTGGACCGACACCGGCGGCAACCCGCAGCGCTCCGTGGTGCGCGTTCAAACGCTCGTCTCGGATTTCAACGTGTCCCTCGCCGGCGACGCCGCCACGGGCGCGACGTTGGATCTCTCGAAACTCGGCGTGGCTTCAAGCTCCGGTTCCTGGAGTGTGGTGACCGTGCCCGGCTTTGATACGCCGCCCAACTGGCTGTCCGCGGCGGGCGTTCTCTCGGTTCCTGCGAGCTATTATTCCGGCATGATCCCCGTGCGTGTGATTGACGGCGGATCGGCTGCGTACGGATCCGTGAACGTGAACGTCCGGAACGTCGACTATCGCGCGCTTGTGCCGGTGGCGGCGTTGAGCGGACCCGAGGGTCGGTCGTTGGATTTGAACCAACTGCTTGTAGTTGGATTCAACGGGTCGACGCGCCGCTGGGCGCCGGCTTACGGGCAGCAACTCCCCGAAGGCATGTGGCTCGGTTCCTCGGGCGTGCTTGATCTGGGATCCGTCGCCGCGCAGCAGAACACGGTGATTCAGTTCGATCAGATTTATAAAAACAACTCCGGCACCGGCGGATTAAGCCGCCTGTCGCTCATTCTTGCGGCTCCGGAATTCTCGGTGGACTTGGTCGGGGCGAATCAAACCAGCCCAGGGTTGAGCGTGGATTTGAAGACGAAGCTGCCGGCCGGCGTGGATCTGGGAGCGAACGGGGGATCGTGGAGTTTCGTTTCGAATTTTGGTGTGAGCGCTCCATGGTACTTGCAGCTCTCGCCAAGCGGTGTGGCCACGGTCCAGTCGGGATACGGGCTCACGGGCAATTATCTCGTGAAGGGTGTGGGCAACGGCAACACGGTGTACGGCAGCCTCAATGTTTACAGCTACGGTCCGAGTGCCACCATCGGGGTGCGAGCGGTTGAGGGAGGCAGTTCGGTGGTGGATTTGAACGGGGTGAGTGCGTTGAACGCGACGGGCCTTCTTTCGACGCGCGACTGGCGTGTCGCTCCCGGGTATCAGCTGCCTTCGTGGCTGACGCTCGATCCCTCGGGCCGCCTGATTGCGTCTGCGACCGCAGCGGGGACTCCAGGCGCGGAAGTGTTGCTGGTGCAGACCGGAGTCGATGCATACGGCACGCTCGGACGCAACCAGTACAGCGTTCGCGTGGAGCCCGTGCAGTTTCAAGCGAGTCTCATGGGCAACAACTGGAACCAGACGCTGTCCGCGGATCTGAACGCGCAGTTGCCGGCAAACTCCGGCATGCAATCCGGCGCCACGTGGAGTTTTGTGGGCAACAACCCTGACAGCCGGATTCAGTTGTCCGCTCAGGGAGTCATTTCCGTGAATCGTTACAATGAATTCTCGCAGACGGTCTTGGTGCGGGTCACTGACTCTACCGGACGGAGCTTGCTGGGGAGCGTGAGCGTGTACCCTTTCTCCTCGTCAACGGGCACGGCTGTGAGTGCGTTGGCGGGTCAAACCACGGACGTCAACTTGAGCGATGTGATTAATCATCCTTGGGGCGGCGTGCGGGAAACGCGGACCTTCAAATTCATCGAAGGACAGAATATTCCGGCATGGATCCAGATGGATGAATCGGGTGACTTGCATCTCACCCCGGCGCTGACGGATTCGCCCGTGAGCCTGGCACTCAAGCACGTGTATCGGAACTGGAACGGCGATCTTTCGAGCACCGTCGCAACGGTTTATTTCGTGCCGGTGCGGTTTTCCACTTCGCTTGTGGGCGATGGCCAGGGGCAGCAGAATTATCTCGAACTCGCGAATCTCGTTCCGGCCGATGCCGGGCTCAATTCCGCGCTCACGTGGAGTTTGATGCAGGTCATTGGGCTTGATAATGGCAACATGTGGATGGAGTCTTCAACGGGCCGCTTCAACGTGGGTTGGTACTGGGAAGCGCAGCGGCGTGTGATTGTGACGGCAACGGACAGCACCGGTAAGATGGTCCTCGGCTCGGTGGACGTGCATCAGGTGAGTCCGGAGGCCAGCGCGTTTGTCACGGTGCCGTTGGTAAATTCTGAGCAACCTGTGGGAGGTGGCAGCGCCGCGGCAACGGTCGGCACACAGGTAAACTTGAATATGCTGCCAGGAATGGTGCTGACGGAAAGCGCCACGGGCCGGACCTGGACCTTGTCGCCTGCGCAGCAGCTGCCTTCCTGGATACAGCTTTCCAAGCAGGGCATTTTGACGCTCGCACCTCAGTCGGGTGACGAACCCTTCACGCTCCTGCTCAAGCAGGAGGGCGTGAATTCCAGCGGCGGATTGTCCTCCTACGATGTGAAAGTCGCATGCGCTGGAGTGTCCTTCACCACAAGCCTCGTGGGCGACAACTGGGGCGGCCAGCAGCAGGTCCGCGATGCGTTCCTTGCGCGCGATCTGAATCCGGTTGCGGCGCAAACCGGTCTGGTATCGGGGTCGCTTGCGTGGTCGTTGGTTTGGCCTAAGATGATGCTCCAAGACGGCCGTGTCCGCCTTGAAAGTGGGGTGAATGCTGGCACGCTGACCTTGAACTGGTACGACCGGATCAAGGGCGATGTCTTGGTGAAGGCCACCGATGCGCAGGGCAAGAGCGTGCTGGGTGCGGTGAAGTATAACGGTGCCTATCTTGAGAACTACAACTCGGGCGCTCTCGCGCTGCTTGGACCAGCGCAGCAGTTGCCCGCAGTGGTGGATCTGAACAATATCGCCGACCTGCCTCTCGCGGGGACCGCAGCGTCCCGGAAGTGGTCGCCTATCTATGGCGAGCAGCTTCCCGCTTGGGTGACGCTTTCCGAGACTGGAATGCTCGCCATGAATCCGTCGGCGGGCGATCAGCCGACATGGATTTACCTGCAGAACGCAGGCCGGGATTCCTCCGGTTCCGATCGCCTCTACCAGGTGAAGGTCCTGTGCGGGCGAGTTAGCTTTGGCGCTGAGATTTTCGGCAATAATTGGAGTGGCACGCAGATCACTCAAGACCTCGTGCCTCTCCTCCCGGCGGAGTTCGCGGGTGCCGGAGGCCTCACGTGGCAGACGGTCCGTTTGCCCGGCATGGCGGAACCGGATTCCCGCGTGGTTGTCTCTCAAAGCGGTACGGTGCAGGTCTCGCAGTACACGGAGCTTCGCAATGCGCGATCCTTCGTGCGGGTGAGTAATAGTGCCGGCAAGACGCTTCTGGGAAGCGTGCTCGTCAACACGCCGA
>JBILLT010000119.1:0-5844 GCA_044375925.1 Chthoniobacteraceae bacterium | reverse complement strand
ATCGGGAATAGTCGATGCCCTTGAAAAACGGCATGCGCGAACTTCGATTCCCTCTGCGGCCGCTCGCTTGGAGAGAACACTTGAAGGTGGAGCCACAAGAGACACCCGAAATCCTCGCTTCCTGAGGCCGATCAGTTCGGTAAACGTCCTGTGTTCCTGACCACCCCACCCGAGTGAAGACTCGGAGTGAACGACGTGGATATTTGCTTTTTGCTTTATTTTAATACGATGCACAAACATGCTACCCCCCTGTCTAAATCCTGCCCTTTGTTTGGTTACCACTCAAAATTATTCGCGTGCTGGACTGCCGGTTATTAGGGTTCTTGCTTCATTTCCAATAAAAGCAAGCGGCCGAGGTCTGGATGCCTCCACTCGCGGGAGATAGTTGTTACCCCAGCTTTTTCAATTTGCCTTCATGAATTCCCCCGCAGTTATTTTTCACAAGCAACTGGGGGATGTCCTGCTCTTAGAGCCCGCGCTCGCCAAGCTTTCAGCGGCGTACGGGCAAAAAGTCGTGTTGAGCACCCGGCTGAGCTTTGAGCCAATGGTGCGATTGATGAAAAACGTGGAAATGGCAGGTCTTTTGCCGACACACGGTGTTTCACGAATTATTTCCTTCAGCCCAAGGCCAAGAGCAGCAATTAAAACGCTTTTGACGGGTTGTGATTCAAAAGTCGCGGTCTTCAAAGACCCATCCGGTATTCATTGGTGGCACCGATTCATCTACATGAGCGGATGCCCTGTGATGCCCGATGGAGGGGGATATAAGGCAGAGTATTTCTACAGGGTCATGCCTTGCGACACGACTCTTCCATACCGGCCGCCTCGATTGATTTCGCCACCTGAAGAGTGGCAGCCGAAATCTCTTCCGGAGAGCTACACTCTTCTGCACGCAACGTCTGCGTGGAAAAGAAAGACGTGGCCCGCTCAAAAATGGGCGACAGTGCTCGATACTCTTCATGATGCCGGAATGGGTCCGTTTGTCTGCACATCGGGACCCGTTTTTTGGGAGATAGAATTTGTTAATTCCATTCAGAGGGCGAGTCGCGCTCACATCATCAATTTTGCCGGCAAGACCAAACTCGAGAATTATCTTTCACTGGTGGCAAATGCAAATTTAGTCCTTTGCATCGATAGTTCAGCCACCCATCTTGCGGCTGCCTTTAAACGCCCAAGTGTTACTTTATTCGGCCCGACCAATTCTAAAGAGTGGCATTACCATTCCGGGTTATCACGCCTCATCGACGCGCGGCAGTTCACCAGCAGCCCCGCCCCAAAAACCGACGTTATTCCAGTCGACGCAGTTTGCGAGACGACTCTCCACCTTTGGAAAGACACGAAAGTTGCAAACAGGTCTCGGAAGGCACCGGTGTTTACGCCTCCAAGCCCTTCGGCATCTCCGAGCCCCCGCCAGCACCGAATTCTTTACGTCTACAGCGGTAAGGCGCACCCGTTGAATGCCGGCTTGGACTTTGTTGCACGACAGCAGCTAAAAGCGCTGACTGTCGCTGGATACATGGTCACTTTTGTCTCCCGCGGCAGGTACGAACATCAAAACGTCGAAAACTTGTGCCTCCCATTCACTCCAGCCAACCTTCTTTCCTTTTTGCCTGCGAAATACTACTACAGTCTGCAACACCGATTTTTCTCCGAACTTGGTGCATCAGTGCTCCGGCACAATTACTTTGATGCAGTGATTGGATGGGAGGGTGGAAGCAAGACATTGTTCCAAGCAGCACGTCTCCGGAAAGTGCCCTGCCTCCTAAATTGTCCGATCATTCATACAAGGATTTATGGATCGGATGAGTTTGCTGGAAAACACCGGTGGCCAGCTCTGCCGACATCAGATTTAGTGGAAGAATACAATCTGGCAACCCTTCTCATGACTGCCTCTGAGTGCGCGACAAAAAGCTTTGTTGAGTCAGGAATTGCGGAAAACAAGATTATTAACATCACCCGCGGAGCGGACATCGCTCGGTTCTCACGCCCGGCAAGAGAAGATGAATCAGTCGGCAAACGACCGTTCAGGGCGGTTTTTTACGGCCGCGTAGGCAACCGAAAGGGTATTCTCCAAACCCTTAAAGCATGGAAAAAAGCAGCGCTGCCCGACGCTGAGCTGTGGATCCTCGGAGCGATGGATCGGGAAGTGCAAAAAGCGTTCGACTCGCATCTCAGTTTGAACGTGCAATATTTTGGGTACGTGAGAAACGCGGAGAAACTGCTACCCCAATGCCACGTGCAAATCCTTCCCACCGAGGCTGAGGGCATGGCAAAAACGCTCATCGAAGGAGCCTCATGCGGCTGCGTAACTCTCACGACGAAAGAATCGGGGTTTCCGATCATCGAAGGGAAAACCGGATTCTACATCGAGCGTGAAAACATCGAAATGATTGCATCGAATCTAAAGTTTCTGGCATCGGAGAACTGTGATTTGGAGAGGATGCGTGAAGCATCATCCGAGTTCGTCCACATAAATCTGACGTGGAATCATTTTTCTGAAAAATTTTTATGTGCCGTGAATCGGGTGATTAGAAATAACGCTTTGGTTTCAGAATAGTTGACGTTCGCTACTTCCGATGCGCTCGGGAGCATCGTTCCCTTTGATTTTCTGAACCCTCCGTATACTTGGTCAGGGGTTTTCCGTCACCCACGGTACAATGTGCCTACCTCTTTTTCCGCGCACCAAAGGAGTAACCTTTGAGAGTTCTTCCACCTCGGGCTGCACCGCCCTGGGGAATAGAATTCTCATTGAAAAGCGCAGTGTAAAGATACTGAAACCCCTCAAGCTTTTGCCTCGGAATACTTACATTGATATACCTCTCGATTGCCCGCACAGCGTCCAACTCCTCAGCCGTGAACAGCGTGAATGCATCGCCCTCTTGTTGTGCGCGGCCCGTGCGTCCGATCCGGTGCACATAGTCTTCGGGATGGCCCGGCACATCAAAATTAATCACGTGCGAGACGCTGGCAATGTCGAGCCCACGAGCCGCCACGTCGGTCGCCACAAGAACTTCGTATTTTCCCGATTTGAAGCCTTCCAACGCCTCCGTCCGCTCTGACTGACTGCGGTCGGCGTGCATGCAGGCTACTGGGTGCTGCAATTCAAGAAGACGCGCAGCCACCCTGTCGGCCATCACCTTTGTTGCAGTGAAAACGATCACACTGCGGTACTGGGTCTTTTCAAGAAGAGCCAGCAGGAGCTCAAACTTTTGATCTTTGGCCACCGGATACAGCGCGTGCGTCACGGTCTCTGCCGGAGAACGCCTCTCTCCGATCGAAATAATTTCCGGATCCTTTAAAACCCACTTCGTGAGTCCCTCGATCTCCGGAGGGAGGGTGGCAGAAAAGAAAAGGGTCTGCCGTTGCTTCGGGCATTTTTCGACGATCCGACGGACTTGCGGAAGAAAACCCATGTCGAGCATTCGGTCGACCTCGTCCAAGACGAGATATTCGATGCTGGAGAGGTCCACCACTCCTTCCTCCATGAAATCCAAAAGGCGACCTGGTGTCGCAACCAAGACGTCCACACCTTTTTGAAGCATCTGTTTTTGGGCCCCAAATCCCACACCTCCCTGAATCATGCCGATCTCCACGTCAAAAAAGCGTGCATAATCTTTGAATGCTATTTCAACCTGGGCGGCAAGTTCGCGTGTCGGCTCGAGGACGAGACAACGCAGCTTGCCATGCGATTTAAGCAGCGACAAAAGAGGGAGCGCAAAAGCCGCGGTCTTACCGGTGCCGGTCTGGGCAGATCCCATGAGATCGCGACCTCCAAGCACTGAGGGGATGGCCCTCGCTTGAATGGGGGTAGGCTCAGAATACCCCATCGACTGTACTCCGTGCACGACTGCCTCAAGCAGGCCAAAATTCTGAAAATCCATGTTTATAAGTTTATTCTACAGCGGGGACGCCACCGTTAGGAGGGTTTCAGGCTTTGGCTAATGAGTAGGTTGATTTGTGCCGCCGCGTAAGCAGCTCCAAAGCCATTATCAATATTCACCACCGTCACACCGCTTCCACAGCTATTGAGCATTCCCAGGAGGGCCGCTAACCCTCCGAAACTGGCACCATACCCGACACTGGTTGGAACCGCTATCACTGGTTTTGAGGTCAGGCCGGAGACCGCGCTCGGCAGCGCACCCTCCATGCCCGCCACCACAATCAAAACACTGCATTTATCTATCTTGTCTTGAACAGCTAACAATCTATGAATACCGGCCACCCCGATGTCTGAAATACGCAGCACCGGATTGCCAAATATTTCCAAGGTCACGGCCGCCTCATCTGCGACGGGAAGGTCGGAGGTGCCGGCGCATAAAACCCCGACCAAACCCTTTTGCCGCTCCAGCGGGGTGCGCTCAACCGTGATGCACCCGGCTCTGGCATGCCACTTGGCGTCCGGGAATCTGGCATGAACGGCCGAATAGTGCTCCGCATTCACACGGGTTGCCAGAAGCAAGCCGTGACGCTCCACGAGAACAGCCGAGATGGAAGCGACTTCCTCAGGAGTCTTACCCGCCCCGAAGATCACTTCCGGAAACCCGCAACGACGCTGGCGGTCCGTATCGACTCTCGCGAAATCAAGATTCACGAAGCTCATGCGGGCACAAAATTCCTCGGAAACAAATCGCCGGCTTCGGTAAGCCGCCTATCGGGGGGCATGAGTTGCACAGTCGTCCGACAACACGTACCTCATCGGAAGCATGGCGGATTCAAAAAAGCCATGTCGCTTGTAAAACCTTTGGGCATCTTCGTTAATTCTGTCGGTGAGCAGCGTGATCCGCTTAAAATCCTTACTTTTGGCATAATTAAGCGCATGCTTGAGAAGCTTGCTCCCCAATCCGTGCCCACGGAAATCTTGATGAATAATCAAGTCCTCAAGCAAGATCACTACTCCTCCCTCTGCGGTCGAGATCGTGAACAAAAGGTTAATCATCCCGAGGATCCGGCCGCTCTGCTTCAGAACAAAAATTCTGCCACGGATCGGCTGCTCCAGAAGCAACCTCAACCCCCGCATCTGCCTGACAGGATCCGGGGTGAAATCCCCCTCATGCGAGAAAAGATCCGTCAGCAACTCTGTGAGTTGCGGCAGATCTTCGAGAGTGGCTTGTTCAATTGCGGGCCCTTCCATGGTTGCCCAGCAAAGCAGGGAGCAGGCCGACCCGCAAGCTAAGGAGGGGGCTTTGCGTGAAACTTTACGGGAAAACTAGTTTCTCGAATATCCAACTCTGAGAAATTGGATTACGTGGGAACCGTTGAGAATAGAGTCAGCTCAAGTTTCAATAAAAGTTACTGAAACGGCTTGCGCGATTTTTCAGGGCGGATCATCCTTCCAGTCCCTTTTCGTTAGACGAGCTCGGGTGGTGAAATGGCAGACACGTGCGTTTGAGGGGCGCATGCCGCAAGGCGTGGGGGTTCAAGTCCCCCCCCGAGCACTCTTTTCGAGGAATCCTTCGGGGAAGATGCCATCCGAGATCGCTCCCGCAATCAGTTTAGCTGCGGGAAAAATCTTCCCCGGCCGCAAAAGACCGGCGGACAAGACCACTGCGTCGACCCGTAATTACCTTTGGAAACAACTTAAATTTCCGTCATGCGCGCTGGCCTGCTTAATCTTTGCGAACTCTGGATCCCAGTATTGGTCTGCCTCATTGCGTTGAGCGGTTCGCCGGCAGCATCCGCCGACCCGAGCGCTCTATTCGCTGCGGGTGATGCCGCCCTCTCTCAGGGCCGTTACGCGGATGCTCGCCGGGAGTTTTCCAGAATCATCAGCGCGCCTGCCCAGACCTCGGCGAAATTTGAGGCGTTACTCCGGATGGGATTATCATTTCCAGCTGAGGACGAGGT
>JBILLT010000104.1:0-7424 GCA_044375925.1 Chthoniobacteraceae bacterium | reverse complement strand
TAGTGCTCCGGGTTTGATCCCAAGCTCGGCGGCAGTTGATTTGAGTGAGCTCTCAATCGCATCCGGTGACCATGCAGTGAGTTTTTCAAAGCCTGCAGCCAGCGCGTCGAGGCGGGATGCAGTGCCCGGTTGTTTCAGGGCTTTCTCAGATGCTTCCTCGTCGAATGCGTAGCTCTCGGTAAAAAAGTATCCAACCGCCGTTGGAACCTCTGCGAACGTCTTGACCTTCTCCTTGATGAGTGAGAGTACCCGCTTGATCTCTGTACGATCGAGCTCGAGCGCACCGGTGTTTTGAAGGAAAGGCAGCGCCAGCTCCGTGAATTTTTCGAGTGTCAGGTCGGACATGTACTGCCCGTTTAGCCAGACGCATTTGTCGATGTCGAAGTGGGCGTTCTTACGATTCACTTTTGCGAGATCAAATAACTCCACGATCTCGTTGATATCCATCTTTTCGCGCCCATCTTTCGGGGACCAACCGAGTAAAGTCAGGTAGTTTCTCACCGCCTCAGGAATAAAACCGCCCTCAAGGTAGCTGGTGATGCTCGCGCCCTCGTCGCGTTTGCTCATTTTTGAACCGTCTTTGTTAAGAATGAGCGGGATGTGGGCGTAACGCGGTGCCGTCTTTCCCAGCGCCTTGAAGAGCTCCAGATGTTTCGGGGTGTTTGAAAGGTGGTCCTCCCCTCGGATCACGTGAGAGATCCGCATTTCAATGTCATCCACGACGTTCACAAAGTGAAAAATCCAGGAGCCATCAGGCCGCCGGATGGTCATGTCCGGATGGGTTTCCTCATTCGAAAGATCAAACTCAATCCTCCCGCAAATGATATCATCGACGACGACAGTTTCCCGCAGGGAACGAAACCTCCAAGCGCCGTTGTCCAGGTACAGGTGGCCGCCTGTCTTTAATTGATCAAAGTAACGCTGGTAGATGCTCTCGCGCTCAGATTGGAAATACGGCCCGCATTCGCCGCCCTTTTCCGGTCCCTCGTCCCAATCCATGCCAAGCCACCGCAGGCCGTCCAAGATTACCTGCACGGCCTCCTTCGAATTGCGTGCTTTGTCGGTGTCCTCGATCCGCAGAACGAATGTGCCGTTGCAGTGCCGGGCGTAAAGCCAGTTGAACAATGCGGTGCGGGCTCCACCAACGTGCAGGTAGCCGGTTGGGGAGGGGGCGAATCGGACGCGGACTTCAGATGTCATGGGTGCCAAGCGTGCGAATAGCGCTGGTTTGCTGCGAGCAAAAAAGCGCTCTGGGAAGACCGGTGGTACGGAATGAGCATCGACTCATGCAGATTTTGCGGTTCCGGGCCGTCTTTTTGCCTTTGCCTCGATTCGGCGCGAGTTAACATCAGGTTTTTTCCCGAAAATCCTCATGAGCATTCCAAAAGTTTTAGTTGCAGATCCCATATCAGAGCGCGGCGTGGCGGAACTGGCAGAGGGTAAACTGTTGAAAGTCGATGTGATGACGGGCAAGTCTGAGCAGGAATTGCTGGAGATTATTGGCGAGTACGAGGGTTTGGTAGTCCGGAGTCAGACGAAGGTGACAGCGAAACTTCTGGAAGCGGCAAAGAAGTTGAAGGTGGTGGGCAGGGCGGGCGTGGGCGTGGACAATGTCGACGTCGACGCCGCTACAAAACAGGGCGTGATCGTGATGAACACTCCCGGTGGCAACACGGTTTCGACCGCCGAACATGCTTTTTCGCTTTTGATGGCGATTTCGCGCAACATTGCGCAGGCCGACGCCTCGGTCAAAGCCGGAAAATGGGACAGGAAGAGCTTCGAGGGTGTCGAGCTTTCCGGAAAAACACTGGCAATTCTCGGAATGGGCCGGATCGGAGCCGAGGTGGCCATGCGCGCCCAGGCATTCGGCATGCGAGTGCTGGCGTACGACCCTTACCTGTCGGCGGCTCGGGCAAAGTCGCTTCATGTCGAACTGGTGGAGCGGCTGGATGAAATCGTACCGCAGGCGGACTACATCACGGTTCACATGCCTCTTACTCCTGAGACCAAACACATGCTGAATGCGGAGCGTCTCGCAAAGACCAAAAAAGGCGTCCGCATCATCAACTGTGCCCGTGGCGGGCTTGTGGACGAGACGGCGCTGTATGATGCCCTCAAAACGAGGCAGGTTGCAGCGGCCGCGCTGGATGTTTTTGAGCAGGAACCGCCGCCTTCAAACTTTCCTTTGAAGGAACTGAGCAATGTGATTTTCACGCCGCATTTGGGAGCCTCTACGGCTGAAGCGCAGGAGAGCGTGGGCATCGAGGTCGCGCAGCAAATCAGGGCGGCGCTTTTGCAGGGTGAAATCCGAAATGCCGTCAACATGCCCAGCGTCGATGCCAAGACGCTTGCTGAAATCGGGCCTTACGTGTCTCTCGGCGAGAAGCTCGGACGATTTTTGTCCCAGATTGTTTCCAAGCGCAGCAATGCGCTCAATGTGAATTTCCAAGGCAGAATCAATGATCTCAATACCAAGCCGGTGTCGCGTTCCGTCCTGCTGGGGTTTCTGAGGTCCGCCGGCGGGGGCGAGGTCAATATCGTGAATGCCCCGGGTTTCGCTCAGCACCTTGGATTAAAGGTGAGCGAGTCCAGCGAGTCGACTTCTTCGGATTTCGCGGAACTCATCGAACTCACCGCAACCGGAGAAAGCGGATGGGCTTCTGTCGCAGGAACGTTTTTTGGCACCACGCCCCGCATTGTAAAAATCAACGGACGCCATGTTGAGGCCAAGCCCGAGGGCGTGCTGTTTATTTTTGAGAACAAGGATCGCCCGGGGATCGTTGGTGAAGTCGGGACTTTGTTTGGAAAACACGGCGTCAATATTGCCGGCATGTCTCTTTCTCGTAATGAATTTGGTGGCAGAGCGTTGACGGTGCTTAATTTGGACTCTGTACCGGGTCCCGAACTTGTGAAGGAGCTGCTTTCAAATTCGGACATTTATTCCTGTCAGACAGTGAGCCTTTCGTAGGTCCTTTGCTGCAATGAAGGTAAAAGTCACCTCCGACTTGCCCGCCGGCGGGCATTTTTCTGTTCGCCTTGTATTGAAGGATCAAAGGGCCAAGCTCACGCCAGCGCCGACTGACGGCGAGTTTTCGGGTTGCGTGGGCGCGGTTTTGAACGATCGGACAAAGCGCGTGATGTACATCGGACTTGGCGACCGTGCGCATCTGAGTGCCAAAGCCGTGCGGGCGGCGGCAGGAAGCGCGGCTTTAACGTTGCGGCAGCATGGGCACACGAAAGTGCTGATGTTTCTTGAGGAGCGCAGCGAGTACGTGGAGGCGGCTGTTGAAGGGTTCATGCTGGGCGCCTACCGTTATGAAGACTTTGTTCCGAAGAAAACCGCCGGGATCGCTGAGTTGACGATACAAGTTCGAAAAGAGGATGTGCCTGTTGCGCGCAAGGATGCCGAGCGTGCCACCGTGCTTGCGGAGTGTATTAATGCCGCCAGGCATCTTGGAAATGCTCCGGGAAACATCATTTGTCCGGACACGCTCGCGAAGCACGCCGCCGCGCTTTCAAGGCGCGCAAGGATGCAATGCAGGGTAATGGATGAGAAAAAGCTGCGTGCGGGAAGGTTTGGTGGGCTTCTGTCCGTCGGCTCCGGCAGCGTGCAGCCGCCTCGTCTCATCGCCTTGGAGTACAACGGTGCGGGAAAAAATGACGCTCCTTTGGTGTTGGTGGGTAAGGCGATCACTTTTGACAGCGGCGGAATCTCGCTCAAGCGCCCGGACAAGATGGAGGAGATGATTTTTGACAAGTGCGGCGGCATCGCTGTGCTTGGAGCCATGGAGGCGATTGCGCGCCTTAAAGTAAAAAGAAACGTAGTGGGGCTTATTGCGGCTGCGGAGAATATGCCAGGAGGCTCGGCTTTTCGTCCCGGTGACATTATCCAAACACAGTCTGGAGTGACTGTGGAAATAGTGAACACCGACGCGGAGGGGCGTCTGGTGCTTGCGGATGCTCTGTCATGGGCGAGGGAGCACTATAAGGCGGCCGCAATCGTCGACGTTGCAACGCTGACGGGCGCATGCGGAGTGGCTCTTGGCGAATCCTGTGCGGGGGTTTGGAGCAATCATCCGGAGTTTCTCAAGACGGTCCAGCACTGCGCTGCGGTTGCGGGTGAAAGAGTCTGGCATATGCCGCTTGGTCCTGAATACAGCGCAAAGATCAAAAGCTCGGTTGCGCAGATTAAAAACAGTTCTGGAAGCATGGGAGGTGCGTGTTGCGCCGCCGCTTTCCTGGAAGTATTTGCAGGCAAAACAAAGTGGGCGCATCTCGACATCGCTTACACGGCAAGGCAAACCGTGGACAAGGACGGTCTCGCGCGCGGGGCAACCGGCTTCGGAGTTCGGACTCTGGTCGCACTTGCGGAATCCCGTGGTTGAACTCGGGGGATTACTGCCAGGCAAGCTTACGAATGCCCCAGCGTGACCGGGGAAATATGAAGAGTTCGGGTTGAGGAAGCTCTGGAATCAGTTACGATTGAGCCCTGCAAGCGGTGCAGATCAACCCCATCTGAAAGGATTTCTATCGTGCAAGATTTTACTGGCGGCGGCATCCACGCTCTTCCAAGTCGGACCACCCGCTCCACCGGCGACGCGGACTTTGATCGAAAGGTGAAGGAGCTGGTGGGGGAATGGGCGGGAGCAGAAAAAAACGCGGGCCTGATCGAAGAACTCATCATTACCGCCCTCAAAATGGCTAAAGACGGCGTGGCCTTGGCAGACCTGAAATTGTTCAATCGTTCGCTGCGGGAGATGCGAAACGCGACTAGAGTTTTTGCGCCTTACCGTTCAAAGCAGAAGGTGGTGGTGTTTGGTTCTGCTCGCACAGCGAGCACGGAAGTCGAGTACCAGGCTGCAGAGGTTTTTGCGCAGAAAATGCGGGATCTGGAATACATGATCATCACCGGCGGCGGGGACGGAATCATGGGAGCGGCTCAAAAAGGCGCGGGTCGGGAAGCGTCATTCGGGTTGAATATCCGTCTTCCATTCGAACAGCGCGCCAATGAGACGATTGATGGAGACCGGAAGCTGATAAATTTCAATTATTTCTTCACCAGAAAACTGCACTTTGTAAAAGAGTCCCACGCCGTAGCCTTATTTCCGGGCGGGTTCGGCACCATGGACGAAGCTTTTGAGGTGCTCACACTCATGCAGACCGGAAAGGCACGCATCTTGCCCGTTGTCATGATCGACAAGCCAAACGGGACTTACTGGCACACCTGGAACAGTTTTCTTGCGGAATACCTGCTGAAACTTGGTCTGATTTCGGGGGAAGATTTCAACCTGTTCAAAGTCACAGACAGCGTTGATGAGGCGATCGTTGAAATCCAACAGTTCTACCGGAATTTCATCTCCTATCGATGGGTGGATCAACGGCTGGTTTTGCGAATTCGAAATGCACTGGCAGACCGCGCTCTGGATGGGATTCGCGAGGCTTTTGAGGATATCATCGGCGAGAATCCACTCGAGCAGACGGTCGCTCTTCCCGAGGAGCAGAATGAACCGGATCTTGCAGGCATGCCGCGCTTGGTTTTTGTGCCGGTAAAGAAAAACTTCGGGCGACTGCGCATGCTCATCGATGCGGTGAATGCGGCCCCTCTCGCGGAACGAGATGCTCCTCAGGGTTGAGATTTCAGGTGCGCACTGGGGCGCTGACAAATTGTAAAAATTGAAGATGCAAAAATTCAGCGCGGTGCGAGGCGGGGGAGTAGATCTTCCGGATGTTGATGTACGCGATTCCGTTTCCGCAGATCTCCCATGGAACGTTGTCGTCCACAATGACCCTGTGAACCTGATGTCTTACGTAACCAAGGTCTTTGTAAAGGTGTTTGGTTTTTCGGAGGAGCGTGCAAAAAAACACATGCTGGAAGTGCACCACAAGGGGCGCTCTATCGTTTGGTCAGGAGCGCGTGAGAGGGCTGAATTTTATGTGCAGCAGCTTCACGGCTACTTGCTGCTTTCCACCATCGAAAAAAACGCATGAGTGAGCAGCTTGTTTTTCGCTACAAGGATGACGATACGTTCATCCTGAGTGGACTGGACGATTTTTTGATGGGCTTGGTGGCTGAAATCCCAAAGGCTGGCGTGCCCAGTGGTGAGGCGTCCCAGCGTATTTTTCCTTCGCCGACCGCGGGTGCGGACACCGAAGCGGATGCAGAGTGGGAAACTTTTGTTAAACCGGATCTGGACTCGGATTTCGCCTTCAACCGAGATCGGGTTTCGGTTGATTTAAAAGGGGTTCGCCACAAGGGGAAAGCAGGTTTTGAGATGGAGATTCCGGCGGCAAATTTGCCAGCTTGGATCCATGCATTGAACCAAGCGCGCCTTTGTCTCACGGTCGCCCACAATCTTGGTGAAAAAGAACTCGAGGGTAGCGCCCGATTGCACGGTCCCTCGGGCATCGCGATTTTTCAGATTCAATTCTACGGGATCCTTCAGGAATGGATGCTGGCGGTGACGAAAGAGATATGAGCTAGACCGCTGGAGCCGTCTATCCGGTCCGCCTTCACTCAATAAACTGAGGAGCCCAAAGACCCGCATCCTTCTTCAGTTCAGGCGTCGTTCCGCTTTGGGGGAAGGAGGATTTGGCGGCATCCCGCAGCTGCCGTTGAAGGCTGCTGACGAGGGCGGCGTGTTCCGGCTTGCCTGCGACATTCACCAGTTCGCTTGGGTCATTATCGTGGTCGTACAATTCCGTGCCTTGCTTGCCCTCGTCCCACTCCGTGTAACGCCAGCGGTCGGTGCGGAGTGAATACCCGAAGAAACGTTTTCCGTCGTCTCCAACTGAGGGACTAGCGCCAAACCGTTTAAAGCCGCCCCCCCGCACCACCTGGCTGAGCGACCAGCCTCTCCCCCGTATTTTGGGATCATGGATGATCGGAGTGAGGCTCTGGCCTTGTAGTCCCTCAGGAGCCTTTAGTCCGGCAAGGTCCATGAGAGTTGGGAACAAGTCGATGTGGCTTACAGGTGACTTAGCGACCGTGTTTTTGGAACGGCCATCAGGCGTCACGATCAGCAACGGGACACGTGCGCTCTCTTCGAAGAGACTTTGTTTCTGCCACAGTCCGTGTTCGCCCGTATGATACCCGTGATCGCTCGTGAAAACGATGATCGTGTTGTCCGACAGTCCAAGGCGGTCAAGTGCACCGATCACATGGCCAAGCTGTGCGTCCATGAAGCTAATGCTGGCGTAGTACGCCTGAAGGGCCGACCGGCGCAGCGGATCGTCGAGTTTGTCTTGTTCTGCTTTATAGCTGGCAAGCGCTGCGGAAGGAATATCCGACTGGTCCTCTTTGATGTTGGGTACCACGCGCATTTTTTCCTCCGGATAAAAATCGTAATACGGCTTTTTGGGGGCCACGTACGGGGTGTGCGGCCGGAAAAACCCGACGGCCAGAAAGAAAGGGCGATCTTTCTGTT
>JBILLT010000103.1:0-7433 GCA_044375925.1 Chthoniobacteraceae bacterium | reverse complement strand
TGAGCACCCAGGATCTTGCGCTCACAAAAGAAGGGGGCCACTCCAAACGGCGCATTCTCCATTCGAGGGACGTGACGGGTCGTGAAATCGAGCGCGCGCTGCTCGCTTCCATCGAGGGGCACGCCGCCATCAAGGTCTTCGAACACCATATGGCGGTGGATCTCATCAGCCTCAGCAAGCTCGGGTTCGCGAGCGAAGACCGCGTGCTGGGCGTGTACGTGCTCAACCAGGCGTCGGGCGAGGTTCTCACTCTGCGCAGCGACCGGATCGTGCTGGCGACGGGCGGCTGCGGAAAAGTCTACCTCTACACCACCAACCCCGCCATCGCCACCGGCGACGGACTCGCGATGGCGTGGCGCGCAGGTGCGCGCGTCTCCAACATGGAGTTCATCCAGTTCCATCCCACCTGCCTCTATCACCCGGACGCGGGCTCGTTCCTGATTTCCGAGGCCGTGCGGGGCGAGGGCGCCAGGCTTGTCGACCAGCGCGGGCGCCGTTTCATGGACCGTTATGACAACCGCGCCGAACTTGCTCCGCGCGATGTTGTCGCGCGGGCGATCGACGCCGAAATGAAACGCAGCGGCGCGCGCTGCATGTTTTTGGACATCACCCACAAGCCGGCGGATTTCGTGCGCGAACGTTTTCCGAACATCGCGCAGACCTGTCTGAAATACGGAATCGATATCACGCGCCAGCCCATCCCCGTGGTGCCGGCCGCGCATTACCAGTGCGGGGGCGTGCAAACCGACGTCGATGGCGCGACGAGTCTGCGCGGGCTGTACGCAATCGGCGAGGTGGCCTGCACCGGCTTGCACGGGGCGAACCGGCTTGCGAGCAACTCGCTGCTGGAAGCCGTCGCGCTTGCGCACCGCTGCCACGAGGCGATCCTGCGCTCGCGTCCGCACGATCCGCTCAACGGGCGCAACACTTTTGCGCTTCCGGAGTGGGTGAGCGGCGATGCGCAGGATCTGGATGAACTCGTCGTCGTGTACCACAACTGGGATGAAATCCGCCGGTTGATGTGGGATTACGTCGGAATCGTCCGTACGACCAAGCGGCTGCAGCGGGCGTCGACACGGCTTCGGAATCTCGAGCGGGAAATCCGCGAGTTTTACTGGAATTTCAAAGTGCACACGGACCTGCTTGAACTGCGGAACCTGTGCACCGTTGCCACGCTGATCGTGGATTCCGCGCTGATGCGTCAGGAGAGCCGCGGGCTTCATTACAATCTTGATTTTCCCGAACCGCGCGAAGAACAGCGCCACCCGAGCATCCTGCGGCGCGACTGAGCCGCCGTCCGCGGCGCGCGCTTTTTTCCGGTGCACGCCCAGAGCCCATCATCACCAAATGCTACCCAAAGAACTCGAGCACCTTAAAGACACGCAAAACGAACTGGACGACCGCAAGATCGATATCGACCGCGTCGGCGTGCGGAGTCTGCGCTATCCGATGCGCATCCGCGACAAGGCGCACGCCGAGCAGCACACCATCGCGTCCGCGAGCCTCACCGTTGATCTTCCGCGCCAGTTCAAGGGCACGCACATGAGCCGGTTTGTCGAGGCGTTGAACGCGTGCGGCCCGGAGTTGCACATCGACAAAGTCCGCGAGCTTTTGGAAATGCTCACCGCGCGCCTCGCCTCGGAGTGCGCACATGTGGATTTTGAGTTTCCATTTTTCATCGAGAAGGCCGCACCTGTGACCGGCAAGCCCGGATTGGTCGATTACAATGTGCGTTTCAGCGCCACGCTGCAGCGCGGTGTATTCGACTTCGTCACGACCGTGATTGTTCCGGTGGCGACGTTGTGTCCGTGTTCAAAAGCGATCAGCGAACGCGGGGCGCACAACCAGCGCGGACAGGTGACTTTTTCGATTCGCTCCAGCGCGCCGATCTGGGTGGAGGATCTGATCCAGCTCGTCGAGCGTTCCGCGTCCTGCGAGCTTTACAGCGTGCTCAAGCGGCCCGACGAAAAGGCGGTGACCGAACGCGCGTATGACAACCCTGTTTTCGTGGAAGATCTCGTGCGCAACGTCGCCGTGCACGCAAACCGCGAGACCACGATCCTGTGGTACCGCGTGGAGGCCGAAAACTTCGAGTCCATCCACAATCACAACGCTTATGCGTTGATTGAGTTTTCAAAAGCCTCCGCCTAGGGTTGCCGCGTGCGCCCCGGTTTGATTCCGGCGGCGCGGCGCAGCATCCATCAGCATGACCCATTCCGCACCAGTCCCAGAGTGCCTCGCGATCATCGCGGGGAACGGATCGTATCCGCACGCGATGGCGCGCGGTGCGCGGGCCGCGGGGGTGAAGCGGATTGTGGCCTGCGCGTTTGAAAATGAGACCTCCGAGGATCTTGCCGGCCTTGTCGATCAGATCGAATGGATGCGCGTGGGGCAGCTCGGAAGGATGCTCCGTTTTCTGAAGGCCTCGGGCGCGCGGCAGGCGGTGATGAGCGGGCAGATTGCGCCCAAGAACCTTTTCGACCTGCGGCCCGACATCAAGGCCCTGCTGCTTTTGGGGAAATTAAAGGAGCGCAACGCGGAGTCGATCTTCGGTGCAATCGCGGATTCGATGCAGGAGGCGGGTGTGGAGTTGATTGCGGCGACGTCGTACATGGAGGAGGCCCTGGCCCCGGGCGGGTTGGTGGCGGGTCCGGCGCCGAACCGGAAAACGCTCGCGGATTTGGAGTTCGGAATGCGGATTGCGAAGGAGACGAGCCGTCTGGACATCGGACAGACGGTGGTGGTCAAGCGGGGGACCGTGCTGGCGGTCGAGGCGTTCGAGGGCACCAACGCCGCCGTGCTGCGCGGGGGTCAGCTGGGAAAAAAGGACGCCTCGATGGTGAAGGTGTCAAAGCCCCGGCAGGATTTGCGGTTTGATGTGCCGGTCATCGGGCCGGTGACGATCCAAATTGCCGCCGAAGCGATGCTTACGGCGGTCGGTGTGGAGGCGGGGAAAACGCTTCTTTTGGAGCGGGACCGGCTCGAGCAGCTTGCGGCGCGCCATTCGATTTCGGTGGTGGGATTGGAGGGGTAGCGGATGCCGGGGGCGCGGCTTGGCCGAGGTGCCCGCTTCGCGCGGCGGGCTGGATTCGGGGCGGGAAAAATTTACCCGACCGCCGGTGGCGGGATTGGAGGGGGCAGTCCGGAGGCCGGTTTGGTTGCGGGCGAGAGGACCGAGGGAATCTCTAGGAGGGCGCCATGGATTGCGGTCATGGCATAAAAAGGCAACGGCCGAAATCCCGGAAAACCACTCGAATTCGGAAGCGGAAACTGCATTTTTGGCGCTCTCCGGCGAAAAAAGCTGCAGATCGGCTGAGAGTTAGATCATTGCAGTCAATGCAATCCGCGTTTCCGCCCGATAAGTGCGTCTTCTCGCTCTTTTGTAAGGGGCGGGTTTACTTAAAAACCCGCAAAAAATTGACCCGCGCGGCGTGCTTAATGCTACGTCAAAAGGTCTGATTCACAAAGACTATGAAACGCCAGACTTATTTGCCTCTCCTGTGTCTCTGGTCGATCTCTGCGGGCGCGTTGTTCTCTGCTCCAATCCAGAACCTGAAGTTTACCGATGTGGTGAAGGATGTGAAGATCCTAAACGTCGCGACCAAGGCTGAGACGACCGCGAAAGTAGGCGATGTATTGGTGCCGCCAAACGTGATCAAAACGGGCGCTGATTCGCGTGCGGAACTCGTCGCCGAGGACCAGACGGTGACGCGTGTCGGCGCGAATACGATCTTCTCGGTGGAAGCCAACAGCCGCGACGTGAACATCGCAAAGGGCAGCGTGCTTTTCCATTCTCCGGCGGGGAAGGGTGGAGGAAACATCAAGAGTGCAGGGGCGACTGCGTCGGTTCTCGGGACGACGCTGATTGTGGGGGCGAATCAGGCCGGCGGTTTCAAGGTGATGCTGCTGGAAGGAAAAGGACAGGTGAGCGGTGCGGGTGGTGGCGGCACGAAACTTACCGCAGGTCAGATGAGCTTTGCGATGCCGGGTCAGGCTCCGAGTCAGCCGTTGAATTTTGAGCTCAAGGGTCAAGTATCCGGCTCGAAGCTGGTCGGCGGATTTTCCAAGCCGCTTGCTTCGATCGCAAAGATTGAGGCGGCGGTGAACGTGCAGCAGAGCAAGATTGCCAGCGGCGAGATGGCGAGCACAGGGTTGATGATCGGGGACAGTCCGTCTGTGGCCTTCAAAGTGGATTCCGCCGTCGTGCGGGTGACCGCCGAGACGGTCCAGAAGGCTAAAGACGCCGTGGTGCGGGCCCGCGTCGCGCAGGCGGAGACCGAGGCGGCGAAGATTGAGCGCACCCGGCAAATTCTTGACCCGCGGTTTCTCGCAGCAGTGAGCAAGACCCTCACCCTTACCACGGCAACCACCCCATCGAGCCACGAACCGCCGATTCCGATGACGCTTGAGAAACTGATCGCAGGATCTTCCGCGACCACTGGAAACTTCACGATCGGCGACGACTCAGGATGGGGTGCGCCCATCGGGATCCCGGGGAACCGTGAGGAGAAAAGTATGACTCCCATGGGAAACCTCACAATGCTGCTCGCGAGCAATGTTGTCTTCGAGAATCCGACGCAAGGCGAATCCTCGGAGACTTTTTTGATCGCCCCGCTGTATCGGGGCAAAAACTACAACGGTGTGGTGGCGCTGCGGAATATTGAATTTAGAAAATCGGTAGACTTCGTGGAAGGACAACTCGAAAACCAAGGTGATTCCAGCCTCCCGGCTGTGCTTGAGAATCTATTTCTAACTGCGGGAAAAACCATTACCGCGGGTGCAGGGACAGTCATCAAATCAAGCCATGCGACCAACTTTGACATTTACGCGGGTGGAACCGGTTTTTCCGGAGCGAACAGCCGGACCGGATTCTTTTCGCTGTCTAGTGGAGAGGCCACGCCTCTCGCGTTGACGGACACGATGATCTGGAACGCAAAAAATTGGACGGAGGAAGCGGATTCGAAGTCGCAGGCGGCTCTGAATAGTGATGGAAATTTGAGTATAGAGGGTCCGAGTATTGAGTTCCGAAACGTCACTATTTCCGCCGGGCAATCCAAAGGGAGTGGACAAGGTGCCAACTACGTCCCGCCTTCAATGATCAGCTTGATTTCATCTGGAAGCATCAAACTTGAGGTGGATGCGCCTAAGCTATCGGTAGTGAAGAGCTACGATCTCGCCGGTACTGATGAAAGAAAAGCCGCGATTGCGAACGATCCGATTATCAGCACGATCCCGTTACCGCTGGGGTTCAAGGGTCCAGAGGCTCTCGCCATTCAATCATTCAACGTCAGTATTGTTTCCTCTGGGAAACCAATATCCATCACGGGTGTGCCAATCTACGCAAACCGGATCGGCGTGAGCACAGGGAGCATTCCTTTGGTTGAAGCCAGTACATTCGTACCAGACTCAGGAGACGCCGGAGCCTACGCAAAAAAACTTTACGTTCCTCTGGTAAAATACGATCGGGACTTGGATGAACAACTCAATTTGAATGAATTAGAAGACGCGAGAAGTGCGCTGTTAGGGAAGTCAATCAGCGTAGAAGGTGTTTTAAATCAACCGAAGATCTCAAGCGTTGCGGTTAGAGGAGACGGCATGCTTGAACTAGGGTTGGATCTACCGTTGGCCATAACGGGCATGGCAACTGCTGGCTCATTAGCCGCAACTGCTGGCTCATTAGCCTCTACTCCTGGCACTTTCACGAGTGCGACTGTTACGGTGGGGACCCCTGCTCAGTATTCAGCTGAGTCAAAAGTCTCAATTTCAAACATCGTTCTGGGAGGGGTGAATATTAACGGTGGATTGAAGGATCCGCTTATGGAGATCGAAGCGATAGGCAACATTGAATTGAAGAATCTGTTCAGTCGAACGGTGAGCGGAGGGACAACTGCATCACGAGTTCTCAATGTGAGTTCAACAGCCAACTGGAAGGAAGGGCTCGGTGTATTTGACGTTAATGGCGTCTACAAAGCAAAAATTGTAAGCGTGGACCATGGGAAGAATCAGGTGACGCTAGATTATGAAGTGACTTTTGAAGATTTAGATGTTGTTTCAGTTGGCGTGTATGATCGCTCTTCGTACAATGATTTCAGTTCGATGGTGAACGTTGGCATTCGAGCAATGGGATCAGTGCTCCTGGAGAACGCTAAGTTCTCCAACGAGAGCAATCTGAACGTGTGGGCTGATCAGGAGATTACGTTCAAAGGGGTTTCGATCATTGGCGAAAGCGGCGATGTTTCCGGAAAGTTTTCGGCCGTATCGAATGCCAAGGGTATCTATCTGAACACGAGCAAGGATGCAATCGATTCCTTGAAAACTGCTGATCCACTGCCAGTTAGCAATAACCTGAGTTCAGGGCCCCAAAAAGTAACCACCAGGACTGTGATGCAGGTGAAGGCGGTGCATTTCACTGCAGACAACGGGGACATTTTCGTCAACGGTGTGAGCTTTGACCGAGGCAATGTGGCGACTGGGTCGGAATTCCAAGCACGGGCGAAGGGCACGATTGGAATCTATGATTCGGCGGTCAATCATTCCAAGGTTGCGATCGCTGCGAATACGGTTGTGTTGAAAGATGTCACGTTCGCTGGGAATGACGTGACACTGAGGTCGCAGAGTGGATTCGTCGCCGCCGCGCCCGGAACCGGTAAGGCAGTCACCCCTGGACAGATAAATTTTGTGTCCGGAGTTTTCCACAGTGGGACCGAAGTCAAGCTGCCGAACATGACCCGTGCGGAGGGGCATGATATGTTCCATCAGCGTGCCGGTGAGATTGGAAAGACGTTCTCCGGTTTGAAGATTCAGAATTTGGCGGGAAATACGACCGTGAACCCCCAGTAGGATGTTTGGAAGGCCAGCTTTTCAACTCCTCCGATTCTAAATTTACTTTTCGAGGCCTGAGCTGGCTCGGTATGCGGAGCCAATGGGACCGGTTTTTAAGTAAGCTTTCGGAAGGGTTCCGAGGTGAGTTTGGTTGGTTAGGTTAGTTCTCTTTCTTTGGCAAGCGCCCAAAAAGCTCGCCCCCATTTGTCTCTCCTCATGCCGTCGCCTCCCATGGCCTACTCGACTGAGGCCGATAACATTCCCATGGCGTCCGGCCACCCAAGGCCTGATGGGGCTTAAGCCCGAACTCCTAAATTAAAAAGCATCGTTCTGTGGGGAACAATTTGTTTGAAAGTGAGTTACCACACGCACTTCAAAACAACGTAAGCGGTACACGAGGCACCTATTGACAGGATGCGCTCAAGGGTCGTTTGGATTTTAAGCGGCGCAGGCGGCGACTCGTTTTTGGCCGGCGGCCCCAAGTTGCTGGCGTGAGCTCTCCGATATTCCAGTTCGTCGCCTTGGGGAGTCGCGTGAGCACATCCTTGAGGTACGCGAACGGATCAAGCCCGCGACGACGGCAACTCTCAATCAATGTGTAAATCACCGCA